>JADJGJ010000002.1:0-600000 GCA_016708105.1 Crocinitomicaceae bacterium
GGCAATTTCCAGTGAATTAAACAAGTCATTTTGCTGATTTGATTGGCTTCATTGCTTGCACCCCTAACGTTTTGCGGCTTGGCGTAGTGGCGGATTTTACCACAAATGTTCATACGAAGAACACACTTCAAATATAGCAAAAATGTTTCTACGAAGCACGTCACCCGCCATTACGCCAAACCGCTGTGTGCGCCCCGCATGAGCGGTAGCGCACCCGCAAGCTATTCAAAAAGTTTAAAGTGCAAATTAAATTTCAGAAAAGCAAACGGTGGGTGAAAAGTTCCAGAGGATGAAAGTTCCTTAATTGCGGAAGTAACGTTCGAAAATTTAGCAAGTCGCAAGGTGGTTGAGAGTGATCTCAGCACTGAAGGAAGCGAGCCTGCAAAAGTTGGTACTGAAGAACATGAAGTACATAAGAGGCTAATTAAATGGATGAGCAAGCACACCATTGTGAAGTCCAAAGAACACAAGAAATTTTAATTAGTAGATGTAACAGGAATCGACGGAAGGAACACGCTCTTACCGGGGGAGGTCTTCAATGCTACGAGTTAGCGATGAAGAAGTCAGCAGAGGTCATAGTACTTTAAGCAACGAGCTGTGCGAAAAATTGGAAAAACACAGATGGTCTCACAAAAGAAGGAAGGACTGAACGTAAATAGGTTTTCAATTTTGAATGGACTGAAATTTATTTCATAGCCACCGAAAACGAAAGCAGGAAAAGAACAAAATAAACCAAGAATGATTGCACAAGTTGTACATCCTTACAATCTTCAAAAGCACTACAACAAATAGTGAAAAATGGAGGAAGTGCTGGCATGGATAAAATCCCGACAGAAAAGCTGACGGATAAATTCCGTGAGCAAAAACTTTCTTTACTTGAAGAATTGAAAAAGGAGCGTACAAATCAAAACCCATTCTTGGGGTTGAGATTCCAAAGTCAAACGGAAAACACGTTTGTTAGGAATACCAACCACCACAGAGAGACTGCTCCAGCAAGCGGTTTCAAAGTGATAATGCCTTTGTTTGAGAAAGATTTTCACAAAGACAGTTATGGATTTCGTCCAAATAAAAATGCACGTAATGCAGTAGGCAAAGCGTGGCAAAATATCCACGACGGATTTCAGTATATTGTTGATGTAGATTTGAAAAATTTCTTTGATGAAGTTGATCACTGCCTTTACTAAATTTAATTTACCAAAAAGTAAAATGCAGAAGTACACTTGCATTAATCCGCAAGTGGTTAAGAGCGCCTATACAAATCAAGGGCAAACTTTACAAACGCAGAAAAGGAGTTCCACAGGGAAGTCCGCTGAGTCCACTTTTGTCAAACATTTTGCTCCACGAGTTGGACAAAGAACTAAACAAAAGGATTAAAATTTGTAAGATACGCCGACGACTTTAGCATCTTTACCAAAACCGCAACACAAGCAAAATCAGTGAAGAAGGAAGTAGCTCAGTTTTAAAAACAAAACTCCGCCTCACTATCAATGAAGAAAAAGCGGCATCAAAAAACCCGTTCAATTTTCAATGCTTGGATTTCGTTTTGTACCAACTTACATCAAAGGCGACAAAGGTAAATATCAATTGACGGTAGATGAAAAAGCATGGATCCAGACTTAAACAAAACTAAAATCAATCACCCGAAAAACTTCACCACTCACATTTGCAGAACGCATTTCAAAATAAATGAAGTACAACGAGGATGGCTCAATTATTTTCGAGGTACCAGTATTCATGGAAAATTGCGTGACGCTGATTCGTGGTTAAGAAATCGTCTTCGCTATTGCATTTGGCACGATTGGAAAAAACCAGAGCGAAAGAGAAAGAATTTTATTCGTTTAGGAATTGACCACGATCACGCTTACGCGTGGAGCAGAACGAGAAAAGGTGGTTGGGCAGTTGCACAAAGCCCTATCTTGATCACTACAATTACGCTGAAACGCTTAAAACAAAAAGGCTACGATTCTTTGTTGGATGTTTATTTTAATCTAAACCCATCTCTTTACGAACCGCCGTATGCGAGACCCGCTTGTACGGTGGTGTGAGAGCCTAACCCTATTCCCATTTGGGAGTAGGGCGGGCTACTCGATTACCAGCTGGCGTTCTGTCTTCAGTGTCTTGGAAATAAGGTCTGATAAGTGTTTTGCTGGCCGTTTACTGCTTTTGTGTCGGCTGAGGGTTGGCGGGTTTAAAAATTTTAAAAGGGAAGGAAATTTTAAAAAATAATTTTTCGGTCGGGAAAGGTGGAAGCTCTTTTGCAATTTTTGGATTGAGCATTGGCTTGTGTGAATTGCAAATGTGCTTACAACTGTGGGTTGGCTTCTTTGTTGTCATTCCAATAATAGCTGTCTGGATAAGGTCGTCTGCCAAATATTGCAGTTCCAACACGAATAATCGTTGAGCCTTCTTCAATGGCTGTTTCTAAATCGTTACTCATTCCCATTGATAAATCGTAAACAGGTAAGTCTTTTTCTAACATTCGTATCTGAATGTTCTTTAGTAATTGAAAGCACTTGCGAACTTTTCTGTTTCCGCAGAAAAAGTCCGATGGTCATTAAACCTTTAATATTTAGTCTGTCAAGTTGTTTAACTTGTTGAGCAAAAGTCAAAGTATTTTCGGGTGAAACACCAAACTTACTTGCTTCATAAGAGGTGTTAACTTGGATAAAAACATCCAAGGTTCTATTTTCAAATTCCAATCTCTTTTGCAATTTTTCAGCTAATTCAATTCTGTCAATCGATTGTATGCAGTCAGCATATTTTATAACTTCCTTGATTTTGTTGGTTTGAAGATGTCCTATGAAATGGGTTTGGTGTGGAGTATTTTTCAGTTCTTCATATTTATCTTTTAGCTCTTGTATTTTATTCTCTCCAATTAAGGTTTCTCCTGTTTCAATTGCTGTAATAATATTTTGAGCCGAAACAGTTTTAGTTGCTAATAGAAGTTTAATATCATTGAAGTTTCTGCCTGAAAATTCGGCTGCATTTTTTATTCGTAGTTTAATATTGGCTAAATTTTCAACAATTAAACTCATAGCTGCAATTTGTGTTCCGGACAATCTATTCTCAATTCGTTTTCGGCAAGTTGACTTTTCAAAAGTTTGCAGTAGTGAACACCTTTTTCAAGTTGATAGTTAGAGCAAGTAAAACACATTCTTTGAATAGTGATGATGCCTGATTTGTTTAGGTCATAAATCAATTTCAGCAATCCATTAAGCATTATTGTTTTTTGTTCCTGTGTCAGTTTTTCAATGGGTTGTTCTATTGATGAAGCAAATAATGATGCCTTCTTTGCTATTTTTTTTCCTTCGTTTGTGAGTGATAGCGAAAAACTCCTAGTATCAATGGGGTCAGTCTCCTTGGTTACTAATTCTTTTGAAAGCAAAATTTTTACGCTATCGCTTATTGTAGCTTTTGTCATATTGAACTCATCAGCCAAATATCCTACTTTACACTTTTCCAGCGAGTGGAAGTATATGAAAATTAAAATTTGAATTTGTATCGGACTTAATGAGTTTTCTTTGCTTTCATTCCAAAGTAATACTCTGAATGCTTCAGAAATTCGTTCCAAAGCCACAACAATGCGACTTTCAATTTTTTGGTTTTGCTCCGTTAAGTGAAAAGATGATTTCTTCATAATGTCCATTCGGTTTGTGATGACTTTCTTCATTTACAGTTTTCCATTTCAATAATGAAATACCCTTTTTGTTTGATTTCAGCTTCCCATAGGGGTCGCACTGTTTCGATGTGGCAGAATCTACATTCTTTTGATGTTAAGGGTTGACCTTCTTGTCCTTTGGTTTTTAAATATTCTCTACCATAACCGTAAATTATGGTAGTATCTTTAATTTCTTCGGGTGCAATAATGTCGAAAGTGCATTATGCTACCATCTTTTTGTTACATAGGTGTCCCAAACTGCTACTTTCATTTTTATTTCTGTTTTGATGTTTGATTGTGCCATTGTTGTTATTCCTAGTAACAGGACAATGGCAATCAATATGTTTATTTGTTTCATTTTGTTGAGAATAAAAACCTTGTAAAGATAGGATTCCTAACTTTACAAGGCAAAATTAGTTGGCTTATTTTACTAAAGGTTCGAATCCCCAGTGCTTAAAAATTGAATACCCCTTTTGCCTTATATCATTTTCAATCGCTTTAGTAGCTACTTCTATATGACAAAAAGCACATTCATCAGCACTTATGAGGTTAGTGGCACTAATATTTTCAGCTTTTAAAAAGGAATTACCGAACTCGTAAATTTTCTCTAAGTCAGTAAAACTTGATGGAACAAGTATGTCAAATTTAAGTAGCGTTCCATCTTCTTTTTTAAAGACCGTATCGTAAACTGAAATTTCCATTTTCTTGTGTTATTTTACTTTGTATGGTAAGGATAAATTACCACTAGCTACCGAATACACTTTGTAAACGCCAAGCATTGGTTTGTCTCCGCCACCGTGTCCACCATCACCGCCTGTATTTACTTGCATAAAGGCTGCAACACCGTCAAAGGAAAAATCCGTTTTGTTGTTTATTCGATAATCGGGAACAACTACTCTTATTGTATTTCCTTTTGTGATAACCTGAAAGCCGGGGGAATCCATATACATTGGCATTCCAGGGTTAGTTGGAGGTGAAACGACTGTTGTGTCTTTTGGGTCGAATTGTTTTACAGCTAAGCCACCTTCAACTCGCTTGTCTTCTGTTAAGATTACCCAATGCGGATGCCAAACAATTCCGTCATTGGCAAAATTGCGGTCTGAGTTTTCGTCCCAAAGAGGTGTGTCGTCAAAGTCAGGATGTGATGTAAGGGCTAAAGCCACGATTCCGTCAGTATCGCCAAAGCCAACATCAGTTGGCTTCGAGGAAGTTGGGAAAACGTGCCCCAAAACAGGTGCTCCATTGAGTTGACCTACTGGTGTTGGCGTGGTTTTTCCTGCCGTTCCTTTTACGGTAATTTCCCAAATGGTTGCACCAATTTCAGGTGAGTGTTTTACGCTTACTTTTTTGATTTGGAAATCATCATTGTTGTAGTTACCGCATTTGTCGCAAGCAAAGCTTTGAACTGCGAAAAGAGAAAGTCCGAGAAGAAGAAATATTTGTTTCATTTTTTTAAAATTTAATTGTTTGAAATAAAGTCAGAAGCCCCAAATAAAATTAGGACTCCTAACTTGTTGGGTGAAATTTTTTAACCTTTTACATCGGTCATAGATGCACCAAAGTTGATGTGTAACACATTACCGTTTGGTGTTAGCAATGCTGGAACAGATTTTACACCTGCTTTTTCCGCTTCTGCAATTCGGTTACGGTCTTCGCCAATGTGAACGATTTCTACATTAGTTGCTCCAATTAGGTTAACGATGTCGTGCTCTGCACTCACACATACAGGACATCCTGCGTGATAGAAAATTGATTTTGCCATTTTTTATGTATTTTATTGTTGTTTGGCATTATTGCCGCCGCAAATATAGTAAGGAATCCTAACTATACAAATTATTTCTAAGATTTTTTACAGAATATTTTACATCATTGATATTCAACGAGATAAAAATCTTATAAGGGTGGGGGATTGGCTCTTTTGCAAAACTTGGGTTGTGTGTCGGCTTGTGCGGTTTTGCAAATGTGCCGATGTGCGGCTGGCTAAAATTATTTTTTAAAATGTGCGGTGGCAAAAATTTTTAAAACCATTTGGGTCGGGCCAGGAGTGTCGGGAAAAAGGGGGGGGGTTGGGTCAAAGGAGAAGGAAGAATGTCTTCCGTTTTTGGGTCTGTTGGTGGGGAGGGGGTGGTCTTTGGTCTACGCTTCTGGGGGGAACACTTTTGTAAAGGTATTGAATTTATGTCTTTATTGTCTAATGTGTAATAGGAATTTAATGTATTAATTCTTTGTAGTAATATCTTAGATGTTTGGCTTGTTAGCAATGATTCTACCATAAATAGGTTTTAAGCTCCTTAAAATTAGTCTTACTTGAATTACTCCTTATAATGGCATTCTTAGCTGTTATACAATGCTTTTTATGTCTAGTGAATTACAAATTCTATTTTTTTTCCAAGTCCAAATTCAAGCAAGCGGTACAACGTAGACAACTGAATGTCCGACTTACCATTTTCGATTCTTGAAATGAAACTTTTTTTCGCGCCTACTTTTTCTGCAAGTTGTTCCTGTGTCATTTTCGCAAGTCTGCGCTCTTCTTTGATCACCTCACCAATTAAAAAAGCTTTTGCTCTAATTTCAAATTCAGTCCGTTTTTTGGAGCCTCTTTTTCCCCGATACTTCTCTAAGTGTTCTTCAAAAGTCGTTATGTTTTTATTTTTCACCTTTTTCATAGTCCTTTGTCTTTTCGTTAAAGTATGCTTGCATTAATGTAAGAGCTGCGTCAATTTCCTGTTTCGGGTTTTTTTTGGTTTTCTTTTGAAAATTATTGAAAAGCACAACTTATTTTCCCTCATCAAAACAGCAAAATATTCTAAAAATGTTCCCACCTAATTCAATTCGTACTTCATAGAGTCCCTTTGTTCCTTCCATGTGTTTTAGATATTTTTCGGGAATTCTTTCTGTATGCGTTAACACAAACAAAACATAATCAATTTTGTCTCTTATTTTTGATGTCTGTGCATCGAAGAAAGTATGAAAATGATGTTTATAGAAAACGAGCTCTCGAATTTGTTCCATAAATCACTATAACAAAGTTAACTTAAAATGGAACTTGAAACAAATATTGACCAAAGAAATTTTAATGGAAATATGTTGCATAAAGGTTTTGAATGTCATGACACTAATTTTTTTTGGAATTAAAAATCCAGCGGACTCTTAATCTGCTGCACATTGACAAGGGTTACCTGTGTGTAAACCTCCGTTGTTTTGGTACTTGCATGACCTAATAGTGTTTGAATGTAGCGTATATCTGTGCCTGCTTCAAGCAGGTGAGTGGCAAAACTGTGACGCAGCATATGTGGTGTAACGGTTTTCCATATTTTTGCCCTTTTTGCCGCACCAACAATAATTGATCTCACACTACTGGCTGTATATTTTTCACCGCTTATGCCTTCAAATAAGTATTCTTTCGGTCGCCATTCTTTGAAATATGCGCGTAAGTCGTCAAGTAGCGTTGTACTTAAAACCGTGTACCGATCTTTTTTTCCCTTGCCCTGATTTACTCTAATCATCATCCTGGCTGAATCAATGTCTGTAATTTTCATATCGAGCAATTCTTGCCTGCGCAAACCTGCCGAGTAGAGCAGAGATACAATGCATTTATGTTTGATGTTTGCCGTGTGCGCAATAATCTTCTGTACTTCTGATTTGCTGAGTACTTTGGGAAGTTTTTCTACTTTCTCAGGCCGGTCTATCATATAAAAACGGTTAGGCATGCCCATCACATTTTCATAATAGAACTTTATGCTATTGATCATTTGATTGATATAAGTAGATGATTTTCCGCTGCGCACCAACTGATTCATGTAACTCAGTATATCTTCTTCAGAAATTTCCATGAGCGGAATATTCTTAAACTGCTGCATAAAAATACTGAAACAGCAGAGGTATGTTTTTGCTGTATTAAATGAATACATTTTATTCTCTAATTTCTCAACATATTCAATTGGAACCAGCGATGAAATTTCTTCCGACTCATATTTTTTTCGGATTTTTGACATGTCTGCAACTTCAGCTTGTTTGCCGCTAGATTTTTTGGTAAAAAAACCGGAGCCGTTTATCCACGCCTTACCTTTCAGAGATTTGAAAACAAGACCAATGGTTTCTTTACCTGCGGGCAGGTAGAACATCTGAAAAGTATTACTGTAACTGACATTGGGTATAGATTCTAGTACCGGAATGAGTTGTGCTGAACCGTTGAATTTTAATCCTATTTTAGCTTCTCCGTCAACTAAAATATTTTTGAGTGATATGTGTCCGTATGGTGTTGGCTTCATGAGGCAAACGTGCGTTAAAAAAAGACAGAAACAAAAAATAGCCGTATATTTATCCGTATAATGCAACGGGTAGTGGTTGCTACAAAACAAAAAAAGCAGCTAGCTTTAAATCATGTCTTCAACAATGCAAAAAAGAAAATGTATTCAATGTAAAGATTCTTTTGAAGGAAGAATAGATAAAATATTTTGTAGTGATTATTGCAAATCTGCTTTTCATTATGAAAAAAATAAAGCAAAAGAAAAATCACGCTTTAAAATTGTGGATGATCATTTAAAAACCAACAGAAGAATTTTATCAAAATTCAATAAAGCAGGCAAAGCCGTTGTCAGAAAAGAAGATTTAGAAAAGGAAGGATTCAATCCAAATTTTTTCACCAACTACTGGAAAAACCAAAAAGGTGATGTTTACTTATTCTGTTTTGAATTTGGATATTTGAAAAAAACCGAACAAGGTAAATCCAAATACGTGCTTGTAAAATGGCAAGATTATATGAAGAAATAAATCACCGGCAACCGTTCATGTTGATGCAAAAATTCTGACCGCATTTCATCACACAACATCACCCTATGGAAAAGTGAAAAAGTCAGTATCTCACCCACACTTTCTGTGCACCGCTAACCAAGGAGCATCTACCCACAACTGTTGAGCCCTGCGAAACTAGCCTTCATAACAACGTGTGAGCACAGCTCACCAAAGAGTATTCCACACACACCAAGTGAGCACCGCTCACAAAAGTGCCAATTGCAACTTTTGAGCACAGCTCAAAAAAGCCCCCACTCTATGGCATCCCTCTCCTTTGGAGAGGGACCGAGGGTGAGGAAGGAGACATGCATGTTTTACCCACACAAACATAAACCAACGTCACCTCTCCACACTTACCCTCAAGCAAGGGCAAATTTTCTTTCTCACCACCAAGCAGAATTTTATTAGGTACATACCGCTCATTCAGTTCAAGCGTATAGCCCTCATACCCGGGACCGGTAATGGCAATTTGATAATAGGGATATGAAAAATGCATAGCAAGTATTCCCCAGTTTGAGTAGGCTGATCCGTAGGTTTCCATGCCATCATAAACATTCAGTAACATTTGTTTTGCGCGTTGAATATAGGTGTCATTATCAAGTAAGGTACCCAACGCAAAAAGTACACGTGCCATGGTTGAATTGCTTGAAGGAATTACGTTGTCTGACAATTCCATTTTGCGGGCAAACAAATCTTTTGTTTTGTCTGAAGTATAAAAATACATGCCCCCGGTGCTGTCAAAAAAATGTGCGTCAGCATAATGCACTAGGGTCTGTGCATGTTCAATCCAGCGTATATCATACGTACATTCATACAGCTTAATAAATGCTTGTGCGGCAAATGCATAATCATCTAAAAAGCCTTCTATTTTTGTTTCTCCTTTTTGATAGGTGTGAAAAAGCTGACCATCTTTTTTCATTTGTTTTTTTACAATCCAGTTTCCGGTTTCAATAGCCATGTTCAAAAATGTTTTTTCACCAAAACTTTGGTACGCATCAGAAAAGCCAATAACGGCAAGTGCGTTCCAACTGGTAATGCATTTATCATCAAGTCCCGGGCGTACACGTTTATTGCGCGCTTCAAGCAGGCTATTATTTATTGACTGTATTTTATGAGACAATTCTGTTACCGTAATATTTTCTTTTTCTGCAAAGACGCTATCATTTTCTTTGCGGACAAGAATGTAATGACCTTCCCATTTTTCACTTGGCTGCACGGCATAATATCTTGCAGCCAAATCAAAATCATCACCTAAAACAAGTTTCATTTCTTCTTCAGTCCACACGTAATATTTTCCTTCTTCACCTTCACTGTCAGCATCAAGGGCAGCGTAATAGGCGCCGCTTGCATCTTTCATTTCACGCTGCAGCCACTGTATGGTTTGATAAACTACATGTTCATATAAAAGATTTTTTGAACGTTGGTAAGCTTTGGCGTAGAGAGAAATTAATTGTGCATTGTCATACAACATTTTCTCAAAATGCGGCACTTTCCAAAAACTGTCTACTGAGTATCGCGCAAAGCCTCCGCCAATCTGATCATAAATGCCGCCCAAGGCCATTTTTTGCAAAGTCAAATCAACCTGTTGCATCACGGTGTCATCCTCGGTATGCCAGGCATATTGCATTAAAAACTCGTAATTATTTGGCATGGGAAATTTGGGTGCAAAATTGGCACCACCGCGCAGGGTATCAAAGCTGCGTTTCCAGTTTATGATCATTTCATCTGTCTTTTCAGTTGAAATTTCAATGCCGGTTTTTTTCACGCTAATTAATTCTGAAGATATTATTCCTTCAGCAAGATTTTCTGCATACTCAATCATTCTTTTTTTGTCTTGCTGCCAGGTAAAATGAAGATTTTGCAACACTTGTATCCACTGTTCTTTTTGAAAATAGGTACCACCATAAACAGGCCGGCCATCAGGCAAAGTAAAACAGTTCAAAGGCCAACCTCCGCTGCGTGTCATCAATTGTACTGCCGTCATGTACACTTGGTCAACGTCAGGGCGTTCTTCACGGTCAACTTTAATGCATACAAAATATTCATTCATGAGCGAAGCAACCGCAGTATCTTCAAAACTTTCATGCTCCATTACATGACACCAGTGGCATGATGAATAACCAATGCTTACCAGTATCAGTTTATTTTCTGTTTTGGCTTTCTCAAATGCCGCATCACCCCAAGGCAGCCAGTTAACCGGGTTGTGCGCGTGTTGTAAAAGATAGGGACTGGTTTCATGAATCAGGGCGTTGGTGTAGCTGTGTTTTGTGGTGTCGTGCATGATTAATTTTTCTTGTTGGGTTATTATACAAGATGTAAAACAAAGCACAGGCAATAATGTTGTAAGCAAGTTCAAATACTTTGTCATCTCTATTTTCCGTCAGTGTAAGGGTTTGCTTTTTTCTGAGTAAATATAATTAACTTGCCGCTGATTTATTGTTGACTTGTAAATTATAACAGCATAAAAAACCCATATCACATGATAAAAAACACCGCATTAGCATTTCTCTTTTCTACTGCAACGCTTGCTGCATCTGCACAAAATTATTTTCAGCAAGAGGTGAATTATACTATTACCGTTGCGCTGAATGATCAAAACCATACCTTATCTGGTTTTGAAAAATTTGAGTACACAAACAATTCTGGTTTGGCTCTTGATTTTTTATACATTCATATTTGGCCCAATGCCTATCGTGATAATAAAACAGCCTTGGCAAAACAGTTGTACAACATGAATGACATGGGGCTTGAATTTGCAAGTGATGATGACAAAGGATACATTGATTCACTAAACTTTCAGGTTAATGGTGAAGATGTGAAATGGGAGTATGACGCTGAGCATCCTGACATTTGTAAAGTGAATTTAAACGCCGTATTAAAACCGGGTGAAACCATTGTGGTAACAACACCCTTCAAAGTGAAAATTCCTTCAGGTGATATTTCAAGATTGGGACACGTGGGAGAATCATATCAAATTACGCAATGGTATCCTAAACCGGCGGTGTTTGATCAGAATGGTTGGCATCAAATGCCCTATCTTACCCAAGGTGAATTTTACAGTGAGTATGGTAGTTTTGACGTGAGCATTACGGTGCCTGAAAATTATGTGGTGGGTGCAACCGGTGATTTGCGAACTGAATCTGAAATCCGCTTTCTTGACTCATTAGCAAAACGCACGGAAGAAAAATATAAAAACGGAGAATTTAAAGACAGAAAAACTATGACAGGTGGATCAACTGATTTTCCTGAATCATCTGAAAAAATGAAAACCATACGCTTCACGCAAAAAAATGTGCATGATTTTGCCTGGTTTGCTGACAAACGTTTTGAAGTATTAAAAGGTGAAGTAGAATTGCCACACAGCCATCGTAAAGTTACCACGTGGGCCATGTTTGTTACGCATCATCACGCGCTTTGGAAAGACGCGCTGGAGTATTTACATGACGGCACGTATTATTATTCTCTTTGGAATGGTGATTACCCTTACAACAATGTCACTGCTGTTGACGGCACCATTAGCGCGGGCGGGGGAATGGAATATCCAAACATAACCGTGATTGGCAACGCCGGTTCAAAAGAAGAACTTGAAATTGTTATTGTGCATGAAGTTGGTCACAACTGGTTTTATGGCCAGTTAGGTTCTAATGAACGTGACCACGGCTGGATGGATGAAGGATTAAATACCCTCAATGAAATCAGATACATTGAAACTAAATATCCTAAAAATCAACGCTTGTCTGATATGATGATGGGTATGGCTGATAAAGTGCACCTTGAACATTTATCTCATCATGATCTCAATGACATCACGTATTCTATGTCTGCCTGTTATGGCCTTGATCAGCCAATTGAACTTCCTTCGGCTGATTATTCTATGATAAATTATGGCGCCATTGTGTATTCAAAAACCGGTTTGGTATTTACTTATTTGCGTGATTATTTAGGTGATGCAATGTTTGATAGTTGCATGCAGGCTTACTACGCTGAGTGGGAATTTAAACACCCCCAACCTCAAGATTTGAAAAATGCATTTGAAAAAACTTCAGGTAAAGATTTGTCTTGGTTATTCAGTGATATCATACCTACTACCGGACAAATTGATTTTGAGCTGAAAAAAGTAAAAATGGAAAACGGCAATACCGTTGTTACAGTTAAAAATACCGGACAAGTTGACGGACCTGTGCGTGTAGATGCTATCTCAGGCGGAAAAATCAGATCTACCCTGTGGGCTGAACCCGGCTCAAAAAAATCTACCATCACTTTTGAAGGCACCAATTATGATAAAATTTCTATAGACAGTGAACAGCGCATGCCTGAACTGAATCGCAACAATAATACATGGAAAAAGGACGGGCTTTTTCACAAAGTTGAGCCGGTGAAAATGGAATTTTTGGGTGGTGATAATGAGCCTCAGTATTCCATGGCATGGTACACGCCAATTATGGGAGCTAACGTGTATGACAAGTTTATGATTGGTGTTTTATTTCACAATCAAACCTTGCCAAAAAATAAATTTGAATACACTGTTGCACCCATGTTTTCAATAGGTAGAAAAAATTTATCGGGCTTTGCAAATTTCAACTATTCATGGGTGCCTGCAAATAATTTCAAAATGATTACCCTGGGCGTGAACACAAAAACATTTGGTAATGGTTTAGGTGTGCAGCAAGATTCTTTGGCTGATAAAAACTATATGTACTTTACGGTTCAACCGTATCTTGATATGCGCATTGGAAAATCAGCCAAACGTGTTTTTTACAAACAGCGGTTAAAAATTCATGGAACTTATATTAACGAGCAAGGTGATCTTTATCAAAACCAAACCATCAACGGCAGTGTCAACTATTTATTCAGTTATGCAAAACGCATACATAATGTACAGGTAGGTTTGCGTGGTGATTTTTTCAATAACACAACCTCGTATGGCGGTGCTGATTCGTTGAGTTCTATTCTCAATGCGCACGTAGAATTAAAATACAATATCACCTATTGGAAAAAGAAAAAAGAGAAAATTGAAATACGGGTTTATCTTGGAAAAAACCTAATGTACACCGGCGGCTACAATACGCGTTACGGTTTTGCCCTTGGCGGTCAATCAGGCACCATGGATGCAGCCTATGAGTATTATATGATGGGACGAAATGAAGCCAGCGGACTTTGGTCACAACAGCGCATAGACAATCAAGGTGGATTCAGAACAGTATCATGGTTGGGCACAACCAATCAAATGATGTTTACTACCAATATTTTTATTGATCTGCCTTACATTCCGCTTGCCGGTATTTTTGCAGATTTTGGAGTATTTGAAGACAATGCCGGCAACATGGATGAGGTATATGATGTTGGCGTAGGTTTTAGAATGGCTGACCGCTTTGGTATTTATTTCCCAATTTACGAATCAGATAATTTAAAAAACTCTTTTGCTACTGATATAAAATACTATCAGAAAATTCGCTTTGTTTTAAATCTGAATGGCATTAACTCAAGTGAAATTATTCAGTCAGTTTTTTAACCTTGTAGTGAGTTACTGTATTGCCTGAATCTTCAGCCTGATGTGTAAAGTCAGGCTTGGTATGATAATTTCTTGAACTGACATGTGAATAGTGAAAAGTATAATCAAATACCGGAAATGGATCATGCTGCTATTGGCTCTGGTTTACATTTCCATTGAGGCAAATCAACAGGGTGACTTTTCAATTTTCTGGCAAGCTTCACGTGATTATTTTGACGGCAAAAATATTTATACACTTACATATCATGAATGGTATCACTACTATTATTCACAGTTGTTTGCCATACTGCTTTTCCCCTTGGCAATGCTGCCGCTCTACGCAGCTACTTGGATTTGGCTGGCGCTGAATCTTTTTTTTCTATGGCGTATTTTTGCTATTACGCTGCGGCAGTTGCAGGTTGAAAAATGGAATTCAAGATCACGATTTATTTTTCTGAGTTTGATTTTCATATTTAATCTCCGGTTTATTCGTGATAATTTTCATCTTGGGCAAATGACAGTTTTTATGGCATACTGCATGCTTGAATCTTTATCACTCATCTATTATCAGAGACACGTCAAAGGTGCAGCACTGCTTGCCTTAGGCATTAATATCAAACTATTGCCTTTAGTATTTATTCCCTATTTAATTTTCAGAGGATATTTTTTAGCGGCATGTTACACGTGCGTGGCTGTGCTTGCCTATTTTTTAATTCCGCTCACGGCGGTTGAGTACCATCAATATGTGCTTTTGATGCACGACTGGTGGCAACTCATTAACCCAACGCAAACAAAACATACTATTGATACAGATGAGCGCAGCTTTCATGGCTTAAGCACGCTGATACCAACTTTATGCATGGAAACGGTACCTGATACACATGCGCTGCCTTTGCGCAGAAATATGTTTAATCTATCTTCTGAAAAAGTATTTTGGGTGCTTAACCTCATTCGGTTAGCCTTGGTGCTTTCCACCATAGCCGTTACGCGCTTAAAATTTTTCAAACCTGAGAATAATAAATTGAAACGATGGAAAGAGGCTGCCTATATCATGTTGATAATTCCGCTAATTTTTCCGCATCAGCAACACTATGCTTTTTTATTATCCATGCCGGCATTTAGTTACATTCTTTATCTCATCATGATTGAAGGAATAAAAAAATATCGCTGGCAGTTTTGCCTTTTAATCATGGTGTATTTATGCTTCAATCTTAATTTGCTGGTGGGGTCATTTGGAATGTATTACGATCATTATAAAATTGTTACCTACGGAGCCTTGTTGTTGGTGGTTATACTGTTGTTCACAAAGCAACCCTTGGGTAATGCAATTAAATCTCACCGCTTGGTTGAGTGAATAATTTTCATGCGGCACAATCCTTGTTTGGTAAACAGAAATTTGTAACTTTAGAATCTTCCAAAAAAAAAAATCTTATGAAAAAAATATTTACTCTGGTTGCGGTTTCGCTAGCATTGAGTTCTAACGCACAAGTACAAGTTGATGAGCGCAGCGTAAACATTGACGGCTCAAAAAATGGTTTTCTGATCACCATTCCTTACGCAAATGAAAAGCAAGTTGAAAATTCTCTCAAAGAAGAGTTAAAAGACTGGAAAGGAAAATACAGCACCAAAGGATACATTTTTGTTGATGATTGTTCAATCAAAGACATGGGCCCAAATTCATTTGATGTATACGCAATGATTGAAGCAAACGCTGAAGGTGGATGCAATGTGTCTATTGCCATTGATTTGGGAGGTGCTTTTATGAGTTCAGGTGAACACGGACAACAATTCAGTTACATGAAAGACAGGCTGACTAAATTTGGGGTAAAAGCCGCAAAAGCCGCCGTGGATGATGAAATCAAAGCGGCTGAAGAAGTGCTTAAACAAAAACAAAAAGAACTGGCTGACCTGGAATCAGATCAGGCGAAAAAAGAAAAAGAGATTGAAGATTACAAAGCGAAAATTGCTGAAAATGAAAAACTGATTGAAGAGTCAAAGAAAAATCAGGAATCTAAAAAAGCAGAGATCAAAGAGCAAGAAGGGGTAGTTAGCGGAATTCAAGCTAAAAAAGAAGCGATTAAATAGTACTTCGTTTTCAAAATGATACTTTTGTGGCCGGTTGTCAATTGATGACCGGCTTTTTTTATTCAGTCAACATTAAAATATCAGGTTTTCCTTCACTTCATTGTTCTCATTTGGGGTTTTACCGGCATATTGGGCAGTTTGATCAATTTAAACGCCAATGAAATTACTTTTTTCAGAACGGGCATAGCATTTCTTTCTATGCTCATTATGGGATTAATAGTGCGTGAGAAAAAATTTGTTAGCCCAAAGCAAGCCCTGTGGTTATTAGGTACCGGTGTGATTGTGGGATTACATTGGGTCACTTTTTTTCTTGCAATAAAAATCAGTACGGTATCCATTGCCGTGGTGTGTATGTCTGCCGCTACCTTGTTTACCTCTTTTCTTGAACCACTCATTTTTAAGCGGCGTTATTTTTTCAGTGAATTCATTTTAAGTATTGCCGTGTCAGCAGGTGTTATGGTGATTTTTGGTTTTGAAACCTCTTATACACTGGGCATTCTCATTGGTTTATTGTCAGCCTTTTTCTCAGCACTTTTTAATGTGCTTAACGGCCTATATGTAAAAACCATGTCATCACGCATTATTACGCAATATGAAATGCTGGGTGGTTTTTTAACCGCCACCGTTTTCCTGCTTTATAACGGAGAACTCACAAAAGAAACTTTTGCTGTAGCAGGTATTGATTGGGTTTATCTCATTATTCTGGCAACTATTTGTACCACGTTTGCTTTTATGGCAAGTATCTGGGTTATGAAATTTGTAACCCCATTTACCGTGAGTATCAGCGTAAACCTTGAGCCGGTGTATACCATTATTATTGCCTTGATACTAGACTATGTAAACCAAACCAACAAAGAAAAAATGAGTGATGGTTTCTACCTTGGAGGGGCAATTATCATACTGGCTATACTGGTTCACGCATGGATTAAAACAAAAAAAAGCCGCAATAATCTCTTAGCCTAAATTAATTATCAGTATCTTAATGCCCCAATTGCGTAAAAGCAATAGATTTGCAAAAAATTAAAACCAGAAAAACCAATTCCCTTATGACAAAGAAAAAGCTACTTGTACCTTATGATTTTTCTGAGGTTGCCGACAGTGCTTTTGAGCATGCACTGGTAACCGCAAAAGCAGTTGATGCTGAGGTTCACATTCTTCATGTTGTTGCTAAAAAAGAAGCAGTGCGTGAAGTAAAAGAAAAATTGGATAAAGCCATCCAAAAAGCAAAAAGCGTTTCACGTGTTCAAGGCATTGAGGTGGTGGATCATGTGCGTGTTGGAAACATTTTTGATGATATTTCTGACTTCGCTTTAGAGATTGGAGCTGAACTTATTTTTATGGGCACACACGGTGCTCATGGTTGGCAACACATCACCGGAAGCCATGCGTTGAAAGTGGTAACCAATTCGCCTACACCGTTTGTAATTGTTCAAGAAAGTAAAATTGATGTGAAAGGATACAACGATATCGTAGTACCTCTTGATCTTGAAAAAGAAACAAAACAAAAACTCACGCTGGTAGCTAACATGGCTAAATATTTCAACTCGCGCGTGCATGTTATCATTCCTGATGAAACAGATGAGTACTTGAAACACACCATTCGTGCAAACATTGTTTTTGCAAATAAGTATTTTGGTGACCGCGGCATTGAGTGTACTACTACGCTTGCCCCTGCCAGCGGATTTGAAAAAGAAGTGGTAAAACATGCCGTAAAAGTAGGAGGTGATTTAATTGCTATCATGAATACTCAAAAAAACCAACTATTTGGTGCGCTTGGTGCAAATCATGAGCAATATATTATCACCAATGAAGCGTTGATTCCAACATTGATTTTGAATCCAATCAATGCTTCTAATGCATATCAAGCAATCTTTACCTAGTCATTAAACAATTTCAAAAAATTTCTGACGAAGAAATGATATAGAATCCGGCTCAAAACGCCGGATTTTTTTTATTTCAGAAGAGTGAAGTACAAATTAATTTTCATCATGAAAGCAATTTATTTAAAACAACATGCCGGTGCCAAACAGGCTTTTGAATACCGTGAAGCGCCAATGCCAACTTGCGCTGATGATGAGGTGCTGATTGAGGTATCATGCTTTGGACTTAACTATGCTGAAATAATGGCCCGCAATGGTTTGTATGGTGATGCACCGGCCTTGCCTTTTATTCCCGGTTATGAAGTGGCAGGTAAAATTTGTGCTGTCGGCAATGAAATGAATCAACATTTAGTGGGTAAAAATGTAATTGCTTTTACTCGTTTTGGTGGTTATGCACAATACACGCTTACCAAAGCAAACGCTTGCTTAGAAACAGGGACTCATGATGCGGCTGAGTTGTGTTGTTTAGCGGTTCAATATGCCACGGCTTGGTATATGGCCGATTATACTACTCAACTGCGAAAGGGAGATAAAGTATTGATTCACGCCGGGGCAGGCGGGGTTGGCACAGCCCTGATACAACTATGTAAGTTAGCAGGGGCAACAATTTATGCTATTGGCGGCAATCATGAAAAAGAGGAATACATGCGCAATCAGGGGGCTGATTTTGTATTGAATCATCAAACGGCAAACTATGCTGAGGTGTGGAAAGATGAATTGTTTGATGTCATTTTTAATCCCGTGGGCGGAAGCACATTTAAACAAGATAAAAAATTATTGCGCGCCGGCGGACGCTTGATTATGTATGGCGCATCAGAACGTAAAGCCGGTTTCAAATTCTGGAACGGTATAAAATTTTTGCGCAAGATGGGATTTTTATTGCCCATTCTTTTGGTGAGAGACTCTGTTTCATTAATGGGGGTCAACATGATTCGTATTGCAGATCAAAAGCCTGAAGTATTGGCAACTTGTCTTCATGAAGTGTACAAATTATATGAGGCGGGTAAAATTAAACCTCATGTTGGCGCACGCTTTGCATTCACTGAAATTGCTGAGGCGCATACATTCCTTGAAAGCCGAAAATCAATTGGCAAGGTTGTTGTAATGGTGCAGAAGTGAAAAAAATTAAATTATCTTTATTCAGTTAAAATGAAATAGTGTATCGTGCATTTGACACAAAGTCAATTTCTCAATAAATCTCCGAGATAATATTTGTGTAAGATGCTGAAAAAATAATAAAATGATCTCCATGAAAAGAACCTTACTTTTGTTAGCTGCCGGAATTACGTCAACCGTAATGGCACAAAATATCAATGACAACAAAGTGTCATTCACGTACATTCAATTACCAACTAACCCAATTGCATCTCAATACACGCAGTTTGAAATTTCAGTGATCAAATCATTTGAGAAAAGCAATGAAGATAGCTTAATGGCCTACCAGATGAAACTGGACAATGCCAATACCCAATATGACAGTCAACTCAATGTGTGGAAAGAGCAGAAAAAAAATCTTGATCGCAACTATTTGATGCAAATGGCAAATTGGGAGAAGAGTACGAATGCGGGTACGGTAAGTGCTGCGCCTGCTGCGCCTGTATATCCGGCTCAGCCGGTGAAGTTAGATGTTGTTCAACCAAATTTACATGAAGATTTGCCGGTTGATCAGGTAAACAATATGATTACTATTGATGGTTTTAGCAAAGGCAGCGGTGGCGCAAAAGTTACGCTTGACTTTAAAGGTATAGGCGGAATTAAAATTGTAGAAACTAAAAGCGGTAGTGGTACTTCAACCAAATATTCTTACCGCGCTGAATACACCATGCCGGTTGAATTGAAAGTAGAAACCCCTTCTCAGGGAGTTATTCTAAACACGATTATTTTGAATGAAGTACGATCATATCCACTGAAAGATTACGCCAGCAAATATGAATTCCAGTTGTGGTATCTTGACAGTCAAACACAATTTTGGAGTGAATTACAAAAGCACGCACGCAGCGTTGCCTTAGCTGAAATTACTGCCTATCTCAATAATGCTTGCGGATATCCAACCCGTACCTGGAATACTGAAGTGTACTCTGTAAAAAGTCATAAAGATTTCAATTATGATGACCTTACTAATGGATATACCATTGCAAAACAAGGGTACGATTTAATTTATCAAACACGTGATCGCAAGAATGCTCACGGCAAATTAAATGAGGCAATTGGTATTTGGAAACAGGCCTTAACTGAAAGCAACATGAATGATAACAAAGCGCGCATCAATGATAAAATTACTGCCATGTTGTATTACAATATTGCTGAGGCATACATGTGGATGAGCAATTATGATGAAGCTGAGGTAAACATCAACAAGTGCATTGCCACCAATGAAATGAAATTTAAAGGTGAAGCAAAAGAACTTCAAGGACAACTTAACGATCATAAATTGCGTTGGAAAGCCAATTTTTAAGTTAGTTCTTCACCAAGTTCAAGGGGCAGACTGTGACAAAGAGTGCACCTAATTTTCAGGTTAGATTGATCATGCCATGAAAAGATTTTCGTTTTGGTTAGCCTGTGTGGGATGGGTTGTCTTATTTATTTCCTGACTTGTCCCTTTTAGTGCGGTAGATTTAATTTTGCAATAAGCTCCGTCATTTTCTGAGATGGGTTTGCCTTTATAGTTACAGTTTTTTGCGTGATCAGATTCAATATTTCTCCATCAACGATTTTTTTTGACTCGTCTATAAATTTTCTTATTGAGATACCTGTTTTTAGTTCTATGTGTTTTGATATCACTAATGCAATAAAACAAATGAGCATATGAAGTTTGATGGGATCTTCCTTAAAATGAAAAATTGGTCTTGTTTGTAGGTCGTTTTTTGATATTCTGAAGGCTTGTTCAATTTTATAAAGTTCATGGTAGCGCTCTATTATTGTTTTGTCGTCAGCCGTTGATTCTTCAATGTTCGTATAATATCCTTTTATCCCTAGAAGTTTGCGAGTTTTCTCAATTAGAATTTCATTGAGTTCAATTTGCTGATTTTTTGTTTGGGTGAATTTTAATTTTTTAGTTTTTGACGGCTTTGCAATAACTTGTTTTGCTTTGTCTATTTGTTTTTCCATTTCATGCTTATCCTTACGGTATCTGACATCTGAATAACTGCAAATCAAATATCCATTATCGGTTTTAATGCGTATGCTTTTTCCGTTTTCTCTGTTGATATTTTTGTCAATGGTGTCGAGCATAGTTGCGGAGACGTTTGCGAGTCTTGCCCCACGATGTAGTTGATGTTGTTCTGGATTAATTGTTGTACATTTTCTGAACTGATCATTGCAGCATCTGCTACAACGGTGAAGTTTTGTACACCATTTCTTTTAATAAAATCATTAATAACCGGGATGATTGTGTGACCTTCAAAAGTATTACCCGAAAACACTTCATACGACACGGGAAAACCCTCTTTACTCACCATCAGCGCAATGAGTATCTGAGGCTGTTGAGATTTGTTGTCTTTTGAAAAGCCATTCATTCGCAACTCATCTTCTTTAAATGTCTCAAAATAAAGTGTGGTTACATCATAAAACAGAATGTCATAGTTGAATGAGTAATACCTTCTAGCGAAGTCAACAACTTTTTTTTCTACTTTTTTCTTCAAGTTGATGCACTCTGGGGCAATCTTGTAATATGTCTTGCGACTATGGCTGATACCAAAGAACAGTTTGATCAACTCTAAGGAACGAAGTTTGGATGCCGGTTCAAATATTCTAATGGTAACCAAATCATTTAACAACGAGGGAAAATCATTTAGTTTAAGAGTGTCTTGTATCGCTCTAATTTGTTTGTAAAAAAAATGGTATTTGATGCCAACAAAAGTGCTGTGATTAAGATGCAACAATTTGTTGGGATTTTCATCCGGAAAAATTGAAGTTTGCATCGTGGAATTTTTTATCCACTCCTCTGCCATTTTCATTAACTCAACAAATTCATCCGCTGTATGTGCAGAACCCATGTGTTGTATTACTTTCCTCTTGTTATTCTCGTAACGAACTACTTGAACAGCCCTTGCCATAGAGGCCGTTTTTACAACCCTTATTTTCATTCAAAAATCAGCATTAGTGCGGTAAATTTAGCCTTTTTTAAAACACCTCGTTTGATTATGAGGGAGTTAGCTCCGCACTAAATTTGGTGGGGACAAGTCAGGAGTGCACCTAATTTTCAGGTTAGATTGATCATGCCATGAAAAGATTTTCGTTTTGGTTAGCCTGTGTGGGATGGGTTGTCTTATTTATTTCACATGTACTTTCGTTGCTGAAATTTGATGTAACAGCTCATTTTTCATATATCTGGATTTTTGTTTTGCTTTTATTTGTGGTGTGGTGGCCAACCGTAATGGAATTAAAAAGCAGGAGAAAATTCCAACAACATAAAGGATCTTCAACAAGTCTCGGTAACTATTATCATAACCTATTTGATCAAACACCGCGCTGGTTGAGAGTTGTTGCAATTGGTGGATTTTTCTACGCATTTATAAATTTTTTTCTGGCAGGCTACATGCTGCAAGGTTCACCTGAAATCAAAGATGGTTTATTTGTATTGACAGATCATGGAAAGATTATCAGAAATATTTCTGTGCAAGAATTTCATTACTTCAAATCGTATGCAAATCGTATGCAAACAGGACACTTTTTGGTTTTTTATGGAATGGCTGTTGCTATTTTGTATCCCTACCGCATGAGATCTAGATGATACCCTTAATATTCTGTAGGCGCAGGTCGAGACCTGCGCCTACAGAACGATCACTTATTGCAACGCGCCTAGTTTTATTCAATTGCTCATTTTGCGATGATTGCGGAGACTAATTTTTATACAGAGTGTTGTTTTGATGTTCATCATTTTAAGTAGGCCAACGCAGACGATCAAAAATTGTTAAACAGCATCATGAAATTTTATTGGCGCTTGACACATAGGATTTTTTGCAATACATTCACTTGAAAATCTAATCCAAAAGTTTATGAAAAAGATATTTTTTATCACTCTTTGTATTCCTTTTATCGGGTGTACAAATAATCAAATTCATGTTGAGCAAGATCCGGTTGACTCCTTAGAACAAGAAATTACTGAATCAGAATCAGAAGAGATTCATGATAATTTACCCGATGGCTGGTTCAAGTCAGGTGATGAACCCAACAATTTTGAAATGGGTGTAGATTCTGCAGTGTTTAAGTCAGGGAATAATTCAGCCTACATTGAATCAAAGAGAGATATTATTTTAAGTTTTTCTACCATGATGCAAACAAGCTCAGCAAAAAAATATGTGGGTAAACGCATAAAAATGTCAGGATATTTAAAAACAGAAAATGTGAAAAGCTGGGCAGGTATGTGGTTGCGCATTGATCCTGAAGACGGAGGCAAAGCGCTTGGATTTGACAACATGGAAAATCGTTCATTAAAGGGTGATACGGATTGGAGCTTGTGTGAAATTGTTCTTGATGTTCCTGAAAAAAGTTATACACTGAATTATGGTGTTCTGTTAAACGGCAAAGGCAAAGTATGGTTTGATGATCTGAAATTTGAGGAAGTTGATCAAAGTGTTCCAACAACTGAAATAACTTATCTCACTTCAAAAAATGTATTGGATGATGCGCAAAACATGAATTTTGAAGAGTGATTAAAATTGTTCAGGTCATAAAAAAACATTTCATTAATAGCTAGTTCACAACCTGAAATTGAAGCCGAATTTTTCAAGACATGGATGGGTGATCACGAACAGGTTGATGATGTATTGGTAATTGGTGTTCGGGTGTAATTATTTAATTGCTGTCTGATCATTTACCTTGAGATTTGATTTCTTAAATCTCTTTTGAAAAATTAAAAAGTAGATGATGAAATAAATGGAAAATACGACTAAATAAATCATCAGAGCTTTGGTATTGAAAGGTATTCCTCTGTTTAAAAAAGCACCGTAACATAAAAACATTAACCAGATGGCAGCCAAAATACTAAGCGCTGTGTTGAAAGAATGCTTTGCTTTAAGAAAATAAAGACCAGACCATAAGTAGGCTGAGAAGCCGCCTGTTCCAAATATTAAAAGAATATTGCCACCACTCCAGTGCAGCGCTTTAAAAATAAAGTAAAGTACAACCGGAATAAACCAGAGAATGACTACGCGAACTTTAAAATAATTTCGTTCTACTTGTAATTTTGAAGATGTGTCAAGAATTTCCATACTGAGTTAAAAAAGCAAATCACCTCACCAATGAAAAATGTCCGCGAATTTCATACGGCAATCCATCTAACTGGTCAATGTATTTGATGTAATAGGTGTATACACCAATGGGTGCAGGTTTTCCGCTAATAAAACCATCCCATGACGCTGTTTCAGAAGTTGAGTTTAAAACTAATTGCCCCAGCGATCATACACCCAAATTTCATACGCTTCAGTATCATAAACAACCGGTTGCCAACTATCATTTTTTCCGTCACCGTTGGGTGAAAAAGCGTTCGGAACAAATACTGATGTAAACGGAATAATATATATTGTTTGCCAGCTGGTATCAGGACAACCATATTCATTCAGCACAACTTGGTAGGGATAGTGATAACCTGATTCAACATACGAATGCCAAACAGGAGATTCAGTGGATGTATATCCATCTGTAAAATAAAATGTTTGACTCACGCCGTTGGATGATAAATCAGTAAAATAGAAATTGGGATAAAACACAGTTGCTTCAGTTGGGCTCACGCTGAATAATGAAGTTGGACTTGGAAATACTTGTAAATAATCATCCATAAAAATGGACAAGGTATCAACACAACCTGAGGTGGTCCAAATGGTAAGGGTGATGTCATACACACCGGGTTCACTATACAAATGTTCAGGTTCAGCAAGATTTGAAATTGCACTTCCATCACCAAAATCCCATTCGTAATAAATAGTTGTCAATGCAAATGATGTGTCATCAAATTGTGCAAGATATGGTGCGCAGTGTAAACCGGGCGGCAACTGAAAACCAATTTCAGGTTCTGCATAAACCAGCACAGAATCAGTTATGGACTCTTCACACGTTTCATAATAAATAGTAAAACTTACTTGCTGATATCCGTAATCATCATACACCACGTTGAGTACATCTTCAGTTGCTGCGCTAGTAGGTGTAGCGCCTGATCCAAAATCCCATTGAAAGGTTGTGCCTATTGCGGGGTATTGTCCTTGTCCAAAAAAATCAAAACTATTGCCTGTGATGCATTGTGGAGATGGCACTGAAAATTCAGGATAAATATCTTCATACACCGTGAACGATTGTATGGTGGTATCAGAACACGGCGCACCACTTGGATTAACAACCAGCATCACATCATACGTACCAGCTGACGGAAATGTATAAGTTGGTTCAAATTGTGTACTTACATCGGTGGCAATACCGGGTACACCAAAATCCCAAACATAATCAGTGCCGTTAAAACTTGCGTTGTCAAAAGTTATAGTCAGTCCGTCACAAAATGAAGTGAAGCCGGGCATGCTTGTTTGAGGGGTAATATTTGCCTGCAATAAAAAATTACAATTCAATACCTGAAATATAAAATCGCGAATATTGGTGCTGAGTAAAACACCATCACGATATTCTTGCACGCAAACCCCTACAGCAAAAAAACCGGGTACAGGTGGAGTGGCAGTGAGTAAACCGGTTTGAGAATTTATATTAATTGAGCCGCCTCCAAATGGATTCGTTGGATTGATACCGGGCACCCAGGCAATAGGGGTATAAGGTGGAGCCGTTGCCGGAACGGGGCTTGGGCATGTGGCACAATTGGCCGGAAAAAGTGTTGTGCCTCCACCTTGATACGGTGTGCATAGTGAATAGACCAAACTATCCCCGTCCGGGTCAGTTGCTGAATGATCAAATACCAATTCTTCATTTGCGCATAAAAGCAAAGGCGGATAATTATTGAAGCGCGGTGAACTGTTGCATGTAGCTGTTGCAGGTGGCGGTATGTCAATTGTCAGTGTGATTCCTTGTGTGTCCGGATTTGTCAAATTTTGTGTGCCTGCCGTTCTGCAACATTTCTGATAGGATATGGTGTACCCTGATGCTGATGGCGGCAATGTTACCGTTTTGGTATAAATGGCTTGCTCAACGCAAATGCCGGGCGGAATTGAAACGCAGGGATTATTAAAAACTACATCCAACAAAACCGGGGTAGGCATGGGTATAGTGTACTCATATAAGATTGCACCTACTCCGTTGAATACCGTCACGGGTAGGTCTGTATCATAAGGTGTGGTTGAATTGCAATCTCTATAAATTTTAAACGTAATGGTGTAGGTAGTGCCGCCCAAGCAATCATAATAAACTTCACCCCCTACAATATGTGATGCTCTCACATGGTGTAAGTTTAGCAGCAAACATAATATGACAAGCCATTTATTCAGATAGCTCAAATTTAATAAATCCATTAAGAGCAACGCGTACTCTCCTTGATCATAACGTCATGAAGCCTGCAATGGTGGGCTGTTCTGTTGTCAAATCTTTTGAATATGGTGTACTTATCTAATATTATTTTAATGATAATTCTTGATTCAAATCATTTTTATTTCTTACCTTCAACAATAGCTTTGCACCCCTGCAAATTGCAGATAATCAATTCAAAGTAGCTGTGAGTAAGTCTAATTCATATCAAACAGTCAGTAAGCAAGGATTGCAAAAAATGGATATTACACCTGAAGAAAAGATTGTTTTACTAGAAAAAAGAATTGCTGAATTAGAAAAAAATCATGCGCTTGATGAAGAGGACAGCATGAAATATCGTTCTCTTTTTGAAATGTCAGATGATGCTCTTTTGGTAATTGAAAATAACACCTTTGTTGATTGTAATGAGGCTGTTGTGAAAATGCTTGGCTATAAAACCAGAGAAGAATTGTTGAACACTCACCCTTCAGAACTTTCGCCTGAAAAACAACCTGACGGCAGATTCTCGTATGAAAAAGCGCAGGAAATGATTGATTTAGCAATAAAAAACGGCAGTCATCATTTTGAGTGGATACATACCAGAGCCAATGGTGAAAATTTTCCGGTTGAAGTTTGGTTGTCAAAAGTTGAATACAAAGACAAAGTACTCATCAATACCATTTGGCGAGATTTAACTCAGAAGAAAAAAGCGGAGCAAACCATTTTGAAAAATATTGAAGAGAAGGAAATTCTGCTTAAAGAAATACATCACCGGGTAAAAAACAATTTGCAAATCATTATCTCTTTACTCAATTTGCAAGCAAACAGTACGAATGACAGCAAGGTGCGCACGCTTCTTTATCAAAGTAAATCACGCATTGAAGCTATGTGTAAAGTACACCAGATGTTGTATGGTTCAAGTAATTTATCAAGCATCAATTACGCAGATTATCTGAAAGAATTGCTGCGCGAATTATTTATCAATACCGTGCATGATACCAAATCAATTTCTTTAGAAATTAAATCTGAAAATCTTTTTCTAAATATCAATACAGCCATTCCGCTTGGTTTGATGATCAATGAATTTGTTACCAATTCGCTCAAATACGCTTTTCCTGATCAGAAGGGAAAAATTGTCATTGAATTTTCTCCATTGGCAAGCAAACGATATTTGCTCAATTATGCAGATAACGGAGTGGGGTATCCAGCTGAAAAAAATTTCGACAATACATCAACCTTGGGCTTTCAATTAATATCAAGTCTTACTGAACAACTCAACGGAAAACTGGAAAGAGATTTAACCGTTAAAGGAACCCGTTATAGCCTTGAGTTTGATTTACTCTAAATTAGAAATATTTCGTTCCTGAAGTGCATGGCACTTATCTCACCAAACTAAAATGACCTCGTATTTCATCAGGTAATCCGGTGTCGTGATCAACGTATTTGATGTAATAGGTATACACACCTACAGGTGATGCTTTTCCATTCATGGTGCCATCCCAGCTTGCGTTTTCATCAGTGCTGTTTAAAATGAGTTGTCCCCACCGATCATAGACCCAAATTTCATAAAACTCAGTATCATAAATCACCGGTTGCCATACATCATTTCGTCCGTCACCATTTGGCGTAAATGCGTTTGGAACAAAGATGGTAGTGAATGGTATCACGTATAAACTCTGCCAACTGGTATCAGGACAACCATACTGATTAATGACAACCTGATAAGGATAATGCCAACCTGATTCTACAAATGAATGCCAGACAAAACGTTCTGATGTCATTTCACCATCGGTAAAATAATAATAGTGTTGTTGGCTGTCTTGTGATTGATCTGAAAAATAAAAATGCGGATTAAACACGGTGGCTTCGGTTGGGCTAACCGTAAATTGTGAAACCGGACTTGGAAAAACTTCTATTAAACCGGGCTGAAAAAGTGTGAGTGTATCAATGCATCCCGCATCTGTCCATATAGTAAGCGTCACGTCATAAACACCGGGTGTAGGATACAAATGCGTAGGATTTTGAAGTGGAGATAAATCTGATCCATCGCCAAAATTCCACTGATAATAAATTTGCGTATGAGCGAATGATGTGTCAATAAATTCAGCAAGATAAGGCGCACACATCAACTCATCTTCAATATAAAATCCAATCTCAGGTTCAGCGTAAACAAATACAGAATCAGTGTAAGAAATTTCGCACACATCATAAAAAACAGTGTACGTAACAGGGCGATATCCATACTCTGTAAAAATCACGTTGCTGACATCTTCAGTGAATGCCGAATCAGGATTTGTAGTTAATCCAAATTCCCATAAAAAACTAGTACCAGCAGCCGGATACAAGCCTTGCCCGTTGAAATTAAAATTATTGGTAGTAATGCATTGTGGAGAAGGCGGTACAAAGGAGGCCGTGATTTCTTCATTAATAATAAATGTTTCTACACTGGTGTCAGTGCATGGCCATCCTGGATTTACAACAAGCATCACGTTGTATGTTCCCGGTCCGGGAAAGGTATAACTTGGTTCAAATGCTGTACTGATATCCGTTGTAATACCGGGTACACCAAAATTCCATGAATAGTTTGTTCCTCCATAACTATTGTTTTCAAAATCAATGGTGAGACCTTGGCAGTACGACACAAATGTTGACATATCTACTTGCGGCACTACTTCAGCTTCCATGCTGATATCACAGTTCATTACTTTGAAAAGAAAATCGCGCACGGTGGTTGAGAGCAATACACCATTCCGATATTCTTTTGCCGCTACGCCAACCACGTATAAGCCCGGTACGGTTGGGGTGGCAACAAGTAATCCGGTAATAGGATTAAGCGAAATAGGCGCAGCGCCAAATGGTGCGGTTTGAGAATAACCTCCCGCCCATTGTACCGGCGTATACGGAGGCGCAGATGCAGGATTTGGTGCAGGCGCCAAACTGGTGCCTCCTTGCCATGGTTGAATTAATTCATACGCAATGGAATCACCATCAGGATCAGTTGCTGAATGATCAAATACTAATTCCTGATCAGCACAAAAAAGTAAGGGAGGATAATTATTGAAACGTGGTGAACTATTACAAATAGCATCAGCCGGTGGAGGGATTCGGATAGTTAGCGTGAGGCCTTGATCTTCGGGTGTTAAAAGATTAGTTACCGCCGGCCCGCGGCAACAACGTTGATAAGATAACACGTATCCATTAGAAGAAGGAGGCAATGTAACGACCGTTGTATAAATTGCTTCTTCAACACAAATACCTGAAGGAATATTTACGCAAGGGTTGCTAAAAACAACCGGTAAAACTGAACTGCCCGGAAAATTAATGTTGAATTGTGTGAGTTGTGTTGCGCTTCCGTTAAAAACGGTAACAGGTAGTGGGTCATCATACGCTGCGCCGGTTGAAGCACAATCACGATAAATCTTAAGCGTGACGCGGTATTGTGTGCCTCCAAGACAGTCGTAATACATTTCTCCACCTACAATGTGTGAAGCTTCAGCATAAATGGCAAATGCTGCTAAGAATATGAGTAAGAGGTTTTTCAACACCGCAGTAAAAGTAACGATTTTATAGCCGCTTTGTTTTCAAAGACGTGTTAAACGGTTGTTTTGTTGATTGAACTGCAAAAACTTTGCCGAAATCAACCGGTGTGTGCAGTTCAATTTATACTCTAAAACCAAATACTGAAATATCATCCAGTTGTTCCAGGTCTCCTTTCCATTGATCAAGATATTCAAGCAGCTTGTTTTCTTGTTCTACAATATCAAGCATTGACACGGAAAGCAGCATCTCTTTCAATACTTTTGATTTTAATTTTTTGCCCTTTGGTCCGCCAAATTGATCAGCATATCCATCGGTAAAAAGATAGATGACATCCGTTTTTTGCAATTCAAGTTTTTTCAAACTAAAGGGTTTTGCATCTTTATAATTTCCTACCGGTTGCTTGTCTGGCTCTAGTTCAATCAACTTACCGCCACGAACAATGCAAACGGCGTTGTTTGCACCGGCATAGTGCAAGGTAGTATTTGTTTCAGATCGCTTTATGGCAATCAGTGAAATGTCCATTCCGTCATTAACTTGTGAACTGTTCTGCTGAAAAGTTTCCAAAACAATTTCACGTGTTTTATCTAGAATTTTTTCGGGTGATGAAAGGGAGAATTCTCTCACCGCGCGATTCAATGCATTGTAGCAAACTACGCTCACCATGGCACCTGGCACACCATGTCCGGTACAGTCAGCTGATGCAAAGAATATCATTTTGTCTACCTCATGAATCCAATAAAAGTCTCCGGCTACTACATCTTTTGGTTTATAGAGAATGAAATTGTCAGGCAGTAATTTATCAATGGTTGATTTTGGAGGCAGAATAGCTTCTTGAATGCGTTTGGCGTAGTTGATGCTGTCGCGAATTTCTTTATGCGTTTCTTCAAGCAGTATATGTTGCTTTTCAATTTTTTCTTTTCGCATTTCTGCCTCAATTCTCTGCTCTTCAATGATGGTATTTTGCAATTGTAGTTCTTGATTTTTTTCATCAAGCTCTGCTGTGCGCTCCTTCACTTTTTGTTCTAATAATGCTTGCTTTTTTAGAAGTTGTTTAGTTCTTGTTTGAATAATAAATCTAAACACAACAAGCAGTATTAGCAGCATAATCAATCTTGCCCACCAAGTATGATACCATGGAGGCAAAATTTCAAATTCATATTTCAAAATATCACTTTCAGTGTTTGATTCTCCAATGGTTTTAACTTCAAAAGTGTATTTTCCATAAGATAGATTCCTATATTCTGCCCAATTCTCTTCTGAAGGGTTTGACCATGTTTCGTCTAGCCCAACCAAACGATAGGCAAATTGAGTTTTATCTGTATACCACCCATGGGTACTGAATATAAATGTAAGATGATTGATATCGCTTGGCAACACAAGTCTTGTTGGAATGTTTTCAAAAGCCACCGGCAGACTTATGTCTTCTCTGAAATTTGATAAACCCGGAAGCAAACTATCATAATCTACATTGTCTAAATGATTGTAGTCAATAAAATTCCCATTGAGTTTGATGGTTTCAATTCTTACGTCAGGTTTTTGTGGGGTTAAATCAAATGTTGTCAAATTTTTCATGATAACCCCTTTACCCGTTCCCAGCCAAATTCTATTATCAGAGTCTACGAGCACGCTGCGCGGAATAAAATCAGTGCTCAACAAACCATCAAAATGGTTGAAAATTTTCATTATATAATTATTAGGGTTGAAAATTTCGTCCGGTGTATTTTCTTTTTTCTGCAAGAATAAAATTCCATCTGCCGTCATAATCCAAATATTTTTATCATGATCTTCAGTCATTGATACAGCATTTATATCGGGCAATAAATTATTGTTTTGAAAAGATGAAATTGTGCGATTGTTTACCAATGAAATCCCTTTATTAGTCAACACCCAAATGGTTCCGTTGTGATCCGCATATAATGCGTTTACATGGTCAGATGCCAGGCCTTCGTTGGTTGTTAGGTGGGTAAAATATTCGCCGTCAAAAACGGTTATTCCTTCACCATCAGTAGCAATCCAAAGATTTTGTTTTTGATCAACAATGAGGTCGGTGATAATAAAATTCATGAGTCCGCTTGCTGCATTATAAACAGTGAACTGACCTTTGTTATTCATTTTTGAAAGGCCAACATTCCAAGCGCCAAACCACATTTCACCTGACTCTAGTTGTGCAATAGCCGTAATGTTGTGATCATGCATTCCCTGATGATTTGCAATATGTTTGAGGGAGTCACCTTTCAACCTGTACACGGCACCATTTAATTGAGAAAACCACAGGGCAGAATCATTGGTTTCTATAATTTCATAGATAGTTCCGCCAAAAGGCAATACAGCATCGTTGACAAAAAGTCTGTTCACTGAGGTGTCATTAAAAAACACAACCCCGCTTTCACTAGCCATGGCAATTAAACCAGAATTGGTTTCAATCATGGCGTGTACAACATTATCAGGTAATCCGGCAGATTTATCAAAGTATTGAAATGAGTTAGGATTATAGCGAGCAATGCCACCACCTGCTGTGCCAATCCAAATATTGCCGGCGGGGTCTTCATGAATTGAAGTAGCACTTTTTGAAGGTAATCCATCATCTTCATTCATCATGCGAATGGCGGTGCCATTCCACATGGCAATTCCTGAACCTGAGGCAAACCAAATATTTTTCATGCTGTCTTCATAGATGTTTCCTGTTGGTATACCGGGCGCGCCTCGTTCTATATTGTTCATCACGTATACTGAATCATCATCAATCCAAACAAAAGTATTCCAGTTACCCATCCACATTCGGTTTTGTGAATCACGTGTTATGCTGAGCAAGTAACCATCATTAAAACCGAATTTATTTCCATGGTGTTTGAGATATTTACCGTCAAAAATGAAAAGTCCCCAGCCGTTAGTTGCAATCCAAATATTTCCTTTTTCATCAGATTCTACATCGGTAACTCGTAATTCAGGTAGGCCATGCTCTTTGCTAAGCACGGCAAGTGAATCACCGTTTATTTTTACAACGCCTCCGCCCCAAATGGCTGCCCAAATATTTCCGCTTTTATCTTCAGTAAAACCTCCAATATAATTTGCCGGCAAACCACTTTCACGGGTATAAATTTCTAAGGTTGTACCGTTATATTTTGCCAGTCCGCCATATTGCGTTCCTATCCATAAATTTCCTTTTGAATCTTCAAATAGGGATGTCACTTTATTATCAGGTAGGCCTGAATTCGCATCATAATGCACTAGTGTAGTGCCATCATATCTAGACAAACCTCTTTCTGAACCAATCCAGAGAAATCCTTTTTTATCAAAGAGTAAACTGTATACATAACCTGAAGCCAAACCTGCTTCAGGGTTTAGATATTGCAAATCAAATCTTGCATTTTCTTTATGTCTTAATGATCCGGTATTAATACTGGCAGTATTTTTTAGGGTAACTCTATGCGGTTGAACTGCAATAAATTCAAAAGGCAGTAAAGTGTCTTCACCTGTTGCAATTACTCGCATGCTGTCAAAATATAATGGATAGACATCTACTTGAGGTGCGTAAGCCGATTCATGGCGTGGTATTTCAGCAATAGAGTAGGTGGCATCTCCAAAATGGGTCTTATCCAAATTATATAGATTGGTGTCTCTTAATCTGCCCTCAATTTTGAACGCAGTACCCGTATAAACAGTATCATCTGTTTTACTTATGAAGTAAGAAGTGTCTTCTTGGTTGTTATTCGTTGATTGATTTTCAGATATACCAACGTTATCTGAACAGCTTACAATAAACAGCGCTGCCAGCAGTATAAGAATACTACTAATGGATAGTCCTTTCATTTTGGGACTACTAAGATAAAAATCAAAATGATGCTCTAATCAAATTGATTAAAAAAGTTTGGATGAACAGAATTAAAATTGAATCGTAGAGGCTTTAAAAATGGCTTATCTTCCCATACCCACCGCAGTATAAACCGGACCGGTGCCAAGTTTTAAGATTGATTGAATCAAGGTGAAGTAGATAGTCTCTGCCTCGTCTGCAGTTTTCCATGGATAGCAACGTGCGTATGGCGTATCAAAGCCTTGAGCGCTGATTTCAAAAAGTGCGTAGAGTGATGAGAAATAATTGGCTTTTGATTCTTCTTCTTCACTGAGGTTGTCTTTTAATTTACGATAGAAAACGAGTTGCGCACGGGTTTCTTTTCCTGATGAAATTATTTTATTCATATTCTCATCTGAATCTTCAAATGCATCAGCCGGAGCATTGATATAGTTTGAAACTAGCAAATAGATAGGTTCATCATGCGTGATGTACATGGTATCAGTGCTGTATTGCATTCTCCAACCTTCAGGTAATGATGTTTGCAGTTTAAGTAATAGACTGTCTGATTTGGGGCGTGTGGTTGTTGCTGAAATCAAGATCAACGTAAATCCAACAAATAGCAGACTATATAAAGCAGTTTTCATAAAAGATGTTTTTATAAATGTACAAATTTTATTGTGGACAAGAATTTTTTTCGTTTTAAGTGAATGATCTATATGCCATCAATAGCTGGCATTGATATAAAATACCGGTTTCATTGAAATGCTTTCTTTTTTCAAATACAAAGGTTACCTTTAATAAACATTGACATATACATGTAAAAGCGTGTTGTATGACAGATCAGGAAATCATATCAGAAATCAGGCTCGGCAAACGGGAGGCAGCAATTAAAGTGCTGTATAAAGAATTTCCCAAAATCAAAGCCAACATTTGTTCAAGTGGAGGTGATGCTGAAATTGCCCGTGAAATTTTTCATGATAGTTTGGTTTTGCTGATTGAAAAAGTGGGTAAACAAGAATTTGAACTCACATCAAAATTGTCAACTTACCTGTTTGGTATCAACCGGTTTTTATGGAAAAATGAAGCGCGCCGCCGAAACAAAAATCCTGAATTAGAATGGAAAGACACCCTCATTTTATCTGCTGAAGATATTGGATATAGTGAAGAGAAAGAAGAAAAAATAAAATTGCTTGAAAAAGTGTTGACACAAATTACAGATAAATGCAGAAAGATTTTTGAACTATTTTATTTTAAAAAAGAAGACATGAATACCATTGCACGTGAATTAGATTTTACCAGCGTGAACTCTGCAAAAACACAGAAGTATAAATGCATGGAACGAGCTATTGAATTAGCAAGACAAATGACAGGAAAAGAACTTCAAACAACGGCAGTAAAATGAGAGCAGATTTAAGTACCATGGAAAATATTGATCGCTATTTGCAGGGACAAATGAGCGGATCAGAATTGCAGCAATTTGAATCTGCAATGCAGCATGACGCGGCACTCAGTCGTATGGTCACTGACCAAAAACTCTTTGTTGAAACAGTGAATCGTCGTGCGTTGCTGGCTGAAATTAATATGGTGGCCGGAGGTGGCGGCGGTGCTTGGTATACCAAACCATATTTTACTGTTGGTGGTGCTATTGTTGGCGCCGGCATTTTAACGGCGGTGCTTTATGCCTCTCTGTCAAATAACGAATCAGATACCAATTTAATCACTGATCAAAATTCTGTACAAACCACACAGCTTACACCCGAAGAGGAAGAGCTTATCAGTAAAGATGAGGCATATTTCTATTCTGATTCTATGGCTTCACTTGAAGCTGATGATATTCAAGCGCCTGAAAACAACTCATCTCACCGCAGAATGAATGCTGAAAACACTGTTTTTAATTCAGATGATAATGTTGTGTCAACAAGTTTGAATACGATTGAAACTGAGCGTGAAAATTCTTCTAATAAACTTGAAACGGATAATAGCACGGAATTAGAAGAGGGAGAATTTTATGCGCCATCAAAAATCAAACATGCGGCATTTGCAGAAGGTGATCATGCCATGCAGAATTTCATCATTGAAAATATGAGATTCCCGGGAACCGCAAAAGAGAAAAAAATAAGTGGTAATGTGAAGGTTAAATTTTTAGTTTCTGAAGGAGGTGAATGCACCAATATTGAAGCAAATTGTTTTCATCTGACTGATGAGAATGATAAGCCACTTAATATAACCCAAGTACTGTTTAATCAAAAAGTAGCTAACCTGTTTGAACGTGAAGCCGCACGCATCGTGCGCATTATGCCCGCGTGGATGCCGGCAACAGATTCTTTTGGCAACCCGGTAACTGAAGAGGTAGAACTCTATTTCAAATTTTCATTGAAGGAAGGGAATCTAGTCTACAAACCTGAGTTGGGTATAACGAGTGATTCGTTACAGTTGAAGTAATGAAACCTTTATTATGTATAGATGTGAGGAAGCTTTTTAAACTCAATGATTGAAATGAGAATGCAAATTTTTTCTGCTGGTTATACAAAAAATGAAGTATAGGAAATTAATATGTCACCTAGGCAATCTTCAACTTAGCCATTTTAGAACGACCAAAACGTGACTCAGCGTATTCAAGGGTAACACGTAAATCTTTCATGGCCTTATTTGACGGGAATTCAAACATGGCATCATTGAGAATGGCTTCACAAATAGAGCGCAGACCACGTGCACCAAGTTTGTATTCAAGTGCTTTTTGAACAATGAAATCTAATACATCAGAGTCAAATTTCAAATCAATATTATCAATTGCAAAAAGATGTACGTATTGTTTGATGAGTGCATTTTTTGGTTCGGTTAAAATGCGGCGTAAGGCTTTTTCATCTAACGGATCAAGGTATGATACCACCGGCATACGACCAATAAGTTCAGGTATTAAACCAAAATCTTTCAAGTCTGATGGTATGATATATTGTAAAAGATTTTCAGTATCAATGCGCACTTCATCTTTAGAGGCAAAACCAATTATGTTGCGGTTTACTCTGCGGGCAATTATTTTTTCAATACCATCAAATGCTCCTCCGGCAATGAAGAGAATATTAGATGTATTTACTTTAATCATTTTTTGTTCAGGATGCTTGCGTCCGCCTTGCGGTGGTACATTCACTTCACTGCCTTCAAGTAATTTCAATAAGGCTTGCTGCACCCCTTCACCTGACACATCACGTGTGATAGATGGGTTATCTGATTTGCGCGCAATTTTATCTATCTCATCAATGAAAACTATCCCACGTTCTGCCGCCTCCACATTAAAATCTGCGGCTTGTAATAATCTTGACAAAATACTTTCAACATCTTCGCCCACGTAACCGGCTTCAGTAAGCACTGTGGCATCTGCAATACAAAAAGGAACATTGAGTGACTTGGCAATTGTTTTTGCCAATAAAGTTTTACCGGTTCCGGTGCGACCAACCAAAATCACATTAGATTTTTCAATTTCAACATCCCCTTGTTTGGCTTTATATGTTACCCGTTTGTAGTGATTGTAAACAGCAACAGATAAAACACGTTTGGCATCCTCTTGCCCAATGACATATTCATCTAAATGTTCTTTGATTTGCGCAGGTTTCAATAATTTAAAATCTGCTTTTACATCTGATTTTTTTTCATGTCGCATTTGCTCAGACACAATATTATGAGCCTGATCAATACAACTCTCACAGATATGACCGGTAACGCCGGCAATCAGAATGTTGACTTCACTTTTTGGTCGTCCGCAAAACGAACATGAAATGCCTCCGCTTTTTCCCATGATTTTATTTGCTCAATACTTCATCTACCATGCCGTAGTCTTTGGCTTCTTGTGCTATCATCCAATAATCACGATCTGAATCTTTCCAAACCTGATCATAATCTTTGCCTGAATGTTTGGCAATGATTTCATACAATTCAACTTTCAGTTTTTGAATTTCACGCGCGGTAATTTCAATGTCTGATGCTTGTCCTTGCGCACCACCAAGTGGTTGGTGAATCATAACGCGAGAATGTGGAAGGGCTGATCTCTTTCCTTTTGCTCCGGCGCACAATAATACGGCACCCATGGATGCTGCCATACCTGTACAAATAGTTGCCACATCCGGTGAAATGTATTGCATGGTATCATATATACCCAACCCTGCATAAACACCGCCGCCCGGTGAGTTGAGGTAAATTTGAATATCTTTTTTAGGGTCAACTGACTCAAGAAATAATAACTGAGCCGTAATAATATTTGCTACTTGATCATCAATTCCGGTGCCCAGAAAAATGATACGATCCATCATTAAACGTGAGAAAACGTCCATTTGCGCAACGTTTAACTGACGCTCTTCTATGATGTAGGGTGTCATAGATGAGGTGATGTAATGATTGAGTGTTGTACTGCTGATTCCGTGATGTTTTACAGCGTATTTGTTGAATTCTTCTTTGCCAAACATGTTTTGTGGTTCTTTTAGTTTAGGTGATAAAGGTAATAATAAATGAGGGAAATATACCAGACTGACTTTGTATGGTCTGTTTATTAAGTATTCCGGCTTTTTCTGTGTAATTTCATTATGTATGTCAGGTTATAGAACGAATGAGATGGAAAAAAATTTTAATCCCCCTCTTCTCCTTTTTTATCTGAAGCATGCTTGCCCTCAATCACAATCACAAATTCTCCTTTTATTGGATGCGAGGTAAAATGCGCAATTAATTCTGTTGATGTGCCTCTGACAATTTCTTCAAATTTTTTTGATAGTTCACGGCACACGGCAATTTGTCTGGTAGAGGCAAAGAATAGTTTAAATTGTTCCAGGGCTTTAATCAATCGATGAGGCGATTCATATAAAACAACGGTGCGGTTTTCTTCGGCAATTTTTTTTATGCGTGTTTCGCGTCCTTTTTTTTGTGGTAAAAATCCTTCATACACAAATTTTTCACACGGAAAACCTGACGAAACCAATGCGGGCACAAAGGCGGTTGGACCCGGTAAACACTCCACTAAAATTTCATGTTGAATGCATGCGCGAATGAGTAAAAATCCCGGATCAGAAATACCGGGTGTGCCGGCATCTGAAATCAGCGCATAATGTTTACCGTTTTGAATTTCTTCTACTATTCGCTCAACAATTTTGTGCTCATTGTTCAAATGATAAGCAATGAGTTTGTTTGATATTTCATAGCGTTGAAATAATACCGAGCTTGTTCTGGTATCTTCAGCCAAAACCGCATCCGCCTCTTTCAAAATTCGAATTGCTCTGAAGGTCATGTCCTCCAAATTTCCAATTGGCGTTGGAACTACCGTAAGTTTACCCTGTGCTTGATTTGTCATGCCGCAGCTAAGGTAAGCAGATTTATTTCGTCAGGTTACAGTGTGGTAATTGAGAAGAAACTTTTATTTGATATAATCTCTTTTGTTGCGCATCGCTGTTTACGTTTATTCAGCCTCTGACCGCTGCGGCTTGAGTTTCATATTTACATGCCTTATCAATTAAAAATCATTTCATTACATTTATGGTATGACATGGAAAGGACTTTGGGATAAGATTACTTTCATAGGTATTGATGACAGAGATGAATTCAAATACCGTGAAGTGGTATTGATGAATAAACTCATTTTTATTTCAACGATTTTAATGACCGGTATGATTCCGGTTGAAGTTATCATTAATGGGTGGGACTTGGTTTGGCTTGAAGGCGTAATCATTTTGTTATGTCTGTCTGCGCTTTATTTCAATTATAGAAAGATGTTCACCTTTGCCAAGTTCTACTTTTTTATTGTTGCATCTTCTGTTATTTTTATGCTCGGACTTGCCATTGGTAAAGGCTCATCTAACGAACTCTTTTTTATTCCTACATTTATTTTTCCCGCAATGCTTTTTCATGACAGACGAATTATTATAGCGATGTCTGTTGTTGCGTTTACTTTGTTTGTGCTTGAGATCTATCTCCTTGACATTGTTCCGCCGGCCTTTATTGTAAAGGATGAGGTAAAAAATACAATTCGCTATATTTTTATTGGAATTGTGTTCACAATCATCTTTTTTGAAGTATACTATTTTAAAAAAATCAATTACAAATACCAAGGTATACTTGCTGAAAAAAATGCAGAAATTGAACATAAGAAAAAAGAAATTATTGATTCAATTACGTATGCAAAACGTATTCAGGAAGCTATTTTATTACCGCCTGATTTGGTTAAAAATCACCTGTCAGATTCTTTTATTCTATTCAAACCAAAAGATATTGTGGCGGGAGATTTTTATTGGGTAACAGAATTGATGAGTGAAAAAAAATCAGAACAAAAAAAGTCAGAAAAAATAATCATTGCCGCTGTTGCTGATTGCACGGGTCACGGTGTGCCCGGAGCCATGGTGAGCGTAGTTTGCCATAACGCACTCAATGCGGCAGTGGGTGAATATCATCTTACAGAACCCGCCGCTATTTTAGATAAAACCAGAGAACTTGTAACTGCACAGTTTTCAAAAAGCAGCACAGATGTAAAAGATGGAATGGATATATCGCTAATCACAATAAAAAACATTGATGAGAAAATTTTTGTTCAATATGCCGGGGCTAATAATCCGCTTTGGTATATTCCAAAAAAATCACGAATATTAGAAGAGATCAAATCGGACAAACAACCGGTTGGAAAATCTGCAGTGAGCAAACCGTTTACATCACATTCACTTACACTTGAAAAAGGTGACCTCATCTACATCTTCTCAGATGGATTTGCAGATCAGTTTGGTGGAGTGCGTGGCAAAAAATATAAATATCAGCCGTTGAAAGAATTGCTTGAGAAAAATCAATCTCTGGCCATGGCGGCACAACAACAAAGCATTGAGATAGAGTTTGAAAACTGGAAAAGAGATCTTGAACAAGTGGATGATGTTTGTATTCTAGGTATTCGCCTCTAATTTATTTGCGGATCAAACTTTTTTAATTCACTTGTTTGTACCATGGCATATTTATTATCTTTAACCAAATAGAAAATTTATGGAAGTAACATACGAGCAACTGAAACCCCTCATTGTAAGTCAAGAATTTGAAGGGCAAATGGTGAAGTTAAAATTTAAAGCGCCAAATCAAGAGCAGCCAATTGAATCAATGGCTTACGTATCATTAAGTCAAGAGGAGATGATGAAGGAGATGAATAAGCAAATAGCAAAATCAATGGCTACCGGCATGGCTGTTAACACGGCCACTGGTCTGTTAGGAAGCGCACTTGGAGGTGTAGGGGGAATGGTAGTGAATGAAGCGGGTTCAATTGCTTCAAGTCAGGCATCATCAGCAGCATTCAATACAGATAAACTCATGAAAGCTGAAATGACAGACGAACGCGTACAAACTGCCATTGTGCAAGCTTTCAATGCGCTAAAACCGTATTATAAATTTGAAAACGGCGTGTGGGAATTTATTCCGCCAAAGGCATCTTGATTCATTAAATCAAAATTCATAACCTCTTTTCTCACGGGTATAGCTACCTTTGCATCTTTTTTATATTCTACTATGAAAATAGCAAAACACAGTGTGGTGACTATGCACTACACATTAAAAAATCAAGAAGGACAAATTCTTGACTCATCAGAAGGGCGTCAACCACTTGTTTATCTTCACGGCGTTGGCGGCTTGATTCCGGGTCTTGAATCTGAACTGAATGAAAAAACTCAGGGAGATAAAGTAAAAGCTATTATTGCCCCTGCTGATGCTTACGGTGAAGTGCGTAACGAATTGTATTACGTAGTTTCAAAAAGCGGTTTTCAAGGTGATGAAGATTTGTTTGAAGGCATGCAAGTACAATTAGATACTGAACAAGGTCCAGCTATTGGTATTGTAGAAAAAATTGCAGGCGAAGAAGTAACACTAAACCTGAATCACCCACTTGCCGGTGTAACACTTTATTTTGATGTTGAGGTAATGGGTGTGCGTGAAGCCAGCCAAGAAGAAATTTCACACGGCCATGTTCATGGTGAAGGTGGGCATCATCATTAATAGTTTTAAAAAAAGTCTTTGGTTGAGGTGATGGCTGTGATAATTATGTAAGTGGTGTCAGAGTCTACCAGTGTTTTCAAATCCCAATTTGTGGTGTGGTGGTGGTGGTAGTGGTGTCGCGATTAATCGCGACACCACAGTTTTCCCTGTAGGCCACCACAGTTTCCTCAATAGGCCACCACAGTTTTCCTCAATAGGAAAGCCACCACAGTTTCCTCAATAGGCCACCACAGTTTCCTCAATAGGACAGACACCACAGTTTTCCCAATAGGAAAGACACCACAGTTTCCTCAATAGGAAAGCCACCACAGTTTCCTCAATAGGACAGACACCACAGTTTCCTCAATAGGAAAGACAACACAGCAACAACACAAAGTTTTGCCACTAAAAATTGTACTGAGATTTTCAACTTCTAAAATTTTTTCAAAAATTGGATAGATATAATTTTTGGCACGGTATTTTCACTTAGCCTATTTGAATTAGACTAATTGATTCATGGATTTTGGGTAAAAGCCGCTCTGAAACGTCAGGGCGGCTTTTTAAATTAGCCCCCATGAAGTATGGCATTACCTGCACTATTGTGTCAGCAGATTTTTCATGCGTGAAATTGGCATTACCATTTTAATCACGAAGAACTAACGATGTCAATCAAATAAATTCCAATTGGTTTAGCACAGTTTTTTAAAAAATACTTAACGTGTAGTGCAAGATGTTGCAACAGAAAATTTCTTTTTTTAATCACCTCATAAACAAGGGTAATTTCTATCAAAAGTCAGTTGACTTCAAATCAAAAATCATTTGCAATTGCCCATAAATACCGAGAAGCAAATGCCGAGGCCAAAAACCTGTTTCACATCATATTTCAATCTTCCAATAAACTATTCACTGCTTGTTTACTGTCATTCTGCACCGTTTGACATGCAGATACCTTTGACACAAATAAACAAATAAACCGAAGCTGTTGTGTGTGAGAGAATCAAGTTTTTTGACAGACAACCAGCCGGGAACTTAAAAACAAAAGCAATGAAAAGTAGAAGTAAATGGCTGATCCCAATTATGGGAATGCTGGTACTCACCGCATGCGGGGGGTCCGAAAACAAAAAAGAAGGAGAACAAAAAGAAGAAGCAGTTGAAGAAAAAATTTATACTGATTCAACAGGAAAAATTAAACTTACCCAGTCAGAGATGGATGAAGCGTCTGAAATCTTTTTCCAAACCTGTGCTGGTTGTCATGGCACTCAGCGGATGGGTGCTACTGGTCCGGCTTTGTTGCCTGGAAACAGAACAAGCCAGTTAGGAACAGAAGGATTGAAAAGTTTTATTACCTATGGTACTCCGGGTGGTATGCCTGATTGGGGAAAACAAGGTATATTATCTGAAGAACAAATTGATTTGCTTGCAAGATTCCTTCAAATTGAGCCGCCGCCAATTCCTGAATTTACTATGGAAGACATGAAGGCAAACTGGAAAGTACACGTGCCGGTTGATCAACGTCCAACTGAACCTCAGCACGAAAGAAACTGGCAAAATTTCTTTGGTGTAATTCTGCGTGATGCCGGTCAGGTTGCAATTATTGATGGTGATACGAAAGAGAAAATTTCTATTATTGAAACTGGCTACGCTGTACACATTCTTAGATCATCTGCTTCAGGAAGATATTTCTACTCTATTGGTCGTGACGGTAAAGTAACCTTGATTGATACTTGGACAGAAGTTCCAACCATGGTAGCTGAAGGCAAGGTGGCGTATGATGCTCGTTCAATTGAAGTATCAAAGTACAAAGGTGAAAAAGGTGATTTCATTGACAAATATGTTGTAGTTGGTGGTTATACCCCTTCACATTATGTTGTGATGGATGCCTTAACTCTTGAGCCTTTAAAAATTGTTTCAACTCAGGGTCCTGCATGTGATGGTGATAAAGAATTTGTTGAAGAAGCGCGTGTTGCTGCAATTGTTGCTTCTCACCATGATCCTATTTGGGTTATCAACGTGAAAGAAACCGGTATGGTTATGTTGGTTGACTATTCTGACTTGAACAACATTGAAAAAAATACTATTACAATTCCTACTGCAAGATTTTTGCATGATGGCGGATGGGATCATACTCAACGCTATTTCCTTGTTGCCGCAAATGCAAGTAATAAAATTGTTTGTATTGATGTAAATGAGAAAAAACTGGCTGCAATAATTGATGTTGGAACTAAGCCTCACCCTGGTCGTGGTGCAAACATTAAAAACAGTAAATACGGCAACATGTGGGTGTCGGGTCATATTGGTGAAAACAGAATTTCTTTTATTGCTACTGATCCAGGTCCAAATCAATTCAAAGAAGTTCATCACATGGAGTTGCCGGGTAGTGGCGGCGGAAACCTTTTTGTGAAGACTCACCCTAAGTCTAAACACCTTTGGGCTGACCGCGCCATGAGTAATGATGAAGGATTACAGAAAGAAATTTTTGTAATTGATGTCAATACGCTTGAGGTTATTAAAACAATCACTATTCCTGATGAATATAAAGGCCGTGCTGTTCACTTTGAATATGATAAGGCGGGTAAAGAAGTATGGGTTTCAGTTTGGGGCGCAATGGATAAACCAGAAGAAAACGCTATTCTGATTTATGATGACAAAACCATGGAATTAAAACAAGCTATCACAGGTGACTGGGTAGTTACTCCAACAGGTAAATTCAACGTATACAACACAACGTATGATGTCTATTAATTAGCACAAAATCCGGGGTGTATTAGCTACACTCCGGATTATTTTTTTTCTTTGAAACATGCCCAATAATCTTACATCCTGAACAAAAAAATTCAATTATATGGGAACTCTAAAAAACATCGTGGCTTCAATGTTTATTTTCATTGGTGCTACAGTATATGGCAACCCTGATTCTATATCAATGGATGCCCTTTACAGCAAACAAGTATTTTATCAATTTGAAAACGGCGTTGTTTTAAATGCAGACAACGAGAACTGGAACATTGCGTTTTCAGTAAAAAATACAGGCGCAGCCGGAAGTGCAATTTTGCTCAATGAAGCTAACTCACGTCTTTGGGCTGTGCCTCATGACACAAGTTTTTGGACAAGTTTTGATACAACCGGATATTCATCCTGGGATGAATTGCTTAACTCTGACACATCATGGACCAATGGTGCTTTCAATACCTACCGAGGCGCTGATGGTATGTTTGATATGGGTTGGGGAATTTTGGATCCATTGAACAATTATTGGACATTTGGTGATTCACTTTATTTGATAAAACTAGGTAGCGGATCATTTAAAAAATTATGGATAGAAAGTTTAAAAACCGGCGTGTGGAAATTCAAATACGCCAATTTGGATGGTTCTGCTGAAACTGAATTAGAAATCACAAAGGCTGATTATCCAAACAGAAATTTTATTTATTGCAGTTTAGAAACCGGTACCATTGTAGATCGTGAACCTGATGCATCAACGTGGGATATCACATTTATTAAACATCGTGATGAAGTGAGTACCGGAGTTTTTACAAGCGTCACAAGCGTTTTCAGCAATGTCGGTTTATGGACATCAAAAAGTCATGAACTGGATTATTCTGCAGCAATCAGCGCATACAATCCTGAACCATATAGTCAAAATGTAATCAACATTGGCAGAGAATGGAAGTATTACAGTGGAGGCGTATGGACAGTTTATGACAGCATTGCATATTATGCTTGGTCATTGGATTCATCCGCATTGTACAGAATTGTTTTCACACATTTTGAAGGTATGTCAACGGGCAAGGTGAAGTTTGAAATTACAAAAATTGGTACGGCAGGCTATGATGTTGTGAGCACTCCAATCAACTTTTCGGTTTATCCAAATCCTGCATCGGCAAGTATAAATATTCTTCTACCTGATGGGGGTGAATATGATTTTTATCTGTACAACCTTGCCGGTGTCTTGGTGCAAAATGGAAAACTGGTTGATCAATTAACAAGATGGGATCTTGAGTTTTTGCCCAACGGAATTTATTTGTTGAAACTTGAAAATAACGTTGGCTCAGCAACCATAAAAATACTAGTTGATAATTAAGCCATGCGCTTACTCTTGTGCATATTGACTTTTTTTTCTTGCTCTTTCCTCTTTGAATTTAATTCATCAGGTCAGCAAACCAATATGCGCATTTTTGTTTCATCTGAAGACAAACAACCCATACCGGGCGCTAGAGTTTTATTGATAAACCCAATCTTGCAGGATACTACCAGAACACTAACAGATATAAACGGATCAGCTGGAGTTGACATAAGGGTTGATTCGCTTTTTTGTTGCATCACTGCATATGCTTTTGCTGATACATGTTTCTGGTTAAATGATCTTGACTCAATGCTTGTTACGCTCTATTATCTTGATCAAGAATTGTCAACCGTGGTAGTCAGTGCTCAATATGAACCGGGTGCCAAAACTAATTCAATGCACTCAATAGCCGTGGTAAGTCATGAGCAATTACAATCACAATCATTGCTTAACGCACAAGATGTTTTAAATAGTCAGGTTAATTTTCAAACTAATAATGGACACACCAATGAAACTGCTCTTACAATAAATGGTTTATCAGGCGCACATGTGAAAATCATGTTAGATGGTGTACCACTAGAGGGAAGGATTAACGGAAATATTGACTTGTCTCAAATTAACCTGGCAGATGTTGAACGAGTTGAAATAATTGAAGGTCCGGTTTCTGTTGTGTATGGCTCAAATGCATTGGGTGGTATTGTAAATATCATTAGCCGCAAATCAACGTCAAAACCAGTAGAGGGATTTGCGCAAGGGTATTACGAATCTGCCGGAAAATATAATTTCAACGGAGGCTTATCTGTCAGTAAAAAAAATTCTGTCTATCGGGTTTCATTGGGTAGAAATTTTTTTGATGGGTATGCTGAAAATGATTCTCTGAGAAGTTTTTTGTGGCAACCGCGTGAACAATACTTTGCTAGATTTACTTACAGGCAAAGGCTGAATAATTTTAATTTGTCTTTTTCAGCTGATGGTTTTCATGAATTGATGGTAAGCAAAGGAGACCTCAGACCTCCATATTATACAACAGCAATTGATACCTATTACAAAACCAACCGAATTGCAACAAGTGTGCTCTTCAATGGAAAACCAACAAGCAATACTTGGTTGGATATTACGTTGGGGCATTCGTATTTTAACCGCTGCCGGAATATTTATTTCAAAGATTTAACCACATTGGATAAATGGCTAACTGATGGTGAAAGTGATCAGGATACCACGACACATCAAACGTATATGATGCGATCATTCTTCAGTCACCGGTTGAAAAATGAAAAACTATCATGGCTGGCGGGCACTGAGTGGGTGTACAACACCATTCATTCTGTCAGAATTTTGAACCGAATTCAATGGTCGGCTGATTTTGCAATTTTTGCTAGTTTGAAATATTCTCCTTTCAAAACTTTTACTTTGCAACCCGGTGTTAGATACTCATACAATGCATGCTACAAAACTCCGGTTTTACCTTCGTTAATAGCAAAAATTTCGTTTAAAAAGTTTTCAATTACTGCAAGTTATGCAAGAGGATTCAGAACGCCAGATTTGAAAGAGAGGTTTCTAGAATTTCATTACAATTCAAGCATAAATATTTATGGTAACAATGAATTGGTGCCTGAAAATTCACATCACTTCTTGCTTGAACTGTCACAAAAATTCAGTCAAAAAAGTGCCAACCAAAAAATCAGACTTACTTTATTTCACAACACAGTGATGGATATTATTGATGTGGTTCAGTTGAATGCAGATGAGTGGAAATATGACAACGCGGGTTTGTTTGTTGCTCGCGGTAGCACCATAAATTTTTCAGGTAACGTGCAGTCCTTTTTGTTTGACGCTGGATATACTTTGCTGGCATCTAGATTTGGAAATGCCTATACTGAAGGACACTACGCGCCTTTTGCATTATCACAAAATTGCCTGATAACGCTTGGATATGAAATCAAAAAAATGCAATTTGCTGCACATGTTTCATGGAAGTATACGGGTCGTGTTTCCAGTAATTATTATGATGAGAATATGCAAATTCAGCAATCATTTATTGGCGATTACCAACTATTGAATTTAACATTGACGAAAAAATTCTTGGGTCAAAAAATTCTGGTAAGTGCCGGATGTAAAAACATCACCAATACCACAACAGCTGATGTGAAAGGCAGCGTTTTTGGTTATTCGGTTTCTGAAGAGTCAGGCAATGTTGCAGTGATGTGGGGAAGATCATATTTTGTTTCAATATTGTTGAAATTATGAAAGCACCAGTTCCAGTGATTATACTATGTTATCTTTTTTTACATGCCTGTATGAAAGAAGATAAACCTATTCCTTCACCACAACCGGGCAATATAGAATCAGTGATGATTGAAATTGGATATCCGTATTTAAATCAGGTATATTTTAGTTGTGAGAATAATGAAATTGTTTCTACTAATACAAAGTTTGATTGGGACCTAGGTTTTGAGTGTGGACCCAATGGGTTCCATATTATTGTGAATACTGCCAGAGGAACTTTGGTTGCAAATGCCGGCGAACTTGCTTTTGAAGATGTACAGTCTTCAGCCGGACTTGAATGGACGTGGGACCGCTCTTCAGGTGATATGGATTCAACCGCATTTGGTGAATGGCTCAATAGTGGTGGTGATTCACGCAAAGAAATTTTTATTGTTGACAGGCAATCAGATAGTGAAGGGAATAATTTGCCGATGAAAAAAATTAGGATTGATTCAGTAAGCCAATCGAGTTATTATATCACGTATGCAAATCTTGACAACAGTCAACTATTTTCAAAAGAGATTCCAAAAGATAATAGCAGAAATTTTATTTCATTCTCTTTTGATAATGAAGGTGAAGTCAAAACAATTGAACCCCCTTCAACCGATTGGGATTTGTGTTTTACTAATTACCAACATTATTTTTCAAACCTTCCGCTTCCCTTTGTAATTACGGGTGTCTTGTCTAATAGAAAATCCGGCATTGTGTGCGCTGACATTCCGTTTAATGGGTTTGAGCAAGCTGTGTTAGCAGACACTGCACTGTATGTATTTACAAATCGGGCTGATGAAATTGGGTATGATTGGAAAATTAGAAACGACCTGGATAATTCATACACCATTGACGAAAACAAATTTTTTATGCTCAAAAACCAGCAAGGAGTTTTTTACAAAATCAGGTTTACTGATTTTTATGATCAGCAAGGGAATAAAGGGTACCCAACTTTCTTGATTCAAAAAATGTGAATATTCACAGGCTGCTATATTATTCTCCCGGCTGCATGCGCATAAAAGATTTCTGTCATATAGCCTCATGACAAATTCACGTATAATTTTAATTGACCCGAAATAATTTTGTTTTTGTGGATCAGTTGAATAAAATATTTTCTGTAGAAAAAACGAAAGCAGGTGTAGTGCTGAACATCGCTAATCGTGAAGGTGAAATAATTTCATTACCTGTAGGCAATCAAATTGAACGGTTTTTGCCCGGACAATTTATTTTTCATGAACAAAATACTGCAGACGGTTTGTATTTTATTTTAGAAGGATATGTAAAAGTTTTTAAAAACGACACATACAAAGATCAGATAGTACGCTTGTCTAAATCTGGTGACATTTTGGGGCATCGGGGAATTGGTAAGAAAAAATTTCCGGTTTCGGCAATGGCGTTAACTGAAACTACTGTAGTTTTTATTGAGATGAAATCTTTCTTTGATTTGCTTTATAGTCAAGCGGCATTTGCGGTGTCACTGCTCTCATGGTTTGCTGAAGAGTTAGATTTTGAAGAGAATAAACTCCGTGATTTTTCAAATTATTCGGTGTTTGAAAAAGGCAAAAAGGCTTTGTTACTGGTTGCCCATTATTTTGGTTTGGATGAGCATAATCACATTCGTCACATTGATAAATTGACTAGAAAAGACCTTGGAGATTTGGTAGGCTTAACGGCAAATCAAATATCAAAAGTGCTTAAAGGATTATCAATTGACAACATTATTCATTTAGAAGACGGAAAAGTGAAGGTGTTGAAAGCGGATAAATTGCAGCTATGATTTATTTCTTTAATACGGTTGGTATTTTAAAATAATCTGAGTCATGTACCGCCGCATTTTTCAAGGCTTCTTGTTGTGTTATAGTAACAACATCTGCATCTTCACGCAAAACATTTTCAGTTTCAGTCATGAAAATTAGCGGTTCAACTCCACCGGTTTCAACTTGTGATAGTTGATCAACAAAGGCAATTATTTTGGTCAGATCTTGTTTGATGCGATCTTTCTGTGTGCCGTTAAATTCCAAGCGGGCAAGGTGTGCAAGATGATCAATGAGGGTGTCTGTTATTTCCATTGTCAATGATTTTTATATGCCTGCCGGTTATACTTGAGCAGGGGAGTGTTGATTGTTTCAAATGTACGATGACGCAAATTTACTAAATCTTTTTTGGTCATTCCTTTGGTATCTATTTCATCATGTATAATTACACGTGCAAAACCCGGACGTGCTAACCCTGTCAACACGGGGTCAGTATAAAATAGTTTCCAATTATCTATAATGGTAATGGGTAAAATAGGCACTTGGGCATCAATGGCTAATTTGAATGAGCCACTTTTGAAATGATCAAGTTTTGGCGCATCAACCGGAATTTTACCTTCAGGAAAAATGACTATTGACCAGCCTTTATTCAGTTCTTGACGCGCACGCAAAATTGATTTCATGGCTGAAAATCTTTTCTCACGATTTACTGCAATATCTACTTTTCTGAAGAATATACTTAAGATAGGCCAACGCAGTAATTCTGATTTGCCCATAAAAAGAAAACGAGTGTGCGGCAAAATACGGTACATTAAAATGATATCAAGATAAGAACTGTGATTAGGACAGATGACGTACGGCCCCTTTAGTTTTGGTTTGGTAAGCCGCCGGATATAAATAAAATCTAAAAATAAAATAATGGCTGATACAAGGGTTTTAAGTTTGAACACACGTCCATTATTTTTTTCATTCAATAATAAAATCCAGAAGACAGGATAAAATAATGTGAGCACCACAAAAAATACCGTGGCAAAATAAATTCTGTACGCAACGATAAATGGGGTTAGCAGTATTCTCATCAGGTCAAAATTAACGAAAAAACACGCGCTCTAACTTTCATGGCTCATGTTTGCTTAATTTTGGTGCCAACAAGAAAATCATTATGGCACGTATTTTAACAGGCGTACAAAGCACCGGAGTTCCGCACCTGGGCAATATTCTAGGCGCAATTAAGCCGGCAATTGCCATGTCACAGAATGCCGGCAGTGAGTCGTTTTTATTCATTGCAGATTTGCATTCTCTTACTCAAATTAAGTCAGCTGACACCTTGCGTGAAAACACCTATGCAACGGCTGCGGCGTGGTTAGCATGTGGCTTAGAAACCAATAAAACTATTTTTTACAGACAAAGTGATGTGCCTGAAACGGCTGAGCTTGCTTGGTATTTATGCTGTTTCTTTCCGTTTACACGGTTAGAGCTGGCGCATTCATTCAAAGATAAAGCTGATCGTTTGCAAGATGTGAATGGTGGTTTGTTTACCTACCCCATGTTAATGGCGGCCGATATTTTATTGTATGATGCAGAATTTGTACCGGTTGGTAAAGATCAGTTGCAACATCTGGAAATGACCCGTGATGTGGCTGCAAGATTTAATCATGTAATGGGTGAAACATTTGTATTACCTAAAGAGCAGCTTCAATCTGAAACTATGCTGATTCCGGGCACTGACGGTGAAAAAATGTCTAAGTCAAAGGGCAACATCCTTGATATATTTTTACCAGAAAAGGAATTGAAAAAACAAGTGAATTCAATTGTGACTGATAGTCTTGAATTGGCTGATCCAAAAAACCCAGATACATGCAACGCGTTTAAAATTTACAGTCTTTTTGCAAGTAAGGATGAGGTTGAACAAATGCGTAAAAATTACTCTGCCGGCGGCTGGGGTTATGGCCATACTAAAAAAGCCATCTTGGATAAAATTCTGAATGATTTTGCTGATGAGCGAAAAAAGTTTGAGTACTACATGAATCACCGCAGCGAACTTGATCAGGTATTGGCGTCTGGTGCTAACAAAGCAAGAAATGTTGCAAAACAAGTGCTGAATCGCGTGAGAGAAAAGTTAGGTTATTTGCCTAATCATGCATAATGAAACAATATTTTTGAGAGAATTTTTGAGGCAGAATTTTTATAATCAAGAAAATTCACCCTGCTTCAACTTGTTTATAAGCACCATCATTTATTTCTGAAATCAAAAAAAATTAGCTAAACAAACGATTTACGATTTGAGAATGACGCCTTGTGCAAAACTAATTTTGAGCGTGTTAGTCTTTTTAGTACCTTTGTCCCAAATCCCTCAAAATCAATCCCTATGAACAAGTCTATCTATTCTATTGCCTTACTCTATGTTGTGATTTCTTGCGGCGGCTCTGGTGAAGAAAATATCACGCCACCAACTGATACAACCAAAACAACACAAGATGTGGTGGATGAACCTGAAATTGTAAATTCATTTGTACTTGAAACCGGTACGGTAGGCATTTTTCATATTGGAGCACCTATATCTGAATTGCCTGAAGTATTGAATAGCCGTGTTGGAAAAGTTAATACCTCAGTTAACGGAAAGGCAGTGGAACATGATGCATTCATTATTTTTAACAGCATGGAAGATGTTGCCGAACTTATTTTAATTGACGACTCCACCAAAACAGACGAAGAACGAAACATAGTTGAAATGAAAGTAATTGCTGACTATTATGAAACTGCTGAAGGAATAAAAGTTGGAAGTTTAGTGACAGAATTTGGTGAAAAATATACGGATGCCGGATACAGGTATTCATCAACATCGGGTGAAATTATTGCAGAAACAACAGCTTTGGCGGGTGTTGAATTCATCATTGATCCTGCCGGATGCACAAAAAAAATTGGAAAAACTGATCTCACGCTGACAGCATCAAATTTTAATGAAACAGCTTCTATCAAATATATTCGTGTTAAGTAAAAAATATCATGCTATGATTGAGTGTCCGGTTAGTAGCCGGACATTTTTTTTTGTGCTGTAACTTATTTATGCAGCAGCCCGTCACACAGTCAGAAACCAATCAACGGTTGTTCAAGCACGCAAATGTTAATGCGCATTTCAGCAACCGAGGTATAAAAATCTGACCTATGAAAACTAAACTATTGATTATCTTTTTTTCACTCTCCTTAATTTGTGAAAACAACGCAAAGGCAAATCATTTACCTCATCATGTATCACGCGCCATTCACACCTGGATATCTGAAAATGTGCAGTATCCGCAGCAAGCCATAAATACGCAAGATGAAGGCACGGTTTATGTTGCTTTTGAAATTGATCAACATGGTGCACTTGTAAATGTACATATTGAAGAAGGTGTTTCGGTTGCACTCAATGAGGCTGCCATGAAATTGGTATTAACTCTACCGCTGCATGAATTGGTACCGGGTGAAACAAATTGTGCCGGAAGCTATGTGATTCCTATTAAATTTGAAATTATTTAAAATTATTTTGTGGCGCCTGTAACTATTTATTCAGGAGGGGCGTCACACAAACGAAATGACTGCAAAAGAATATAACAGCGCTGTTGATCAATATGCCGATAATATATATCGGTTTGTGTTGAAGCACATCAAAAATTCAGATGTAGCAAAAGACATAGTGCAGGAAACTTTTGCAAAAGTTTGGATAAAACGTGATGATATCAGTTTTGAAAAAATCAAATCATACCTTTTTACCACAGCACATCACACCTTAATTGATGTCTTGCGAAAGGAAAAATATCAAACCGGAGTTGAAGCAATTGATAAAATTGAATCCTCTTCTCCGCACCGGAATAGTGATTTGCAAACCATATTGCACAGCGCACTTGATCAGTTGCCTGAAATTCAGCGCACGGTCATTCTGCTAAGGGATTATGAAGGATATGATTATGCTGAAATTGGTGAAATAACTAATTTAAATGAAAGTCAGGTGAAGGTCTATATTTTCAGAGCCCGCACCAAGTTAAAAGAAATATTAGTGAGTGTAGAAACTGTTTTGGAGTAGAGGTAAACTAATAAGTGAGATTAAACAAATGGAAAAAATAAACCGACATAATTACGAAGCCTATCTGCTAGATTATCTTGAAGGAAATCTAGGAACTGAAGAGCAACATGACCTGTTGGTTTTCCTCGCTGAAAATCCTGATTTGAAAGAAGCAATTGATTTTGATTTACCCAGTATCACCCTTTCACCTGATAAAGATGTTTTTGAAAACAAGGCGGATTTAAAAATGCATGATGAAAGTACTCTCTCACTAAACACAGTGGAGTATTGGATGATTGACGCAGTTGAAGGAAATCTTAGTACGGATAAGCAACAAGAATTGGATGAGTTTATTCGCAAACATCAATTGGAAAAAACTTTTACAACATATCAGGCAACTTTACTGAAGGCTGATTTGAATGTTGTATTTGCAGATAAAAAAAGTTTGAAGGTTGCTACCGGTATTATTATTCCGCTCTATGCCAGAATTGCGTCTGTTGCGGCTATAGGCTTAGTTTTGCTTACGCTGGGTTACAATCTTTTGTCTGATGATACAACGGGAAATTCTGTTAATCCGGGTGGAGAAATGTCTGCAAAATCTTTTCAGAATAATAAGCTGAATTTTACGGAAAATGAAATAGAAAAACGAACTAATCTGACACAGCAATCTACTGAAAAATCCAACCAGACTAAAAGAAGAAAAAACAAAACACCGGATATTAATAATCAAATTGTTGAACAGAATATTGAACAATCAGACACCGGTAATACTAAACTGAATATAGAAACCAATCACCCAGAAAACAATTTTGCTAATCAAGATAATCAGCAAGATGAAAAAGAAAATCCAGAGGAAAAATTAGATATCATTGATGTTGCGCAGGCAGGTACCGTAACTAATAAGTATGTGATTGAAGAGCCATTTAAAGTAGTTACCAATGCGGCAAGCAATTTCACCAACCGTGATATCAACTTTACCCGTGAGAAAAATACTGAAACAAATGAATACGTTTCTTATGGTGTAAAAATTGGAAATTTTGAATTTGAAAGAAAAAAAACAAAGTAGCTGTAACTTTTGAATAAGACAGTCGTCACACAAACAAGAAGCGATAACAATGCAATAACCCGGTAGCTAACGGGTACACCAAGGCCAGGTGATTTTGCAAAGCAAGCGCAACTTAAAACACACAAAAAGTTTAAAAACAAAACTCAATTAAAAGAGAAAACTAGTAATACAGGTGCTAGTCACCAACAGAAAAAAAATAAGAATATGAAAAAGATACTTAGCATAGTTGCAATTATAGTCGGACTGACTTCAGTTGCGCAAACCGCCGGAGATACAACTCGATTTAAAGTGGGCACCATGGAATTTATCATCATTGATAATGACACCATTCCTGTTGAAGATTATGAATACGGTTCTGAAGAATGGAAAGAGATGGACGAAGATGACAAACCGGATCTCACCTATTGGTCAGGTTTTGATTTAGGTGTAAATGTGTTGATGAACGATAATTTTAAATCTGATTTCAGTGCTGAACATTTGAATTGTGATCCTGCTCAATCATTCTCATATAGTTTTAATTTTTTAGAGCAGCGCATTCGTATTGTGAAAGATTATTTTGGAATTGTAACCGGTATAGGGTTTACAAATAGCCGATATGGTTTTGACAATGATCATCTGCGACTTGCCTCTAATGCTGATTCAACCTGGGGCATGTATGATTCAACCCTCACAACAGGATTCACCAAAAACCAATTGCGTGTGAATTATTTCAACGTGCCGGTTTTGTTTCAAATCAATACCTCAAAATTTGAAGACAAGAATTTTCATATTGCATTTGGTGCCATTGGAGGTATTCGCATGAGCTCAAAAGTGAAATATGTGTATGATGTTTTTGGCGGCGAAAATGATCACAAAGAAAAAGGAAGATACAACTTGAACCCTTTCCAGTTGTGTGCTACAGCGCGCTTAGGTTTCCGTGATTTTGGATTGTTTGTGAACTACAACTTACTCTCGCTATACGAAAATGGAAAATCACCCAATGCCTATCCACTGACATTTGGAGCATCACTCCATTTTTAAATAATACTGAGTTGAAAAACTCACATCGCGCTACTTTTTACCGACACTGGATTTAGTAAATTTTCATAGCATGAGTAAGCCAAAAAAAATCCGGCCTGTCAAAATACAATAGCAAAAAAGTAGATTTTTCATGGAGCGACATTCCCCCGGTTCAAACGTGAATTAGGGGGAATGTTTTTTTGTACAATCGTAAAAAAAACGGTCAACGTATTTCAGGTATCATCTTAGGTTTTAGGGATTAGGACATAGGTGTTAGGGAGAAAGTACGAATTAAGTATTATCACTATTTCCAACCCCTAAGTCCTAACCCCTAACCCCTAAAACCTAAGTCCTACTCACACCCTTCTGTTAGCCAACAAAGGCGGCGGTTCACCGTTGAAGGGATTCCAGCGACCTATTGTTTTAGCTTCCATACCGGCAGCTTTCATGATGGCGCGGTCACCGTATTTAATTCTGATTTTATCCATGGCCTGATACAGGTTGATAATTTCTGTGTCTTCAAATAAATTAATTTGATGTCCGCCTTCAACCAAATGACTGAACCGAACACCTATCAACCTAACAAGCAAACGACGATTGTATAATTTGCGGAATAATTCCAGCGCAACCGGTATGATATGATGATCTGATGCGCTGTACGGAATTTGTTTCTGCAGTGTGTATGTCTGAAAATCTGAATAACGTAATTTAATGGTTACGCAAGCCGTTAGTTTGTTGCCGCGGCGCAATTGAAAAACCAGGTTCTCAGCCATAGCGGTGATGATGCTTTCCAGTTTGCGCACATCAATGGTGTCTTTGTCAAAGGTACGCTCAGTTGAAATTGATTTGCGTTCATGATATTGCACTACGGGCGTGTTGTCAATTCCGTTTGCTTTTTTCCACATCAGAATGCCGTTTTTACCAAACACTTTTTCCATCACTTCTACCGGCATTTCCTGAATGGTGATAATTTTTTTTACGCCCAGATTACACAATGCACGGTAAGTCACATCGCCAATCATTGGAATTTTTTTGACCGATAAAGGAGCCAGAAAATTTTTTTCAGAACCCGCACCTACAAAAATTTTGTTGTTGGGTTTGGCTTCACCCGTGGCAATTTTTGAAACAGTTTTATTGACTGATAATCCAAATGAAATAGGCAAACCGGTTTCACGTATAATGCGCTCACGCAGTTCAGCAGAATATTTATACGTTCCAAAAAATTTATCCATGCCGGTGAGATCAGCATAAAATTCATCTACTGAAGATTTTTCATACACCGGTACCGCTTCTTTGATAATATCCGTAACCATGTTTGAATATTTGCTGTACACGCCTGAATTTCCCCGCAGCACAATAGCCTCAGGACAAAGCTGTCTGGCCATACGCATGGGCATGGCAGAATGAATACCAAACTTACGTGCCTCATAACTGCATGATGCCACCACACCGCGGTCTGATGTGCCGCCAATCAACACCGGTTTTCCATTGAGCCTGCTGTCAATCAACCGCTCGCATGAAACAAAAAAGGTGTCTAAGTCAAGATGAATAATGGTTCTCATTAGGGTTTAGGGTAAAAGATGCGTAGGTGTCTACTGTAAATTGTCAGCATAATGTGGACTTATTTAGTTAAAATATGAGATTCTTTTCACGGATATGTAATTTTAAACAGCACGAAATCAAATTGTTTTCTTAGTACTTAATAATTTCAAAAACCAACGGTTTAATCATAATCAACGTACTAGGTATATGCGGTTTTTCTTTGTCTTCATTCTTTTGTTCACTCTGTTGGCCAAATTAAATGCACAGGAAGATAAATTAAGAAGAAATGTTCTTTCTATCGAGAGTGGTTTCTTCCATCGCGGTTTGCTGGGCGTTTCGTACGCAAGAAATTTCTGTGTACGTGAACGCACATTTATGACTGCATCCACTTATGCAGGGTTGGGATTTTATTTTATAGAATATGCTGGTTTCGGGTATGATTTTAATATAGGTAAAGGTGAAGCGTTTTTTTATACAGGGGTTGATGTCAAGGTTATTCTCCCAAATGATTTGAAACCGCTGTTTGTTGATAGTAACTACTCTATGTTTGCCTTTGAACCTCATATAGGAGTAAATGTTAGTACTCATTTCGGAATAACCGTGAAATTTTTAGCGGGATATATGTTCGCAAAAGAACCAGACGATGGCTTTTCTGCTTTCCCTGCGCTTGGACTTTCACTTGGATATGCGTTTTAAAATTAAATTTTTCCTGAACTAGCTGTAAATCGCCCATACTTCTTGCGCAATTCTTTGTTGGTTTTTACGTCCTCGTGTAGGGACAGGTCGCGACCTGTCCCTACGGAGCGACCTGTCCCTACGGAGTTTGTTGAATACCGAGGGTCTTCCATCACCTCCATTTTCTCCATGTATTCTGCTTCAACGTGAATGCAATCATACTCTTCATTCACCCGGCCACGCACTTTGTAAACGGCTGTTCCTCGGAACGGATACCGCTGCGCCACCGGAGGAAAATGTACCGTGTCTAACCATTGTCCTTCTTCATCTAAAAAAGTTCCGAAACACATAATTTCGCCTTTTTTTGTTTGCGCATGTTTGCGGTGAATTAAATATCCTTTTATCCAAACAATTTTTCCAACATGCTGATGAAGATCTTTTGCCAGCACGGCCGGTGTATCATCAGCACGCAACAATAAAAACGGATTGTACAGCGGAAAACTCAGCAACTCTATCTGATCAAACGCATCTTCAAATACATTGCTGTGCAGATCAGGAATTTCATATTCGGGTCGTTGAATGCGGAATAAATCTTTCATGCCATAATCCATTTCTGATTCCAACCCCGTAGGCGCAGGTCGCGACCTGCGCCTACGGGGTTGGGCATGGGAAGATTGCATTTTAAAATGTGCTTCCCACAATAAACTCCGTTTGCTTTTTCCGGTGAAACGGAATGCATCCACGCGAATGAGAATACTGATTTGCTCCAATGAAAATTTTATGCGGTCAATAAAATCATTGAAGTTTTTATACGCACCAAATTCTTCACGTTCATGTACAATTTCAGAAGCAATTTGTGTTTCAAAATTGTGCAACAGATGAAATCCTAAATAGATATTCTGACCATACAAGGTGGTTTCATACTCACTCATGTTTACACAAGGTGGATGAATTTTTCCGCCGTGTAAGCGCGCTTCATTTACATAAAGTTCTGTTTGATAAAATCCTCCGTAATTATTGATAGTAGCTACCATATATTCCAGCGGATAATATGCTTTGAGAAATAAACTTTGATAACTTTCAACAGCGTATGAAGCGGAATGACCTTTGGCAAAAGCATAACCGGCAAAACTTTCTGTTTGTCTCCATATTTCAGCTGTTACTTCGGGTGCGTGTCCCATGCGGTGGCAGTTTTCAAAAAATTTCAGGCGCACTTGTTCAAACTCTTCACGTGAGCGATATTTGCCTGACATGCCGCGTCGCATTTTATCAGCTTCACCCAGGGTAAGACCAGCAAAAAAATGTGCTACTTTAATCACATCTTCTTGATACACCATCACACCAAAAGTTTCAGGCATCAGATCTAATAAAACAGGGTGTGCATCTTTTCTTCTTTCAGGATTTCTGAAGCGTTGTATATAAGCCTGCATCATGCCTGATTGTGCCACACCGGGTCGGATCACTGAACTGGCTGCAACCAAACCCAGGTAATCATCAACACGCAGTTTACGTAACAGCATACGCATAGCCGGAGACTCTACATAAAAACAACCAATTGCTTTTGCGTTGCGCAACATTTCTTTGATGCGTTCATCTTGCTTGAAGCGCTTCAGATCGTGAATGTCTATGTCAGGTTCATCAGGTCGTCGTTTGCGAATAATTTCTATGGCATCTTTTATTTTACCCAAGCCGCGCTGACTCAGAATATCAAATTTGTACAAGCCAACATCTTCGGCAATATGCATATCAAATTGAATGGTTGGATATCCTCTGGGAGGCAAAAAAGTTGCGGTGAAATAATGAATGGGTTTTTCTGATATCACAATTCCGCTTGCGTGAATACTCAGGTGACTTGGAAAACCATGAATATATTCGCTGTATTTTAATACCAGACGACTGATTTGATTGATGTCACGGTCTGATGGAATGCGGCTTCCGAGATTATCTATTTCTTCTTTAGGTAAACCAAAAACTTTACCTAATTCGCGTATCACAGCTTTGCGCTGAAAGGTGTTATAGGTAGCAACCAGTGCCACATGTTTAAATCGTCTGAAAATATAATCCGTGATATCTTCGCGGTTGCGCCATGAAAAATCAATGTCAAAATCCGGTGGATTTGTGCGATATAAATTGATGAATCTTTCAAAATACAGATCCAGTTCAATTGGGTCCACATCGGTGATGCGGAGCAGGTAGGCTACAACGCTGTTAGCACCACTGCCGCGGCCAACATAAAAATATCCTTTAGAGCGTGCGTACGAAACAATATCCCAGTTCATCAAAAAATAAGAGGTGAATCCCATTTGCTGAATGGTGGTCAGTTCTTTCTCAATGCGCTCCTGAATTTGTTTTGTTTTTTTTGTGTACCGGTACGGAATACCTTCTTCACATAAACGCGCTAACATGTTTTGATCTTCTTCTGCATTACCCAGATAATATTTCTGATTCTGTGGCTCAGCCTCATCTGAAAAATCAAAAAACACATCACAGCTTTCAAGAATGTATCGGGTGTTTTCAATCAGTTGCGGATAATCTTTATAGAGGTCCATCAATTCATGCAAGGGCAACATGCGATGTTCAGGTTGTGCTTGTTCTGACTCAGGCAATTTACTCAGCAAAACATTTTTATCAATGGCTCTCAGTAAGCGGTGTGCATTAAAATCTTTTTTAGTTTGAAAAGTGACGGGCTGTAAAATAACGGCGCGTGAAAGATCCGTTTTTTTGATGCGCACGTAATCTAAATCAGCCGGAGAAATTCCGATAAACTCATGCTCACGCAAATGGTAAAACCGATTGCGCTGAAAAGGGTAAACGACCCATGCATTTTTAAATTCAGGTGCGTGAGCAGGAATAGGCAAGACACCTGATTCAGTTTCAGATTTGTTTTGCAGAAACGGAGTGAGATATTGGTTGATCTCTTCAAAGCCGGCGTTGTTTTTTGCCAGCGCAATGAATAGTTGTTCAACGCCATTCCTGAAATCAACCCCAATTACCGGATGAATGTGAAAACGCGGTGCCAGTTTTAAAAACTCAAGACAGGCTGATGTATTGTTGATGTCAGTTAATGCAAATGATGAAATGCCGTTTTTTGCCGCCAGTTCAAGTAAGTTATCAGGGCTGAGAGTCCCGTAACGCAAACTGTAATATGTGTGCGAGTTGAGGTAAATACAGATTCGTTTTTTAGGTTGATCAGGGAAATTCGTTTTTGCTTTTCAAATGTATTAAAAAATAATCAATAAAGCGACTAAAAAATAATCATTCAATTCTGTGTTTATTAATATTCAATGAGATAAATAACTAAATTTGGCATAGAAAACGTCATTAATACAATCGAGTTCTCCGATTTCAAAACGATTTAAGATATTATTTATTTAATCCGCAGTAGGCGGAAGCCGCGACTTCCGCCTACGGGATGATGAGAAAAAAATAAAAACAAATGACAGAGCAAATGATTATACCCGATGAACGTCTGCTAAATAAAATCTATTTAATCAGAGGGCAAAAAGTGATGCTGGACAGAGATTTGGCTGAATTGTACGGAGTAGAAACCAAACGACTCAAAGAACAGGTGAAGCGGAATATTAAAAGATTTCCGGGAGATTTTATGTTTGAAATGTCTCAGCCGGAGTTTGAAATTTGGAGGTCGCAATTTGCGACCTCCAAATCCGACAAACAAGGATTGCGGCACAAGCCTTTTTGTTTCACCGAACATGGAGTATTAATGTTATCCTCTGTTCTGTCAAGTGAAAGAGCAATCGAAGTCAACATCCGCATCATGCGATTATTTAATCAGATGCGTGAAATGATTCTATCAAATAAAGACATGTTGAAAGAGCTTGAGGGACTGCGTGAAAAAATCAACTCACAAGATGAGCGAATAGAATTAGTTTTTGATTATCTCACCAAGCTGATTACAAAACAAGAAACCGAACCTGAGCGAGTGAAAATTGGATTTAAAAAATAGAAAAATCTGCTGGCGTGAGCATCTTGCTCGTGCCTAACACAAATCCTTATATGGGTTTCATTGCAATTTATCCGAATTAAAATAAATATCTTCACACCACAAAAAACGAATAAATGAACCCAATTCAACTCTTACAATGCCTGTGTATAGGTGTTGTGTTTTTTTCATGTGCCGGACAAAGTGAAACGTCTAACTCACAACCATCAGATACCACCCAAGTGATTACGGATGCACCTGATACCAGTAGTCATGAAGCGTTTATTGAATCAGTAAAAAAATTCAGAATGGCTTCAGAGCAAAATTCTCCCGGATTTGAAGTATCAGGAAATCTTTTTTTTGAAGGATCAGCCGGATTTAAAATATATAATTTTCAAGAATCGTTTGATGACTATCAACTGAATATCATGTTCAGCATTGTATTAAACGGAAATACGGATTTTCAAAATATTCAGGCAGGTAACGACGTTTTTACTCAAGTGCCTGAATGGTTAAACAAGAATCAAATTCAAGCCACTATTTATGAGGGAAATTTTAGTACATCGTACGATTTTCAAAAAGACAATTCGAAAGATTTTTTGCTTTCAAGTGAAAAAAGTTTCAGAGATCGAATCATAGCCTCCAAAAAGATTGTATTGTTTGACGGATTAAATGGATTAAAGAACACTGAAATAATGGCAAATTCAGACTACGCCATGAATGACGGAGTGCTTGATGGGCACAAAGAAGATTTTACATTTGTTGAAGGAGGAAAAAAACCTGCTACCATTTATCTTGATCATGCGCAAACAGGTAACTTGGGCGGCGAGGGTACAAATCGTGAAATTCATTATCAACTGGTGTGGCAATGGCAAAATCTGAAAGAAAATCTTGGTGATTCTTATTGGGAAACCGGATTCAGATGTACTTATGAATCGTGCATTGAGCAGCTGGAATTCTTCAAAACAAAACGTTGCCAACTTTCAGAAGGAACAGATGGATATTTTATGAAAGAAAATTGCCAAAACGGCGGTGCTGATTATTTTCAATTAGTGGATCATAATTACCTCTTAACCTCTTGCATTCGCAAAGATGATAACAATGACGATATTGGAAGCGATTACTTGGTGACAATTTTTCAAGATTATACAAAATACACGTTGTTTTTTGTGCGCTCAGAAAAAGTTGATCTCAACGTGAATGGATATCGTGATGTACTCAATGAATTTACTCCATATTACATTACGGTTTATGAAGAAGATTCCGGAATTGAAAAACATGAAACAGCAGATGGATTTGGTTCAGCAACGTATACACGTTTTTGTGAGTCTTATAATCTCATGCCGTGTGATTATAGTAATTAAAAAATGTGTAATATAGATTTTCAGTTAGTACCATCTTTTAAATCACATTGAAAATTTAAACGGTAGTTATGTATCAGAAAAGCGCTCCTCACTTCAATTTGGCAAATGGTTATTGTTATGTTTTGCCTCAGTATATAGTTATTACAGATAGTCATGATGTGAATGCGGTGCTCAGAAAGAAGGACACTAATGTTTATTCTGTTTTTACCTTGTTTTTTCTGATGGTGCTAGTTGGATTTTTGCTTGGTGGAAACTGGTTATATCAAATAGGTAAAACACAAGACAGCGTTTACTTATTTGTTTGCGCAATTTTATCATTGTATTTTTTATTGCGATGGAGAAAACGTTCTAACCAAAATGTAATAGAGCGAGAAAAAGTACTTGCCATCAACATGAAAAAAGTTATGCTCAATCCTGCTTTTGTGATCACGTTTAAAGATAAAAAAGGGAAAATTAAAGAACGCGTGCTGATGATGGAGGCAAAAGGATTTGATCAGATCACTAATGCTCTTCAGATTTTTAAGCAAGAAAAATTGTTTGATAAAATTCAGACCATATACAAACCGGTTGCAGAAAAATCATTTAAAAATGCCGGTGAATGCAAGGTAGAGGTTGAGCCAAAAGCAATATCTCAAGAGACACAAAAAACAAAGCCTGAGCAAATCAAGAAAGAAGATCCATACGTGACAAAACCAGCCACTAAATCACCCAAACGTGATGCGAATGGTTACGTGAAGGAGTATTGATTGTGTGGTGTTGTACTGTTGTACTGTTGTATGTTGTATGTTGTGGCGTCGCGATTAATCGCGACGCCACAACATACAACATCACAAGACAGACTCGTAATAAAATCACATAACCCCATTCGTCCGTTCAACAAGGTCTGCAATTTGTTTAATAGCACTAAAAACATTGAACCAGGTATAAGCTGAAAATCTTCCTTCTTTTGATGTTGACGTGGCATGTACATCTGATTCAAACAAATTAAGATTTTCAATGGCTACGTGTAGTTGATTTCCTTTAATAGCTAAGCCAATTTGGAATTTTGTTTGATCACATACGCTCTTTAAATTTTGGCAGAAGTCTTGGGTTAAAATTTTATCACCACTTTCATTTTCTCGCATTGCAATTTTGAAGTGTTTATCAAAATCAGCATGTCCTGTTTCTGTCAACACAAAACCTTCAGGCAAATTATCATCAAATAATTCTCTATTTGAAGCTGTGACGGATTGAACTATCTGGTTAAGTTGTGATTTAAAACTTTCAACCGATTGCATGCTTTCTGACAGGGCAGCTGAGAACGTATTTAAGTGACTGATGTAAATAGAGCCATGAGTAAGTTCATGTAATTCCAAAACAGCATAAGCAGCATCAAGTCTTGTTCTGTCTTCTTTTGAGCCTCCGCGTCTGCCAACCAAGGCAGTGGTATCTGCCAGCTGAATGTTCCACTGATCCAATTTTCCGCTCACCAAATCTGATGAACGACATTCTGGAAATGATTTAGTACGGAGATAAACAAGATGCACATCATAAAGCCCGGCCGGCAAGGTTCCGTTTTGCTCATACTTGAGATTGCTATCTATGAATTCTATTAGTTCAGGCACCAAATCTTTTTTCACGGATATTTCATCCACTTTACTATAGGCAAGATTGCGTCTTATAAAAATGACCAAAGGAGCAAAGAAAACGTAGAGTGCTGTCAGGAAAAATGAAAGCCCTAATACCAAATCAGGTAGTGAGGGTCTATAATTTTTCAATATCGCCAAAAACACAACAAAACAAACTAGTATAATTACATTTATACCGTACTTTTTAAATGAAATTCTTTTCTTGATTAATTCTTTTTCAGTTTCTGTTGATGATAATTTTGGCAACAAGGTCGTTTCAAAAAATTTCTCAAATTCCTTTTGTGATTTCATGAATGAAAATTATGATGTCAGGATAGATTTTTCAAAAAATTAATTCTCTGAAAAACAAATCAAAACATTGGGTTGTCAAACAAAGATAAACATTTGTGGTTCCGTTGAATCAACAAAATGCCCACCTCACTCATTTAAAACTACCGTATTCTATATCCAGTCTTGTTGAACCCACTAATTGGATACTTTAGGCGTAAATCCAAAGATTCGTGCTATGTCTAATAAAGCCTCATCTAATTTGTTTGAACTCATAAAGAGTCTCAACAAATCTGAAAAAAGATATTTTAAACTCTATGCTTCTCGGCATACTATTGGTGATGAAAATGGGTACGTGGTGCTGTTTGATTATATAGATAAAATGGATTTATATGATGAGGTAAAACTTTTTGAAGATTTTAAAGGGCAAGCATTGTTGAATAAATTTTCTATCACCAAAGGAAGATTGTACAACAATATTTTAAAGAGTCTTGACTCATTTTATTCCGCCAGTTCAGCTGACGCTCAATTGTACAGGCAGTTGCACAGTGCTGATATTTTAGCCGGAAAGGGACTCTACGGTCATGCTGAAAAAATTCTAAGTAGTGCCGAAAAGCAATCAGAAAAAGCTGATCGTTTTTATCTCATGCTTGAAATACGCAATAGAAAAAAAGTATTACTTGAAAACAATCTTTACTCATCAGCAACACCTGAATCACTTGAAAAAATAAGACTTGAGGAGCAGCAAATACTCAATGAAATTGATCGATGCAACGCATTATGGCATCTCAAGAGTTTGCTTTTTCATGAAATTAATCAGAAGGGTAAAGTGCGTGATGAACAAACAGTACTTCAAGTGCGGCAAATTGCTGATCGTTTAGATGAAGTCAATATGAATGAAGCATCAGTTACGGCGCGGTATCTTTATCACCACGCAAAAGGCGCTTTATATTTTGCTGTGAATGATTTGGAATGTTCGTTTCATCACTTAAAGGCAAATTATCTGTTGATGAGTGAAAATCCAATTCTTCAATCAGAAAAACCAAACTACTTTTTTTCTTTGCTGACTAACCTGGTTTACGTTGCTACCAAACTGCACTTCTACGCTGAGGCACGTTTATATCTGAATGTTTTCAGAGAACTAAAAAAAGACAATGAACCATGGAGTACGGATCTTGAACTGAAATATTTCTCATCCCTCTACAGCCTAGAATTATTTTTATTAGGTGAGCAAGGCGACTTTAAAAAAGCAATCTCTTTAGTTGAAAAAATAGAAGCAGGTTATGAACTCTATCACGGACAGATTAATCCAATCCGAAAAGCGTACATAGACTTTAAAATTGCCGTTGCTTATCTCTCTGATGGTAGTTATACCAAGGCTTTGCAGTGGATAAACTCCATTCTCAACGAATCAAAATTAGACCAGAAACAAGATATTTATTGTTTCAGCATGTTGATTAATTTGATTGTGCATTACGAACTAAAAAACTTTGATTACTTGCCTTATGCAATACATTCCGTAAAGCGCTATTTTAAAAGCAGAAATCAAACATACCGGTTTGAGGCTTTGTATCTTAAATTGGTAAATCAGTTGATAAAAGAGAATAACCAGTTTGAATTAGAAGATAAACTGATCAGTTTTCAAAAAGAACTTGATGAGCTTGCTAAAGACCCAAAAGAGGCGGTGGTTTTTGAGTATTTCAATTTTAACGCATGGGTAAAAAGTAAAATTCAGCATAAAAAATTTGCTGAAGTATTTATTGCGGAGAAGTTGTGAAAATCCATGTTGCGTTATTTTGGGGGAATGCTAAAAATCATTCCAGGCGAAATCAAATTGAAAGAGTTGTTTGTGGATTTATCATCCATTAAAATTTGCAAATAATTGCGTTTTCAACCCCTTTCTTTTCAAAGCCAAGCAAAAAACAAAGTACCTTAGCACCACAAGATGATGCGTTTCATTTTTATACTATTGCTTTGGCTGTCTGCGCCTTGTTTTTCACAGCAGGTACAAAATGTTTTGTTTCTTGATCAATGGACAGATACTTCTTTTTCTGCCGGACCTGAAGAGGTGAGATTTAATGAAGTTTTCGCCTTTGAACAAAATGGAAATTATTACGCCGTGATAGGCTCTTCTCAGGGTGCACATATTTGTCAAATTGTAAATGAATCACTGCGGTTTATTGATTTTGTTCCGGGTAAATATCAGGGATTAACAGCTGAAAACCGTGACTACACAGTGTATGAAAACTATTTATACGCTGTGTGTGATGAGGGCTTAAGTAGTTTGCAAATAATGGATTTATCGTATTTGCCTGATTCGGTTTCGGTGATTTATGACAGCAATATTTTTTTCAATACAGCACACACTTTATGTGCTGACACGCTAACCGCTAAATTATATGTGTGTGGCACCAACAATGCTGCCATGAAAATTTTTGACATCTCTGATCCAATCAATCCGGTTTTGTTGTCTGACTTCAATAATGTTAGCTATGTCCATGACTGTCATGTAGTGAACGATACAGCCTTTTTAAATTGTGGATTTGACGGCCTCAAAATTTATAATTTTTCCGGTCCTGTGCCCGTTATGTTAGGTCAATTGGATTTTTACGCAAATCAAGGCTATAATCACAGCGGATATTTTGCAGATTCAAAAAAACAATACGCATTTACAGATGAAACTGAAGGAACAAAAATAAAACTATGTTATCTGGATCATTTTGCCGATATAAAAATTGATCAAGAATTCGGCACCAAAGATTTTGACGAAAACATTCCGCATGAAATTGTCTTACTTGAAAATCTTTTGTTTTGTGCTTATTATAATGAAGGATTAAGAATTTACGATTTGTCATCTACTCCGGTTCGTGAAATTGGTTCGTATGACACCTACTTGCCAAATGCTGAATTCAAGATGAATGGTACTTGGGGTGTAGCAGTGATTGAAGAAAAAAATTACGTGTTGGTATCAGACCGACAAAGTGGTTTGTATTTGTTTTGGTTCCCGGTTAATTTACTTGAAAACGGTCCACAACAAGGTTCTTACGTGAACGGTTCACCTTTTATTGACGGCAATCGTTACCTCATTCCACGTCCTTGGTTAGATGAAGAAAATCTTTATTTTTCAGTAAGTACGATAAGCGGAGACCTAATTTACACGCAAGAAAATTTTCTAAACTGGGTTGCCATACCATTAAATTTATCAGCCGGAGTTTACATTTATTCCATCTTTCAAGATGACAACACCATTTTAGAAACCGGTAAGTTTGTAGTAGGCTAATTTTTGCAGAGTCTCCGAGCTGTTCTATCAAAAAAATCATTTGGAAATATTCAAGTCATGAAGTGTCAATTTCCAAAAAATCCCGAAGGGATAAGAAATTAATGCGCGCATCAAGAATCCCCGCCGGCGCGAGCATCTTGCCCGTGCCTTACGCAAAGCGAAAGAAGAAACAAAAGGTATTACCCCGCTGGCGCGAGCATCCTGCTCGTGCCTAACTAAAAGCATAATCCCTAATTCTCAAAAAAGAAATCTATTCTCTATCCACCCAAAATAAAATTAACCGCAAACGGAAACTGTTTCCCTTTTTTAAATTTCTGAATGAGAAAACAGATTACCCAAATCAGGGCTGCGTGAGCAAGAAATAATCCGGAAAAAATTATCAGAGATTGTTGACCAATTCCACCTTCAAAAAGATTTTCATTAGAAAAAAAGAAAGCAATAAATACCGTGTGTAATAAATAAACCAGCATGGACGACCGACCGAACACCGGCAGCCATTTTAAGAACATCAGATGTTGAAGTTTATCTGTTAGCGGAATCAAGATTAAAATAAATCCAATATACGTCAACATAAAAAACAAAGTTGGCGGATAAAACAATTCAGAATATCCGTCACGCGTTAGTAATACATTCCAGAACAGTTGGGGCTTAGTGGTTGAAAGGTATCCATCATTAGTCATCACCGCCGGACTGAAAAAATACCAGAGAGCAAGACCGGTAAGCATCATGGCTAAACCTGCAAAAAAGACCTTGGTATTGAAAGCCGCTTTTTCAGTTTTCAATTTGTATGAACCAACCATGGCACCTGCAAGGGCAACACCTATCCAGGGGAAAAAAGGAAACCATCCTTCATGCAAAAATTGTTTCCAAACTGCAATTTCTGAAACTTGTTTTGAAATGTTTCCATCTGATAAAATTACTTCTGATGGAGACTCGGCATATCCCAAATAAAACTGAAGAAGAGGGGTGACAGAAAAAATAATAATCAGGATAAAAATTCGCGGCAGCAGACTCAGTTTATTAAAAAAGAAAATAGCAGGCATTGCAAGCGCAATGATATAAAGAACATCGTACGTTATGAACGGAAGAATATCCCATATCACGGCATCAATAAAAGCGGCCACCACCAAAGTAGCTAATGCTCTTTTTACATAATATGGCAGCGGATGAGATTTAATAGTAGAAGTATAACTGACCATCATACCGGCCAAAAAAACGAACATAGGAGCGGCAATACTTCCAAAAATTCTGAACCAAAACGGATGTGGTTCTGCATAATTATAAGGTGCCATATTGGCTGCAATCATTGAAAAAATTGCCAGTCCGCGCAAAATGTCAATACTGTTGTCCCGTTCCTTCATGCCGGAAAAGTAAAAAGAATACGCAAGAATTTAGTATCATTGTACAGCTAGTTTTGGATAAACCTATGTTAACATATTTCACCAAGCTTAAACCCAGTCAAAAAATTGTATACACGGTTTTTACCGGATTGGTAGTACTATCAACCTATTTTGTGCTCAGTACTTATTTTAGTTTTTTAGCTGAAGCTGAAAAAAATGAACTGGCAAGACTTCAAGCAATTGCCAATACCGTGGCATTTCAAATTGATGGTGATGAGCATGAAATTATTTGCAACCGTTATTCTGAGCCCGGACAACTCACGTCAAATACGGATGATAGTCTCTATTATAAATTGTGGAAACCATTGCATCATGCATTTGAGTCAAACAAACTGGAATCAGAAATTGCTACGCTGGTACTGAATGAAGATCTCACGATGGATTATATCATGAACTCACTTGATTCACCGTATGTTCGTGATCCCTATGATGATTACAGCCAAGAGTTTTTAGATTTTTATGAAACAGGAGGTGTGATACATCAATACACAGATGAGTTTGGAACTTGGCTTACTGCGCTTGCTCCGGTAAAAAATAAAAAAGGTGAAGTAGTAGCCATGGTTGAAGTTGATGCCATGTTTGATTTATTCATTGCTGAAGCGCATGGAAAACTATTTAAAAATTTGGCCATTACTTTAGTCATCATTCTGATTATTGCCATCATTATTTTGCGTTTGGTAAGACAAATTGCGAGAGCTGACGAAGAAGCAAAAAGAAAAATTGAAGAGTCTAATCAAATCATCTCACAAAAAAATAAAGATATTCTGGATAGCATTAATTACGCAAAGCGAATTCAGTCTGCTATTCTTGCTCCTAAAGAAGATATTTTCAGCACATTCAAGCAATCTTTCATTTTGTATAAACCAAAAGATATTGTCAGCGGTGATTTTTATTATTATTCTTTAGTAGATAATCATGCTTTGATTGCTGCTGCTGACTGCACGGGACACGGTGTACCAGGCGCTTTGATGAGTATGATTGGCAATGATTTGCTGAACCATATTACGCGTGAACGCAAAGTAACTGAACCGGGTAAAGTATTGGATTTGTTACATAAAGGCATCACGAATGTTTTAAAGCAAGATGGTAAATATGGAGAAACCAGAGATGGAATGGATATTGCCTTGCTGAGTTTTGATCTTGCAAATAAAAATAAAATTCAATACGCCGGCGCATATCGTGCGCTTTGCTTGGTGAGAGCAGGTGAGATGATTGAGTACAAGGCAAACAAATTTCCAATTGGTAACGCCAGTATGGAACGTGATAATTTCACCAATAATGTAATTGAAGTTCAAGCGGGTGATATGTGTTATTTTTTCACTGATGGATATGCTGATCAGTTTGGCGGTGATCAAGGTAAAAAATTCATGATGAAAAAATTTCATCGCTTACTGGTTGAGGTGAGTACCTTGCCGGTAGATGAGCAAGAACGTAAATTGGATGAAGCCATAGAAAACTGGCGTGGTGACCATGAACAGGTGGATGATATTTTGGTAATTGGTGTGAGAATTTAGTGTCTAAATTTCTTTCAACGTTTGCTAATTAATTTTTTGTTTGGAAACCGTGCTATTCCGTTAAACGATAATTCTTTAATGCTTGCAATACAGCATTTCATCTGTGAATAATCTGCATTAATCTGAAAACAGATGATTGATTGGGTGAAATTTTCTACCTTCACTTAGAATGAGTAAACCGTTTAACTCCTTGTTTTTGCTCCTATTCATGGTGAGTATTTCTCTGACAGCACAAACAGAGTTAGATTATAATTTTCATCACTTTGATCCAACCAATGGTTTTCCGGCAGATGTAGTTTACAACATGGAGTTTGATGCAGATGGTGCCATGTGGGCGCTAACTGAAAAGGGACTCATGCGATACAATGGTCACTCAGGTAGAATTTACCCGTTCACTGATGATTCAACCGGACTTTTAGATTTCAAACCTCACACCTTATATTTTGATCAGAACGGAATATTGTGGATAGGTTATCAGCGCGAGGCTATTTCAAGCTTTGATCCACAGACAGAAAAATTTGTACACTTCAAACATAATCCTGCTGATATTACCACCTTCCCCGGTGCAATGGCAAGTTCATTTTTTGAAGATAACCGTGGAAATTTCTGGATTGGTACCTGGGGTGGTGGAATGTGTAGATTGGATATGACCACCATGAAATTCAAGCGCATTGTGCCTGATGAAGATGATTCAACTGCCTTACAAACCACCGCTGTAACTCATATTGCACAAAAAGATAGAGATGAACTCATTATATCAAGTTGGGAGGGTGATGGATTCAACAATTTTTTATCGTTCTATAATCTAACTACTGAAAAGTTTACAAAATTTTCTATAGATGAATATCAAGCTGAAAATGAAATTGAATCTATTAAACTGAAACAGGCTTTCCGAATTGTTCATTTTGTAGAATCAGATGAAAAAGGAAATTGGTGGGTTGGAACTTACACCGGTTTGTTTTATGTTAATCATCAAGACAAAACTATTTTGCGCATTACAGGGTTGAACAAAGATTTATTAACCAGCTCAGGACACATTACTTTTGACAACGTGCGCTACATGATTCATGAATCAGATGAAATCATTTGGTTTGCTACTGAGGTTGACGGCATCATGGTGTATGACAAGTCTAATAATCATGTTGGGTATATACGCAGAGATGTAAATGATCCCTCAAGTTTGTCAGGTAATGTAATTCGTGATATTGAAAAAGATCAATACGGCAATATGTGGGTAGCAACACGAGGTGGTGGCATTGACGTATATTGTCCGGTTGAAGAACAAGTGAAGATAATTTCAAATTCGCAATTACAAGCTGAGCGCATGCATGTAGCGCAAGGAATGTTTGCCATCAATTACATGTTGGTTACGCAAGACAATAAAAACATTTTAATTGCACATGGCAACGGCATGTCAGTATATAACATGGAGTCAGGTGAAACCTATCGTGTTGAAATTCGTGAACCGTTTATGAAGGCCATGAAACAAAATCCGGCGCTTGAAGAATTCAATTTCAATAATCCAAATTTTGTTGGGGTAATTCATGAGATGAATAATGCGTACGTTATTGGTACTTATTGTGGTTTGGTAGCTTATTATCCTTCAACCGGAAAACTTGATTTTTCAACTTTGTCACGTTTTGTGGGTTGGACACCCGAGGCATATAACGGACACAATGAAATTCTTGCCCTGGTTAGAAATTCTGAACAAGCAAAAATGGCTGATAATACTACAGCTGCACACATTTCTATTTTGAACACAAAATCATGGCAACATAAACCCATCTTCAATTTATCACATAAAATTGCAACTGGTGAAGAAGCCGGATACGGAACTTTTGAATCTATTGATTCGTTAAACTTTTTTCTATTGGCCAGTTCAAATTCTTTCATGATTTATGATCACGGAAAACAAAAAATTGAAACCTATAGTTGTCTTGATCCCTACAAGAATTTTCCTGATTCAGCCATTTATCTTTTGCATATTGACCATTATGGTGTTGTTTGGTTGAGAGGTGCAAACGGGCTCTATGCATTTGATTATAGTTCAGGTGAAATTACCAATATCATTCAAGATTTATCATTAAAAAAAGATGATCAAATAAAATGTCTTACCAGAGATCAAAAAGGTATTTTATGGATTGCCTTAGCCAATGATTTGGTGAGATACAATCCAAGCACCAAAGAATCTTTCCGGTTCAATAAACGACACGGCTTTGATGCAGGAGGGTTTACTGATCGTTTCATTCGTCGTCATCAACGTGAGGAAGTTATTATTCCGGCAAATTATGGTTTGCTCATGTTTAATCCTAAGCGCGTACAATATCATAGTGAGCCGCCAAATATTTATATCTCGTCTATAGCTATTGGAAAAGATACCATGACAACAGCTGGCACGCGTGAATTTATTTCAAGTAAACAAGATTTGAAATGGACACAAAATTTTATCACCATTGAATTTGCATCTGATCTCTTGTATGCCCCTGGTGGAAAATCTTATCAATACCGTTTAGTTGGTTTGGATTCATTGTGGATAACAACCAATCAGCAAAACAGTGTTACCTATACCAATCTTGCGCCCGGCGATTACAATTTTCAGGTACGCTGTATTGATGGGTATGGAAATGCAAGTGCAACTATTGCTGTTCCGTTCTTTATTGATACTGCATTTTGGTGGAAGTGGTGGTTTATTTTGGTAGAAATTATTTTTGCCATGGCTCTGGTTTATGCCTTTGTTTATTATCGTGAACGGCGTCTCAAATATGATAAAATGAAACTTGAGTTGGCCGTTGATTTCAGAACCAGAGAAGTAAAAGAAAAAGTGGTTGAAATTGAAGCGCAAAAAGCAATCATTGAAGAAAAAAATAAAGAAGTTACCGCAAGTATTACGTACGCAAAAAACATTCAAACATCCTTGCTGGCGCATGATGAATTTTTAGATGATCACCTACCTGAATACACTATATTTTTTAAACCAAAAGATATTGTTAGCGGTGATTTTTATTGGGCAACAAAAACCGATTCAGGTTTCTACATGGCAGTGTGTGACAGCACCGGTCACGGTGTGCCGGGGGCCTTTATGAGCTTGTTGAATATTCGTTACCTGAATGAAGCGCTGGTTGAAAAACAAATTGCATCTCCTAATCTTGCGCTTGACTATGTAAGAAATAAACTGATAGATAACTTAGCAGTTGATGGAAATAAAGACGGAATGGATGGAACGCTGATTCGGTTTGACACGGAAGAGAAAAGAATTATCTACGCCTCAGCTCAAAATCATCCACTACTCATTCGTGATGGAAAGTCTCAATATTTACCTGCTGATAAAATGCCCGTGGGCGGTGGTTATTTTACTGAATCTTTTCAGCCGCGCATGATTGAATTAGTTGAAGGTGATGTGCTCTATTTCTTTACAGATGGATATCCTGATCAGTTTGGTGGCCCGAAAGGTGGTAAACTCAAACATGCTAATTTGATTAAATTTTTTGAATCAATTCATCATCTTCCAATGCATGTCCAAGAAGAGAAAATGGAAGAACACTTTATGAGTTGGAAGGGTGATCTTGAGCAATTAGATGATGTGTTGGTGTTTGCATTTCGCGTTTGATACTGCGTTAGACAGCGCACCAATTTCAATACATTTTCATTCACTGGCAGTCAAATTTTAATTATGTGAGATTATCTTGCAATAACACATTGGTAATATTTAATTAACTTTGGTTATCTGCATGAAATTCAAAATACACATACTGGCATTTGTTGTTCTGAGTATTTTACTTCGCTATAATTCTTTTGCGCAAGTTGATCATTATGAAACTATCGTGTATGAAGATGACAATTGGAAATACCTGACACCATCTTCAGCAGTTTGGCCAACATGGATTTTATCATGGTATGATGACTCAGGCTGGTCAACAGGTCCCGGCGGATTTGGAATGTCTGACGGTGATGATAATACCACCTTACCCGGCGGAACCATTTCAGTGTATCAACGCATCAATTTTAATATTACTGATGTAAGTGCCATTGAAAAATTGGTTTTCACCATAGATTATGACGATGGTTTTGTTGCCTACATCAACGGTGTTGAAATTGCCCGTTCAGAAATGGATTATGTCGGCATGCCTGATTATAATGATGTAGCCACCGGTTTACATGAAGCGCAATTATATCAAGGCGCTTACCCGTATCAAATTACCCTTGATCAAGATTTTGTGAATTCAACTCTTCAAAATGGATCCAATATTCTCTGCGTTCAAACACACAATCAATCTGCCGGGTCAAGTGATCTTTCATCTCGTGTTTTTTTATCAGCCGGTATCAATAATACCAATACTGATTACGGAACAGTGCCAACATGGTTTGTGCCGCCGGTTGAACTCACCAGCTCTAATTTACCCATCATTGTGATTGATACTTACGGCTCTTCAATTCCTGATGAACCTAAAATAAATGCTACCATGGGTATTATTTATAACGGACCGGGGCAAGACAATGTAATATCTGATCCATTCAATGAATTTTACGGTGAAATAGGAATTGAAACACGAGGCTCATCTTCAGGCGGATTTCCTATGAAATCATACAGCATTGAATCACACGGGCCGTCACCTGAAATTAATTATAACGTATCAATTTTTGATTGGCCTGCTGATAATGATTGGATCTTATACGCACCATACAATGATAAATCACTGATCAGAAATGTGCTCACTTATAAATTGGGAAATGAAATGGGCAACTGGTCGCCACGCACACAATTATGTGAAGTAATTCTCAACGGAGAATATCAGGGAGTGTATGTTTTTATGGAACGCATCAAACAAAATCCCGGACGAGTTGATATTGACGAATTGAATTATCAAGACACGGTTGGAAATGAGATCACCGGTGGTTACATTATTAAAGTTGACAAAACTACCGGCGGTGGTGTGATTGCATGGACATCTCCGTACACCTGCGCGGCACCCGGTTGGGGACCAATTGAATTTCAGTTGCATGATCCTGAATTAGACAGTCTCCACCCATTGCAATTACAATATATTGAAGATTATGTAACTGATTGGGAAGATGCTTTAGCAGGACCAAATTTTACTGATCCTGTTTTGGGTTATGCGCCTTATATAGATGAACTTTCATTTGTAGATTTTTTTATTGTCAATGAAATTTCTAAAAATGTAGATGGATATCGCATCAGTACTTTTTTATATAAAGAAAGATTAAGTGATGGAGGAGAAATAGTTGCCGGACCCTTGTGGGATTTTAATCTCGCTTGGGGCAATGCAGACTATTGTGATGGTGGTTTGACAACCGGATGGGAGCATGATTTTAATTCAGTATGCGGCGGTGGCGGCGGTTTGCAAAATCCGTTCTGGTGGACTCGTTTGCTTGAAGATCCTGACTATGTTCATCTCACCAATTGTCGTTGGCAAGAACTTAGACAAGATGTTTTGCATACCGATAGTTTACTGCTTTGGATTGACAGCATGGCTTTGTATTTAGATGAAGCTCAGCAACGCAATTATACCAAGTGGCCTATACTTGGTATTTACCTCTGGCCAAATAATTTTGTTGGCGCAACCTACGCTGAAGAAATTCAATATCTCAAAGATTGGACAACACAACGCCTTGCCTGGTTAGATGCAAATATGTATGGATCATGTGATGATTTGGGAACAGAAAATATGGTAGAAGAAAATACTTTTACTATGTATCCTAATCCGGCATCTGCTTATCTTGAAATTCATTTTCTGACAGATAAAACACCAACACATATTAGCATCACCAATGCAGCGGGAATTTTATGCCTGCAAGCATCTGAACAAAATCAGACAACAATACTGGATATTTCACCACTTGAAAACGGAGTTTATTTTATACAAATGCAATTTGAAGATGGCAGCATGGAAACTGCACACTTTGTAAAATCATGATTCAAGTTATTCAACTAATTTAAATACCATGCAAAAAAAATTATCATTCATCGCGTTTTCATCACTTAGTTTGATCAGCCTTGTAGCATGCAATAAAACTGAAGGACCCGGCGGCACGTCAAGTATTACGGGCATCATTCACGGTATTGAATTTGAACCGGCAAAAACTGAAATCACAGAGGTAATTGTTAGTCAGGGAAGTGAATTAGAGCATGGTGATTATTGGTTAATCAACAACTCAACCGGCGGAACATTTTATTACGTGTGGTATAATAATCCAGGTTGGATTTCTGATGGTGACCCACATTTAGAAGGCAGAACTGGAATTGAAGTTTCATTCAACTACAGTGATTCAAATCTTGATATTGCAACAAATACTTCAACTGCCATTACCACAATTGCAGGTGCAAATTTTGATGTAACAGTTCAACAAGACGTGCTGGTACTTACTAATAAAATTGCGGGCGCTGTGCCTGATGCAAATAACATGACCACCAATTTTGAAATCAATATTGCTGATCAGGGTGAAGACGAATTTTTTGGAGATGCCATGCCTTTAGCTGATGCACGTGTTTATTTGGTGTATGGCAATGAAACTACCTACGGTGATGAGGTGCGCACCGGAGGAGACGGAGACTTTAGATTCAACAACCTGGTGAAAGGTAACTATTCCTTGTATGTAGTTTCACAAGACACGGTAAATTCCAATGCTACCGTAAAAAATTCAGTTACCCTTGAAATTAAGCAAAACAAATCAGTGGTTGATGTCGGGGTATTGGAGATGGTTTATTGAATGTAGTGCTTGAGAAATATTTAGAGAATATGCAGGTTAAATTACCTGAAAATATTTTGTCAAATAGCGAAAACATTTGGCGTTAATTCGCAAGGTGCAAAATATAATCCAAGAGAATAATCTATTATCTTAGTAAAACATCTCATATACTTGCATGCTGCGAATTATATTTTTATTATGCGTGTTGTCTTCTGCGTTTATTCCGCTTTGTCAATCTACTAAGAAAGGAGAAACAAGCAGCAATTACTGCAAAAGCATCAATATACTGTTCCAAGAAGAAACGCCAAAGTGCGTGCTGAAATTCAAAGAAAATTACAACAAGGAGCAAATTAAAAAAACGTTGATTACTGAATTTGGTCAAGATTTTCTTGATACTGTTCCTGCAGTTAATGTCAACATACCTTTGCTATTTGATCAATATGAAGTAAATATCAGCGTAAAGTTTTTACACGGATTGAATAAAACCACAGGTAGTGAAATTTATTGTGGTTTGAGACCTGATTATCTCCATATTCTGATTAATAGTAAAGATGAGTTTTTAGTTGATGGAAATTTTTCAATAATTGATTCTTTAGCATCGGATGTATTTAAGTATTACAATGATTTTAGTTTGTTGGAGAGATATGCATTTGATGATGCAAGAATTATTATCAAATGGCAAGATTTAACCTCACCGGCTTGTCTTGAAAAAACACTTTATCAATTATGCCAAGGCTACATTTATTTTGTTCAAGACTGGAAACAAATTGAATTGTGTAGATTAACCAAGAAAGAAATAGTCCATTTCAGAGATGAATTTCCCTTCAACGTGGTGTTTATAATGAATGAGGTTTACCCTGATGAAGAAATTGAAATAATAGATCCGGTTGAAGTGAATGGTAAATAGGATTGAGCTTTTGAAGGTATATTTGTATAGATAGAGAAAAAAAAGCCATCATCATGATGGCTTTTTTCAATTTTCAATGAAATATTCTATTTGTTAGTGCCGTAAGCTTCTTCAATGAATTTTTCATAAGACAAAACTTTCTCATTCAATTTTACCATACTTTTTAGTTGCGTAAAAATTTTAGCATTGTACAAATTATCATAAATGCGGTTAGCTTCTTGTTTATCCATGAGCGCATTTCTGGCGTATTTTTCCAGTTCAGCATCTGCAGGCGCAGGTATACCGTATTGTGCGTATTGATTAATCATTAAACCTTTCACGTGATCAATTGCCTCTTGTGGCTCAACTTTGATATCGTTTTCTTGAATGAGTTTGCCTTGAATCAACTGCCATTTCATGCTGTTGCGATATGATTCAAATTCGGTTTCAAGTTGATCAGGAGATATTTTTTCCTGCGTTGCCATGATCCATCTTTTCAAAAATGGTTCAGGCAATTCTATACCACTACCTTCAATTAATTTTTTGGTAACGTTATTAGTGAAAACTCGGTCTGAATCATTAGCAAACATGCGTGCAAGATCTTCTGAAATTTTTGCACGTAATTCATCTTCTGAATTTACATTGCCTTCTCCAAATATTTTATCAAACAATTCCTGATTTACTTCTGCCGGAATCATCTGTTTAATTTCAGTAATAGCAAAATTGAAAAGTGATTGTAAATTTTGAGCTTCTTCTTTTGAAATTGCTAACATAGCAGACATATCTGCAACGCCTTTTGAAACCATTTTTGGATCAACAACAAACTCATCACCCACTTTAGCACCAAGTAAGTTTTTCTTTACAGGTGAGTCAGAAATAAATTCCATTGAAATGGTTGAAGTATTTGAAATACCACCTTCTTTTGGTTGATCGCCATCAAGCTCAGTAAATTTTCCAAGCACCATATCACGTTCACCAACCACATCAGCTGAAACTAATTTACCGTAACGACGCGCCAGATTTTCAATTTCTTTATCCAGCATGTTTTTGTCAATGTCAATTTTAAAATAGTCAAAACTTGTATCAGCCAGATTTAGGTTGATATCAGGAGATATTCCAATTTCATAAGCGAATTCAAAATCAGCAGGATTATCAAAATCTCCTTTTACTTCTTCATCTTGTTTTGGAAGCGGATTACCCAAAATGTTGATGTTATTTTTGCTAATAAAATCATGCAGTGATTCATTCACCGCTTTATTCAATTCGTCAGCTAAAACACCTTTACCGTATTTCTTTTTGATTAATGACAAAGGAGTTTTGCCTGGACGAAAACCGGGCATAACTGCCTGCTTGCGATAATCATTCAGCGCTTTTTCAACTTTATCACTATAATCTTCTTTTGAAATTTTAACCCTGAGAACAGCGTTCAGATTATCAATTTTTTCTTCTACTACGTTCATAGCAAATGGTATTACAATTTAATTTTTGCCGCAATGAGCCGGCGTAAAAATTTAATAAAATAAAAAAATCAGTGTGAGCGTGAGAGTGAGTGAAGAGTGCGTTAACACTCCCGCTCTTCGCACTCGCACTGATTCAGTGTGCGGGTAGAGGGACTCGAACCCCCATGCCGTGAAGCGCCAGATCCTAAGTCTGGTATGTCTACCAATTTCACCATACCCGCAAGGGCATCCTATCGTTTTAGGGACGGCAAAGATAAGTAGTTTTTTTGGTTGATACCGCTATCCTACCTGAAAAAGTTGATGAAACAATCAATCAAGTATGAAATGGTACTTAATAATACTGGCAGAAAGCCCTGTTTTTCTAAGAGTTAACACCAAAATTGGACAAGGTTTCAAGTATGGCTCCAAACAGAACCGGCTTAATTAAAACCTTACAATTTGAAATTTGTTTGACCTCGTCTTCTGCTTGTTGCATTGCATTACCGGTTGTAATAATTACCGGCATTTCTCTATGTGATGCGCGAATTTTACGCACTGCTTCAATGCCGTTACTGTTTTTTAACTGGCAATCCAAAATCAATGCAACGGGTTGATGATCTTCTAATAATTTATAGAGTGGATCTGCGTCAACAACATGTTTTACCTCAAAGCCTTTTGACTCTAACTGTTTTTTTAATACAGTTGCAATCAACAACTCATCCTCAGCTAATATGATCAGAGACTTTTCAGGCATGCAATGGAATTTCTATAAAATATACAACGGGAGTTTTACTGATCAATTTTATCTCACCATCCATTTGTTCTGCAAATGTTCTGATAAGGGTAAGACCGGTGCTTTCACTTATTTCAAATGATACTTGTTCAGGAAAAGTACCTGCATGGTCACGATAGGTTATCTGCAATTTGGTGCCGTGTTGCTGAAGTTCAATTACTGTTTTGGTGTGTTGCATTTTGGTAAGCACATGTTTTGCAGAATTGGTCATGATCTCATTGAGCATAAGCCCAAGCGGCATTGCCTGATTAATTTGTAATTTACTGTCATCACCTGCAATGTTTAATTGATGCGTTTCATCAGGCCGCACAAATTCAAATAATTTTACCAGGTAATCACTGAGTGAAATGGTTTTAAAACTATCACTGGCATATAAAAGTTCATGTACCAGCGCAGTAGATTTTATGCGCTTGCGACTTGCTGAAAGGGCCATTGATAATTCAGGATTATCTGATTCCAGTTCTTGCAACTCAAGCATGCTGGATACAAGAGCGAGATTATTTTTAATGCGGTGATGAATTTCAGCAAGTAAAATCTCTTTTTCTTTCAATGCGTTTTCAAGATCATGTTGCTGTTTCACTTTCTCAGTGATATTTTTTGAGAAAATATTGATGCCAATTATTTTTCCGTCGTGATTGTAGATGGGATGATAATTTGATTCATACGACATGTTGCCCATGGTGGCAGAATGAAAAACTTCTACGTCTGTAAGGCGCTCTCCTTGCAAAACTTTGTGATAGATTTCTTTAAGTTTTTCATGCCTGATTGGATCTATAACTTCCAATACCGGGTCTCCTGCTGAAGGTTCTTTATTCACTGCCAGATGCACCATTTGCGCAAATACATGGTTGAATTCAATCAGATTGAAATTTGTATCAATAGAACAAATAATGTCTGTTGTATTATTGATGATTGATTTTACTTTTTCAGCTGCATTTGCTAATTCAAGTTCACGTTGCTTTAATATGGAGATATCTTCTGAAACCAAAAACAAATGGGTGATTTCACCTTCTGCATTTTCAACCGGAACAATTTTTGTTTCATACCATGCTTTGCCAGAACTGTTTTCTGATGATTGTCCAACAATTTGTATCGTTGCTATCTTTTTTGTTTGTTTTGCCTCTGCTAATTTTTGAGCGTATAATTCATTGTATTCCGGTGCAACAAATTCAAAAATGGTATGACCTAATACATTGCCTTCATGGTATCCGGGTTGATAGTGATTTAGAAATAGCATGCGGTATTCAACAGGCTCCAACACAATAACCAATTGGTGTAATGCTTGCGCCAAAGTGAAATACAAATGATCTTTAAAACTTCCGTCAGTATTGTATAGGGGAGACTTTGTCATACGCAAGGGTTATGACTAAAGTAGCATTTTTAAATGAAGGTCATTTCATTCAGGCTGATTATCTTTTTTAAAAGTGAAACAATTAGCAGATATTCAGCTAGGTGCAGAATAATTTCAGCCTTGTTTTCGCGTTATCAACTATTCCTTTAAAATTTAAAAAACCAAGTACACATTGGAATTGGAATTGAATATGCATCACCCTCAGAAGGAAATGCAGCAACACCTGCCAACGCAACTTGAAAGGCCCTGTTTTCTTTAGTTTGAAAACGCATGCCGGGCATTAAGAACATAGCCCAAGTTGCTTGTTTTTTGTCTTCAACAACATGCATATAATAGCCCGGCGTATAATCATAAGGAGGATTTGGATTGTAATATGGCTCAGTAATGGTTGTAGTAGTAACAACATTTTTGGTTGAGTAAAAAACACCAAACATAGAATCAAAAAAGAAACTTGCTTTAGCTCCCATTGCCGCAATACAGGCTACAGAAAATATGGGCCCGCTTGACATGGGTCTTAATTTTGTATTATAGCTATATATACTAAACCATGGCTGATCACTATAATAGGTTCCGGGGTCAATATAGTTGTCATAAAATCCATCTTGAAGGTAAGCATAACCGGCACCAAACGTAAAATTATTTTCACGAGATCCTATAGTCATATTTGCAAAATGAATTCCGCCATACCCTCTGAAAGAATTGAGATAACCAGAGGTGCCCATGAGCGTACCTAATGAAAAATTGAGTTTCTCATTCTTGGTTTTCAGCGTGTACTTCAATGCCAGTAACATGGGGCTTGCAATCCAAGTTGACATGATGCCCACATTAAAATTATCTGTAACTGCTAAGTGAACTTCAGGACCGTATAAATTAATTAAGCCATAATTTTCACCTTTATTAATCGGTAAGGCATTCGTTGTAAAAGCGTATCTGGTTGTAAACGGACTTGCCGCACGGAACTCTCCATATATAATTTCTTTTTCTTCACCTACAGTGACAATACTTTTCACCTCAAATTTTGGAATGTAAATTTTTCCAAGATCAGCTGTTTCAATCAAAATTTCACGACCATCATCACTCAGAATATAGCCAATATATTCATGCCCATTATACGTAGTAACTACCTGCAATGGTTTTATTTTGCTAGTGTCAGAATCTGTTTCTTGCGCAAACAAAAAATTGGAAGAGCAGAATAAAATTAAAAATAACGTGATTAGATTTTTCATATCAATTGCGTTTTGTTATGCATGAAGATAGAGATGATTTGATAAAGGTAAAAATTATCGGTGAGGCTTAACATGATATGAGTCAGGTTGGGGGGGATGAAGTGACTTAATACTTAAAGTATCTATAATTTCTATTACGGCAGATCTCTTTACTTTTGTGTGATTTTTATAAAGAAAATTCCAAACAGAATCCATGCCAACAATAATCAGAAACAAGACGGAAAGGATAATAACTTTAGATGAGAACAGACATAAGAAATTTACAACTCTTATACCGAAGCCCTCTCCAGTAATTCAGTAAAATTATCCTAAATGACTATTGCATTTGCAATATACTGTTTCGTTAATGGACCAAAATTTACAATTAAATACAAATGACATAAGGTCATGAGTAATGCAAAAATGTTTTCAAATTATTAACCCAACTATTGCAAAACAATTTCTACTCGTCTGTTCTTCTTTCTGCCTTCTTCAGTCTCGTTTGAGGTTACAGGACATAAAGACCCCACACCATCAGATGAAAGACGGCTGGCAGATATGCCTTTGGATATTAAATATGTTACAACGGCTTGTCCGCGCTCTTTAGATAGCTTCAAATTGGAGGCAAAGTCACCTGTATTATCTGTATGACCAACAACGATAATATTTACTGTGGGATTTTCTTCAAGATATGTGATGAGTAACAATAATTCACTTTCAGATTCTGGTTTTATTACCGATTCATTAACGTCAAAAAATATTCCGTACAAAAGTGCCTTACCATCTGTGTCAATACTTTTTTTGATGTCTAGAACAATTTCTTGCTCCATTTCTTCAACAATTAGTATTTCAATGTTATAATTGCTCACGTCATCTCCGTTACCGGCATTTACCATTAGGTAAACCTCTTTATTTTCAATTGAAAATGTAAAAAACATTTTAGAAAGTTTTTTACCCTTTGCTTGTAGAACAGCATTATAATAATTTTGATAAATTTGATCAGCACTTAGTTTTCGGCTTTCGGTACTTTTCTTCCAATAATAGATTTTCTTATAGTGCCCACCTTTTAACAGCGTTACCGCTTCACCTCCCGGCGGATAATATACAAAATTAGGCTCCTTATACTCGCTTTCTTGACAATCTGAAATGTAAAAACCTTCAAATCGATTGAGGTACGTTGGCTCAACATCTTTACACGCTGGCTTATCATCTTGGGCTGATGCATGAAATGTTATTGTTGCACAAACTAGTATTAGAAATAGCTTTTTCATTTTATTTATTTTTATGATACTTCATTAAGTTAAGCAGAAATCGGTTCACACAATTATCCCCACAATTTGTTTAATCCTTTTTTCTTCAAAATTGTTTGCATAATACCTAATCGGCCTATCAAATGTAATATAATAAACAAGGTTCACTCCATACTCAAGCATGTAGTGGCCAGAAATGTTGCACTGTATACTCTTACTGGTTTTGACTTGTGGTAAATGCAACAAAATAGAGTTTATTAATCGCAATAATACCCGCGCAAAATCCCTAGTTATACGAATATTGGATTTAGGGAAACATCATAACTCAAATACTACTTCAGTGATGAATACTGCCTTTGAGTGTTTGAATGTCATAGAAGAAATGAACCACTCAAATCCAACAGACCAATTAAAAAATTTACCTATTCCCCCTCCAACATATCCCCAATAACCTCATACACCGCTTCAGCGCAGCCTTCGTGGTGTCGGCGCGCCCAAAAGGTGACAAACCATTCGGCGTCATAGCTGTAGGTGAAGCCTTTTTTTTCTAATACGCCCGGGTGGGTATTTTCAGTTGATAATTGATACACTAGTTTTGAAATTTGATCATAATCTTCCCAACTATCATTGGATAATAATTCATACAGCTTTGAAAGTTTTTTGATGTTGCCTTTTTTTGATTGTATATGATCATAGTTCTCTTTTAGTATTTCAAGGCATCTTCTCTCTTTTCTGTTTTCTGCAAGGCAAGGTTTGACAATAGTTAAAACTACCCCATCAAAAACGCCCCATAAGCGCAGAATATTTTCATTGGATCTGGAAATATTGTTGTATAAAAATCCGCGACGGGTGGTTTCTTTATCTGCCCATAATTCATATTCGGTATTCATGAAATTTTCATATTGATAGCGGCCCGTCAATCCGTAATAATTCCATACGTAATCATAGATATTCAATTCATTTTCAAATGGCCCCAAATAGTTTATCATGTATTTGATATAATTGGCGGCTGTTTTTTCTGTATTCCGGGCTGATTTAATAAATTCTTTTGCCCATTGCTCACGCTGCGCATCTGTGCCTTCAGGAAAAACGGGTTCGTTGATATCAAACAAATGCACGTAACCTGTATCTGATTGGGCATGCACCTTACCCGTGGTTATTAAAATGCTAACCAGAATGAAAACTGAATATCTTGACATAATTAAAATGATTATGGGTTAAAGATATTTAATTCATTCAAATGATTTGAACGATTTTTCTCAACTTGTAAATTCTTATGTATTGAACAATACGGTTGTTTTATGGTTATTTCACGTTGTGGGCGCACATAAGTAGGCGCAGGTCGCGACCTGCGCCTACTTATGTGCGGTAATGCGATAATGGATTGAACAATCACCACATCATGATACCATTTTCTAAATTCAAGTGATACTTTTGTACTATGTCTTCAAAAAAGAAAATTGCCTTGCTGGGTTCAACCGGTTCAATTGGAAAACAAACGCTTGAGGTGATAGATGCCTGCCCTGATAAATTTGAAGTATCAGTTTTAACCGCAAACAATAACGCTGATTTGTTGCTTGATCAGGCATTGAAATATAGACCCAATGCGGTGGTAATTACCAATGAAACAAGTTATGAAAAAGTAAAAGATGTTTTGTGGAATGAAGGCATAAAAACCTTTTGCGGTGAAAAAGCACTGGAAGAAATTGTAGAGATGGATGAGATTGATATTGTGCTTACCGCACTGGTTGGTTTTTCAGGCCTTAAACCTACTATTCGCGCTATTAATGCAGGAAAAAATATTGCGCTTGCAAACAAGGAGACGCTTGTGGTTGCCGGTGAAATTATCACCCCGCTTGCGCGAGAAAAAAAGGTAAATATTTATCCGGTTGACTCTGAACATTCAGCAATTTTTCAATGCATTACCGGCGAATTTCATAACCCCATTGAAAAAATTTATCTCACGGCATCGGGTGGTCCTTTCAGAGGAAAAAAACGAGATGAACTTGCGCATATCACCAGAGCGCAGGCTCTCAAACACCCTAACTGGGAAATGGGCGCAAAAATCACTATTGATTCGGCTACCATGATGAACAAAGGGCTTGAGGTGATTGAGGCAAAATGGTTATTTGATTTAAAAGCTGAACAAATTGATGTGATTGTGCATCCGCAGTCTATTGTGCATTCCATTGTTCAGTTTCAAGACGGAAGTATGAAAGCACAAATGGGTTTGCCTGATATGAAATTGCCTATTCAGTATGCGCTGACTTATCCTGAAAGAATTAAAACAGAGTATAAGCGATTCAATTTTGCCAATTACGCTGCATTGAATTTTGAACTGCCTGATAAGTTTACGTTTCGCAATCTTGAAATAGCTTATCAAGCTATGTCTGCAGCAGGAAATATGCCTTGTATTTTAAATGCAGCAAATGAAATTACCGTCGCTGCTTTCTTGCAAGATAAAATTGGATTTTTGGAAATTGCTGAATTAAACGAAAAAGCAATGCAGCGTGCTCAACACAGCAAAACTATTTCATTGGAATCATTATTAGAGACTGACGCTGAGGTGCGCAAAATGGTAGGTGAGTGGGTGGCTAAAAAATGATTCTTGTCAGTTAGGGAATTTACCGTAATGCATTTTATTTTCTTCCATTAATTTTGCCGAGTGAAACAGATAGTTTTTTTATTGTCTTTTCTTTTAATTAGTGCTGCCGGACAAGCGCAAGTTAATATTGCCTTTGGCTATAACGCCGGCATGTTTACAACCCCCCAACGAAATTTTGAAATACTGGAATATAGTTATAGAAACGTAATGCCCGGGTTTAAAATTCCAAATTTTCTGCGTGGCCCAAGTTTGGGTTTCAGAATGGAAGATGAGAATGTTTTGGCTGAATTTTTATTCACACAAAAAACAATGAGCACAAGTAAATATGATTACGTTGGGTCAGATGGTGAAACGTATGATTATAAACTCAAAATGCAATTGCGTACAATCAATTTTGGATTTGCGTTTGGTGGTGAAAGTATGAAAATCGGGGTATCAATGGATGTGGGTAGATTCAGAGCAATGAAAAAAAATGGCATTAGCAGTGATGACCCGGCGTGGGAAAAGTATTACGGAATGAATACCTGGTTTGGCGGGTTTACATTTTTTGCTCCAATTAGAGTGGGTGTATTTGAATTGAGACCTTATTTTCAAATGAGTTGGTTTGTTGACAAATTTGGGGTATTAGGGCATACCCACAGGTCTGACAATGTTGGAATTAATTTGAGTTACGTTTGGGAAAGATGATGAAACGAATTTTATTAATCGGATTTTTTGGTTTTCAACTGGCAACATTTTCTCAAATGGGTTTTGAAGTTGGATTCAGATCAGGTAAAGTATCATCCAAATCATTTGATGAATTTGTCAGCACATTTAATGCGTACCATGAATCTATTATAACTGAACCGCTAGATGACTTAGGTATGACGTACGGTTGGGGTGCAGGAATGGATTTTGAAGTGGGTGGATTTTTTGGTGCTTTGCGCTTTAGTGATGTGAAAGCAAACACAACCGCAGTATATAATTCCGGTGGAAAAAGACATTTGGATCTGACTCAATTTATGTCAACAGTGACTTGTGGTTTTGGAAAAAATTTAGAAGAGTTTGCATTTCATCTTGGTGTAGGTATGGCATTGGGTAAAGATGTTATCACATCATATTATGAATATGCTGATGGTACTATAAGTATTGGCAAAGAGAAATTGCTAAACGGCATGTATGAAGGACTTCACTTCTCTTATGTCGCTGATCTAAGCGCAGCTATTAGTTTAGGTGGTGGATTTATGATTTATACCCATCTTGATTATTTGTTTGGATCATTTGCAAAAATAAATTTCACTATGGATGAATGGCATTGGGACAAAAGTTTGGATGCATACTACCACACGCCTGAAGGCTTGCCGCTTGATTATGGTGAGTGGATGTCATTGCAAGGTTCTTTCACCTATCCGGTAGATAAATTCGTAAAAACTGACATGAATGGATTACGGTTTGAAATTGGTCTGCGGTATCAATTGAATTTTTAATGAAGCATATTTTTTACATAGCCGGTATTATCATCTTGTTCACTTCATGTGGCAAAGCAGATTTGGTGAGATATGATTTTGCCGGCGCTTGGAATATGGTGTCACTTCATCAAGAATTTTACAGCAATAACCAAGTAGACTCCACAAGAGATTATACAGATTTGGGTGTATGGCTGTTGACTGATAATAACAGTGATTCATACAATTACATGGAGTATGAAATGAACACAGCTTGGCCGTTAGGCTTCAGTAGTTTTTTGCAATCTGCAGGATTACCTGTTGAGGCTGGTGCTACATTTTGGTACACTGATAGGTCAGCTCAACGTTTCACAGTGCACGAAGATTTATTTATTGGATCAGCATACCAAATTTTCACGGTCAATAAAGTGAAACGGAATAAAATAGAAATACAATTTGTAATAGCAGACGGCACAAACGGCCAATACCTGAGCTACAAAGAAATTTTCATTCTAGAGCGTCTCTAAGCTATCTATAAAATTTGTTCAGTCCCAGCATTACTCGGTCCCCCCCTTGCACTAGCTGTACAAATTTTCTCATTTTCTTCTCAGTTTAAAAATATTTCGTACTTTCATTCTATGGTTATTAATCTGATGGTCATAGCGTTATTGATTGGATTGGTTCTTGGATTCAATCTTGCCTCATTGGTTCCAAGATTTACTATCAAAGTGATTCAGTCTATTGGGTTGTTCAGGGGATGTGTTTTGGGATATGAAAAATACACCCAAACAAATTCTGACAACCGGACAGAAAAGAGGAGTCGTTATTTCTGCAAGGACAGGCAAAATTATAAAACAACCTGTACGGGAAAAATTTATTTCATCGTAGTTTTTCTATCAGTTGCCTTGTTTGAAATGATGGCAGTGGGCATTTATTTTTTGATGGTTTAGGGGATAAAATTTCCTAGTATCAGCATTTATCAATCACATCACCACATTCACAATTTTCCCCGGCACTACAATAATTTTCTTCGGTGATTTTCCTTCAAGATATTTTGTTGTGTTGGCTTGTGCCATTACTTCTTTTTCAATTTCAGTAGCAGTTAAGGTGAGAGGTAATTCCAGTTTAAACCTCATTTTTCCATTAAATGAAACCGGATATTCAAATGAACTTTCTACCAGATATTCTGCATTGAATTTTGGAAACTGCGCGTAGGTAATACTTTCTTTTTCACCAATTTTTTCCCATAGTTCTTCAGCAATATGTGGTGCGTAAGATGAAAGCAGAATCAACATGTCACGCAGTATAGCACGGTTATTACATTTCTGATCTGTGAATTCATTGGTTGCAATCATGAAATTTGAAACACCGGTATTGAATGAAAAACGTTCCAGATCATCTTGAATTTTTTTGATGGTTTTGTGAAGAGTTTTTAATGATTCTTTTGACGGCTCACCATCTGTTACTTCAAATTCATTTTTGTCATTATGAAATAGTCTCCAGAATCTTCTTAAAAAATTATGTACTCCATTAATCCCTTGCGTATCCCAAGGCTTAGCCTGCTCAAGCGGACCTAAAAACATTTCATACAAACGCAAAGTATCAGCGCCAAATTTTTCTACCAGCTCATCAGGGGTTTGAACGTTGTATTTTGATTTGGACATTTTTTCAACTTCACGTGAGCAGATATAATCTCCTTCATACAACAATTCAGCGTACTCATATTGCCTGTGCCATTGTCTGAGTTTTTCAAGATCTTTCAATTTATCGCCTTCCGGCAAACTCACGTCAATGGCAGTTCTGATGGCATTACCCGCAGAATAAGTAGCAAGCATATTTTCACCAAATTGAGCAAATTCTTTTTTGAACCAAGCATCCACATCCGGATGCGCACCATGCTTTTTAATGTACTCATACACCTCTTCAGGAATCAACAAAACTTTGCGCGCTGAAACCTGAGCTCCCGGAAATTTTTCTTCAATTTTAATAATCTCATCATGATGTCCGTGATGCGCTGAAAGGGTAAACGGAATATGTCCCTCAGTTTGCGGCAACACAACATGAACATAAGCTGAATTACCCAATATCATTCCCTGATTAATCAGTTTTTTGAACGGTTCATCGAATGAAATATATCCGAGATCAAACAAAAATTTATTCCAGAACCGTGAATACAATAAGTGACCTGTAGCATGTTCAGATCCGCCAATGTATAAATCAACTTGTCCCCAATAATCGGCTTTGTTTTTTGAAACGAATTCACCGATATTTTTTGGATCCATGTATCTGAGAAAATACCATGACGATCCGGCCCAACCTGGCATGGTGGAGTGTTCGTAGTCAAATTGATTTTGATATGTCCAATTATTAGCCCTCGCCAAAGGTGGTTCTCCATCTTCTGTAGGTAAATATTTATCTACTTCAGGTAAGGTGAGTGGCAGTTCATTTTCATTCAGAACGTAAGGCGTTCCGTTTACATAATAAACCGGAATTGGTTCACCCCAGTAGCGTTGTCTTCCAAACACTGCATCACGCAAACGATAGTTAATTTGTCTTTTACCTAAGCCTTGTTTTTCAATTTCTTCAATTGCTTTTTTAATTGCGTCTTTAACATCTAACCCGTTCAGAAAATCTGAGTTAATTTGTTTTCCTTCTTTTTCACACCACGCATTTTTTTCAAAGTCATGTTCCTGTGTTGGTTCAATGACTTGTGTGATTGGCAGTCCAAAATGTTTGGCAAATTTATAATCGCGCTCATCATGTGCGGGCACGGCCATTACTGCGCCGGTTCCGTATCCAACCAAAACATAATCACCAACCCAAACCTGAATTTTATTACCCGTAAACGGATGAATTACATATGCACCGGTGAAAACTCCACTGATGGTGTTGACATCAGCCATTCGTTCTCGCTCACTTCTGTTTTTTGCCTTGTTGACGTACGCATCAACTTCTGCTTTTTGCTCAGCCGTGGTAATTTGTGAAACCAATTCATGCTCTGGCGCTAGCGTAACGAAAGATACGCCGAAGATGGTGTCGGGGCGAGTGGTGAAAACTTCTATTTCCCATCCTCGGTCCATCCCGGGGGGAAGGATGCCAGCGTGGGTTGAAGACGTGCCGTCATCTTGTATATAAGTGATTGCGCTATCTTCTACTGATATTGATTCACTCATTTCATTGGTGTCATCGTAACGTGACGGAAGCGCTAGGAGCTCTTCTTTAATTTTATTAATTACATCGGTAATTTGATTTAATACATCTTCATTTCTAAACCGAATAACCTTAAAACCCTTTCTAGTCAATTCTTGAGTGCGCAACAAATCTTCGTCTATTTGAAGATCATGAATATCACCATCTACCTCTATTACTAATCGTTTTGAAATGCACACAAAATCAACAATGTATTTATCAATCAGATGTTGTTGTCTAATTTTTACACCGAGTTGTTTTGTTTTTAGTTCACCCCATAATTTCTTTTCTGCAGGTGTTGGATTTTGCCGCATTTCTTTTGCTCTATGCAAATTGATTCTGGCAACTTCAGATTTGCCGTTTAGATATCGCGGACGTTCTTCTTCAACAATTTCTACTGTGCCATTAGGCAAGTTACCAAGTGTACTGGCATCCTTTCCTGCGGAAAGGATCGAGGATAGGATTATAAACCTAACCAACGCCCCTTCACTACGTCCAATCCAATTTCTCTGTGCTTCTTTTATGCTTTCACTCCAATCAATAGTTTCTAATCCGTCAAGAAGGCGTTGTGCGTATGCGGTAATACGCATGCTCCATTGTTTCATTAGTTTGCGCTCTACGGGGTGTCCGCCACGCTCACTGAAACCATCTTTTACTTCATCATTTGCTAACACGGTTCCCAATGCAGGGCACCAGTTTACGTAAGCTTCACCGAGATATGTGAGACGAAAATTCATCAGAATATCTCGCTGTTTTTTTTCGTCAAATTTTTTCCATTCTTCTGCTGTAAATGGATGTAAATCTTTTTCAATATCACCTGTCAGAATATCACAACCAGTGCCGCTGAAGCCTTCTTTTTCAAAGATAGAAATGAGCGTCTCAATTTTCTCGGCCTTATTGGTTCGTGGATTATACCAACTGTTGAACAACTGAATAAAAATCCATTGGGTCCATTTATAATAGTTCGGGTCTGATGTTCTTACTTCACGATCCCAGTCAAATGAAAATCCAATTTTATCTAATTGATCACGGTAGCGCGCAATATTTTCTCTGGTTGTTTTTTCCGGATGTTGTCCTGTTTGTATTGCGTACTGTTCTGCAGGTAAACCAAATGAATCATATCCCATCGGATGCAAGACATTATAGCCCTGTAATCTTTTATATCTTGCATAAATATCAGATGCAATATACCCTAGCGGATGGCCCACGTGCAGACCCGCTCCTGATGGATACGGAAACATATCCAATACATAATATTTTGGTTTTGACTGATCATCGTCTGCGTTGAACGTTTTATTGTCAGCCCATTTTTTACGCCATTTTTTTTCTATTTCTCTGAAACTGTATTCCATCTGATAAGTATTGCTTGTCTTCAAACGGCACGTCTGAATGTATTGCGGCAAATTTAAGGAATATATGCTTGCAAGGATATGACTCCATGGATGTGAGATTTTTTCTGAAAGTGGTTTTCAAGATGGGTGATGTTAAACACTGCCAGTGATAGTCAAATCAGCGGATTAGTCTGCTTATCAAATCTGCACACAAAACAAGTCGGGCTGAAAATTGACGAGAAGGTTAAGAAAATTCAATTGTCCTATAACAAAATTCAAACGCTTACTGTTTTATAATACTTGCTCTAAATGATTCACCAGAGAGGGTATTTATTTCAAGCAAATAGATTCCATCGGCAAGCGGCTCCATATGGAGTGTAGTTCCATTATCTGAATTGGTTTGATGGATTTCTACAACTTGTCCGGCAGGGTTGTATAAGGTGATTTTTTGGAGATCAGTAAGCGGAATGAAAACATAATCAGATGTTGGATTCGGATAGACAACAATATTTTTCTGATTCATATTTTCAGCGCTTAATACGTTAGAATCATCCAGTACAAAACAAATTATTTGAGTACAGCCATTTGCATCTTTCACATAAATAATATAAAAGCCAGCACCCAGATTACTGAACACATTGGATGTTTGCCATGTTACCTGATTGTCAATACTAAATTGGTATGGAGCAGTTCCACCACTAACGTTCAAGGTAATTGACCCGTCAGAATTACCGGCAGTTGCATTTATTTGTGATCCGCCAACCATCATAAAATCCGGTTCAATTACCTGAATGGTATAATATGATGAACAACCATTAACATCAGTAACAGATACTACATAAAGGCCTGCACACACGTTGGTGAACGAACCTGAACCTGCGTTACCTGTAGTAAATAATTGTGATGTGCTTCCGCCCATTGAATTTGTGAGTGCCACGGTATATGGCGGATTATTATTTACATCATTAAATGCAAAACCAATAGATGCTGAACACGAACCTGCGCAACTTACACCGGCAGTATTAAATGCTGTTAACACAATATTGCATGATGTATTTTCATTTACCATGAACGTATAAATTTCTGTACATCCATTTTCATCTTCAACATAAACTATATATATACCGGCAGATAACGTATCAAAAACATTAGATGATTGAAAATTGATTCCGTCTAAGCTATACGCATATTGACCGGTACCACCACTTGCATTAATAACAGCAAGTCCATTGTTATTGCCGGTTGATGCATCAGTAACTGAAACGTTGACATTAATTTGATCAGGTTCAGTGAGCGTATAGTTTGAAACAAATGATGAACAACCACTGGCATCAGTTACCGTGATGCTGTAATTGCCTCCACAGAGTGAACTGAAGGTGCCGCTGAATGAGTTAGCAGTTTGTGTGCTGGTTGAATGTAGAGTTCCGTCCAGGTTAAGCGTGATTGTATAGGGAGGATTATTGCCTGCATCCACATAAGCATAATTCAAAGCACCATCACAAGCGCCATAGCATGATATAGATGAAGCAGGAAATAGAGTAGTATTGATAGTACATCCCGGATCTTCATTCACAACAAAACAGAAAATTGTTGTGCAACCATTTGCGTCTTCCACATGCATAATATAAAATCCGGCAGCCAGACCTGTGATTGGATTTGATGAAGACCATGTTGTGCCGCCATCAAAAGAAAATTGGTATGGTGCAGTTCCACCTGAAATATTTACTTGAGCAATTCCGTCTGAATTTCCTGCACTTGCATTGGTAACGTCAACTGAAGTAACGGTGAGATAATCGGGCGCATCCACATAAACATCCACTTGATCAGTGCAGCCATCAGCATCTGTTATTTCAACAGTATAAATGCCCTCACATAAATTTGTAAATGTTCCGCTTCCTCCGTTTGACATGGTTGTACCGGTTGATAGCGCTGTTCCGCCAGAGATGAGTTCAATGGTGTACGGTGGATTATTCATTGCATCATTGAAGCTGTAAATAACGGTTCCATCACAACTATAAGCACAAGTGGTTGAATTGGCTGTGGCGAATAAAAAGAAATTACACGTTGAAGTTTCATTTACCAAAATGGTGATGATAGACATACAACCGTTCGCATCTTGCACATAAATTATATAAACGCCAGTTGATAAACCGCTAAAGGTATTTCCGCTTTGCCAAGTAGTTTGATTGTCTATGCTGTATTGATATGGGGCTGTTCCTCCACTTGCTGTAATGGTTACTGAACCGTCACTATTGCCGGGTGTTGCCGGTGATGAAGAACCTGTAGTGAGTAATTGATCAGGTGATGTGACGGTAAAATTACTCACCTCAGCGCAACCTGATGAATTGCTTACCGTGAGCGTATAATTGCCTGCGCATAATCCGGTGAACGATGAACTCACGGTTTGATTTGGACTGGTAGCACTTGCAATAGTAGCGCCCGTGCTGTCTTCAAGTAGGATGTAAAATGGTGGATCAGTTGGTGATCCTGAAAAAATATAATTCACTTCACCGTCACATGTCCATGCGCACGATGTTGAAGTACTTGTTGTATTCAAATTGAAAAAACATCCCGGGTCTTCTTGTATCACAAAAGTGAAAATGCTGATGCAACCGGCGTTGTCTTGCACGTAAGCTATATAAACTCCGGCAGCTAAATTGGTGAATAAATTACTTGATTGAAATGTGATGCCATCTAAACTGTATGAATAAACAGGCCATCCTCCGGTTGCAGTTATGGTTGCTGTTCCATTGTTTAATCCTGTTGTTGCATCTGTAGTAACAACACTTGTCACTAACAATTGTGAAGGCTCAGTGATGGTGATAAAATAAGTACCCGTGCAACCTTGAGATGATGTAACTTCAACGGTATAAATACCTGCACAGAGATTAGTAAATGTTCCTGTTCCGTTGGATGAAGCATTGGTTGCTGTCTGCACAACATTGCCATTCAAAATTAATTCAACTTGATACGGACCATCATTATTGGAATCAAAATACGCATAATATAAACCACCGTTACATGCACCGTAACAACTTACCATACCGGTTGGATTAGCCGTTGCTACCAGCGAACATGCGCTCGCATCTGTCAAGGTAAATGAAGAAGTTTGTTCACATCCATTAGCATCCATGACAACAACAGAATATGTGCCTGCTGAAAGATTTGTGAATAAATTTGTTGATTGAAATGATACTCCACCATCAATGCTGTATGAGTAAGGTGCAGTTCCGTTAATGACAAAAATTTCAGCGCTGCCATTAGTTAATCCAAAAGATGGATCCGTGGTGTTTGTGCTAATGATCATCTCTGCCGGTTCAGTTACTGTTGTGGACAAAGTATATGAGCATGATGTACCTTGTACTGTGATCGTATAATTATCTGCACAAAGATTGGTAAATGGAATGGTGGTGATTTCCGTTACGTAGGTTTGAATGCTGAGGGTATTACCTGCTCCATCTTGTAGAATTACAATATAAGGTGAACCCGGTGATGGCATGTTCATGTTTTGATACACATAAACAATTGACCCGTCACAAACGCCCGGACAACTTGCCGGTTGAGGCATGGCTGTGGCTATTACGTTGCATTGATTCCATGCAGTGAATTGCACGGTGAATAAGAGAAGAGCAAGAATGAGTTTTTTCATTGAAGAATTTTTTGGGTCAGACATTTTATCACCAAGTGATTTGAGATCGCCGAATTATTTTTTTATTCCCCTTACAAACGAAAAATTAATTTGCACGTTGCCTCAAATATTTTTCACGAAATAAAATTCCTGTAAAAATTCCGACAGCGTTCAAGATGGCGTCATCAATATCGCATGATCCTTTTTCAAAAATATATTGAAAAAACTCAAGCAAACAAGGAATGAGAATAATGAATAGAAGCACGATGTATTTATTGAATCGGATAGTTGAAAGAATAATACCCAACGGAATGAACGCCGCAATGTTGCCGGGTACATTGATTATCCAATGCCAAATACCATGTCCGGTTGTAAAGGTATAGACGGTTAATTCAAACGTACTTTTAAACGGAATGAGATTGACAGATGTATTGGTACCTTGACGGAAGGGGGCGAAAAAAAGCAGATAGATTACGCTTGCTAAATACAGCGTAATTAGAAAAATATTTTTGCCTTTATGATTGCTATTCTTACTCAAGTAAATTTGTTTTATCTCTAATCTCAACCAAGGCCATCTTCAGTTTTTCAATGTCATCCATACTATTATATACCTGTGATGAAACACGGATGAGTTGCAAATTTTTTCTGCCATTGAATTCAAGTTTGGTATTCATAATCGGTATCTGAATTTTATACTTCTCATACAAATGGTTTTTCAGTTGAATAACATCTGGTGTTTGAATTGGAATGCTGCACATTTGCCCTAAAAAAGTATCACTCACCGCCGTGATGGGTTCTGTTTTTAGCAAGTCACAGAGTTCAGGATAAATTTGCTGTATCATGGTTCTGCAATTTTTACTATGCGTTGCCCAATCATGTTCGGCTAAAAAATCCAGTGCTCGAGGCACAGTTAAAAATGCTGATATATCTCGTGTTCCTTGATATTCATGATAATCCAAAAATTGTGATTGAGATGGGAATTCTGCTTCATAACCCCATGAAATAATAAGCGGATCGAAGAGGTGCTGAATTTCTTTTTTTACGTACAAAAAACTACAGCCTTTTGGCGTAAGCATCCATTTATGACATGCTCCGGTAAAAACATCAGCATTTAACTCAGACAAATTTACCTGCACGTGAACAGGTGCATGTGCTCCATCTACAATTGTCATCAATCCTAATTGTTTTGCCCGTTCACAAATTTCTTTCACCGGAAAAATTAAAGCTGTTGGACTGGTGATCTGTGAAATGAATACAATTTTTGTTTTTGCGCTCAACCCTTTCCAAAACTCTTCAATAAACTGATCTTTTGAAAGCAGGGGCAATGAAATTTTTTGTTGAACATAGTTTGCCCCGGCTTTTCTGCAGTAATAATTCCAGGTGCGATCCATAGCGCCATATTCATGGTTGGTGGTGAGTATTTCATCACCGGATTCCAACTTTAAATTTTTTATAATGATGTTTAGTGCAGTGGATGGATTTTGTACATAAACTAAATCATCTGCATGACAATGCATATAGTTTGCAAGTGCTTCACGAGATTTTTTCAGTAGAAGCGGAGACTGCACAGTAATAAAATCTACAGGCTCTTTCTCAAGTTCCAGTTGCCATTTCTGATACTCTTCAAATATTGGTTTTGGACATGCGCCAAATGAACCGTGATTGAGATAGGTAATGTCTGAATTAAGATAAAAAAGTGATTTCATGTTTTTCATTTTTTATTAATAGATGCCTTAGGTGCGATTAGTTCAATAGCTTAATTTGTCGGATGTTTTGAATGGACAATTTTCAAGTTAATGTTCATGTGAATGAAATGTTGAATACCAAGTTTAAGAATTAATTCACGAATCATTACATTTACCCAAATTTATCTACCATGCATCGTCTACTTTTTCTTGGCTCTATCACCCTTTTTGTAGTTTCATTGTTTTTACCGGTTTATGCTGAAAAGCCGGATTTGCAAGCATACTGGGCATTGCTTGGCGGATGGATGGTTGGCGCAAATGATGTGCCTACTGCCGTGTCATGGTTTGCTAACATCACGTATTTGTTAGCTATTATTATGTTTATCAAACGCAAAAATCCTAAACCTAAAGCAGCCATGATTTTTGGAATTTTATCTCTGCTCATTGCTTGTGCTTTTCTTGCTGCCGGCAAAGGTTTTGTTGGCGCAAGTGAAACAGTGGGTAAATTATCAGTTGGAACAGCTTTTTATGCCTGGGTTGGTAGTTTTGTGCTGATTATATTGGCAGCCTTCATGAAATCTAAAGTAGCCACACCACCGGTGGATAATCAGAATACGGTTGATGGTATTGCGCAGGGATAGGGGATTTTATTCGTCTGCCTTTTTGGAATTGTAACAATCTTTCCCCTCAACTTTCTGATTCAAATTAATTTTTAAACCCTGCTTAGGAAGGGAAAAAATAAGCCGTGTCAAAACCTTGTTTCAAAATCCGCCTTACCTTTACCATGCATGAAAAATTACATCTTACTTCTTTCTCTTGTGTTGAGTGCAAGTGTATTCAGTCAGGGAAAAAAGACAGGATTGCAGGGCGTTGTAACGGATGAGGCAGGAAACGCTGTTCCTTATGCAACTATCTTATTATACACACTCCTTGATTCTACATTGAAAGATGGTGCATCAACCAATGATTCTGGTCAATTTATCTTGTATACATCACCCGGGAATTATTATCTGAAGGTTCGCTTTTTATCATTTGAAGAACAAACTATTTCAACTATTTTGATTGATGATGGGATGATTGTTTTAGATACAATTTCTCTGAAAACAAAATCAGAAATGTTGGATGTTGTTGACGTCACCGTGGAGAAACCTCAAATGGAACTGAAATTGGACAAACGTGTTTTCAACATTCAACAAGACTTGTCTAACGTTGGGTTGAACGCATCAGAAATTTTAGATAATATTCCGTCCATTTCGGTAGATGCTGAAGGAAACGTAACGTTAAGAGGCAGTCAAAACGTGCGCATTCTCATAAACGGAAAACCAAGTGCTTTGTTGGGTTTAAATAATGCTGATGCGTTAAGGCAAATTAATGGAAGCATGATTGAACGTGTTGAGGTGATCACTAATCCATCTGCGCGATATGATGCCGAAGGCGAGGTGGGTATAATTAATATCATTCTTAAAGAAGAATTGAACCGCGGATTTAACGGAAGTTTCAATGCACGGGTGGCTTATCCTTTTCAATACGGAGCCGGTTTTAATGTGAACTTTCGCACTAAAAAAGTCAATTATTTTTTAGGCTATGGCTTTGGCAGGCAGCGTTCACCCGGAATGGGATATACGTACCAACGGTTTGATAGTCCGGATACCGCTTATTTGTATAGGTCAGAAAGTGAACATGAGCGAGGTGGATTTAATCACAATATAAATGCTGGTGTAGATTTTAATTTTACAAAAAAAATTTCGCTGACGCTGAGTTCATCTATGCAGTTCTCAAATGGTGATAACTGGAGTAGTATTGTGTATGAAGATTTAGATTCGGCAGAACAATTAATTAATTCAGTGACACGAGATGAAGTTGAAACAGACTACGGAAACTCTTTGGACATCAATTTGAATTTCAGAAAAACCTTTGATCAAAAGGAGCGCCTTTGGACTGTTGATGTTCGCAAAGGATATACGCTGGATAATGAGCAAAGCTTGTTAACAGAATTAACTAATGATGTGCTGTTGATTCCAATTTTTCAACGCACAACAAATAATGAGAATGAAAGCAACTGGCTTTTTCAAACGGATTATGTGTACCCGTTTGGTGAAGAGGGGAAATTTGAAATAGGGGCAAAGGTTAATCTGCGCAGTTTGTATAGTGATTATTTATTGGAAGATAGTGTGAGCGGAGATTGGCAAACCAATGATTTGTTTAATAATCAATTGAATTATATAGAAAATATTTACGCTGCCTACATCATGGCAGGCAACAAGTATAAAAAGTTTAGCGTTCAGCTTGGATTAAGAGCAGAATACAGCAACATAACTACAAAATTAGTTGTAACGGACACAACGAATCAACGCCGCTATTTACGGTTGTTTCCAAGTGTTCATGTATCTTACGAACTAAAGAAGAACAATTATTTGCAAGTAAGTTATTCAAGACGTATTAGCAGACCACGATATTGGTGGCTTACTCCTTTTTATACCTTCAGAGATTCAAGAAATTTTGAAAGTGGAAATCCAAATATCAATCCTGAATATGCGGGCTCATACGAATTGGGTCATCTTAAATATTGGAAAAAGGGGTCCATGCTCACTTCATTATATTACCGGCACACGGTAGATGTAATGGATCGAATATTGTTAACCGATTCAACCGGACTGACCTATAGAACACCCGTAAATCTTGGTAATAGAGATGCGTTTGGTGTAGAGATTTCAGGCTCATACGAAATGTATAAATGGTGGAATATTAGCGGCAGTCTAAACCTATATCGTGCAATTTCAGAAGGCACATACAATGAAGTGCTATATACAAACGACGTGTACGCCTGGTCAGGCAAGGCAAGTTCAAAATTCAATATCAATCGTAAAATTTCTATTCAAACATCGTTTACTTATGAGTCGCCTCAATCAACAAATCAAGGATCAGCAAAAGCTCAATATTTTTGGGATGCATCGGGGTCATTAGATATTTTAAAAGGTAATGGCACCTTGTCACTCAACGCCAGAGATATTTTAAACTCAAGAAAGCGAAGAAACACGGTAGAATCAGAATATTTCTATTCTTACAGCGAGTTCCAGTGGAGATCAAGACAAATCACCCTGAATTTTGTTTACCGCATCAATCAGAAAAAAGGAAAAAATGAGCGCCCTGATTTTGGTGATGGCGGTGATGGGATGTAATCAGCACACACAATTGCAAGCAAACAAAAAGAACTACCGCTATTTCACATTCCGCAACAACGAACCAGATAGTTTGGTTTAATTTCCTGTAGCTTGCAGCGAAAACGATGATGTAATCCGCCGGCGCCGACATTCGGCTCATGTTCAAATCCCGCTGGCGTGAGCATCCTGCTCGTGTCCCACTACCCCCAAAATATTTCTATGCCTTGTTTTACCTCCATCACTCAATCTATATTTAAGTAATTTTGAAACTCATCAAGTATGAAATATTCACTCGTACCAAACAAAAACATCACTGAACCGTTAAATTAAAAAACATCCCTATGAAAGCAATGTACAATACCATATTTATTCTTTTAATTCTATTTTCTTCCATGACAACAACTGCACAAACCAGCATACATGATTTTTCATTCACTACCATTGATGGAGAGGTAAAATCATTCGCAGATTTTAAAGGCAAAAAAATTCTGATTGTGAACACAGCCAGTGAATGTGGTTTTACCCCACAATATGAAGATTTGGAAAAGTTGTATGTCAAATACAAAGACAAAGTTGAAATCATTGGTTTTCCTGCTAACAATTTTGGTGGGCAAGAACCGGGGAGTAATGGGGAGATTGCCGAGTTTTGTAAAAAAAATTACGGCGTAAGCTTTATTATGGCTGAAAAAGTATCAGTTGACGGAGATGATATTCATCCACTATTTAAATGGCTTACTGAACAGCCAAACAGTTCTTTCACAGGTGCTATTAAATGGAACTTTGAAAAATTTCTGCTTGATGAAAACGGAACCTTGCTTGCTCGTTTCAGAAGCACCGTAAAACCGGGAGACAAGAAAATTATTAAATTGCTATAGGTCTATTTAAGGTGTTCTAGTAACTAAACTCGCATTTAAGAAAGAGCGTAAAACCTCAACAATCGGATTTTATTTGAAATGATTCAAGTATGCTTAGGTTCCAAGTCGAGCCGAAAGCACGTAAAAATTTTTAATCTACTATCTCAGAGATTTTCTCAGGGTTCGGTTGCTTAATTTCTTAAGAAAATCAACTGCACTTATTTGCAAATCAATGCAGTGATTCATTTTACCTTGTATTTTATTACTAAATTCAGGTCTTTAAATCACTTTTTTGGTAAATTTGCCGCCTCTTATTTTAATTATCTGAAAGATGAAATTCTTAGTTTGTATTTCAAAAGCTCCGGACACCACAACAAAAATTGAATTTGCTGACAACAATACCAAATTCAATGAGGCCGGAGTTCAGTATATTGTCAACCCCTATGACGAATGGTATGCCTTGGTGCGTGCCCTTGAGTTAAAAGAAACTTTAGGCGGTACAGTTACTACAATCACCGTGGGTGGTGCTGATGATGAACCTGTGATTAGAAAAGCCCTTGCCATTGGCGCAGATGATGCGGTGAGAATTAATGGATCTGCAAACGATGCTTACGCTATTGCATTTCAAATTGCCGATTACGCAAAAAAAGGTGAATTTGATATCGTTTTCACCGGGAAAGAAACAATCAATTACAACGGCTCTCAAGTTGGTGGCATGATTGCAGAATTGATGAATTTACCCTATATCTCATTGGCAACAAAACTGGAATTAGCGGGTAATACAGCAACTATTCATAAAGAGATGACCGGTGGTGTTGAGGTAGTTTCACTGAACACGCCATTTGTAATAAGTGCAGCAAAAGGAATGGCTGAGCAACGCATACCAAACATGCGCGGTATTATGGCTGCTCGCACAAAACCGCTGCAGGTAATTGAACCGGTTGCTTGTGATGAATTGGTTACGTTTGTTTCATACGAATTGCCTAAAGCAAAATCTGCTTGCAAAATAATCAGTGCTGATAATATGGCTGAATTAGTGAACCTGTTACACACGGAGGCAAAAGTTATTTAATAAAAAATCTTTCAGAAAAAAATATTTATGTCAGTATTAGTTTATATAGATACCCTGAGCGGACACATTTCAAAAAGCGTTAACGAGGCAGTTTACTATGGCAGCAAACTTGGCGCTGTAACTGTTCTTACAAACGGTTCAGTGGATGCTTCAGCTTTAGCAGAACTCGGAAAATTTGGTGCCGCAAAAGTATTAGTACATCGTGGGTTAAACACCAATGATGCAGTACAACTTACACGCTTGGTAGCTGAGGCAGTGAAAGCAAGTGGTGCAACTAAAATTGTTTTTTCACTTGATTTAACCGGTCGTGCAGTGGCGCCAAGAATAGCAGCGCACTTGAAAGCAGGTTTAGTTTCAGGAGCAATCTCTTTGCCTGATGCAAGTGGAGTTTACAAAGTGAATGTGTTCTCAGGAAAAGCATTTGGATGTGTAAAAGTAAACTCAGCCATCACTGTTATCAATCTAACTCCAAATTCAATTTCAGTTGAAACCGGAAGCGGAACAGCCGCCGTTGAAGATTTTTCAGCAGATTGCGGAGCAGCATCTTACACCGTTAAATCAGTAGAAAAACAGGAAGGAGATATTTTATTACCTGAGGCAGAGTTGGTTGTTTCAGCCGGCCGCGGATTAAAAGGACCTGAAAATTGGGGCATGGTTGAAGATCTTGCAAAATCACTTGGCGCTGCTACTGCATGTTCGCGCCCGGTGGCTGATATTGGTTGGAGACCTCACCATGAACACGTGGGACAAACCGGTCTTGCTATTCGTCCTAATTTATACATTGCTGCCGGTATCAGCGGAGCTATTCAGCACCTTGCCGGAGTGAATGGAAGCAAAGTAATTGTTGTAATCAATACTGACCCTGAAGCGCCATTTTTCAAAGCAGCAGACTATGGGGTTGTGGGTGATGCTTTTGATGTTTTGCCTAAATTAACTGCAGAAATAAAAAAACTGAAAGCTCAGAACTAATTAAGGCGCCGGAACAGGGGAAGCATTGTCAGATGGAAAAAATTGAATTAAAAATAGTCGGGCTTTCATACAGTCAAACGCAATCAGGTGCTTATGCGCTGGTATTGTCAGAGCGTGACGGAACACGCAGGTTGCCAATTATTATCGGTGGCTTTGAAGCGCAATCTATTGCTATTGAACTCGAGCGCATGAAACCTTCTCGTCCGCTGACTCATGACCTCTTCAAAACTTTTGCTGATTCTTTTAACATCAGTGTAAAAGAAATCATCATTTATAATTTGATTGAAGGTGTTTTTTATTCTAAGATAATCTGTGAACAGGCAGGTGATGTGATTGAAATTGATGCACGCACTTCTGATGCAATTGCTATTGGTTTGCGCTGCGGAAGTCCTGTTTATACATACGAACATATACTGAGTTCAGCCGGTATTCAATTAGAAGATGAATTGGCAATTGAACAAGAAGCCCCTGCAGAGAAAACCGGAACAGAAGAACCGATGAAAAAAGGAACTGAGCTGAGTTCTCTTACTGATGCAGAATTGGAAAACATGCTCAAAGAAGCGTTGGATACAGAAGATTATGAGCGCGCTTCAAAAATCCGCGACGAGATTAAAAAAAGAAACTGATCAGGCTACAAGGCCTGTTTATTTTTTAGAAGATCATGAATATCAAACAGCGCCTTATCATTTTAAGTTTTCTTCAATTTTTTATTTGGGGCGCATGGCTTATAACCATAGCTAATTATTGGTTTGCCACCAAAAAATGGGGTGGAGCTGAGTTTGGTGCTATCTTCTCAACGCTAGGTATTTCATCCATTGTTATGCCTGCAATTACCGGTATTATTGCTGATCGCTGGGTGAACGCTGAAAAATTGTTCGGTGTGCTGCACATACTTTCAGGTATTGTCATTGTTTGCATTCCGCAAGTACAAAACCCTGACACTTTTTTCTGGGTGATGTTGTTGGCAATGCTTTTCTATATGCCCACTATTGCTTTATCTAATTCAGTTGCTTATCACGTGCTGAAAAATGAAAAGCAAGATGTCATTAAAGTTTTTCCTCCTATCCGTGTGTGGGGCACCATTGGTTTCATTGCGGCTATGTGGGTGACAAATCTTTCCGGCAGTAAAGCAAGTGAAATGCAATTTTATATTTCAGCAGCTGCATCTTTTCTTTTGGGCATGTATTCATTCACTATTCCAGCATGCAAACCAACTAAAAGTGCTGAGAAAAAATCCATAGCTGAGACACTTGGATTAAATGCATTTGGTTTATTTAAAAACCCGCGTATGGCTATGTTTTTTGTATTTGCCATGTTGCTGGGGGCTGCGCTGCAACTCACTAATATGTATGGTGATCGGTATGTAGATAATTTTAAAGAATTCCCGCAGTACGCTGATTCGTTTGTGGTGAAATATTCAACTATTGTCATGTCGCTTTCACAAATTTCTGAAACTCTTTTCATACTTGCCATTCCGTTTTTTCTGAAAAGATTTGGAATAAAAAAAGTCATGCTGTTCAGTATGATTGCCTGGGTATTGCGTTTTGGTTTGCTTGCTTTCGGAAATCCGGCTGAAGGTGTTTGGATGATTTTACTTTCATGCATTGTCTACGGTATGGCATTTGACTTTTTCAATATCTCAGGTTCGTTATATGTAGAGACACAAACCGATTCTAAAATTCGTTCAAGCGCACAAGGATTATTTATGATGATGGTGAACGGATTTGGCGCTGTAATTGGCAGCGTAACGAGCGGATATCTCATAGAAAAATTCTTTTTACTTGAAGACGGAACGTTTAATTGGCAACCAATTTGGCTCTGCTTTGCGGCCTATGCTGCAGTTGTTGCTATTCTCTTTGCTTTCCTTTTTAGGCATCAACACGCTGGTTTTGATTTTGAGGTGAAGCATTGAATTGGTAACCTTATTCTGGGTTTTTCTATTCGCTTATCAAAAAAACATTCTCCCTATATCTCTGCAATTGATTAACTTAGCCGGAGGTTTGCTAATTTATTTGGTTCAGGATTATAGTTGATAAATCTTCACCTTACCTCACGTTTACATCCTTCTCTCTTGAAGGACCGAGGATGGGATAAAGGAGTGTTAACCCCTGCACAATTTCTAAATTCATTTGATTCTATGAAGTACTGCACAAAATTGATTATTTGCCATTTTCGTCTAACTGCACTTGTTCTGCTGGCTTCTTGCTTATTTGCCTTGAATAGCCATGCACAGCGTGATACATCTACAGTGAATACGTTGTTGGGTAGGGCAGAATATTATAGATTAGATAATACGGATTCGTTATACTATTTTGCGCAAAAAGCACTTCATCTTTCTAATCAGTTAGACTATGCTTATGGTCAGGCAAAGGCATATTACTATCTCTCATTTGCTGAAAGTAATCGGGCTTCATTTACGTTGTGTGTTGCATATTGTGATTCCGGAATCACGGTATGTGATCAACATCATTTTGCGCAAATTAAAGCTGATTTGCTCAACATGAAGGGCATTGTTTTTTCTGATATGGGTGATTTTGATAAATCCATTGAATTATATCTTGAAGGAAAAAAATCTGCTGAAGAATCAAACTATGAGCGTGGAATCAATATTGCCCACACCAATATTGGCGTGAGTTATTATATGAAAGGTGATCTTGAAAAATCATTGCAATACTTTCAAATGTCGCGTGATTATTTTGACCATGCCGGTGACACCACCAATTACATTGTTTTGCAAACCAACATTGCTTCAATTTACACTGAAATGGGACAATATGAATTGGGGTATGAAGTGCTGGAAGAGGCAAAAAAATATTGTGAAGACATACCCGGTCAGCAAATGGTATTCACTGAATTGATATCACAAGAGGCTGTCATAGCTGACAAAAGTGGAAATACCAAATTAGCACTTGACACCTATAAAAGGGTGATTGAACTTAAAAAAGATATTGGTGATTGGCGTGGTATTGCACGCATGTATAACAACATGGCCGATATTTATTTTTCTCAAAAAAATTACGCGCAAGCCATTCCATTGGGGCAACGTGCGCTTGAGATTGTTGATTCGCTTGGATACCCTTATGACCTGATGGAGTTTTCAAAAAACATTGCTACTTTTTTATCAGAAGAGGGAAAATATATGCAAGCACTTGAATATGCCCTTACAGCTAAAGAGGCGAGTATTGAAACCGGTGCAACGGATGTTGAAATGGCAACCAATTTGATTCTGGCTGAAATTTTTAATGGTTTGGGTGATTATAAAAAATCAACAGACATATTGTTTGAATATCTTGACATGAAAGATTCTTCTGATGCGGCAGAATCAGAGCGTGCCATGGAAGAGATGGCTGTGCTGCACCAATTAGACAAGCGAGAATTAGAGAACGCGCGCCTGCAAGATGTGAACGAAAAAAATCTTGCCTTACAACAATTGCAAGAGGAGCAACTGAAAAAAACCAGGGTGCAGATATGGTTTGTTTCTATTGGATTATTGCTTGTACTTGGGTTAATGATTATCTCTTTCAGGGCTTATCAGAATAAAAAGAAAAGCAGCGCATTAATTGCATCACAAAAAGAAGAAGTAGAACGGCAAAAAACTGAAATTGAAAAACAACATGAAATTTTAGAAGAGGTTCACCGTGAAGTGAAAGATAGTATCCGTTATGCTCAGCGTATTCAAGCGGCTATTTTGCCTCCTGAAAAAAACATCAATGAAGTGTTTGGTCAAAATTTTATTCTCTATCAACCCAAAGATATTGTTGCCGGTGATTTTTATTGGATGCAAACAAAGGGTGATATCGTTTTTCTGGCTGTGGCAGATTGCACCGGACATGGTGTGCCTGGCGCAATGGTTAGCGTGGTGTGTAATAATGCGCTCAACAGGGCTGTGCGAGAGTATGGCTTAATTTCACCGGGTGAAATTCTTGATAAAACACGAGAATTGGTAATTGAAGAATTTGAGAAATCAGATGAAGATGTAAAAGACGGAATGGATATTTCTCTAATTGCTATGAATATAAAAAATGGCAATAAAAAAACAATTCAATGGGCAGGTGCAAATAATCCTTTATGGGTGGTGAAAGAGTGCGACAATTCACTGATTGAAGTGAAGCCGGATAAACAACCGATTGGAAAATTTGCCAATGCAAAACCATTTACAACGCAGCAAGTGGATTTAAACCCGGGTGATGTTTTATATATTTTTAGTGACGGCTTTGCTGATCAATTTGGTGGAGAGAAAGGAAAAAAATTTAAGTCAGCTACCCTAAAAGATCTACTTAAATCTATTGCCAATAATCCACTGTCACAACAGAAAACGCAACTGGTGAATGCTTTTGAAAACTGGCGTTCAGGCTTTGAACAAATTGATGATGTATGCGTGATTGGCGTGAGAGTTTAGTGCAGTAAATCTGCTTACTTCACACGCATAATTTTAGCACCTAAATTATTCAACCGCATATCAATGTTTTCATATCCGCGGTCAATTTGCTCAATGTTGTGTATAGTACTTTTTCCTTCTGCTGATAATGCCGCAATGAGCAATGCAACCCCGGCACGAATATCTGGTGATGTCATAGAAATACCTCTCAACCGATGTTCATGATTCATGCCAATTACAGCCGCACGATGCGGATCACACAAAATAATTTGCGCACCCATATCAATAAGTTTATCTGTAAAAAATAAACGTGATTCAAACATTTTTTGATGAATCAAAACGGCTCCTTTTGCTTGTGTTGCAACTACCAAAACAATGCTTAGCAAATCTGGCGTAAAACCAGGCCATGGCGCATCAGCAATGGTCAGAATGGATCCGTCAATAAACGTATCTATCTTATAATTTTTTTGTGCGGGAATGAAAAGATCATCGCCTTTCAATTCCATTTGAATTCCTAATTTTCTGAATGTATCCGGAATGATACCAAGATTTGGATAGCTTACATCTTTAATTGTAATTTCAGATTGCGTCATGGCGGCTAAGCCAATGAAACTTCCAATCTCAATCATGTCAGGCAAAATGCGATGAAAACAACCACCAAGTGATTTCACCCCTTCAATCACCAGCATGTTAGACCCAATACCTGAAATTTTTGCACCCATGCTGTTTAGCATTTTACACAATTGCTGCAAGTAAGGTTCACATGCAGCATTATAAATTGTGGTAGTGCCTTTAGCCAGCACGGCGGCCATGACAATATTTGCTGTTCCGGTAACTGATGCTTCATCTAAATGCATGTATGTTCCGGTGAGTTTTTTTGCGTCTACGTGGTAATAATAATTTTGCGCATCATAGTTGAATTTTGCGCCAAGTTTTTGAAATCCTTCAAAGTGGGTATCCAATCTGCGTCTACCAATTTTATCTCCTCCGGGCTTTGGAATGAACGCTGTTCCAAACCTTGCCAATAGGGGTCCAACCACCATCACTGAACCGCGCAATGATGCAGCTCGTTTTGCATAATCATCTGATTTCAGATGTTCCAAATCAACATCAGCTGCCTTGAAAATATACGTGCCTTTCTCAACTTTTTCAACGCGCACACCCATTGCTTGCAAAAGGTTGATAAGCTTATTGACATCAACAATATCAGGAATGTTACTGATGGTAATTTTATCTGGTGTAAGAAGTACGGCACATAAGATTTGCAATGCCTCGTTTTTTGCTCCCTGCGGATGAACTTCTCCTTTCAATGAGTATCCACCTTGAATTTCAAATGCACCCATGTTAATCAGTTTGGTTTTTTAAAGTTTTGCTGTTGTCTTTGGTTTTGATTCTGCCCCTGATTGTTTCCTCCTCCGTTTTTATTCTTCTTTTTCTTCTTTTTATTTGCTCCGTTGAAATTTGTTTTCATTGGATTACCTTGCTGATTATTCTGACGCAAAATATCATTCGTGCCCGGTAAAAATGAAGTGTCTTCAAGTGTCAATTTTCCTTTAGATAACATTTTAAGATGATTCAAAATAACCTGATCTTCAACTGAGCTTGTATTAAAGGTTAAGTGAAAGCGTTTCATTAAACCGGCAATAATTTTTGACAAGGCTTTGCGCTCGTCATTATCAGGCAATGCACAGGCTTTTTCAATCATTTGCTGGACAATTTTTCCGTAGTGACCAATTTTTATTTCACTCTGAGGATAACCAACAATTTTAGGTTTTTCTTCCAATGCCTCACGTGATGGCAAAGGGTAGGGTGAATCAACGTCTAATTGAAAATCAGACATGATGAAAAGATGCGTCCACAATTTTGGTTTGTATTCTTCAACATCACGTAACTGCGGGTTGAGTTCTCCCATCACTTTGATGATGGCATTGGCCACCTTGTTGCGCTCTTCTTTTGAGGTGAGACTAACTGCGTGATCAATCATTTTTTGTACGTTACGCCCATATTCAGGAATGTGCATTTTAGGACGTATTGTATTGTATTCAAGCTGATGTATATTATCCATATATCAAATGTAGTATTTTTTTACGAATTTTGTATTGTTTCAATGGTATGAAGGCCGTTAGTGAATCAGGAAAATCATCTAAGAAGGGGGTGAGGTATTTCAGGAGTGAGCTTATTATAAAATACCAGGCCGAAACAACGGGAGTCAACTAGCATCGGGTTAGCAGGATTTTATACTCTTAAGTATACATGTAGGGTTCATTCTGATCAACCATTGTTCGAATATTTTCAAGCACCTGTTTCATATATTTTTTCCAAAATAGTTTTGCAAATAACCAGGCGATCGGGAATAGAAAAACATTGCGCGAATGCAAGGTGTAGGTGTAGTCAATTTGAATTTTATTGTCTTCAACTTGGGTAGTTTGCCACTCACCGACAAATTTATAGAAGCCCAGCATCCATGCTTGAAAATCATCTACCTGAATTTTCCAGTACTTGTTTTCTATTCTCTCTAACACATGATCAACAGATGCAAATCCTCCTTTTTGTGTCCATGATTTTGCAGTGTATACTTTTTTTGACGAGCCGGGCTGTCCCCAATTTGTATCGTCTGTGGTGTGTGTAATTTTTGGCATAGGACCACACCCCGTATGTACCTTTGTAACGTCACACAGCATGGGCGTTTTGAATGCTCGTTCAAGTGAACAATGATAGAAGGTTTTCCGATGAATTTTAAATTTTATATCTGGCATTACTGAGGCATATATTCTTTAAAGATGCAAAGATTTATTTAGTCTCGAATTTCACCAATCAATCACCCAATTCAAAATAAAAACCTATCTGAAAAAAATCTCGTCCTGTTTCATCGTTGATTTGATAGTCAAATTGATGAATATAGCCTAACTGAATCTTGAGTGAATGTGCGTTGCGATAGCTTATATGAAATGCCATCCGGTTCCGCTCAAAATAGGGTTCAACTTGGGTGAAAAATACTTCATTGCTGGCGGCAATTTGAAATGGTTTATACCCATTCTGCTCTTTACCGAATGGCAAAATAATACCTAAGCGATACCTGAATCTGTTCCGATATCCATTACTTGTAAAACGGAATTCTGCCCGATATCTTTGTTCTATTTTAAATATACCCAATTTTTGTGTGAGAATAACTTGGGGCCACAACCTGAACTCATCATTGTTTTTTGGTGTAACAAAATTTCCTCCTTCTTTATAGGTTTGGTAAGTGCCGGCGGCTAGAGTGAAATTTATATTTTCAGTTGGTTGGTACTGTACACCTCCCTTGAATTCGTAATAATGAAAATGGTTGTAAAAACGCAGTGAACGCAACTGACTCTCTGAAAAAATTTCCCACTTTTTATTTATGTTGTACTCTAAGTGTAGAATATTCCATGAACCAAGTCCATTGTCTTGTGAATAAACGTAAATTGACTTAGTAAAAAGGACAAGCATACATAGCACTATACATGCGACACGGAATAGAACTACCTTTTTTATCCGAAAAAAAATCATACAAAATTAAATTTGTGTGAAGATTGAATCTCTACTATTCAAGTTTATTCTGCTGAGCATTCGCTTCATTGATAGTTGCGCTAAAGCTAATTGTATTTGTTTGTGCATTGTGATTACTAACATACTCAGTTCGCTATTCAAGATTTTCAAATCTCAATTCCAATAACACATACATCATCTATTTGTTCTTGTTTCCCTTTCCAGTTTTGATATGAAAGTTGCAGTTCTTTTTTCTGCTTTTCCATTGACATGGGATAAATAGATGTCAACAAATTGCGAAACCGTTCACGGTTGAATTTTTTTACATTTTCACCACCGAACTGATCCGTGTATCCATCAGAAAATAAATAGAATTTGTCACCTTGTTGCAAATCAGTTTCTATTGTTTCAAAAATTTTATTTGATGTGCTGTATCCAATGCTGTCAGGTCCTTTTTTGAACTCCATTAAGGATCCGTTGCGCACTAATAAAAGTGGCCTTCCGGCTGCGCAGAATGAGCCTTTGCCGCTTTGCAGATTGAATTTACAAAAGATGATATCCATACCGTCACGCATGGTGCCTTCAGTTAAATTTTCATTGAATAAACTCACCAATTCATGATCAAGTAATGAAACAATTTTTGCCGGATCAGTCAAGCCCTCAATTCGTATTAATTGTCTGAGCAAGGTGTTGCCCGCAATATTGACCAATGCACCGGGCACACCATGCCCTGTACAATCAGCTACTGCAAAATAGATTTCATTGTGATATTGGTAAATCCAATAAAAATCTCCGCTTACAATATCTTTTGGTTGAAACATGACAAAAGCATTATGGAAAGCATTTGTAAAAAGTCGCTCGTTTGGTAAAATAGAGCGTTGTAAACTGCCTGCATAACGAATGCTCTCTTCCATTTCAAGAGAGCGAGCCTCAAGTAGTGCCAGCCGTTCTGATAAACTGGCATCTGACAAAAGAGTGGTAGAACCGGATTCCATGGCCATTGTTTCCATGACATTTAATTGTGATTGATTTTTACTTAACGATTTTGCTGTATTGAAACGGACCAGCTGTCCACCTTTGCAACTTATCTGGAATTACCAGACAATATTAAAGCCATTCACCGCAAAGGGAATAAAACTGCGGCGATAACGATTGGTATATGTGCAAATTTGTCTCATGAACAGCTCAAAAGTAGAAATAATTCAATTGGAAAATGCCTGACTAAGGATAATTTTTCTGATAGAACTCTTTGTATGCATCAAGTTCTTTGCTGTTGAGTAGGGTAGAAAAATTCACTTGATTGATTAGATAGCCTTCATAATCAGTAGCCATAGTGCCAATTATACTGCCTGCTGTGGATGATTTATAAGTGGCAACCCATTGTTTTCCTTCATCTAACTGAAGGAATGTTTTCACCACCAACAACTGATACTTATCACCCAAAGCCGTATTGATGACAGTGTAGCGTTTTGATCTGAAATACTCGTTGTTGAAGTTGGCTAATTTAATTTTGCTTGCCTCAGTTCCGCCGGCTTCAGTTGGTATTACTACAATAAAAAAGTACTCACCATCTGAAGTGTATTTATACAAACTGGTGTCTTTATCAGGATCAACAATAGCACCACCTGCGTATATTTTATCTAAATAAATTTTTGCCTGTTTTCCCTCCTCGCTTTCAGGCGCAAGGTTATATAATTCTTGTAACGGACTGGCAATAGCCTCAACGTTACCCGGACTTGTTTTACTTATTGCAAAAGCCTTCAGCAAATAATATTTGTACAAATATTTGTTTTGTCTGTCATAGGTGATTACTTCATTACAGCGCGCTATTACTGCACCGTAATAGCGCATTTTATAATCACTCAATACCTGAGAATAATCGTTCAGTTCTTTTTTGTTTTCTTCTTCTTTTTTACGCAAATAATCAGGATCGTTTACCACTTTGGCAATTTCAGAATCAGGGTATCTTGTCAATATCATCTGTTTGTACTTATCTGCCTCTGATGACCCTTGTTTAATATAGATAAGATATAATTGATACATCGCTTCAAGCACTCTTGGGTGTTCAATGCCACGATCAATAACTTGGTTGAAATAATAAATAGCATCTGTTTCCTCTTTTAGTTGCTCTTTATAAATTACACCCAACATGTACAGAGAATTCATCAAGCGATTATCCGAAGAATCTTTTGCACCTTGTGTAAGCGGAATATCTTTCATTAAATCAGCCACCGTGAGTGAATCTTTTTTACCTCCGCCTGATGTGTTTGTTGCACTGGTATCTTCGTCAAATGATACACTGTTTTTATCACTTCGTCTCCAATTGTCTTCCAACGGACGCGTACCCCACTGTGCTCTGAAATCATTGAACCCGCTGCCACGTACTTTAGAATTATAGAAATACCACTTTGACCCATCACCTGCATCATTGGTTTGACTGTTTACTTTTGTTTGGGTTGCTAATAATCTTTCTTGTTCTTGTTGCTTGCGCAATTTTTCTGCTTCAAGTAAATCTTTTAAGGTTTGCTCCAGAAATTTTTCTCTGCTAACGGGATCCATGTCAGCAATGCGTTGCACGCTGTCCTCAAACATTACTGTTTCATAGTGAAAAACCAAATCTTCTAAGCCATCAGCTTTGCTTTTTATCGCAGGATAATCTTCATATTCTTCAGGCATTACTTTAACACAACTGTCATAATATTTTTGTGCTTTGATATAATCTTGTTCATTAAAATGCAGATCAGCCAGCCGCAGATAACTGATGCCTTTTTGACGATCATTTTTAACTGACCAGTATACTGAACTTGAATAATTTGTTTTAGCTGATGGAACATCACCATCCTTCATGTCTAATTCGGCCAAGGCATAATAAATCTGATCTTTGTACTCTGCATTCTTTTCATCGCGCAGCATTTTATGAAGTTCCTTGCGGATATCTTCTCCACCAGATGTTGCAGCCAGCGCACGATTAATTTTTGCTTGGAATTGCATTTCATAAGGCGCTGATGAGTGTGCCACTTTGTTATAATAATTTACGGCCATTACACCATCACCCATGCGTTGATATAATTGTGCCAACACAAACATATAACGGGCTTTTAGTTTTCTGTTATGACATGTTTCAATGGCTAATTCAAGATTTTCAATGGCGGGTTTATACTGTTCTTGTTGAATATATAAATCAGCCATGGTTGCATAGTAGTCTGACTCTAGTCTTTTTGGAAAAATAGCGGGTTCTTTGATGCCTTTTTTCTTATTTTTCTTTTTAGCGCTGCGATTTTTTTTCCTGTCACTGAGTTTTTCACCAAGTTTTCTGTCACGCAATTCCTCTGCATTTTTCATGGAAATTTCTACCTGGGTAAGTATGCGTTTTGCTTCAGGATAGTTGCCCAATGCAATATAAGTGCGCGCCAGCCAAATTTGCGCTTCATACACTGACTCTTCACCTTGATATACTTTCTGAACGTATTCAAATTTTTGTGCAGCTAATAAATATTCTCTTTTATAAAAATGTGCTTGAGCAATTACCAACCAGTTGTCATCAATCCATCGGCAGTATTCTTCATTTTGTTTTTTCTTGCCTTGCATGGGCATGCTGTGGCGCAGAATTACCTTCTCACATTTTTCAATGGCTTTGTCCATTTGAGGGTAAAGTGCCGGAGCATCTTTTTCTGATGGATATACAATGAGCGGAATAATGTCATAATACGCATCAGTGTACCCGCTGCGGTAAGAGAGCAAAGTTTCATCAATAATAACACCTGCATTGTAGTAACCGTTGAAGCGTGCGGTCATGTTATGGAAACCGCGGTTAATGGCAACATTTTTTCAGTTGAACATGATCCAAGCACAACCAATAGGATGATTGCAATATAATTGGATATGTCTTTTAGTACTTTCATTTAGCTGCCGCCGATTTGTATTAACTGCAAAACGCCAAAATTATTTTAAATTATTCAATCAACACGTCCTTTAGCACTTGAATTAAATTTTCAGGTTGTTCAATAAACCCCATGTGCCCGCAGTTTGCTAAAGTAAATACACTTGGTTTAATACGCAGTTTTTCAAGTTCTTGATCTAACAGACTAACAGGTATTACCGGGTCATTATCTCCTTGAATCATGATCACCTCATTGTCGTTCATTTGATCATACGCCCCGTGGCGATCACGTAAACCCCGCGTTGCAGCAATGATTTCTGATACCGGTATTTTGTCTGCTCTTTCAATCAGTCTGTCAATATGCTCTCTTCTGAATTCTCGGTTTTGTGGTGCAAATAAATTGGGAATAGCCTCATTTAAAAACAGGCGCCGTGATTTTTCAACTACTTCACACACGCGGTCTCTGTCTTTTTTTTTCTCCTCAGAATCAGCCCAGAAATTAGAATGGAGTAGTATTAATTTTTTCAGCGGTGACATTTTCTTCAGCGCTAGTCCGACATAACCACCCATTGAATGACCAATGATGATGGGGTGATGGATTTTTTCACGGATGATCAGATCTTGTATCCCCCAGGCCATCTCTTGCATGCTGCATTTTTCTCCCTCAAATCGTGAATTACCATGACAAGGCAAATCAGGCATATAGCAGGTGAAACCGGCATTGACAAAGGTTGGGAAAACAGAATACCAGATGGTGTGATCTTCAAGAAAACCATGTAGAAATATCAGTGCGGGTCCGGTTCCGGATTGTTTGACGAACAAAGGTTTAGATGACATCTCTTATCCTTTGTTGGTCTTTTTCTTTTTTGAGGCATTCATCAATTCTTCAATATGATCAGCTTCAATAGGGATATTTCTCATCAGATTAAACGGACTGCCTTTCTTTTGAACAACCACGTTATCTTCTAATCTGATTCCCAAATTTTCTTCAGGAATATAAATTCCGGGCTCAACAGTAAATACCATGCCTGCCTTGAGAGGTTCAGTCCACAAGCCAACATCATGTGTGTCTAATCCCAGAAAATGGGAAGTGCCATGCATGAAATATTTTTTGAACGCCGGCCAAGCAGGATCTTGTTTTTTAATATCCGTTTTATCAATCAGTTTTAATCCTAACAATTCTTTTTCCATGAGTTTACCTACTTCAATATGATAGTCGGCGAGAATGGTACCTGGCACTAATAATTTGGTGGCATTATTTTTTACGCGCAGCACGGCGTTATACACATCTTTTTGTCTTTTAGTAAACTTACCATTCACCGGAACGCAGCGAGTCAGGTCAGATGCATAGTTGGCATATTCTGCAGCAAAGTCCATCAGAATTACATCTCCATCTTTACATTGTTTATTGTTTTCAATATAATGTAATACGCAGGCATTTTTACCTGATCCAAGAATGGGTGTGTATGCAAAACCTTTTGAGCGGTGGCGAATGAATTCATGAATAATCTCAGCTTCAATTTCGTATTCCCACACATTAGGTTTAATAAAATCAAGAATGCGTCTGAAGCCTTTTTCAGTAATATCACAGGCTTGTTGCATCAGATCTAATTCTTCTTTTTCTTTTATTGAGCGCAACCGATGCATGATAGGTGCACTTTTTTTGTAAGTGTGCGCAGGGTAATGTTTTTTCAGGCGGCGAATAAAACGATCTTCCCTTGTTTCAGTCTCAGAATATCGTCTTGTATGCTCGTTGGTATTAATATAGACACTCTCAGCTTGAGCCATTATCGTTTTTAAAACGGTTTCAAATTGCGAAAGCCAAAATACATTTTTAATTCCAGATGTTTGAAAAGCAGCTTCTTTAGTAAGTTTTTCACCTTCCCAAATCGCAATGGTCTCACTGGTTTCTCTTAAAAACAACATTTCACGATGTGCAGTATTAAAGGCATCAGGACAAATGACCAGAATGCTCTCTTCTTGATCAACGCCTGAGAGATAAAAAATATCACGGTGTTGATGGAATGGTAAGGTACTGTCAGCACTAACCGGATAAATATCATTAGAATTGAAAAAGGCAACAGAATTTGGCGCAAGGGCTTTGACAAACTTGGCGCGGTTTCTTACAAACAGATCTTTTGAGATAGAATGATACTTCATGTAACTGAATTTAATGATACTGGTACGGTGCAGTGTTTCTTATAAAATTCCAATATCGATTTAATATTAAATGTGATACACTGCAAACAGGCGTCTAAGTTACATTTTTGTATATTTTATCAGAGTGTTAAGGCAGATTAATTTTCTTTGATCAGATAAAATTCTAAGAAAACAAGTTAATAGGCTTGATAATTCAGGATAACTGACTACATTTGCACCCTCAAAAAAGCGTGATATAACATGTCAGCCGGAGTAAAAATATTTTCAGGTCGTGCCACTACCGAACTAGCTCAGAAGATTGCCGATGAGTATGGTCAATCATTGGGTAAGGTAGATGTGAGTGTTTTTAGTGATGGAGAATTTTCTCCTTCATTTGAAGAAACGGTGCGTGGTCAAGATGTTTTTCTGATCCAGTCAACTATGCCACCATCTGAAAATTTGATGGAATTGTTGCTGATGATTGATGCGGCAAAAAGAGCTTCAGCAAAATCCATTGTTGCTGTTATTCCATATTTTGGATTTGCAAGACAAGACCGCAAAGACAAACCGCGTGTTGCCATTGGTTCAAAATTGGTTGCATCCATGTTGGAGACAGCCGGTGTACACCGCATTATGACTATGGATTTGCACGCTGATCAAATTCAGGGATTTTTTGAAAGACCGGTTGATCATTTGTATGCATCGTCAATATTTATTCCCTACATCAAATCCATTGACACCGGAAATTTGGTGATGGCTGCTCCTGATGCAGGCGGAGCGAAAAGAGCAAACTCCTATTCTAAAAAATTCAATACAGGTCTCGCCATTTGCCACAAACAACGCAAGGTGGCGAATGAAGTTGCAGAAATGACTGTGATTGGAGATGTGAAAGGAAAAGATGTCATTCTGCTTGATGATATGGTTGATACAGCAGGAACCTTGACAAAAGCTGCTGATCTTTTTATACAAGAAGGTGCAACAACGGTCAGAGCATTCTGCACCCACGCTGTATTATCAGGCTCAGCTTATGAAAGAATTGAGCAATCACAATTAACTGAATTGGTAGTGACAGATTCAATTCCACTCAAAAAGCAAAGTAAAAAAATAAAAGTACTTTCAGTAGCACACCTCTATGCTGAAGTCATGCACGCACTAATAAAACAAGAATCAATCAGCGCGCATTTTTGATGATTCTTACTTTTCCCAAGCCGCAGGCGCAGAGAAAAGTTAGAAGCATCAAATCCCGACCGGAGCGAAGCGGAATGTCGGGATCGGTAACCAAACGAGGAACCAAAAAAAGCTTTTCCCAAGCCTCAGGCGCAGAGAAAAGTTAGAAGCATCAAATCCCGACTGGAGCGAAGCGGAATGTCGGGATCGGTAACCAAACGAGGAACCAAAAAAAGCTTTTCCCAAGCCGCAGGCGCAGAGAAAAGTTAGAAGCATCAAATCCCGACTGGAGCGAAGCGGAATGTCGGGATCGGTAACCAAACGAGGAACCAAAAAAAGCTTTTCCCAAGCCTCAGGCGCAGAGAAAAGTTAGAAGCATAAAAATTCAATCAATCGAGATTGAAAAAAGTTTAAAGTTGTATTATTAACCAGTCCGGCAGATAACCCGGACATAAAAACAAATAAAAATGAAAGAAGTATCGTTGAGCGGTTCGCTAAGAGCGGGCGTAGGGACTAAAGATGCTACAGCTGTAAGAAACAGCGGAAGAATTCCATGTGTAGTTTACGGAAGCGGGAATCAAACCCACTTCAGTGTTATGCAGTTGGATATGGAACGTCTTGTTTTTACTCCCCATGTATCTATTGTTAATTTGGATATCGAAGGAAAAAAATCAAAGGCAATTATTCAGGATATTCAATTTCACCCGGTGACAGACAAAATTCACCATGTGGATTTTTTGGAATTGAATGACAGTAAAAAAGTGAAAGTTGATGTGCCGGTAAAACTAACCGGACGTTCAGTAGGTGTTATGGCCGGTGGTAAATTACAACAAGTTTTCAGAAAAATGAAAGTGCATGCTTTACCAAAAGATTTACCAGATGCCATTACCATTGACATTACAAATATGAAAGTAGGCGATGCAGTTCGTGTGAAAGAATTAAACACCGATGCGGTTCAAATTTTAACTCCACAAAATGCGGTTGTTGTTTCCGTAAAACAAGCACGTGGTGTAGTTGAAGAGGCTCCTGCTGCAGGTGCTGCTGCTGCTCCAGCCGCTGCTGCTAAACCAGCTGCTGATAAAGCAAAAAAATAAATAGTATTCAAATCAAGTAAAAAGCCGGTAGAATTTTCTGCCGGCTTTTTTTTTGAATAATTAACGACAATTGAAGCAGACGATAATTGGTACCAACCTGATGAGCGTTGATTAGATGAATTGTTTCCCAATTTCACAAAGCGAAAAAGAAGGGTATTTAGAATTATTGCAATAATTCCCGTTGCAATATGGATATTACTTTCTATACTCATTCTGTCTATCATTAGAAAAATTAAGTCTACTTGTGCTAAAAATTGATTACACCTGCTTGCGTTCAGCATCAATTGCATATCTTTATATAAGCCGTCGCAATTTATTGTGGCTCGTTTCATCCAAACCCAAAAGAACTTAAAATGAAGCCATTCCTGAAATCAATTCCCTGGATACTTTTATACTCGCGGTTATTTATAAGTATGCTTTTTGCGTTTTTTGGAATAGTTGAGCAATTGTATTTCAATAACACGGTGCTATGTCTGGTGCTTTTCAGTTTTGGTTTTATCGGTGATATTTTTGATGGAATTATTGCGAGATATCTAAAAATGGATACAACAAAAATGAGAATGTTGGATAGTATATTTGATACCCTGTTTTGGTTATCTGCAAGCTATTTGTTATTTCTTACTAGTGGAGAAATGCAGCATGTTTTAATTGTTGGAATTGGAAGTGTTATTGGTTTGGTTTTTGTTGAATATGTAGTTTGTTTCTTGAGGTTTTCCAGAACTCCTTCTTCTCATAATTTCATATCTAAATTCTTTGGCTTATTCTTGTTCACTTTTTATTTTTTAGGATTTATGGGTATGTCACCTATAGTTTTTGGAATTGGGGTTTTTTGCTTTGGTTTTATTGCCCGCCTTGATTCTTTGATTATCTATCTAATTGTCAAAGAATGGACACATGATGTTCCCTCTTCATACCATGCGTATTTAATACGAAATGGCAAAAAATTCAAGCGCAATAAACTGTTTCATTCTGAGCATTCAGGGGTATAGATCCTGTTCTTTAAGTACTTGAAACGCATAGATGCAACGCAAATCCAAAACGAATTGATTAAATTCTGATGCCCACAATGCATACATCATCAATTTGTTCCAGATCTCCTTTCCATGTTTGAAAATATTTTGCCAATGTTTCTTTTATTTCGTGAAGTGGAAGATGGGCTGATTCAGTGAGAAGTTTTTGCAGACTTGAATACTTAAATTTTTTTCCTTTCTCTCCGCCGAACTGATCAGCGTAACCGTCAGTGAGCAGAATGATGAGATCATTTTTCTTCAGTTCAATTTCATGTGCTGTAAATGAAGTGGACATGTGTTCATGTTTGCCAACCGGCATCTTATCTGGTTTGTATTCAGTTAGCCCCCAAGACACCTCCTCTTCCCCTGTCCCTCTGCGAAGGAGTGGGGGGATGTTTGTGGTGGAATTTGAAGTAGCGCTGGCCTCTGATGGCTCAGAGCTGATTTTTCGTAATAACCAAAGTGGGTTGTTGGCCAATGAAAATTCCAGCTTGGTTTTTTCTTGGTTGAAAATTATTAGTGCTGCATCCATCCCGTCTTTTCCGCCATCTGCACTGCCGTCGTTGGCAAGTGTTTGTACTATTATTTCTCTGGTTTTATTAAGTAGTTCATTGGATTTTTCATAGCCAAAATTTACCGCTTCTTTCAAGCTATTCATGTTCATCATACTCATGATTGCGCCCGGTACGCCGTGACCGGTGCTGTCGGCGCACACAAAAATGAATTTTCCGTTTTGAGAAGTTGTCGCCCAGAAAAAATCTCCGCTTACTTTTTCTTTTGGATTAAAATAGACAAAGTGATCAGGCAGATATTGCTTGAGCATGGTTTCTGTTGCCATCAAAGATCTTTGCAGCCTTTCAGCATAATTGATGCTATCTGTAATTTCAGAATGTTTTTCATGCAGCACTGAATACATGACTGAAATTTTCTCTTCTGCTTCTTTGCGCTGTCGCACTACTAATTTGAATATCTGATTCCACCCCAGAAAAACTAAAATGAGAATGACAACACCCAAATATTGCAGAATATTTCCGCCCGGCCAATGCATTACTTTGAATAGATAACCAAGCAAATTTGTTGTCAACGCAAGTAAATCTCCAATGCATAGAAAAAGTAATTTCCAGTTCGCAGGTGTAAACTGCTGCCACTTTTCATATCTGTTTTTAACGAGAAGAGGCATGTAGCTGAAGCACATGAAAAGTGATGTGAGAATAAATAGAATTGAGCCGCCGGGTATTTTAAATTCCCTAAAGAAAACAAGTGCAACAACGAGTGTTAAACCAATGACCAACAATATCAGCGCTGTTTTTTTACGTCTGTCATAAGACCATTCGAAAAACAGGAATGACAAACCAAGGAACCCCAATGCAATTTCAATTAACATAATGATCATGCCGGCAAAATTGAATTCCTGTTTACTAAACCACACAATAGTGGGGGGTAAACTAATTGCCATGATGCAGATGAATATCCAGCCTGTTTTCTTCAACATGATGTAGAATTTAATCTAAGCTATTTATTTGTCAATTTGTTAGATTGTTGATACGAATATCAATATTAATCTTGTCAATTCTTTCAATTTCTAATTTAGTCTTGCCAGTGAATTATGCTGAACCCCCGCTTTTGTAATGAAAGAATTTCTGTACTATCAAGCTCAAATGCATAAGCAGCGGTAACATCAGTAAAATACATCAGTTCTATATAGTATGGAGTACCGGAAATGATATCACCCGCTTTGTATTTATTTTGGAAAGATGATACATCATTATAAAAATCAGTATCATTGGATGATAAGTCCTCAAAGGGCTTTATGCGCTCTGTTGAAAAACGAAAGGGTAAAGCAAACAAGGCAAACACCAAAATGGAAATCACTATTCTACCTTTTAATTGGTAGTCTTTTAATTTAAGCAGAAGGTAATCTGCGGCATAAGCAATGAGTATAAAGCAAGCCGGCGCACTCAGTAATAGGTAGGTGAACCTTTTTGTTTCACCGAATGAAAATATCAAGAGTGGAATGCATATCCAGGTCAATAGAATAGACAGCTTCAATTGATCTGTTTTCTTGTAAATCAAAAAGAATATCAGAGCGAGTACAAAATAAATCAGCTCACCATAGAGAATCAACATCTCTTGCAAATAATAATACCACGGGCCTGAATGGTTTTCTACAGCTGTGCTATATGCGCCAAGAAATTTATCTTTGATCAGCATAAATTCAGTCGGATAGTGTTGCGCAATATATAGAATCCAAAATCCGGCAACACTGAGAAATGTGCAGGTGATAATTAACGAGTGAGTAAAATAAAACCTGAATTTCATTTTTGGAAAATGGAAATAAAGCACGAGCAACCAAAGCGGAAAAATTATCCCGGCAGGATACCATTTTGAAAGAAAGGCTAAACCGGCAACAATTCCAACAAGCGCAGTGATTAGAATTTTGTTTTTTTTCTGATAAAGGTAAACAGCAATCCACACGGCAAGTTCAACATAAAATAGCAAAGCAATTTCAACATGATCTGAAGAAGTGCGACCGGCAATGAGTTCAACCAGCACTCCATGAATGGCATGAAGAAATGCTGCGTAATATGCGGTTCGTATGTTGAAGAATTTTTTTGCGATACTCCAAGTAAGCAATATGGCTAACATACCGTAAATAAATGACATGATACGAACTGCCCAAACCGTGTTGCCCAGTATTTTTATCCAGAGAGCCATACCCCATAAAGCGACCGGAGGTTTAGCCAGCCAGATATGATTACCAACCCAATTCTGTTGATCATAGGGTAACACAGGATGTTGATACAACGTTGGTTTTAATGGATCATCAATCAAATGTTTTGCTACTAAGGCATGATATTTTTCATCCCAATGATGCAGTTCGCCTTCACGAGCCAAGTACCATCTCAACCCGAATCCGATGAACAAGAGGCAAAGCAACGCCAATGTATTATTGTTTTTTTGCAATAACCGATATCCCGTATAAAACAAGAGTAAAACTGAGCTAATAATCGAAAGCCCTTTAAGCAAATCAACCCAGGATATCAACATGAAATTTTAGTAATGAGATAATTTTGTTTAAACGAATTTAGAGATAAATCGTCTATTACTTACTACCTACAATTTCTACCGACACTAAAACCGGTCGCAAGGGTTTTGAAAAACTATGAACTAACGTCACTTCCTCTCCTCAATCCTCTCCAAAGGAGAGGAAGACCAGAGCAAAAGGGTTTAGAAAAAGTGTGATGTAACGTCACTTCCTCTCTCCTTTGGAGAGAGGAAAGAGGAGAGAGGAGAAAAGCGTACAATCACACCACCCCAAACATATACCCTTCACTCTTCCAATATTTAATTAACACGGGCAACTCATATTTGAGATTTGAGAATGCTTTTTGAGAATCATGAAAAACAAAAATTGCTCCGGGTTTTGTTGCTGATTTTATTTTTGAAATCCGTGCAGATGAAGTCATGCTGTCATCAAAATCATACGTGAGGTGAGACCAAAACACTAAGCGATATCCCATTTGTGTGAGGGCTTCATACTGCCCCGGAGATATGCGCCCATAAGCCGGACGATAAAGCGTTGTTGGAATTATTTTAAAACCCGCTTCTGCGTTTTCAATATAATCTGCTTCTTTCGTTTTAAATCCATCCAAATGAAAATAGCCATGATTGCCAATAGCGTGTCCTGCATCACGCATTTTTTGTATGAGATCAGGATACAGCGATGCGTTTTTTCCAAGACAAAAAAAGCTGACTCTTATTTTATGCTGCGCTAAAAGATTCAACAGCCAGCAAGTCGTTTCAGATGTTGGTCCATCATCAAACGTGAGGTAGATTGTTTTGTCCGGTGATGAAAAAAAATCCCAAATGGCGTTTGGATAAAATCTCCTTAACCATTTGGGAATTTTGTAAATGCGCATACAGAAATTTTACATTCCCATGATGCGCTGGAAGAATGCGTAGAATGTTTGTTCTATCTGTTGTCTTGCGCCAGGACTTACTTTTTGAACGGCAGGTAGTGCACTTTGTACGCGCTCTGTCATGCTGTAGAAAGTATTTCCAACCTCTTCTTTAAATGCTTCATTGGTGCCGTAAATATTTACCGCTTGATACAATGAGAACATTCCACGGTAAGCTTGGAATAAATCATCAATCATACTTGCTGTAAATTCAGGTTCAACGCCAATGTAATAATTAATTTCTTCATCAAAAATAGCCATCATTTTCTTGGTGAGTTCTTCTGCTTTCGCTTCGTGACCAACACCGTAGTAGGTAGAAATGTATGACGGGAACACTTTATCATACGGCACATTGTACTCAGGCATTACCGCCAATGAACGATCAAGCACCTGTTCAACTTTCACTTTACTATCTGCAATTATTTCTTCTGATTTTTTTATTTCAGCAGGAATATCGTTGCGCTTAAAATTACCAATTGGAGTTTGAATAACCTGAGTAGAATCTCCAACCGGACCGGCTAAAATTTGATTGAATAAAGTCAAACGCTGTTGGTGAAAATCATAATCTTCTAAATAGGCATCAGCCAATACACTGAATTGAACACGATAATTATTGGTTAATCTGCGTGTATAGTAATCAACCAATACACCTTCTTTTTCCATATTACCCCATTTGAAAACAGTCATCAAGTTGTCATACAATTTTGGTTTGTTGATTTCGCCTAATGAGTTTGGGTTGCGGTTTGCTTTCACGTCAAATGGCATGAGTTTATATACTAAACCTTCAGCGTAGAAGAATTTATCAAGACCAAGATAAGTAGTTTTATCAGCTGAACTTGCAAAGTAAATAGCACGTTCCCAGTTGAAATGCGCAATCATATCTAATATCATGACATCAGCTTTGTAAATGGCTTGTTTATTAATTTTCCAACGGATTTTATCTTGAATGCGATCAGCATCTGCTTCAGAAACAATACCACTATTCAGCGCATTTTCTTTATTTACTTCAACGGTTAGTCCTTTAGAAGGCAAAAAGAATAATCCATTTGCACCGCGAGCTTCAGCATTATTATCATCAGCCAACCAGGTCATGGCATAATCAGCCGGCAAGTAATCAAACGCATCATTGAAGGTTAACAAAATATCTTGAATAGCGATTAGTTGTGGTTCAACCAATTTATATTTCTCAGGCCCTTTTTGCAAGAGATTAAAGATGAGATTGCGGAATTCAAAATAAGTTCCTGTTGTATCAAATCCCGGTAATTTTGCAAATAGTTCTGCCTCTTTTGTAGCAAATTCTGTCTTAGAGAGAATACTTGTCAAACTATCACATGCAGCACTGAAAGCAGGTTGGTAAAGATCAGGATTGAATTCAATTTTTTTAGTGATGATATCTCTCCATTTAGGTAAAATTTCAGCTTCTCGCATGGTGAGTTCATTGGTGCTTAGCACATACATGAAATCACGTAAACCACCTTGTCTGTATTGATCTTTTGTAAAGCTTATTGGCAATGGTTTTGAATCATATGCTTGTCTTGTCATTTGTTCAGTATACCAATCAGTATTCAAGAGTGATAAGTTACAGACACGCACACTTGTTTTTGTTCCTTCCACCTCTTGTAAGTACCAAAGTGGGAAAGTATCGTTGTCACCATTCGTAAAAATTATCGCGTTGTCATCACAACTGATCAAATAATTATATGCAAGCGCTTGTGCAGTGTAACGATCACTGCGGTCATGATCATCCCAACCAACAACACCCATCAGAATAGGAACCGGCAGGGCAAGTAATGTTGATACCAGAGCACCGTGAGTTTCTTTAGCAATAGTTTTACGCAAGGTTATCATCAAAGCAAAAACAATTGCTATAACAAAAGTGATGTAAAGCATACTTAATGCAAGTGTGGTATCAGCAATGGCAAATATCAGTGAAAGCACAACCATAGGGGCAAGCATCATGGCAAGCTCTTTCCAATTTAACGATTTGAATGCTTGATACAATGAAAGCACACTGAGACCAATGAACATGGCGAATGCGTAAAATGATGCAGCATAAGCATAGTCACGTTCACGAGGTTCACTTGGTTTTTGGTTCAGGTAAATGATGATAGCAAATCCGGTGAGTAAAAAGAGTAGCATGATAATCCACCATTCTTTTGAAGCACGCATTAAAGTGAAAAGAAAACCAATCATTCCCAATATGAGTGGCAACATATAGAATTTATTATGTGCTGCATTTTCAGTAATGAATTTTGGTGCATCGGTTTGATCACCTACGTGATGTTTATCTATGAAATTTAAACCTGAAATCCAGTTTCCATCTCTGGCACCACCGTAACCTTGTTCATCCCATTGACGACCTGAGAAATTCCACATAAAATATCTCCAGTACATCCAGTTAATTTGGTATCCGCCAAAGTATGTGAGGTTTTCACCCATGGTTGGTTTACGCGTACCACTGTGCCCACTCCAATTTTTATATCCGGTGATATGATGTGGTTCTCCGCTGTACATTCTTGGGAAAAATCCGCTGTGATCATCGTCATAGGCAGGTTTTGCTTTTTCACCATTAAAAGTCATGTAGTATTTTTCTTCTACTTCACCTCCGTTTTTCACAGCAAATGAATCAGCATCTGCTTTATTATTGAAACCCTCTAATTCTTTTCCGGTGCGTGATGTTACAACCCATAGTCTCTGATAAACATCACTGCGGTCATCCCATTCACTTTGATCTTTTGGTTTTGCCGTGAAGTATTGACCATAAAGAATTGGCCAGTCACCATATTGTTCGCGCTTAAGATATGATTCAAGACTTACCAGGTTTTCAGGATCGTTTTCATCTAATGGTGTGTTAGCGCCGGAACGAATAACAATCATGGCAAAGCATGAGTACCCAATAAATATCATAGACAATGCCCAAGCAGATGTATTGAGAATTGGCCATTGTTTTTTCTTTGAATAAATCAACAAGGCAACAATAATTGCTGTCATGAAAAGGAAGAAGAAAATTGTTCCTGCATTAAAAGGCATACCAAAACTGTTCACGAAAATACGTTCAAAAAATCCGGCAATTTGTACTGTTTTTGGAATGAGAATACTTTGAACAAAACCTAATGTAACTACACCAATGATGCCGGTAAGAATAAATCCACCCGTTGTAATAGTTTTGTATTTTCTGAAATAGATTACATAAGCAATTGCCGGTATACACAAGAGATTCAATAAATGGACACCAATAGACAGACCCACCATAAAGAAGATAAAGATCAACCAGCGATTTGCATTTTTTCCCGCAATAGCAGTGTTGTCCGGATTCCATTCTTGCGTTTGTAATTCATGATCCCATTTGAGAATAGCCCACATAACAATGGCGGTGAAGAATGATGACATGGCGTATACCTCACCTTCAACGGCTGAAAACCAGAATGAATCAGAGAATGTATACGCAATGGCGCCAATGAGTCCGCTGCCAATTATTGCCCATTGTTCGCCTTGAGATAATTCACGTTTGGTTTGTTTATTATCTGCTGAATCATCTGAACTAAAAAGAGATGAAGGAGATAATACAATGCGTTTGCCAATCATGGTTATTGACCAGAAAAGGAAAAGAATTGTAAAGGAACTACTGAGAGCCGACATGAAATTCACCATGTAGGCTGCATTTTCAGGTGATGCAAAAACGGTGAATAAACGACCAAGCATCATGAATAATGGTGCCCCCGGAGGGTGACCCACTTCTAACTTGTAGGCAGTAGTGATGTATTCGCCGCAATCCCATAAACTTGTTGTCGGTTCAAGGGTCATCCAATACACGGTGGTAGCAAAGATGAAAACCATCCAGCCTACAATTGTGTTCATTCTTTTATAATCCATAGGTCATTTTTAAGCTGTGCGAATTTAGAAATATATTCGCTCGTTTCCTCTTAAAAATCCCTAAATGCACCTTGTTTTAAGTACTAATAAGATTGTTTGGTGTCCTTCTATTCAAGTTTTTCTGGCGTAAATACTCTCTGAAAACCAAACAGGCACGGCTTTTTACCGGTTCAATGGGTAAGATTTTCTTGCGAATTAAAAATAAATATTTATATTTGCGCCCGCATTGCCCGATCGTCTAAGGGCAGGACTTCAGATTTTGGTTCTGAAAGTGTTGGTTCGAATCCAGCTCGGGCAACTTGAAAACCTCTCAAAAAAACTGGGAGGTTTTCTTTTTTCATACCATTTAGCAATAGCATCAGCGGGTATTACTTTGATTCAGTGAACTCAACATAAAAAAAATTCCTACCTTAGATAAAAACTTTTTTATGAAAAAGATATTCTCCTTATTTCTTTTGTGTTCAATTGTAAGTATTGGATTTGCTCAAAAAGTGAAAATAAAAGATGGTGTTGCTACGGTGGATGAACAACCCACATTGAAATGGGAAAAAGGAGCCGCTGGGGAAATTAATATTTCCGGCATCAACTCAACCGCACAAGAAATTTTTGCGACTTACTTGAGTTATAATGATCCAGGTAAAATTACTAATTCAAATCCTGAAGGTAAAGTAAGATACATTGAACTGAATTTTTTAACGCTTGGTAAAAAATGTGAAATTGAAACCCGTCTGCAAGCTGCACTGGTGAAATTTCTGCTTGAAAATAAGGTTTATGTTGATGGCGTGTTTAATTCTGAAAATGCTGAGTTGGTAATCACTAAATACGGAACACGTTATACTGAAAATCGTCCGGCCAATGTACATATTTATGTGCATGAGGATTAACTAGAATTTCCTACTTAAAGGTTATTGGGGGTTTAGCACGAGCCAGATGCTTGCGCTAGCAGGAATTTCGTTTTGCAAGATGCTCGCGCTAGCAGGTTATTTAGTTTCGTAAAATGCTCGTGCCTTTGAAAGTTTCTGGTTTACTTTTAGCGTTTAATCTTTATTATTCTTTGATCTTTTTAAATGAGAAAGAGATTGTCCTAAAACACGGCAATATCATAGTTGTTTATGCATCTAGAATATCTGATTCAAGCCGTGAAATTTCTTTCAAAAAAATAAACGATTGTATAATAGGGGTGAAGCAAAGCAGATAGATAGTGATTTCATAAGCTGCCCAAAAATCAGTGAAATAAAAAATGAGGCATGGGATTAAAATCAGCAAATTTGCCAAGCTAAACAAGCGCAACCAGTTTGGAAAATTTTCTTTTGAAAAGAGCAAGAGAACACAATAAATGAACATCAAAGTTGACTGTGCGAACTGAATAGGTAATGGCGGATACAAACCGGCAACGTACATAAAAAAATTCACACAAATAGCTGCATTAAAAAGTATCCATGCTGATAAAATATGAGGATATTTTTTTTGGTAGAACCACTTCGCAAAAAAATAAATTACCGGCAGATAAGCTATGCCCGGAATCAAAAAAAATGGTTGTGACAATATGCCTTCAATAAAATTTTCCTGCGTGAATAAAATGTGATTGGCATACACCATTCCCGCGCAGACCAATACAACGCAACCAATTTTTATATAGGGCAAGACGCTTGACACGGCATGAGTTTAAAGAATTGACTCACCGTTGCTATTGGTTGTAAGCGCAGTACTCATATAATCAAAAAACGGACGCATTTCTTTAAATGCAGCATTCATTTTGAGATGAAAATCTGACGCAAGCACTTCTTCATCAGTAAATGATTTGCTGATTAAAAATTGTTTCAATCTAATGTATTCAATATGCGGATGATTTTTGTCAAAACCCTTTGGAGCAGTTTTCAAACTTTCACCCCAGATTGTTCCAAAAGTGGACTTGAATTTTTTTGCTTGAAGAATTTTTTTCAATTCATCTCCGTTGTCTGCAATATCTTCTCTGACGCGCTGCAAGTCTTCCGGTTTAGGACCCCAAAAACCACCGCCAACAAATGAGTTCCCGGGTTCAATGTGAAAATAATAACCTCCGCGTCTGGCGGCTGTGGCGCGTTTAAAGCTTCCACCAAAATGTGAGTTGTACGGTGTCTTGTCACTTGAAAAACGAATATCACGATAAATGCGGTGAAGACTTTTTTTGCCGGTAGGTGTTTCAATTACATCATGCTTATTCATTTCAGTTAGTAATGCATCAGCAAAATGAATCATCTTTTCATGTTGTTCAAGATAGATTGATTTATGTGCATTGAACCAATCACGGTCATTGTTTTTTTTCAACTTTTTTAAAAAGTCAAACACCGATTTATCTAAAAAGATTTTAGCCATGCAAATGAATCAATTTATAAACTGTAAAAAAAAAATTCATCGTGCCAAAAGAATTTTCATAATTCTTCTGGTCAATTTTTACTGAGTGCTATTTTGTGAAAACGATTAGTGCCCTTTGATTAATTTGAAGGTTTTTTTGCCTTCAGTGGTTGAAAGAGAGACGAAATAAATGCCCGGAGCATGTGATGAAAAATCTACCGTTTTCACATTGGTGCCTTTGAATACACGTGTGCCTGAAATGTCATATACTTCAACTGAATATTCAGGTGCGCTGCAAACTAATTGAAGATTTCCGTTTTCAAACCAAACTTGTGATACCATTTCTAATTCTTGAACTGAAGCAGAACCAACGTTAATTTGCACCTCATTAGAAGTTTGTATGTCACCTGAAAAATCACTCACGCATACCACATAATAAGTGCCAGCGCTGGCGAAATTTGGAGTATAAGTGGTGCCTGTTTGTGCCGTACCAAATGATACATATCCTGAGCCTGAAACTGTTGAATATTTCCATTCACGAGAAGTTGCTGCTGATGGTGATTCTGCGGCGGTAAGCATGGTTCCGTTTGCGCCAACGTTTATACTTTGCGTGGCAGTTGGAGAAATGGAAACCGCGTTGGTTGAATTGAGCACTGCATCAATTTTTAAACTATTGAAGTTTGCTTGCGCCGGTGAACCAAATGTGCCTGACATTTTTAGTTTAATATAAAATGTGGTGACACCCGGATCAAATGTTGGGGATATGAGTGTAGATACTGAAAATCCTGCCCCCCAGCTTTGTGAACCCACTAAGGTATAGCTAACATTATCTGTACTGAATTCAATGGAAACTAAACAATTTTCAGTGGTTGCGGTAAGATAAAAATCCAAATCATTTGAATTGATCGTGAACTGACGATAAGTTTCTATGGTATAGGCGTTACCTGTTGTACCGTTAAAATTGTAGATGTTGGCGCCATTAACACTATTGGATGTGATATTGGTAGTTACCGGAGTTGACCAGCCCGTCCATGCGTCTACATACGATTGTCCTGTTGTGTAAACAGTAGTTTGTGCAAATGATGCTCCAATCCATACAAGGGATAATAACGTGAAGAGTAATTTTTTCATAAGTGTTCTGAGTGTATAGTTTTCAGTGCCGAATTTACATAAAATAATAAACCAAGCAAACTGCAGGAGTTAGACCAGCGTCAGTATTTTGTTAAATTTAGTGAAGACGACATTCCATGATATTCATCACTTTTGACAATTCCATGACAAATACCCATTTACCAATCCTGATTTTTGCGGCATGATTCGGTTTAATGTTATCGCATTTACACACAATTGTATTGGAGTAGAAGAGATTGGTAAGTTCCATGTGGAGGCTGATCAAATTGTGCAACGCATGCAATTTCTGCAAGAGGAAGTAGGTATTTCTGAAATCATGTATTTAAGTACCTGTAATAGGGTAGAATTTATTTTTGTGACAAGTGAAGAGGTGGATGCAGATTTTATTGCACTCTTTTTAAAGGCATTCAATCCATCATGGCATCATACTCAAATTCAGCATTACCTTGAGCGGGCAAAATGTTGGAATGGTATCAACGCCGTCAATCACCTGATTGAAGTTGCATCTTCAGTTGACAGTATGGTGCTTGGAGAACGTGAAATCATTACGCAAGTGCGCAATGCGTTTGATTTTTCACGTGAACATCATTTGTCAGGAGACATCATTCGCTTAGTGGTTAGGCAAGCAATTGAGACAGCAAAAAAAGTGTATACAGAAACGCAAATTGCTACAAAACCGGTATCGGTTGTTTCATTGGCTTATCATCATTTGTGTGAAAGAAATCCTGATATCAATTCCAGAATTCTGGTTGTTGGGTCAGGTGTCACCAATACAAACATGTGTCGGTTTTTGAAAAAGCATGGATTTAAAAATTACCAAATTTATAACCGCACAAAAGAAAATGCTGAGGTGCTTGCTCGCTTTACGGGTGGCAGTGCGCATGCATTGAGTGAATTGTCAGATCATATCAATGGGTTTGATATTCTGGTTACTTGCACCGGGTCACAAGATCATGTTATTACACAGGCAATTTATGAACGATTGATTGCAGACGATAAGAGAAAAAAAATTGTGATTGATTTGGCAATTCCGGCTGACCTTGATCCTGCTATACCTGAAAAATTTGAGGTTGACCATATCTCAGTTTCATTTTTAAAATCAGTGGCAGATGAAAATTTAAAAGAGCGCCGGAAAGAACTCATCAAAGTGAGGCAAATTATTTACGAAGCGGTTGAAGAATTCAAAGAGATTTTTAAAATGCGTCAGGTAGAAATTAAAATGCGCTCAATACCTGAAAGAATCAAAGAAATCAGATCAACTGCAACCGGTCAAGTATTTGCAAAAGAGATCAATCAGCTGGATGAAAATTCACGTGAAATACTTGAAAGAGTCTTGGATTACATGGAGAAAAAATACATCAGCGTGCCGATGGTGATGGCAAAAGAAATGATGATGAAAAAAGAGGCTGAGGAAATCTGATTTGTTACATTAACCTGAACACATTTGTTCTACCAAAACGCCAAACAAAAATCATATAAGAGATTAACATGAAATAGCCAGATGACTCGGCTTGATAAACCGAAAATCAGTATGGCGCAGTACCCGTCTACCAACAGGCAGGTATGTTACCTTCAAAAAATAAATTATTTACACATGAAAATCAGAATAGGTTCACGCGGTAGTGATCTGGCTTTATGGCAAGCAAACTTTGTAAAAGCACAACTTGAAAATCTGGGTCATCAGGTAGAGATTAAAATTATTGTAACACGCGGTGATCGCATTCAGGATTTGAGCTTTGATAAAATTGAAGGGAAAGGTTTTTTCACCAAGGAAATTGAAGAAGCGCTCTTGAATAATGAAGTTGATTTAGCAGTTCACTCGCATAAAGATCTTGAAACTACCAATCCTGAAGGACTCATCATTGGTGCGGTTTCGTATCGTGAAGAGCCAAATGATATTTTATTAATTCACCCATCTGCATCAGATAAAAGCCAACCGTTTTCACTGGCAGTTAATGCTGTAGTTGGCACCTCTGCCGCAAGACGCAAATCACAACTGAAGCGTTTACGACCCGATTGTTTAATTGAAGATTTGCGCGGCAACGTACCAACACGTGTTCAAAAATTGCGTGATGGAAAATACGGCGCTATCGTTCTGGCTTGCGCCGGTGTTGAGCGCTTACGTCTCAATTTAGAAGGGTTACATGTTATGAAATTAGCCCCTGAAGATTTTGTGCCTGCACCTGCTCAAGGGGTGCTGGGTTTACAAATAAGACAACAAGACATTGAACTTGCTCAAGCCCTGAAGAAAATTCATCATGAAGATGTGGCTGAATCAATACAGGTAGAGCGCGATGTTTTGCGTTTAATGGAGGGCGGTTGCCAATTACCTTTAGGCATCTATTGTCAAAAGTTAAATACCGAATTTCATGTATTGGTGAGCTATTCTAAATCAAGTGCTGAGGCAGGTAAATTATACCAATTCAATCAATCATCAAGTGCAGGTTTGGCTGAAAAAATTGTGCAAGAACTAAAGCGTGGCTAAGTCAAGAGTCATATTGATTACTCGCAAGTTGAAGAATGATTCTGCTTTGAAGAACTGGGCACATCATCAAGGATATACATTGAATGATATTTCTTTTATAAAAACAATTCCGGTCAAGGGTTTGAAAATTCCTGAAACGGATTGGATATTTTTCAGTTCTCCGTCAGCGGTACGTTGTTTTTTTGAAGAATACACCTTGAAGCAAAAACGCATTGCTTCATTGGGTAAAGCCACTGCAAGTGTATTGGCAGACTATGGGTATCAGGCTGATTTCATAGGTGATGATGAGAAAACGCCCTCTGAAATTGGCAAAGAATTTTTTGATAAACGGTCAGGAAATGAATCCATTTTTTTTCCGCTCAGTAATTTATCACAACGGAATGTATTATCCCATCAGGGCAATAGAAAAGTAATTGAATTAAATACGTACCACACGCTGCCCATTCAATATACCTTGAGTGAAAAACCGGATGTCATAATTTTTACCAGCCCGTCAAACATTGAATCCTATTGTTCAACAAATGAACTTACTTTATCTGATACCCTTGTTGCAATTGGTAAAACAACAGCTGCTGCGCTTGAGAATTTAGGTTTTCGCAAAATCATCGTGAGCAGCACACCGCGTGAAGAAGATTTGATTGCCGCATTGCAATCTCTTGAATAAATTGGAAACACTACCTTTGTTACCATGAGTGACGGCATTTCATTTGAAACTTTGTTAGAGAATTCAGTAGTTGTCTCTGAAAATAATGATTATCATTTCGAGATACGCTTGTATGCCGACCCGAATAAGCAATACCAGTTACTTTTCACCAATGGGTTGCGAACAAAAGCACAAGAAGTGAATGAGCGAAATGTGGGTTTTGAACATATTGAACTCTACATGTTGTTGCCTGAATACTGGAATCTTCAACAACATAGCTGGCCACAAGAATGGCTGAATAAAATTGCCCAGATTCCAAAAAAAAATAATACCTGGTTTGGCCTCGGAGATACCATTCCTGCGGGTAATCCAACAAAACCAATTACTGAAAAATTCAAGGCTGAATATTTTATTATAGCCAAACCCATGAAGTTGGAACGAGTGCTGAAAACAAAAGATGCTGGCTTTGAATTTTTAGCTGTTATACCAATTTATAAAAAGGAATTTCAATACAAAACACAATTTTCATCTATTGTACTATTTGAAAAATTTCAGGAAAAAAACATTTCTGAAATGATAGATGAATTTCGATTACCGGCTGCGCGCAAGAAGTTTTTGGGGGTGATATAATCTTTCCGTTTTACTTAGAGTTGTACAAACTCATTGTCTTCTCTATGCCTATAGTTACAAAGGCATGAATCATTTCACAGGCCAATTTCATGCGTTCTTGAAGAACAGGGATTTCATCTGTTTGCCATTCGCCCAGCACATAATCTACTTGTTTACCTTTTGCAAAATCACTTCCAACACCAAACCGTAACCGTGCGTAATTTTCAGTTTGCAAAGTAGCCTGAATATCTTTCAACCCATTATGGCCGCCGTCACTGCCTTTGGGTTTCATCCGCAATTTTCCCAAGGGCAAGGCAAGATCATCCGTAATTACGAGTAAATTTTCAACCGGAATTTTTTCGTGTTGCAACCAATAATTTACTGCCTTACCGCTTAAATTCATAAAGGTTGATGGCTGCAACAAAATAAGCGTGCGCCCTTTGTATTTATGTGTTGTCACATTCCCTAGTTTGGCCGTTTCAAAACGTGCATCAGTGCCCTCAATCAATTGTTCAACCACCCTGAAACCAATGTTGTGACGGGTGTTTGCGTATTTTTCTCCGGGGTTTCCTAAACCAACAATCAGGAATTTCATGTGAGGGAATTTGGTGGTAAATATACGAAGTGAGAATTGATAAACTCACATCAATTATTCCGATCTTTACGAGGCATCAATCGTAATCTTCTTTAAAATGAAGCGCACCAATCTTACACTTGTTATTTTGATTTTTTTTGCAACGCATCTGTTCTCTGTGCGAGAGGCATTTGCTGTGTCACTGGCGTATTCTATTTGTGAAAGTGAAGACAGTTTACATACTGACTCAATAAACGTGATGGCATATTACGCTGCTAATCATGACACCTTGTTGCCAAGCAAATCAGTTGGAACTGTTTCAGAAGGAGAGTTAGTGAATGGTCGAATCATTCCGTTTTATGGTGAAAATTTTCAATATTTTTCTGCTGAGAGTTATTTGGGAGGAAGAGCATTTGCGCACGAAAAAGTAATTAATACGCTCTTGCTTTTTTATGCTGATTTGAAATCAAACTATCCTGAAAGATTTTTTTATATCATGGAAATGTCAAACAAACAAGGAGGAAAAATTTATCCGCACCGTACGCATCAAAACGGCCTGAGTGTTGACCTCATGTTGCCAAAAATTAAAAATGGTCAACCTGATTATTCATTAGACTCATTAGGGAAGAATCACTATTTTCTTTCGTTTAATGATCATGGTGAATTTGCCGGTGACTCTTCTCTCACCATTGATTTTGAATTGCTGGCGCATCAGTTACTCTTGCTTGATTTTTGCGCGAAGAAATCAGGTTTGAAAATTGCCAAAGTCATTATCAAACTGGAATATAAAGATGAATTATTCACGACAAGTTTTGGTGAGCAATTAAAAAACACCGACATTTATTTTGCCCAAAAACTTACACCACTGATCAATGATTTGCATGATGATCACGTGCATGTTGATTTTGAAGAGAAAGATTAGTTTTTTAAAAATCAAACTTAATCCCTTGCGCAAGTGGCAAAGCGGTAGAGTAGTTGATGGTGTTTGTTTGACGGCGCATGTAAACTTTCCACGCGTCAGAACCTGATTCGCGTCCTCCGCCGGTTTCTTTTTCACCACCAAATGCTCCGCCAATTTCAGCACCGGATGTTCCAATATTTACATTCGCAATACCGCAATCTGATCCGGCTTGTGAAAGGAATAATTCTGACTCGCGAATATTGTTGGTGAAAATTGCAGAAGACAATCCTTGTGCAACATCATTCTGAATTTTAATGGCATGATCAATTTCACCTGAATATTTGATCAAATATAAAAGCGGAGCAAAAGTTTCATGCTGTACAATTTTGTATTTGTTGTCAACTTCTGCAATGCATGGTGAGACATAGCAACCTGATTCATAGCCTGCGCCTGATAGTACTTTGCCTTCAACTAAAATATTTCCACCTTCACTTTTTACTTTTTGAATGGCTTCAAGATAGGTTTGTACTGCGTCGGTATCAATGAGTGGCCCCATGTGATTCCCCTGATCAAGTGGGTTACCAATTTTTATTTGTTTATACGCATTAACCAGAATATCTTTTACCTGGTTGTAAACTGAATCATGAATAATCAAACGACGAGTTGAAGTGCAGCGTTGTCCGCTAGTGCCAACTGCACCAAAAACTACAGCGGGAATTACCAATTTCAAATCGGCAGATGGCGTAATAATAATTGCGTTGTTTCCTCCAAGTTCAAGTAATGAACGTCCCAGACGTTTTGCTACTGTTTCACCAACAGCGCGTCCCATGCGGGTTGAACCGGTTGCTGAGATTAAGGGTACACGATTATCTGATGTGAGCATTTGTCCAATTTCTGCACCGCCAATTACTAAACCGCAAACACCTTCAGGTACATTATTTTCTTTGAAAACTTCAGCGGTAATTCGTTGGCAAGCAATTGCAGTAAGGGGAGTTTTTTCAGATGGTTTCCAAACACAAACGTCACCGCAAACCCAAGCTAGTGCAGTGTTCCAGCACCACACCGCTACCGGAAAATTGAATGCTGAAATGATGCCAACAATTCCAAGTGGATGATACTGCTCATACATTCTGTGTGAGGGTCTTTCTGAATGCATGGTGAACCCGTGTAATTGTCTTGACAAACCAACTGCAAAATCACAAATGTCAATCATCTCCTGTACTTCCCCCAATCCTTCTTGTAATGATTTGCCCATTTCATAAGACACCAATTTACCAAGTGGCTCTTTGTATTCACGAAGCTTTACTCCTAATTGTCTAACCATTTCTCCGCGTTTTGGAGCCGGTATTAATCTCCATTCTGCAAAGGCTTCTTGTGCCTTTAAAATGGTTGCCTCGTAATCTGTTTCTGAGGCACTGTGAACTGATGCAATGAGTTTACCATCAACGGGAGAATAAGAATCTATCTTGGTTCCGCGTGTTGCAAACCAGTATGAACCGGTTGATGCACCGGAATTTATTTCCTTAATTCCGAGTTGTGATAAAATTTGACCAATTTCAGATTGTACAGCAGTTGCAGACATAATGAGCAGATTTAGTTTTGCAAATTTACCACTTATTGAAGGAAACCGGTTGTTGTTTTTAGAAAATTTAACTTGTAGGGACAGGTCGCGACCTGTCCCTACAAGTATCTGCCGAATTAGCTTGATTCATGGAAATGACTTGCATCATGGTATGATTTATGCTAAACCACCTATATTTGCTAAAAATTTGACTTATGAAAAAACTATTATTAATTCCTGCTTGTGCTGCCTTAATGGCTTTCACCATGAGTGGAGAGACCGATAATGGCTGTAACGGTTATTGGATGGTTGAAAAAGGTGTTACCCTAGAGTATTATGACTACAATTCGAAAGATAAACTAGAAGGTTCTCAAACAACAACCATCACTGAATTGTCTACAGTTGAAGGGGTATTAAATGCCACAATTCATTCAATTACCAAAGATGATAAAGGAAAATTAACCTCTGAAGGTGATTTTGGCTTTACATGCAAAGACGGTGAGATTACGATTGATATGAAATCTATGTTGGACCCTTCAACTACTGAAGGATTTGAAGACATGGAAGTAAAAATTGATCAAACTGATTTGGTTTATCCATCAACGCTTACTCCTGGTCAAACATTGCCTGATGGTAAACTTACCATGACGGTGTCAACAGGCGGTATGACGGTTATGACCATGGTGGTTGATGTGGTAGATCGCAAAGTTGAAGCGGCGGAGAGCGTGACTGTTCCGGCTGGTACATTTGAGTGTATTAAAATGAGCCAAACCAATAAAATGGATATGGGTATGATGAAAATGACAACTACATCGGTTGATTGGTTTACGCTGGGTGTTGGGGTAGTTAGGTCTGAGTCGTATGATAAAGATGGAGCCCTGGAATCGTATCGTGTACTTAACCAAATAATCCGATAATCAGGCATTGAAACAACCTGACTGGACATCACTAAAAACTATTTTAATTGCCGCATTGGTCGTTCGGGTCATTGCGGCAATTTTTTCGCAGGGCTATGGCATGCATGATGATCATTTTCTGGTGATTGAAGCTGCTGCATCCTGGTCTGATGGATATGATTACAACCATTGGTTGCCTTGGTCTATCGGAAGTACAGGTCAACCTGAAGGACATAGTTTTACTTACGTAGGCATTAATTACATCTACTTTGTTATTGCTAAATTTTTTGGAATTGCTGACCCTAAATTGCTCATGCTTTTTAACCGGTTGCTGCACGGAATTTTTTCATTGCTCATAGTTTATTTGAGTTATCGAATTACAGAGAAAATTTCAACAAAAAAGGCGGCACAAACTATTGGTTGGATTTTAGCTTTACTTTGGTTATTGCCTTACTTATCTGTGCGCAATTTGGTTGAAGTTGCTTGCATACCTTTTATTCTGGGTTCGGTTTGGCTTGCCATAAAATATGATTCTAAAAAATATCTGCTTGCTGCCGGAATGCTGATGGGTGTGGCGGTATCATTCCGTTATCAGGTGGGTGTATTTGCAGTGGGGATGGCTGCAGTTTATTTTTTCAAAAAGGAATGGAAATCTTTTTTCAATTATTCCGGTGGTGTGATTATTGTTTTTATCATCACGCAGGGAATTGTTGACATGCTCATCTGGGGTTATCCCTTTGCAGAATTTATTGCGTATTTCACGTACAACTCGAATGAGGGCACCGCGTATATTCCCAATAATAATATTGCTATTTACATGTTGGTGCTTGGCGGAATTTTTGGCTTGCCGTTAGGCGCACTTTTAATTTTAGGGTTCTTCAAATCATACAAAAAATATGTATTGATTTTTGTGCCGGTACTTTTGTTTATTCTCTTTCACTCTTTTTATCCAAGTAAGCAGGAAAGATTTATCATGCCCGTTTTTCCGCTGTTTTTAGTCTTGGGTGTTGTAGGTATATTGCCCTTGTTAGAAAAATTAAATTGGAAGAAATGGTGGAATGTTTCATTGAAAATATTTTGGATTTTGAATATTCCAATTCTGATGGCAGCCACCTTTGCGTATACCAAAAAATCTAGAGTTGAAGCCATGTATTATTTTTATGAAACCGGTCAAAAACCTAGAAAGTTATTACTTGAGGCAAGCGGAGAAACCGATGTTTCCATGCTGCCAAAATTTTACTGCGGAAAATGGAGATATGGTGTTCTTGAACATAAAAAAGATACTCCTTTACTCACCGTTTTTCCGGGGTATGAATATGATTTTATCGTGTTCTTTGGTGAAGAGAATCTGAAAAATCGCGTGGATGAATACCGGACAATTTACCCAAAAATGGAATTGGGTAAAGTATGTGAACCCGGTTTTGTTGACCTCTTTTTAAGGTGGCTTAATCCGCGCAATTCAAATGAATATATTGAGGTTTGGAAAACAAATGAAATTGCCCGTTAATATTGAGTTATGGCTATGTTTTCTACTGTGATTGAAAGTGAATTTCTGTTAAAAACTTGTTTACAAATCAGGCACAAAACTTGCGTACCATGAAACTGAATTAATCGTTTTATTAATTAGTTTCGGTCTAGCTATGAGAATCAAATTGATTGTTTTTGTTCTGCTTGCTTTTCTGGTAATCTCAGGATTGCTAGCGTAAAGATTGTCCTTTGTATGATGTACGCCTGATTTCTTGAATCAATTTGGTTTGTGCATCTAGTACATTGTTGATAGAAATGAATTCACCTCCACCTAGGTTGGCTATACCGGTAAGGTGCTCAGCAATTAATTCCGTTACTTTAATTCCCACAACTGAAAAACGTGTACCGTGTTGCGCATAATGTTGCTTGATGGTTTCATCATAATCTTTTGCCCCTTTATTAAACATACCATCGGTAATAATGATGATGAGGTTATTGCCGTCATGCAAGTGTTTTTCATAATTTAAATTGTAGGCAGTTTTAATTGCATCACCGCCTGCAGTTGATCCGCTTGTTTTAATTCCTTTAATGGCTGAAATAATTTCATCCTTTTTATCGCCTGATGTATGATCAAGCACAATTTCAGTTTCTGCTGCATACTTCAATACAGTCACGTTGTCTTCAGGACGCAAAATTTTCACCAACTCAATCATACTTAGTTTGAGTAATTCTAATTTTCCATTTGCGTTCATTGATGAAGACGCATCCAATATAAACGTGATATTGCTGTAATTAAAATATCCCGGGTCAAGAATGGTGTCGGGTATTTCAGTAAGTGGCGGAATAATTTCAGGTACAATTTCAACGGGCGTTGAATCAATGGGTGTATCGTTGGTGATTACAACATTGGTAGTTGTGGTATCTTCTTCCGGTTCATCATCAGAAACAATTTCAACCGGCTCAATATAGGTGTCAGGATTAATTTCAGTATAACTCATTTCAATCTCAACATAGTTTCTGGTAGCGTTGAGATATCCTTCAAAATAATTATTGGTATAGGGTGATTTTTCAGCGGTAATAAAATAATAACCCAAGGGCAAATTTCTAATCACAATACCTTTTTGATTGGTGGTGTAATTTCCAACCAATTCTCCGCGCTCTACAAAATAAACGCGTGCATTGGCTATTGGTTCACGGGTAATAGAATCAATCACTTTCACAACTAATGAAAAAGTTAAATCACCTGATGGTGGCTTGTCATTAAAATCAGGACAATCAGTAAGCGAATTAGAATTTACTTTCTTAATATCACCTTCCAAATACAACGTGGTTGCCGTAGGAGAATCTGAAAAATAAATATCAATGGTATAGTTGAATTTACCTTTAATGGCTGTGTTTATTTTGTATCGTATGACAATGGAACTATCTGGCAGAATTTTTTTATCGGAGAAAAGATAGTACACGTCTCTCGGTTTATCAATTGTCAACAGATATTGTGTTTTGCCGGTATTGTTGGTATATGTAATATCAACAAATGAAGCCTCTTCATCATAAATCTCTCCAAAATCAAATGATGTTTTAGATGGCGTTATTTGTGCAAACAAATTCTGGTGGGTGATTAAAAAGAGAATCACAAAACAGGTTGATTTTATGGACTTATGCGCAAATTTCATATCAAGGGTACTGCAAGAATAATTCCAAATGATTTATTGGTAACAAGGTAAATTGAAAGTTTTCATAGTAAGAGTCTCAATCTGAGATCATGAGTAGGCTTCTACGGTTTTTTACGGATAAAGTTAGGTTATCTACCGTAGACTTGATGCTTCTGTGGCCAATAATTTAGCACCAAAATACAGATGTTATGAAAACCCGATTTAATTATTTAAGAAGTGGCACCTGGTTATGGGTGGCCTCTTTATTTTTTGTGTTCAATTCATCAGCGCAGATGTCGTATGAAGAGTTTCATGCCAAATACGTTCCGCACTATGAAAAAATTGTTCCTGATTTTGAAACCGTAAAAATCACCAATGATGCTGATGCGGCAACAGGTGCATTGATTGTACAGTTGCTCATGCTGCAAGCTGAAGAGGGAGATGAAGATTCTCAACTGAAAGTGGTAGCCATTCTCACCAGTTGTAACCGAGAAAAAGTTGCGGCTATTCTCAAAGAACTTAGCGTTGATCAAGCAGTAAAAGCCTTGGGATATGTGAAGTATGAATGGCAATTAGAATTGATGTGGTTCGTTGATGAAACTACCTATCATAATCTAGCACCTAATTTATTATCCATGCTTGTGTATGATGGTCCAAAAGGTCCTTTCGGACCGGTGATTGGTGATTGGAGCCCGGCCTATGCAGGCATAGGTCTTGACAAAGGCTGGTCTATGTTCAAAGGAGCAAATGAATTTTTAGATACGTATGGTGATGCTGAGTTGTTGGGTGGCTTAACCGGTTTCACGGCTTTTGCTGGTTTCCGTACAAGTGGTGCAAAATTTATTCAGCTGGGGTATCAAAATCGCTCTGCCAAAGCAATTCAAACTTCAACAGGGTATGAAGATATTAAATATGGAATGCATACCATTTCTGCCACCTTTCTAAAATGCAAGTCTGATGAACCTAAATTCTTGAAATTTGCCCAAGGATTTGGCTTGCAGGTAAATTTTGCTAAATGGTCAACAGATAATGGATCCGGTTGGAACAAAGCCGGTGGAGGAATAAATGGCGGCTTGAATTATCATATGAAATTTTTTATTAATCCGGTGCAAAAATTACCGGTGATGTTGAGTCTGGATGCTTATGCACAATTAAATTTTCCGGGCATGAACTTCAACAGTTTGTATGATACTTTGTACAATATTCCTGCTGCTTCATCTATTCCAAATGATGATTTTAAATCTGGCATTGCATCTTTTGGAGTGCAGATTAATGCGATGTATAAATTTGGTAAAGCAAAAGATCCACGTGTTTACACAGATTTCAACACGGAGATGGTGCAGCACATGGACAAACACGTTAACACGGCGTATACAGAAATTCTTCCGGTAATTTCTCCTGATGGTAACACACTTTATTTTATCAGATCTGATCACCCGGTGAATACAAAAGGTTCTTACTCTACGCAAGATGTTTGGGTAGCAGATGTAAGTAATGGTATTGATAATGCAACTGCTGAACACATGCCGGCTGTGCCATTCAACTCGCTTCAATATAACATGATTGCCGGTGTTAGTCCTGATGGAAACTCCATGGTTATTAAAGGTATTTATGACGCTGAAGGAAACTATGTGAAACGCGGTTATTCTGTAATTTATCGTACTAAAGAAGGATGGACAAAACCTCAGTCACTTGAGATTGATTCGTATGATGAAATGTCTGTTGGAAATTATACCGGCGCATATTGGACTCAAGATGGAAAACATATTATCTTATCTATGTCTGAAATTGATAATGATGAAGAACAAGATTTGTATGTTACACATTTGAAAGATGACGGAACATGGACCAAACCTGTTTCTCTTGGATCAACAATAAATGATAATGAAACTGACGAACATTCACCGTTCATGGCCTCTGATGGAAAAACGCTTTATTATTCAACCAATAAAGAAGGCGGTTTGGGAAGCAATGATATTTACATGGTGAAGCGTGAAGATGATTCTTGGACAAAATGGAGCGAGCCAATTAACCTGGGTGAAGGGGTAAATACTGATCAGTGGGATGCGTATTACTCTATTGATGCCCAAGGAAAATATGCGTACATGGCCAGCGCAAAAAATTCTAAAGGTAAAGAAGACATTGTACGTATTCAGTTGAAAGAGGAGGTACAACCTGACCCTGTAGTTTTGATTACCGGTAAAGTGTTAAATCAAAAAACAAATGAACCGCTTGACGCTATCATTACATACAATGGTTTAGTTGATGGAAAAAATTATGGTATTGCCAGAACAAATCCAACAACCGGTGAGTACACCATCGTATTGCCTTACGGAGTGAACTATGACTTCACTGCTACTGCTGCCGGATTTATTGGTGTATCAGAAAACCTTGACCTTACTAGTGTTGGAGAGTATCAAGAAATTAAAAGAGATCTTTACTTAGTACCAATTGAAGTGGGTGCAACAGTTAGGTTGAACAATATTTTCTTTGAAACCGGAAAGGCAGAATTGAAAACAGAATCATACAGTGAATTAAATCGCGTAATAGATTTCTTGCAAAAAAATCCGAATGTAAAAATTGAATTGTCTGGTCACACAGACAATGTGGGAAATGCAGATTTCAATAAAACACTCTCGCAAAAGCGAGCAGATGCTGTAATGGCTTACTTGGTTTCGAAAGGAATTGATCCTTCGCGCTTGTTGGCTAAAGGTTACGGTATGGAAAAACCTGTGGCAGATAACGCCACAGATGAAGGGAAAGCTATGAATAGAAGAGTTGAATTTACAATTCTATCCAACTAGCAATCTCATAACAATCTGTCTCCACCCCGGTCTTGCAAAAGGTCGGGGTGGTTTTTTTATACTTGACCCCTGCCTAATGAAAAATTCATGTTCTAAGATGAATGAATCCAACACACCAAATATTTTCTATCTTAGATCTATAAAAAAAAAGTGAAGTATGCAAAAGCAAGCACCGGGCTGGGGAAAGGCAATCGGAATTTTAATGATCATTTTTGGTTCGTTTGGAGTTTTTATACAGATTTATAAAATCATTATTCCAAGCATGCTCAAATTACAAAATAGAATGATGCATAGCTTTTCATCTATGGATATGAACGGAGAACCAAATCCTTTTCGTGAGAGCCAAGAGGTTTTTGATGAGCTACTTTATATGTCTGATACGCAAGCAAACGTGATGATGGTGTCAGGGATACTTGGTTTTATTTTATGTGTTTTTTATATTGTGGGTGGGGTAAAATTACTGAAGCCAAAACCGGCTCATTATAAATTCGCTTTGTATTCATTGTTCGCATTTTTAGGTTTGAATGCGCTTACTTGTATTCTACTTTTCGCATCAGGTCCTTCTATTGTTATTATTGGAATTCTGGTGTATGTTATTATGGGGTTGGTAATGGATCTTGTATACACAATTATACTGGCAACCAGTGATAAAACCAAGTATGGTATTGGTGTGCCTGAAAGTGCAGATACGGTGTATACGCCTGACGATGTCTTACAATAGTCAGGATTCAATTCTTATTTTTTTTGCAGAGAATTGGATTAATGTCTATGGTGAAGGGAGTCAATGGCTTCGTTCTTTCAGCATTGAATCTTGTATGTGCAGGGTTGAGAATTTACTCAAAAGAATTATATTTACCTTAAATCATTAAACCCTGAAACATGAAAAAGTATCTTTTAATTTTGCTCATTGTAATTACCGGTAGTTTGGCATACGCTCAAAAATTTGAAGAGTGTGAAGATATCAAACTGGATGATGAAGAAGATTTTGTTGCGTCAGAACCAAAAGTCATTGAATGTGTTGACTATATTTTTGCGTGCAAATTAGATGACCCCGGAAAATCTAGAGAAAACGCAGTCGTTTTCATGTTCCGCTGGGCTATTGAGGCCCCGTATGATTTGATGATTTTTAGCTGGGGAACCAAATTAGCCAAGAAGCATCCTCAATTCATCATACTTCAACTTGCCGCCCTGGTAAAGTCAAAATTGAATAATAAAGAAGCAGATGAAGATGTGGTTCAACTTGAAGCTGCAACTATGGTTTACAAGTACATCAAAGATCCTCAATTCAGAGTTGAAGTAAAAGGACCAATTAAAAAATTTGTCGCCGCCGGAGATAAAGGCATATTGGCTGAATTTATTGAGGAATAAAATGCAGTTGGCGAAGGTCGCGACCTGCGCCTACGTTTAAGAATTTAATTTGCAACCCACAAATAGACCATCAATATTGCATTGCTTATTTTAAAAGAAACCATTTGCTGAAATTATTTTCCATTTCACCAACACCTTAACCCTAACTCCTAACCCCTAATTCCTACCTCCTAACCAACTCACACCTCCTTGTTTAAAAAATAGATTGAAGCCTAGTTGGTGAGTAATATCAATTCATACCTTTATTGGGTTAAACTTTTTGCATCATGACATATTCAAACATACTCACTGAGCAACGCGGGCATATTCTGCAAATCACAATCAATCGTCCCAATCAGCTGAATGCTCTGAATAAGCAGACTATTGAAGAGTTGCACCATGCGCTGTCCAGTGCAAATCAAGATAAAAATACCGGAGTAATTATTCTTACCGGATCAGGTGATAAAGCCTTTGTTGCCGGTGCTGACATTAAAGAATTTGCTGATTTTGATAAGGCAAAAGGAAAAGAACTTAGCGCCTCAGGACAAAAATTACTCTTTGATTTCGTTGAGAATATGAGTAAACCGGTGATTGCTGCCGTGAATGGTTTTGCCTTGGGCGGAGGACTTGAGCTTGCCATGTCTTCTCATATTCGTATTGCATCTGAGAATGCAAAAATGGGATTACCAGAAGTTTCTCTTGGTGTTATTCCCGGGTATGGCGGAACACAGCGTTTGGCGCAGTTAGTTGGAAGGGGCAAAGCTTTTGAAATGATTACCACAGCCGGCATGATGAATGCGCAAGAAGCCTTGCAATGGGGCTTAGTAAATCATGTTGTACCACAGGCTGAGTTGTTGGCATCTGCTGAAAAAATAGCTTCAAAAATTCTTGCTAACTCACCCAATGCTATTGCGGCCGCAATACGCTGTGTCAACGCCAATTTTAAAGATGGTATCAATGGCTATCAGCAGGAGATTGATGAGTTTGGCAATTGTTTTGACACGGTTGAATTTAAAGAAGGTACCGGCGCATTTCTTGAAAAGAGAAAACCAAATTTCCGCGGATAATTCGCCCTTTATTTTCAGTAAAATAGTTGAATGCTGAAAAAATGGCCTGCTTGTTCCGGTGCATTATGAATAAAATAATTGTTGTACACGGGTAAACATATCTCATGAGCACCCTTAAAAAATTGGCAGGACAAACAGCTGTTTATGGTCTTTCTACCATCTTTGGAAGACTGTTGAACTATGCGCTGGTTCCGTTGCATGTTTGGATATTTGCCCCGGCTGAATTTGGCGTAGTGGGTGAGTTTTATGCGTATGCTACTTTTTTGGCGGTGCTGCTAACGTTTGGTCTTGAAACTACCTATTTCAGGTTTGTCAGCAAATCAGGTAATGAGGAAAAAACCTACACTGAAATCTTTTCAATCATCCTCATTCTGAATGGAATTTTTTTAATTCTTGGTCTACTCTTTTCACAAGCTATTGCGAATGTATTACTCTATCCGCAGTATCAATATATTGTGATGGTGTTTGTAGTTATTCTTGTAATTGATGCATGCACAGCGTTGCCTCTTGCCCGATTACGACAGCAGAATCAAGCCAGAAAATTTGCCTTGGTTAATCTGAGTTCAATTGGCGCAGTTATTCTATTCAATCTCATTTTTATTCTCTATGCAAAACGTCAGGTAGACGGGGGTGATGCAAGTTCGTTAGCAAGTGTGTTGTATTCGCCTGCCATAGGTATTGGATATGTTTTCATAGCAAATTTATTGGGCAGTTTGGTTAAACCGCTGATGTTATTAAACGACTTGAAAAAATTCAAATTCAGTTTTCCAAAAGCTGATTACAAAACTTATCTCATGTTTGCTGCACCCATTGCACTGGCTGGTTTAGCAGGTATGGTAAATGAAGCTATTGATCGGCCATTGCTAAAATATATTGTTTACGCACAGTCCAATGATCTTGAATTTGCGAGTGCACAGGTTGGTGTGTACTCTGCCAATTATAAATTATCTATCATCATAACCTTGGTGATACAAGCATTTAGATACGCGGCTGAACCGTTCTTTTTTGCCCAGGAGAAAAATGCTGACCGTGCAAAAATTTATTCAAGGGTAATGACCTGGTTTGTGATTGTGGTAGTTTTTATTTTTTTAAGCGTATCATTGTCTTTAGATATTTTTAAGTGGTTTTTGCCCAAACCTGCGTATTGGGAGGGTTTGCATGTTGTGCCTGTGCTGCTGTTAGCCAATGTGTTTTTAGGTATTTATTATAACCAGAGTATTTGGTATAAGCTGGCAGATAAACCTTTGTACGGAGCATGGATTGCTGTTGGTGGTGCTTTGATGACCCTGGTGTTGAATTTTATTTTCATTCCATTTTTTGGCTACACCGGCGCGGCATGGGCTACATTGTTTGTCTATGCGAGTATGACTGCCGGGTCGTGGTATTTTGGTCAAAAGCACTATCCTATCAAATACAATCTTAGAAAAATTGCGCTCTATCTGTCGGTCGCTATCATCTTGTGTTTACTGGGATTATGGTTGCAGGGTGATCAGGTGACACAGAATTTATTGATCGGGTTTATTTTCTCAGCACTATTTATTGGTCTTGTCCTGTTCATAGAAAGACCTTTATCCTCACTCAGAAAGACATATTTTATCTAATTTTGAACGGGCTGAGGTAGCTGTCGTTTTGAATCCATTATTCAGTGAATCAACTGACGACCACAAAATCATCTCAACATAAAATTATCATGCATGCAAGTAGACATCATTAATAAATCAAAACATCCACTGCCAAAGTATGAGACAAGTTCGTCAGCAGGTGTTGATTTGAGAGCAAATATTGAGGCACCCGTAGTGTTGAAACCACTTGAAAGGGCTTTAATAAAAACCGGACTTTTCATTGCTTTACCTCACGGGTACGAAGCACAAGTGCGACCTCGCAGCGGTTTGGCTTATAAAAACGGCATAACGGTTTTAAATTCGCCGGGCACTATTGATGCTGATTATCGTGGTGAAATTGGTGTGATTTTGGTGAATCTTTCAAATGAAAATTTTACCGTGCAAGATGGTGAACGTATTGCGCAGCTGATTGTAGCTAAACATGAGCAAGCAGAATTTGTTGAAGTAAACGTGCTGAGTGAAACAACACGTGGAGCTGGTGGATTTGGAAGTACCGGGGTGAAATAATTTCCGTTAGAAATTATTCACCAAAAAACGAAAGTTGAATTGACAAGAAAAACATTTTACAAAACGCATGAAAATAATTATTCCCATGGCTGGCAGAGGCAGTCGGTTACGTCCGCACACACTCACAATTCCCAAGCCGCTTGTGCCTGTTGGCGGTAAACCTATTGTGCACCGCTTGGTTGAAGATATCGCCCGCACACTTCCGCAAAAAATTGATGAAATTGCTTTTGTGGTAGGTGATTTTGGAAAAGAAACAGAAAATGAATTGATTGCAGTTGCTGAAAAATTGGGTGCAAAAGGCAGTATCTATTATCAACATCAGGCATTAGGTACGGCGCATGCGGTATTGTGTGCTGAGCCTTGTTTAACGGGCCCGGTTGTTATTGCTTTTGCTGATACCCTGTTCAGAGCTGATTTCACGTTTGATAATCAAACGGATGGTATTCTTTGGGTGAGTCAAATTGATGACCCATCTGCTTTTGGTGTTGTTAAACTTGATCCGGAGGGCTTCATTACAGATTTTGTTGAGAAACCTAAAACTTTTGTCTCTGATTTGGCCATGATTGGGATTTACTATTTTAAAAATGGAGATCAGTTGCGTGATGAATTAAAATATTTGATTGATCATAACATTGTAAAAGGTGGCGAATATCAGTTGCCTGATGCGTTAAAAAATCTTACTCAAAAAGGCGTACGCTTTAAGCCGGGTAGGGTTGATGAATGGTTAGATTGTGGAAATAAGGAGGTAACTGTACACACAAATCAACGGGTATTGGAATTTGATAAAGACAAAAAACTAATTGCTGATTCAGCCACTCTTATCAACTCCACAATTATTCCGCCTTGCTTTATTGGTAATAATGTCACCATTGAAAATTCTGTTATTGGTCCGCATGTCTCAGTTGGAGAAAAATCTGTTGTACAAAATGCAGTCATCAGCAATTCAATTATTCAGTCTAACACTAGAATTAGCTGCACGGTTTTCAAAAACGCCATGATAGGCAATCATGCTCAAATCAAAGGAAAGATGTCAGATTTTAGTATTGGTGATTATACAACGATTGAATTTTAATGTTTCAAAAAGTAAATATCCATTCCGGTGTTACGTATGCAAATCGTAAAGTATTACGTTATGCATTTATTGCATGGTTGAGTGTATTTATTTTTAGTGCTTGCAAGACACAAGAAGAAAGCACACATTCAACTAAACCGGTAGATCCGAGAGAACAATTCAAAACATTGTTCCATGAAGCCATGAGTGAAAAAATGGTGGGGCATTATGATCGCGCGGTAACGCTTTTTGAGCAATGTCTTTCCATAGAACCCGAAAACGGAGCAGTGAATTTTGCTTTATCTGAGCTTTATATTCTCACCGGAAATGTTTCCAAGGCGTTAATAGCCGGACAGGCGGCGTACAAATCAGACAACACGAATAAGTGGTATGCGCTTAATCTTGCACAATTGTATTATCGCACGGGTGATTTTTTAAAGAGTGCAGAGTATTATGAAATTGCCCTGCAAGATGATGAACCAAATATTGAATTAAAATATCAATATACTGATGTACTTATTCTGAGCCAGCAATATGAAAAGGCTATTGCTATGCTGAATGAAATTGAAACTGAAATTGGCAGAATACCTGAGTTTGCGATTGCCAAGTATGAGATGTATATGATCATTGAACAACCCGAAAAAGCACAGCAGGAAATTAATTTATTGTTGAGTGAAAACCCAAAAGATACTGAGATGAGAAAAACCTTGGGGATTTATTATTTGGGACAAGATCAATTTGAAAAAGCGCGTTTGATGGGTGAAGAAATGATCGCCATTAATCCGGATGCGGGTGAGGGGTATTTTTTAACTGCAGATGCTGAAATCAGATTAAAAAATACACAACGAGGTTTTGATTTGTATAAACAGGGCTTTGCAAAGTCTGATATTTCGTTAGACAGAAAATTGGAATTGTTGTGGACACTAAGTGGTATGCCATTTGATTACACAAATCCTGATGCAAAAATTGCTGAACAAGGTCTTGAAAGTTTGTACGTTTTGGTCTATGATGCTTCGCTGAAAAATCAGACATTGCACACGTATTATGGGACATTTTTACTCAATCAAGGAAAGAGTGAAAAGGCCTTGGAGCAATTCAAAATTGTGTGTGATTTGAATGCATCGGATTTTTCTTTCTGGAATCAGTTATTATTTCTTGAGCAAGAACTGAGCGCATTTGAATTTTTGTATACGGATGCGCAAAAGGCCATTGAACTTTTTCCATCACAACCGGTTTTTTATTTACACACGGGTATTGGTGCTTATGAAACAAAAAGATATACTGAGGCAGAAGAATTTTTATTTCTTGGAAAAGATCTGGTAGTGAATAATCCTTCTTTGCTGGCTGATTTTTATATTCATCTTGGCATTATGGAATTCAGGCAAAATCATCAATCAGCGGCATACGCGTATTTTGATCAGGCTGACCAAAGTAATCCAACAGATGCAAAAGCTACAGGCATCAAGGCGTATTATCTTTATTTGGATGGAAAGTACGCTGAAGCAAATACGTCTGTTTCAAAAGGTCTTTTAATCAATCCGCTAAACGCTCAGGTTTTGCACGCACAGGGCGTGTTATTTCTTCAACAGAAAAATTTTACAAAGGCACTTGAATCTTTAGAAATGGCTGCAATACATGAACCACGCAACGGCTTAATATTGGAACATTATGGTGACGCCTTATTTTTAACCGGCGCACCTGATAAAGCTTTACAAATGTGGATTGAGGCATCAAGACACGGAAATAAATCAGCTTTGCTGAATAAAAAAATTGCGGACAAAAACTATTATGAAAATTAATTCAATTCACTATATATATACACTCACTGCGGCAGTTTCTTTCCTGTTGCTATCATGTAAAACAAAAGCTGATAGTGGTAACGAGCCAATGAAACGACTCAATGATAAAGAATTGCTTGAGCATTTGGATTCAATCAATATAATCCCCTTTGAATTTTTCTATTCAAAAATTGGTATTGACTTTACCAGTTCTGTGCGCTCTAATTCTTTCAAGGCAACAGTGAAAATGAAAATAGATTCTGCTTTCTCAGGCACGCTTAGTGTGGGTCCGGTAATTGGCGCCACCTATCTGGTTGCAACTGATTCTATTTTCTTTACTGACAAAATGAAAAGCTGTTATTTCAAAGAAGATTTCAAATATTTGTCAATGATTTTTGGAACTGAAATTGCCTATAACTTTTTTCAAGATTTGATACTGGGCTTGCCGGTTGGGTATGATGAAGATTTGAAATATAATATCAAACACACGCGTGACTTTTACATACTTTCAAGTTATAAGAAGAGGGAGTTGAAAAAACCGGATGATAAAGAAGAAGACAATATTTTTGTTCAGTACTACATCAATACAGCAACGCGTAACCTAGATAAAATATCAATTCAAGTGCCGTCTGATACGGTTGACATTGACATTGATTATATGAACAGAGTGAATTACGATAATTTCATGTTGCCCGAATTGACAAAAATACGCTTGGTGCATCCGCGTGATTCTATTTTTGTGAATATGGATTACGGATCTGTTAAACTGAATGAGAGAAAAGAAATTGGCATCAATATTCCTGAATCGTATGTTAAATGTGACTAAACTGATTTGGATACTTTGCTTTATGTGCTGTGCCATAGTTTATGGTCAGCAAAAGGAGAGTGATCGTCTTAAAAAAGAGCAGTCTGATTTGCAGAAGAAAATTTCTTTCACGCAGAATCTGCTTGAAACAACCAAAGAGAACAAAGAAAATCTCACAGAGAATATCAACCTGATTGATCGCAAAATTGACTACCGCAATGATTTGTTAAACAATTTGGACAAACAATTGAGTCAACTTGCGTTGGATATTGAAGACAGAAAAAGTGAAATTGAAAAATTGCATGTTGAAATTGAGCGCCAGAAAACCGCATATAAAGTGATGTTGGTGCATGCGTACAAAATGCGTAATCAAAGTGCGTCACTTATTTTTATCTTATCGTCTGATTCATTTAATCAAGCTTCTCGCAGAATGGCTTATCTCAAACAACTTTCTAAATTCAGATCTGATCAGATTTTCAAAATTCAAAACGGGAAGAAAAAACTTGATCAGGAATTGGCAGAACTTGAAACTAAAAAGAAAGAGAAAGATGATTTATTGAATAGTCAGAAAACTGAACAAGCTCAATATATTAACGACCGTGAATATCAGAAAAAACAAATTGAAAATCTAAAGGGAAAAGAAGCGCAACTACAAAAGGAATTAGAAGCACAGAAAAAGAAAGAAAAGGAATTAAAAAACGCACTCAACGCTGCTTTGAACAAAGAAATTTTAGACAAGAAGAAAAAGAATGATGACAAGCCAATGACAGAAAAGGAAATAAAGGAATTGGAATTAAGCAATAAAGGTTTTGAAGCAGATAAGGGGAAATTGCCATGGCCTGTGAGCAAGGGAGAAATTACGCGTGGGTATGGAAAACAGGCGCACCCTGTACATATCAATGTGTACACGTATAATAATGGGGTGGATATTACTACGGTTAAAGGTTCAACCGTGCGTGCAGTGTATGATGGTGAAGTGAGCAGTGTTATTGTAATTCCCGGCGCCGGAAAAGCAGTTATCATTGCGCATGGTGATTATAGAACCATTTATTCTAATTTATCAGAAACATACGTAAGCAAAGGAGATCAGGTAAAAACAAAAGATGAAATAGGTGTTTTACTTGTGAATGAATCCGGTACATCGGATGTGCATTTTGAAATTTGCAAAATCACGGCAGAAGGTGATATCGTGCATGTGAATCCATCTTACTGGATTGTTCCAAATTAGTGCTGACTCTTACTTTTTATGCCATCGCATATTGGTGTGTAGTTGTTGCTCTCTACAAAAACATGAGTAACCCATAACGACCTTCTTAATCCACATGAGTGCGCTTATTTTTTATGCATTGCAGCTTTTCTCATCCTGCTCGTATTAAATGTCAGCATTGACTTTGTACCAAGAATAGTAAAAAAAAATCCACCTCAATGGGTGGATTTATAAAGTAAATAGTACTGTCTATTACGGTGTGATCACCACGGTTTCTTCTGAAGTTTTTTCGTCTTCAATTTTAATGATGCCTTCTCCATACAAGGTATCTCCGCTGCTCACTTCAATATCTAACACAGCAAACCCTGCTTGGCCTAAATTATAATTTTCGGTATAATCAAAAATGGCAACTCCTTCAGCGTTGGCATAGAGGGTATCATCAATAATGATTGCGCCATGTTCAATTACAGTAGGAGTTGGGTACAAGCGAACCATTGCTCCGGGAAAAGGATTTCCGGCAGTATCAACCACATAAATACGCGCAATGGTTGGACTTTCTTTACGGCACGATAAAAGTGATACAGAAATCAGTCCTGCAAAGAAAACTGCAATTCCTGCTTTGGCAATTAGTTTATTCATTTTTTCAGTTTTTGGCACATTTAACAATCTGCGTATTAGCAAAAATAGTTTTTTTTCTGCTTCAATGCATACTTTCGTTAGCTATAATACGGTAATTAAGTCCATTTGGTTGTTTAATCAGCCTTGTTTTTGAGCTGAGTTTTACATGGGTTCCATAATTACGGTGTGTTCATTCAATTTTTCTTCTTCAATTTTAATGAGGCCTTCTCCTTCCAATTCATCACTTGCCGTTACTTCCAATGTGAGTACAGCAAATCCGGCTTGACCCACATTAAAATCTGGTGTAAAGTCAAAAATTACTTCTCCTTTATTATTTGTAATCAAGGTTTTATCAATGATCATGGCTCCGTGTGGATCAGTTGTGGTAGACTCACCATAGATGCGCACCTCGGCGTTTTCTAAACGGTTTCCATCCGTATCAAGTACGGTAATTTTGGCCAAAGTGGGTTCAGTTTTTTGACAAGCCGCGGTCAAAACAGAGATGAATGCAAAAGCGCATAGCCGACTCAATATTTTTTTTGTTCTCATATACGATCTGTTAAAGTATGTTTCAATTATCCGTGGTCAGCGTTATCACTTTGAGTATCGGTTGCTTTTTTATGTAATTTAGCAACGCCTATATTGGCGTCTCTATTGGTAAAACAACTGAGATCCCTTAAAAGTTACACTGCATCTATGGAATTGAAAGAAAAAATTGCTGAAATCCGCGTAAGTATTGATAAATCTGTGCTTTCATCAAAGGCTGAATTGGAAACCTTCAGGGTGCAATTTTTAGGCAGTAAAGGATTAGTTAAAGGTTTATATGAATTATTGAAAGAAGTTCCCAATGAGTCAAAAAAGGAATTTGGTCAACTGATCAATGATGTCAGAACCATGGCTGAATCTAAACTTGCTGAGGCTACTGAACAATTTTCAGCATCAGGTTCATATAAGGGCGGTGATTACGATTTGACCAGACCGGGAGAGGATTTGGAATTAGGCAGCAGACACCCGCTTGCTGTTGTGCGCAACGAAATTGTAGAAATTTTTAAACGCATCGGATATACCGTCTCTGAAGGACCGGAAATTGAAGACGACTGGCATAATTTTTCTGCATTGAATTTTCCACCTGATCATCCGGCAAGAGATATGCAGGACACTTTTTTTATTGCAAAAGGTGATGGTTCAGATCCAAAAAGTGAAATTGCATTGCGCACGCATACTTCTTCTGTTCAGGTGAGGGTGATGGAATCAAGCAAGCCACCAATACGCACTATTTCTCCTGGGCGTGTATATCGCAATGAAGCCATTTCAGCAAGAGCACATTGCTTTTTTCACCAGATTGAAGGATTATATATTGATAAAGATGTTTCATTTGCTGACTTGAAGCAAACACTATTATATTTTGCACGTGAAATGTTTGGTGAGAAAACTCAAATACGTATGCGCCCTTCGTATTTCCCTTTCACTGAGCCAAGTGCTGAGGTTGATGTTTCATGCACCTTATGTGCAGGTAAAGGATGTAATGTCTGTAAATATTCCGGCTGGCTTGAAATTATGGGTTGTGGCATGGTTGATCCTAATGTATTAGAGGCTTGTGGTATTGACAGTAATACCTACAGCGGATTTGCTTTTGGAATGGGCATTGAACGTATTGCTCAATTAAAATTCAGAGTGACTGACTTGAGAATGTACTCTGAAAATGACATCCGTTTTTTAAAGCAATTTAAAGCTGCTTTCTGATGTGGGGATCTTCTAAAAACAAAACAATAGTAAACTGGAATCATCTAACAGAGATGAGCCAGTTAGCTGATCTTGAAAATATTTCTGGTGAAAAACCGGTACTCATTTTTAAACACAGCACACGTTGTTCTATTTCATCTATGGCTAAAAACCGCCTTGAGTTGTATTGGGATCAAACTATAGGAATTGAACCCTGGTATCTTGACTTGCTTAATTACCGCAACATCTCAGATGAAATTGCCAACCGCTATGGGGTGGTGCATCAATCTCCACAAATTTTACTTATCAAAAATGGGGCTTGCACGTATCATGCAAGTCACAACGAAATAGATTTTAATCAGATAAAAAAATTGATATGATTCGTGCTGTTATTATTGATGATATTCCTGAAGCAATTTCTGTGTTGAAATCTGATTTAGAAAATTATTGTGTAAACATTGAAGTCATTGGATCTGCTGAAGGAGTAGTTACCGGAGCAAAATTGATTCGTGAGCAAAAACCCGATCTTGTTTTTCTGGATATTCAAATGAAAGATGGCAGCGGCTTTGATTTGCTTGAAATTGTTCCTGATGTTCATTTCAAATTAATTTTTACTACCGCAAGTGATGAGTTTGCAGTGAAAGCGTTTAAATTTTCAGCCGTTGATTATTTGCTCAAACCCATTGATCCTGATGAATTGATGGATGCCGTAAGCCGTGTTGAAAGCCAAGATAAACCTACCCAACGAATTGATTTGCTCAAAGAAAATTTTGTAAAGACGAAACGCATTGCGTTGAATACACTTGAAAAAATTCACATCGTTAATATTGATGAAATTCTGCGCTGCGAATCTAATATCAACTATACCATGTTTTATTTTGTTGACGGAACAAAACTATTGGTAACAAAAACGCTGAAAGAATTTGACAATCTTTTATCAGAACATCAGTTTATTAGAGTGCATCAATCTCATCTTATCAATGCCAATTTCATTAAAGAATTCCTTAAATCAGCCGGGGAAATTGTGATGAAAGACGGAACCCGTGTGCCGGTTTCTACTCGCAAAAAACAAGTGCTCATGGATATGATTTCAAATTTTTAATTATGAATTTATTTCGCGTAAAATATCTTACACTTCTGGTATTACCTGCTGTACTTTTTGCCTGCAGCGGAGAACAAAATAATGACGGTGATGAGCATTTGCAAAAAAATCAACCACCCCTAAAAATAATCAGCCCCTTGAATGAAGACGACTTCACCGTAGGCGATATCATTGAAGTACAAATTGAAGTTAACAAACCAACAGAAGTAAAAAACCTTGAGCTTTATTTTGCAGACACTTTATATCAAACCGGCTTAGATGCCGTGACTCAAACAATTCAAATTGACACCAAAAATGGAAATGTTGGTTTCACTAAAATACATCTATCTTATCAAACATCAGATGGAGAACAACATGGTGATACCCGTAAAATTGTATTGTTCTCAGATACCGCACCGGTACAGAAAAAAGCAGTCATCGTAAAATCTTACGTACATGACAAATCATCGTATACACAAGGGCTTGAATTTAACAACAATCAATTATTTGAAGGTACCGGACAATTAGGGCAATCTATACTGGCAGAAGTAAATTTGAACACAGGTCAGATCCTAAGAAAAATTTCTTTGGAACCAAGTTATTTTGGAGAAGGGATTACCATTCTCAATGATACTATTTATCAAATAACCTGGACAGATAAAACTTGTTTTGTCTATGACCTGAACTTTAATAAAATCAGAGAAATGAATTATGAAGGTGAAGGCTGGGGCTTGTGTAATGACGGCACATACATCATCATGTCTAATGGCACAAATGAAATTGTTTGGAGAGATCCGCACACGTTTGAAATAGTAAAACAGCTATATGTTTTTTCAGATCAGTCAGACTATTCCAATTTAAATGAGCTGGAACTAATCAATGGCAACCTTTTCATCAACGTGTATACTGAAGACTATATCGTTGAAGTTGATACTGCGTATGGTAAAGTGCTGTCTGTAATTGATTGTGCTGATATTGTGATTGACGGGCGTGTTCCGGGTGCAGATGTTTTAAACGGTATCGCGCATCATAAGTCAAGCGGTAAAACTTACCTTACCGGAAAATGGTGGCCTAAATTATACGAGGTGAAATTTGAAGAAGTCACTCTTCCTTAATTTACCGACGCTTCAATACAATCTGTTAGATTAATTTTCCGGATATCCTTGCTTGATCCAGCATTGCATGGTTTTTATTTCGTCTGCCGTAAGAGAGTCTATTCCAAAATCATTTGGCATCACCGGCATGGTGTGAGCAGTAAGCACTTCGTATTGCCAAATGCCGGCATCACAATATGCTTTAATGGGTGTGTAATTTGTAATCCAAGCATCATGACAACCGGTGCCTGGGCCTAAGCCTGTCATGCATGAACTTTCTATAATGGGTTTTATTTCTAAACTATAGCTGATTATTTGAGGACAATCAGGATCAATTGGAAAAGTTTTATCCTTATAACATGATGTTAAAGTGACAATCAAGAAGGGTAGTAATAAAAAACGCATGTTCATGCAATTTACTAAAGATCCTAAAGACTTTGTTGAGTATGATAAAAAATAATGGGGAATCATAGACTCCCCATTTTATTCTGGTTGATTAGTTATTTCTTAAAAAGTATATGGTAAAAGTAAACGCAGAATAGGTGTAAGTACTATTTAAATTTTGCATATCTGCTGGCCACTTCATTCCAATTTATCACGTTAAAAAAAGCATTCACGTAATCAGGTCTGCGGTTCTGGTATTTAAGATAATATGCATGCTCCCATACATCAAGCCCAAGAATTGGAGTGCCTCCACAACCTATGCCGGGCATCAGGGTGTTGTCTTGATTTGCAGTAGAACATACTTCAACAACACCTCCTTTTTTTACGCAAAGCCATGCCCATCCTGATCCAAATCTGGTTGCAGCTGCTTTTGAAAATGTTTCTTTAAAATTGTCAAAAGATCCGAATGCCGCATTGATAGCATCAGCTAATTCACCTGAAGGCAAGCCGCCGCCATTAGGACTCATTACTGTCCAAAAGAGATTGTGGTTGTAGTAACCGCCACCGTTATTTCTCACAGCCGGTATGTCAACACATTTCTGAAGAACTTCTTCAATACTTTTTCCTTCTAATTCAGTGCCGGCTAAAGCAGCATTCAAATTAGTGGTGTATGCTGCATGATGTTTGCCATGATGAATTTGCATGGTTAGTTCGTCAATATGCGGTTCTAGCGCGTTGTGCGCATATGGTAGTGCTGGTAATTCAAATGCCATGTTTTCTGTTTTTTAGATTTATGTCAAAGTTAAGGGCTTTATTTTTTTTGAGAATACTTTTCAAATCTCAATTTCAATCATTAATTTCGATATACGAATAGATGGAATTGATACTCCTTGCTTTTTTTACCTCTTAGAGTAATTCTGTTTCATTATTATTTATCACCCTAAAGCATCTATTATGAAATTTGTTTTGAAAAGTATTGCTGCACTTCCTTTGCTTGCATTATTGTCATGTGGTTCTGAACCACCGCCACCGCCACCACCGCCAACAAACCCTGTCAACAACGCTATTCAACACGGTGTTAATGAAGTGACTGAAGAACTTAGTGACACTTCTTCAGAACTCAATCATGCCATGGACACGCTGGATGAAGTCCTGGATGAAGGCATGAAAGAACTCAACCAAGGACTCAACGAGCTTAAAAAGAATTTCTGATTTAACTTCACGTATCAACCCCACAAGGTTGATAAACTCTGTAACTATAGCTGGTATTGCGTTATGGTCTAAACTACCTTTACAGGTTGGATGAAGAAATTTTGGCGATACCTTAAAAAAATTCTTTTCTGGGTTTTTTTTGTTTGTCTCTTTTTAGTGACAACCGTTGTGGTATTGCTGCACATTTATGAAGATGATATTAAACAATACGCAATAGATGAAATCAACAGCCATCTCAATACTGATTTGGATGTGCAAAGTATTGAATTATCTTTCTTTCATGATTTTCCGCGCGCATCACTTGAATTCAGACACGTACTCATTCACGATGCGTATAAAGAAACCTTAAGCGAAGACACCTTGTTTTATTCAAGACAAGCATTCTTAAGTTTTAATATTTGGGATTTGTGGAATGGTGATTACCGCGTGAACCGAATCTCATTTAAGAAATCAAAACTTAACCTGAAAACTGCGGCAAGCGGTGATGTGAACTATGATATATTGAAAGAGGATGATGATACCACTGAATCCAATTTCAGATTCGTGATGGATTTGTTGAGAATTGATGAACTTGAGTTTACCTACCTCAACCTAGCAACCGGACAGAACTATTGCATTGATTTTAACAAGGCATTGCTCAGTGGTGATTTTTCTCAAAATGAATTTGAAATACATGCTGAAACGGAAATGTTTGTGGAGAAACTCAAAAGCAATTCACTTACCTTAATTCGTAATAAACCTGCAACAGGCAATATCATTTTACATGTTAATACCCAAAGTGAAAAGTACACGTTTACTCAAGGAGACATTACCATAGCCAAAATGCCGTTTGAGCTAACGGGATACATTGACTCAACATCAGTTGATCTTGAAATTTCTGGAAAAAACATTGAGTTGGCAGACCTCGCAAACTCGCTTTCTGCGGGCACAATGCCATCCGCTACTAAATACAAAAGCACCGGTGAATTATCCTTCAGTTCACATATAGAAGGCCCAATGTCAAAAACTGCAATGCCATCTATTACTGCGGATTTTAGGCTGGATCAAGGCACTCTTACGAATCCCGTTAACAACTTAAAAATTTATGATATTCAATTGGATGGACGCTATGAAAACGCACAAACTGATCGTGAAGAAAATCTGGCGTTCAAAAAATTTAATCTTAAATTACTAAATAGTTTTTTTGAAGGCAACGGAGATGTAAGCAATTTCAGTGAACCTAATATTCACACCAAAATGAAGGGGAATTTAGACCTCTTCAGTTTTAATCAATTTTTTCAGTTTCCTGGCATTGAAAAAATTGAAGGCAATATTGTTTTAAATTGTGATCTGGCTATTCGTTTTCTTGACCCTCAGTATCGTGCTGATAAATTTGTGGTTTCTAAATCTAACGGCTCTCTTGCTTTAAAAAACGTGTCTTACAAACATGTTAAAGATCCAATAACTTACCAGGACATGAACGGAAATGTGGTAATCGTAGATAACGATGCCGCTGTGAAAGATCTTTCATTTAAAACTGATAAGTCTGATTTTCTGGTGAATGGCGCACTCAATAATTTACTACAATATCTTGCCGGATTTGGTGGTCTTGGAATGATAGCTACTGTTGAATCAGAGCATGTTGACCTCAATGAATTTATAGGTGAAACAAAAGAAAATGAAGACGATTCACCTGAAAAATTCATTCTGCCCGCTGATTTGAATCTTAATGTTGATCTTGAAATTGGAAAATTAGATTGGGATGAACATGTTTTTGAGAATGTGAACACCAATCTTATTTATATGAATAGAAAGGCTACTGCGACGAATTTTTCCCTGAACACCATGGGTGGCTCAGTTGCCGGAACACTTATGCTCAATAATCTGGTTGATGCAGGAAATGTGATAGAAGCAAACCTCTTGTATAAAAACATTGACGTGAAAAGAATGTTTACTGAATGGAAAAATTTTGATCAAGAAACTATCACCGATGAACATCTTTCCGGCAAGTCAAACGGAAACTTGGATATACTCATGTTTTTCAATCCTTATTTCTCGTTAATTGAAGATAAATTGTTTGCAATTTCAAATATTGAGATCACCAATGGAGAACTCAATAATATGGAAACTATGAAATTGATTACTGATTATATGAGATCGAACAAAGCATTAAAACTGATGCTCAATAAGCACATTGATCAATTTGAAGACAAGTTGCTGCATCTCAAATTTGCTACCCTGTCTAATACTATAGAAATTAAAGACAGAAAAATTTATATTCCGAAAATGATCATTGCCAGCAACGCACTTACTGTTGAACTATTCGGCTGGCATGACTTTGATAATAATGTTGAATATCACTTTAGCTTTAGATTCAGAGAACTAAAAACTGTAGCTGAATATACTGAATTTGGCAAAATTGAAGATGATGGTTTAGGTTTGGTAATCTATATGACTATGTCCGGTCCAATGGATAATCCGGTATTTGCAATGGATAACAATGAGCTCAAAAATGAATTGAAAGAAGATCTCGCGACAGAGAAACAAACCTTGAAATCTATTTTGAAAACTGAATTTGGTATGTATAAAAATGATTCAACTGTAATTGAAATGGAAGATCGCAATAAAGCACAGGTTGAGTTTATTTTTTATGAGGATGAAGCATCTGATACGGTCACAACAGATAAGATAAAGAAGAAAAAAAACAGATCAGGCAATATCTTTGGTGACCTGGAAGAAAAATCAAAAAATGAAAAGGAAGAAGTGGAATTTGGTGAAGACGAATAAACTATTCCATCAATATTTTCGTTATTTGCCATAACCATGAACTTATATCACAGAAAACAACGTTGGAAAATTGCGCTACTTGGATCCGCTATTCTTTTGGTGGTTGCGTCCATTTGGTTTTCTTACCGAATTGTGTCCAAAGTACAAGATCGTGAGGTTGATAGAGTACATCAATGGGCTGATAATGTTAAACGCAAGTCAGAATTGGTTAATCTTACCAACCGGGTATTTGAAGAATTAGGTGAAGCACTTTCTGTCATTGAAGAGAACGATTTTAGAACCGTGGGTATGTGGGTTATGGCCATTGAAGAAGCTAACCGCCCGCTTGATGACTATTCCTTTGTAGTCAAAATTTTAGGTGAAGTGTCTACCGTTCCTATGATTGTTACGGATATGGATGAAAACATTGTATCAAGTTACAATTTGGCAGGGCTTGATAGTTTGATCTCAAAAAATATTCGTGATGAATATAGTGTGCAAACAAAAGCATTTAGAGATTCCGTATTCAGGGCGGTGAAGACAGATAGTCTCAAATCATTTCTTCCGGTATGGAAAAAAAATCATACGCCTATAGAAATGGATTTGTACATGAGTGAAAAACAAAAGGTATTTTATTTTGATAGCGTGTTCTTCAAAAATGAGCAGCTTGCTAGGTTAAAATTTAGTCGTGATTCCTTGGTGAATGCATTCAGTGATGAATTAGTAAACAATGAATATTTGGTGCCCGTTGTATTTATTAATAGCAACAGCAGAGAAATAATTGCCACCAATATGCCGCAGTATGACACGGTTACCGGACCTTTGCATGACAATTTACTACCTCATTCAGATGATTCTATTCTTGTTGATTTAGGGAATAAAAACAAAGGCGTAATCTATTACGAACATTCTCCTGAACTGGTACAAATGAAATATTTTCCGTTTGTTCAGTTCTTCATGATCGGTTTGTTTATCCTAATCGCTTATCTTGTGTTCAGCACATTTAGAAAAGCTGAACAAGATCAGGTTTGGGTGGGTATGGCCAAAGAAACAGCTCATCAGTTAGGAACACCAATTTCATCACTGATGGCGTGGAATGAATTATTGAATGGTCAAGGGGTTGATCGCTCAATTACTGACGAAATTGCAAAAGACATTGATCGGTTGAATACTGTTACCAATAGGTTTTCTAAAATAGGGTCAGAATCCTCACTAGAAGAATTGGAAATTGCGCTAGTCGTTGAGCGCGCGGCTGAATATCTGAAAAAAAGAATTTCATCAAAGGTTCATCTTCAATTTATATCTGAGGCTGATGAAATGAAGTCCATGATTAACGCCCCATTACTTGAGTGGGTAATTGAAAATATCGTTAAAAATGCCGTTGATGCTATTGAAGGTGAAGGGCAGATAAAAATATTGGTGCATCCGTTTGAACAGGATCTTTATATTGACATATCAGATAACGGCAAAGGAATTCCGGCCAACAAAATTAAAACCGTTTTTCAACCTGGCTATACAACAAAAAAACGAGGATGGGGTCTTGGTCTTTCACTAGCTAAGAGAATAGTAGAAGATTTTCACAAAGGAAAAATATTTGTGCTTCACTCAGAACCTGAAAAAGGAACAACGTTCAGAATAGTGCTGAAACAAGTCTAATTATTTCTTTTCTTGACAAATTTCTATCAGAACACCATTTGCTGATTTTGGATGCAAAAAGGCGATACGCTTATTGTCAGCACCATCTTTAGCCGTTTTATTAATCAGCTCAAAACCTTCTTTTTGAAGCCGCTCAATTTCTTCATCAATATTATCAACCTCAAATGCCAAATGATGTATACCTTCTCCCTTTTTGTCAATATATTTGGCAATGGCGCTATCAGGTTTTGTTGCTTGCAAAAGTTCAATTTTTGTCTCACCGGTTTTGTAAAATGCCGTAAGCACGCCTTCAGAATCTACTTGCTCTGTCTTGTAAGGCTCTTGTTTGAAAAGAACAGAAAACAACTTATTAGACTTTTCAATATCGCGCACCGCAATTCCAATGTGTTCCAATTTCATAAATAATAGATTAAAAAAAATCCCGGACTACTAGGTAACCCGGGATTTAAATATAGAATTGACTAATTTATATTTTCACGAATTTTTCGTTTTTATTGTCGTAGTTAATATAGTACGCCCCTTTTTTCAAGTTTGTACAATCTACATTATCTCCAACACCCTTCTTCACAATGTTGCCGTAAGCATCATATATTTCATACTTAGTTTCAACAGCTGCTCCATCAGCAATAAATTTGATTACATCTTTAACCTTGAGTGGAGTAATTGTTGGTTCCTTGACATTGGTTGGAGTAAAAGTAGTTTCCGGTGATGGACGTTTTTTACCTGTATGGTCAGTTTGAACTACACGTACTTTATTTTCACCTGAGTGCGGAGAAACCTTAAAAGTGTATTTATTGGGTCCTTCAGTTCCTAATCCATCAACTTCTCCAATTGATACCCATTTGTTCCAACGATATTGTTCAATGGTGAATGTGAGTTTGCCTGATTCACCGGTAGTTGTCCATGTCAATGTTCCGTCTGGGGTACATGATATATCACCATCGGCAACAGTAAATGTACTTTTAGGTAAGAGTACTTCAGGATTCAATATTTTTGGCTTGCAACCCATACCGTGCTCAAGCACAATAAATACAGCATCACCAATTCTGAGATTAAACTCAGCAAAATTGATTTCAAATGCGCTAGATTGAATTCCGTCAGAAATAGGATCTCCGTTAACGGTTGCGTTTGTTACACAAAAACCAAATCCGTCTTCATCTTCTGGGTTTTGAACAAAGAGATTTTTTCCCTGATAATGACCTTCAATAGATAAATCAGCAAACGAAGTATAGGAAGCTCCTAAAAAGAGTAAGAGTAAATAACTGTTTTTCAACATGATAGATTTCTTTAAAAACCTTGTAAGTCCAAAAGTTAGTGCAATATTAAAACTAACTTTCAATAAAAACAAGACTAACAGATATTTTTTTTCTACGAAGTTGCCTTATTGGTAGGTAGGTGAAAATTTAGTTCAGATAAGATTTTCATAATTTTGATATATATTTGGCATATTATCAAAACCCGATCGGTTATAAAAAACCGGTAAGCCTATGATCAAAAAATGGATGCTTTTACTGGCAGGTGTGCCGGTTGTTTTTCTTAACTCCTGCGGGGGTTCCGGAGATGACAATAACAATAATGTTGACAGCGTTTCTATGTACGGCGGTACTTTTAATATGCCTATTGGAAGTTATTTCTCTCCAACCCGGGTGGTTGAAGTACAAAAGCTTGAAACAGCCCAGGTCTATGACCAGATTTTAGAAGGATTGGTGAAATACAATCCAAAAACGCTGGAGGTTGAACCTAACCTGGCAACAGGATGGGAGGTTTCAGAAGATGGCCTCACTTACACTTTCACCCTGAAAGATGATGTTTATTTCCATGACCATGAAGTTTTTGAAGGTGGCAAAGGCCGCAAACTAACAGCTGAAGATGTACTTTATACCTTCACTACCATTTACACTGCCGGTCCTGAAAACAGAGCCTACGCTGCATTTAAAAATACTATCGCCGGTGGTGATGATTTCTACAACGGCAAAGCAACAGAAATTTCAGGCATCAAAGCGGACGGCAATAAAGTAATTTTCACGCTGACAGAAACCAGTACCATTTTTCTGCAAAAACTAGCTGCTATTCATGCGGTGATTGTTCCAAAGGAAGCAGTCGAAGCGCCTGAATTTATTCCTGTTGGAACCGGTCCGTTTGTTTACGACAAACGGTCTACTTCTGAAGTAGTGCGGTTAGGTAAAAATCAAAAATATCACGGTAAAGATGAAAAAGGAAATCAATTGCCATACCTTGATTCTGTGGTATTCAGTTATTATGAACATCAAGAAGACCCAATGGAACTTTTCTGGTCAGGTAAAATGAGCTATATTCCAAACGTACCTATCACCAGAATCTCTGAAGTACTTGAAGAACGTATTGCAGACTTTGAGAGCAAACCGCCAAAATATGTTTTGATCAGTGAGCCGCAATTGTCAACTACGTATCTTGAGTTCAACATGACCAATAAAGTACTCAAGAATAAAAACGTGCGCAAAGCCATTAATCACGCAATTAATCGCCAAAAACTGGTTGAAAAAATCATGAAAAATCAGGCCTATGAAATTGGCAAATTCGGGGTTACTCCGCCACTGCCAAAAATATTCAAAGACTACGATTTTGAAGGTATAGAAGATGCATCATACCAATACAATCCTGAGTTGGCAAAAAAATTACTAGCTGATGCAGGATACCCTGATGGTAAAGGTTTTCCAACACTAACTTTCCAGTTCAGATTAGGAAATGATCACTATCTGGTTGCATCAGAAATTCAGAATCAGTTGAGAAGTGTGTTAAATATCAATGTAGAAATTGAAGCTATAGAATTTAATGACCTCATTGAAAACCAAGGTAACGGACGTGCAGATATTTTCCGCACTACCTGGTTTGGTGACTATCCTAGTCCTGAAACCTGGTTGTTGAATGCGTATGGAAAAATTGTACCATCTGATCGTAGCCTTCCATCTTACGTGAATAGTTCGCGTTTTCAAAATGCTGAATATGATAAGTTGTTTGAACAAGGTGTGCACGCATCCACTGAAGAAGAAGCATACAAATCATTTGCTGCTGCAGAGAAAGTACTCATGGAAGAGGCTCCGTTCATCATCTTGTGGTATGGTGAAGACATGATGCTGGTTCAGGCAAGTGTGCGTCAGCTTGAAACGAATGGCATGCGTTATCTTGATTTGAGAAACGTATATTTTAAAGAGCCAACAGCCGACGAATACGCTGAGAAAGAAGATAAAAAATAAAAAATGGCGGCCATGTGAGCCGCTTTTTTTATGGCCGGACTCTATATACACGTTCCATACTGCAAGGTAAAATGTAATTATTGCGATTTTCATTTTTCTACTTCAAGTAAAAATCAGCATGACATGTTAGAAGCCATGTTGCTTGAACTTGAAATGAGAAAAAATTATCTCGCAGATACACCTGTTGAAACAATTTATTTTGGCGGAGGTACGCCCAGCGTAGCCGGTGGTTTATTTATCTCCAAAATTCTTTCTGCCATTCAAGATAATTTTAATGTATCACCTCAGCCTGAAATTACGATTGAATGTAATCCTGATGATATCACAGACCAACTCTTGAATGAATTGGTTGCTGTTGGTGTTAACAGGCTCAGTTTGGGTGTTCAGTCTTTTGATAATGAAGTTTTAAAAATGATGAATCGGGCACATGATTCATCACAAATTTTTAATGCAATCAATCTTATTAAAAATGCGGGCATCGCTAATTCTACGCTTGATTTAATTTATAGCATCCCTGGAAAAAACATGGATTATTGGAAAGAACAGATTGATGTTTTTCTCTCGTTAAACATTCCTCACCTTTCTGCCTATTGTCTTACAATTGAAAAGAAAACGGTATTTGGTGCCATGCATAGAAAAGGTTTATTGGCTCCCGTGACCGACGAACTTGCTCTTGAACAATTTGAGTTTTTAGTAAGCCGGCTACATGACAGGGGTTATGAGCAATATGAAATTTCCAACTTTGCAAAGGATGGATACATTTCAAAACACAACTCAGCTTATTGGCTTGATGAAAAATATCTCGGTATTGGTCCATCTGCACATTCATACAATCTCGAGAAAAGAGACTGGAACATCAGCAACAACGCACGTTACATAAGAGCATTAAAATTCGGAGAGAAATTTTCAGAATCAGAAATGATAACTACAACCATACGGTGTAATGATTATTTGCTTACCAGGTTGCGCACCAAATGGGGAATCAATTTGGACGATCTGCATTATATAGGTGAAGGTAGACTGAATACTTTGAGAAAAAAAACTAATCAATTTTTGAAAGATAATTTACTTGAAATTAACGCTGACGGCAATCTTATTCTCACTAAGGAAGGTAAATTTAGAGCTGATGGAATTACGGCAAGTCTTTTCACGGATGATGAAGGTTGATAAATTGGATTAATTTTGCGCTATGGCTGAAAACTTACTGATAGGGGGTTCAAATCGCGCTGAAAAATATCAAGTACTCATTCCACAAGTGAAGGCGCTTATTGAGGGAGAGGCAGATATCACCGCAAATCTTGCCAATATTTCGGCCGCGTTGAGACAGACCTTTGGATTTTTTTGGGTTGGTTTTTACCTTGTGAGGAATAATGAATTGGTGTTGGGTCCTTTTCAGGGCGATATTGCCTGCACTAGAATCCAAAAAGGGAAAGGAGTTTGTGGTGTCTGTTGGGAAAAATCTCAAACCATCCTAGTTGCTGATGTTGATCAGTTTCCCGGACATATTGCCTGCAGTTCATTGAGTAAGTCTGAAATTGTTGTTCCAATAATTTGTAAAAATCAAGTGGTTGCCGTATTAGATGTCGACTCAGATCAATTAAATGATTTTTCAGAAACAGATAAAATATATCTTGAACAAATTACGTTCATCATTTCCGGCTTATTTACTAATTGATTGGATTTTCCAGAAAAACATATTAATGGGTTCTATGCTCTTTCAGCAAGAGTGAGCAGACGGGCATTGATTTTTTCAATGGTCCTATTACTCAATGGCTGCGCACAAATTGCTGTATTAACCGGAGGACAAAAAGATGAAACAGCGCCAACCATTGATTCTTCGAAGACATATCCAATGAATGGTGGTACTGATTTTTCAGGAGATCGTATTGAAATACGTTTTGATGAATACATACTGCTCAATAAACCCAAAGACAATATTTTAATTTCACCCAGACCTGCGCTTGCACCCATCATTTCATCACATAATAAAACGCTCAAGATTGAATTTCAAGAACCGCTGCTTGACAATACTACATACACCATCAATTTTAATAGAGCAATAACTGATATTACCGAAAAAAACGACTCTGTTTTCCAATATGTTTTTTCAACCGGAACATGGATTGATTCTTTTTCAATTCGGGGAACAGTCAAAGACGCATGGACAAATCTGCCTGCTGAAAATTTTGTTGTGGCGCTTTACCCGGTTATTGATTCAGTTCAATTTGACTCTATTCCAAAAAAACTCAAACCTACTTACCTTGCGCAAACTGACAACCAAGGAAATTTTGTGATGAACTATCTGCATTATGGCTTGTATTATGCAATTGCTTTTGATGACAGAAATAAAAATTTATATCTTGATAATGACGAAGCCTTAGCCTTTTTACCGGAAAAAACTATTCTCGTAAATGATGAAAATATACGAATTTCTTTAGTTTCATTTTTACCTAACCAAACCCAATCTGATGTCAAAAAAATAAACTTTTCAGCGCCTGGTAGAGTAGAAGTTTTGTTAACTGCACCGGCAGATTCTTTTGTAATAGAAACACCAACATGTGCACTGCTTAAAGAAGAAACAGGACGCAATGACTCCTTAATATTCTGGCTTGACAAGGTACCCGTGCCAAAAATGATTTTTACGTATCATTTAAATGGGATACCTGATACCATAAAACCGGTTTATAAAAATGCTGAAAAACCTGCCGGCCTGAATATTAAGGCCAATACGGATGCACAAACTAAAAAGCTGAAACCTGCTCAAAATTTAGAGCTAACTTTTTCTGAACCAATTCTACAAAGTGATGTTCAATATGATCTCATTAAACTATATGATAAAGATTCAAATCTACTCAGTCCTATCATTTCATTCATTGGTCCGCGTACAATGGTTATTGAGAATTTATCAGAAAATAATATGAGACTGGTGATTGATTCTGGTGCTGTAAATTCAGTTTACGGAACTGGTTTGAATGAGGAATATACAATTGAATTTTCTCAACATCCGCAAACCTGGTACGGAACATTACTCGTCAATATCGCAACCGAAAACCAACAATCCGCCATCGTCTATTTGTTGTTTGACGGAGAAATTATAGACACTGCTGTTTTTGCAACAACCTTAAAATTTGAACAATTAACGCCCGGAAACTACCAGTTGCAAATTATTTTTGACCAAGATCAAAATGGAGTTTGGACCAATGGGTCGTTGCACGATGTGCGTTTGCCTGAAAAAGTTGTCTACTTTAATGAAGCAATTACTGTGCGCTCACGATGGGATTTGGAAATTGATTGGATACTAAGTGATATAGAAAACTAACAGATATGGGGTTTATCAAAGATTTTCTTAAACGTAAATTCTATATTTTTAAAGTGAGAGATCGCTTTTCTGCTTCTGTGCAAATTCATCAACGAAAATTATTCCTTGAATATCGCAAGGCAGCGCAAGAAAATAAATTGCCTGCTCTTAAAGACACCGGTTTTCGCGTGTTTTCTCAATTTGAAGAAGATGGAAAAATTTTATTCATTCTTTCTTTATTAGGCATGCCACAGAAAACATTTCTTGAAATAGGCTCTGATGACGGAATTAATAGTAACTGTGCTAATCTTGCGTTCAACTTTGGGTACCACGGCCTCTTTCTTGACGGAAATGAAAAGGCGATTAAGCGTGGTCGTGAATTTTATGCAAAGTATCCACATCCTTACATGTATGCTCCAAAATTTACTTGTGCAAAAGTGACAGCAGAAAACATCAATCAGCTTGTTACAGATGCCGGATTATCTGGAGAAATTGATATCATGTCTATTGATATTGACGGTAACGACTATTGGATTTGGAATGCGCTCAATGTGGTGAAACCAACTGTTGTGATCATTGAAACACATGTTGAATTTGGTATGCGCAATATTGTGGTGCCTTATGACCCAAATTATTTTTACCCGGGTAAACATCCGGTTTATCATGGTGCTAGTCCGGTTGCGATGATTAAACTTGCTCAAATGAAAGGATATCGTTTGGTTGGCGCTAACGATCTTGGCTTTAATTTTATTTTTGTTAGACAAGGAATCCTTGAAAGTGAGTTACCTGAAGTTTCTGTTGAATCTGTTCTTTCTCATCCTTCTGTAAAAGAATCATGGAACAGATTTGAGCCAATCAAAGACTGGAAATTTCTTGAAGGTTAATTTCCTTTTTAACTTGTGTCAAGGATGTTGTTGGCATGATTTTTCTGTTTTGTCTTGAAAAACAAATTCAATTGTTGATAATATTCTGGAACTTACGGAACCTGAATTTTTAATTTTACTGCGAGAAAATTTGCAGTATGAATGTACTAGTTTTAGGGTCAGGTGGAAGGGAGCACGCAGTAAGCTGGAAAATTGCCCAAAGTTCACAAATTGATAAACTTTTTATTGCTCCGGGAAATGCCGGCACAAATCAGGTTGGTACAAATGTGGACATTGAAGTGGATGATTTTGAAGCCTTGCGTGATTTTTGCGTTGAAAACAAAATTGATGTCGTTTTTGTTGGACCTGAAGGACCTCTGGTGAACGGAATTGTAGATTATTTTAGAAGTGACAAACAAGTTGCTCACATTGCCATGATTGGCCCTGACAAACAAGCTGCGCAGTTGGAAGGAAGCAAAGATTTTGCAAAACGCTTCATGAAAAAATATAATATTCCTACTGCTAGATTTCTAACTGTTACAAATGAAAACATTGAAGATGGTTACACTTTTCTTGACTCGCTCAAACCACCTTTTGTATTAAAAGCTGACGGTTTAGCTTCTGGCAAAGGCGTGCTCATTTTGAAAACAATAAAAGAAGCAAAAACTGAACTCAAGACTATGCTTGACGGAAAATTTGGTCAGGCATCTTCACAAGTTGTTATTGAAGAATTTTTAAAAGGAATTGAATTGTCTGTTTTTGTTATTACAGATGGAATTTCATATAAAATTTTACCTGAAGCAAAAGATTACAAAAGAGTAGGGGAGGCTGACACTGGTTTGAATACCGGCGGTATGGGGGCCATTTCTCCCGTGCCTTTTGCCGCAGGTGGTTTTATGGATAAGGTAGAAAATCAAATCATCATTCCTACCATTAAAGGATTGAAAGCAGAAGGAATTGATTATCGTGGATTCATATTTTTTGGACTCATCAATGTGAAAAATGATCCTTTTGTTATTGAATATAATTGCAGATTAGGTGACCCGGAAACGGAAGTCGTTATTCCTAGATTGAAATCTGATTTATTAGAATTGTTTGAAGGGGTTGCAACACAAACATTATCTGAGCGTGATGTGGAATTTGATGAGCGTGTAGCAGCCGGTGTCATGCTAGTTTCAGGTGGATATCCTGAAAAATTTGAAAAAGAAAAAAGCATTAGTGGGTTAAATAATATTTTTGACTCAATGGTTTTTCACGCAGGCACAAAACAAGATGGACCTGCCGTGCTTACCGCCGGTGGACGTGTATTGTGTGTAACATCTCTTGGAAAAAATCAAATGCGGGCACTGGATAAAACGTACGAAAACGTGGCAAAAATCAAATTTGATAAAGCGTATTTCCGAAAAGACATTGGTTTTGATTTGGATGATCAGGTAGATTAAAGCACAAATTATTTATCTTTACTGAAAGCGGTTGTCATGGATGATGGTCCCCAGACGGTACTCATAATTTTGATAAGCCTGATTTTTTCAGCTTTTTTTTCAGGTGCTGAGATTGCATTTGTATCGGCCAATAAACTGAAAATTGAGCTGGATTATAAACAAGGACATCTCAGCGGAAGAATACTTCACTATTTTGTTCAACATACTTCCCGGTTCTTATCTTCATTGCTTGTTGGAAATAATCTTTCATTGGTAATTTATGGCCTGTTCATGGCTAAACTTCTTGCCCCGGTTTATGGGCAAATTGCGCAAGAACCTTTTCTCATCATTTTGCTTCAAGCTATTAGTGCTACGCTTATTGTTTTGGTAACTGCTGAATTTTTGCCCAAGGTATTTTTTGCACTCAACCCAAATAAAAAATTGCAGTGGACAGCCATCCCACTGCTCATTTTTTATGTTCTGTTATTTATTCCCACAATTATTATTACGGCAGTTTCAAAATTGTTACTGCGTTTAATTGGTGTTAAAACAATTGAAGCCCAACCCTCTTTCTCACGGTCTGACCTTGATCGTTTTGTTAGAGATATTGACGAAAAAATGGAAGGCAAAAGTGAATTGGATAATGAAATTCAAATTCTCAAAAATGCATTGGAATTTTCAAGCGTCAAGGCGAAAGACTGCATGGTTCCTCGCACAGATATTGAAGCGATTGCAATTGACAGTTCACTTGCGGAATTGAAAAATAGGTTCATTCAAACCGGTTATTCAAAAATTTTAATCTATCGTGACAATACTGATAACATGGTGGGCTACGTGCATGCCTTTGAGTTATTTCATGAGCCAAGTTCAATTCAACAAATTTTATTTCCGGTTTTCATCATTCCTGAAAATGCCCTGGTGAAAGAAATTTTATCACAGTTTACCCGTACTAAAAGAAGCATTGCAGTGGTGGTTGATGAATTTGGTGGTATAGCCGGCATGGTGACAGTTGAAGACATCATTGAAGAAATTTTTGGAGAAATCAGAGATGAGCATGATGTAGAAGAAGAGATTGAAAGGGTTGCGGGTCAAAAAACCTGGCTCTTGTCCGGCAAACTGCAGATTGATTATTTGAATGATAAATACAGTTTTGATTTACCAAAACTTGATAGCTTTGAAACCCTCGCAGGGTTGGTGCTTCATAAACTTGAAGACATTCCTGACGCTGGAGCAAAAATTGAAACAGAAAAATTAATTATTGAGGTGATTAGCGCCACCGATACGCGCATTCTAAGCCTTAAAGTGAGTTTAAAATAATATGCAACCATTTATTGGATGTTATTTTTATTTAAAATTCACCTGTCTCGGCTTGATCTCATTGAGATGCCATAATAATTTTGTATATTTGACATTCATCAAAAACGGATTGGGATGTTTAAAGGAAGCAGCAGTAAAGCAGAAGCCGTGAATTCACCAGACAAGTTAAACCGTCTGGTAGAAGGTACTTCAGTAAAAGGTGATGTAAAAACCGATAGCAACTTCAGGTTGGACGGCGAATTAATTGGCACCCTTAATACCTTAGGCAAGTTGGTTGTTGGTCCGCAAGGTCGTATTGAAGGAGATATTATATGCGGCAACGCGGATATTGAAGGAGAAGTAATAGGCAATATCAGAGTGGATGGAACCCTTCTGTTAAAAGCCACTGCCAACGTAAAAGGAAATATTATAACACAAAAATTGGGCATTGAAACCGGGGCAACTTTCAACGGCAATTGTCAAATGGGTAAAGATATTTCCACACAAAACTCTGTTCCATTGAATCAGCCATCTGAAAATGAGCTGGTATACTAATGACTCAAGCCGGTAAAAAAAAGCAAGGTCCAAATCCTTATATCCGGTTTTCATCGGTGGGTGTTCAAATGGGTTTGATGATTGGCGCCGGAGCTTGGGGAGGCTCAGCGTTAGATAATTATCTTAAATACCAAAAACCTGTTTTCACTATTGTTTTCAGCTTGCTGGCTATTGGTATATCCCTGTTCCTTGTGATCCGTGAGGCAATCAGACTTTCAAAAGATGAATAATAAATTACTTTTTACTCAAATTGTCGTGCTGATTGCCGGGCTTGCGGCCGCATGTGTGCTGCATTATTGGCTGGTCAACACTTTGTTATTGCAATACTTCATTCCGCAAACCTGGATTATATATTTGGTGGTGACATTACTTACAGTTTCTACCGTGGTGGTGGTTACCTATCGTTACGCAAAGCAAAAAACGAGTGCAGCCATGGCCTATTTTGTTATGGCTTTTATTAAAATGGTGATCTCGGTTTTATTCCTTCTACCGTGGCTCATAAATAAAACACCATTAACAAAACCGTTCGTTTTACAATATATTATTGCTTTTTTTATTGCACTCTTTATAGAACTGGCTTTGATAGCCAATGTTTTAAACCAGAAATCCGCGCTGTCAGTAAAAAATGATTAAAATCAATTTTATCATTTGGTGATAACAAGTTTTTATACCTAATTTTGCAGCGCTTTTTCGGAACAACCTTCTCCGGCATACACAGAAGCGTATGAACAAACGTGTAAAAATTCTCGTCTCTCTTGTTGCAGTCCTGATTCTGTCTTTAGTTATTTATCCTGTGGCTTTTGCAACCAGTCCGGAACATAACGAGACGCATGAAGCGGAAACTTCACATGACCAACATGCTGAAGCTACTAAAGAATTTAATACAGCTGAACACGCAACGCACCATGCCAAAGATGCGCACGAGTTTCATTTCACAAATAATTTTGTTATTCCGCTCCCGGTTATATTATGGACAGAAAAAGGTCTGATAACATTTATGTCCTCAGAGTTTCACCATGATGATAAAGGACACCATGTAGTTGAAAAAGAGGGATTGAAATTTATTAAAATTCACGAGAAAATTTATCAGTTAGAAGCGGGTGAAGATCATGCCGTTCTGGATGGACAACATCATCCAATGAATGCTAAGGCAACGTTGGATATTTCGCTTACAAAAAATGTGATCACCATGTTTTTAGTTGCAATTCTGATGATATGGATTTTTATGGCCAGCGCAAAACATTACAGAATGGGTTCTCCGGCGGCTCCAAAAGGAATTGCAGGGTTTACTGAACCGTTGATTTTATTTGTGCGCGAAATCGCAACCGATAATATTCATGGGCACGACAAATACAAAAAATTCATGCCGTATTTATTGACCGTATTTTTCTTTATTCTGATCGGAAATTTGCTTGGGTTGATTCCTTTCCTTGCAAATCCTAACATGACCGGTAGCATTTCAGTGACCATTGTACTGGCAACATTTACTTTCATTGTTCAAATGATTCATTCTAAAAAGGCATTCTGGGCTCACATATTTGCGCCTCCAGGGGTACCTTGGGCTTTGTGGCCAATTCTGATTCCGATTGAATTTGCTGGGATTTTTATTAAACCGGGCGCTTTAGTGATTCGTTTGTTTGCAAATATTACCGCCGGGCACATCATTGTGGTTTCTTTGATCTCAGTAATTTTTGTTAATCAAAATATGGGATGGGCAGCCTTGTCAGTACCAATGACTTTGTTTATTTCTGTTCTTGAATTGCTTGTGGCGTTTTTGCAGGCGTATATTTTTACCATGTTGTCAGCATTGTTTATTGGCACGGCGGTAGATGAAGGACATCATTAATTGTGTAATTGTTTAATTAAATATAAAGTAAAATGGGATCAACAGGAATCGCAGTACTTGGAGCAGGTTTAGCTGTTATCGGTGCCGGAATTGGTATTGGTAAAATTGGTGCTTCTGCCGTAGAATCAATGGCAAGACAGCCTGAGATTGCAGGTAAAATTCAAACCGCAATGATCATCGCAGCGGCGCTGATTGAGGGTGCAACTCTCTTCGCAGTCGTTGTTGCTATGATGGGGTAATTAAAGGCTGGTGCAGAGGATTGCTCTGCACCACTTTTTTTGATTAAACAGAATATAAAAATAAGATACTATGGATTTGATTACACCCGCAATTGGGCAGATGGTTTGGGCAAGTATAGTTTTCGTGCTCTTATTATTCTTGCTGGCAAAGTTTGCATGGAAACCAATTTTAAAATCGGTAGAAGAGCGTGAAAAAACAATTTCAGATTCAATTGCATTGGCTGAAAAAACGCAAGCTGAAATGAAACAACTTCAGGCACAAAATGAAACGCTATTGCGTGATGCACGTGCTGAAAGAGATTTGATGATTAAAGAAGCTGCTGAAACCGGCAAAAAACTTATTCAGGATTCAAAAGACGAAGCAAAAATTCAGTTCAATAAAATTGTTGCAGAGGCGCAGGATGTAATTAAAGCTGAAAAGGCAGCTGCATTGGCTGACTTGAAAACACAAGTGGCTTCTTTCTCTATTGAGATTGCTGAAAAAGTGATCAAAGGAGAATTATCATCAAATGACAAACAAAAAGCACTCGCTGATAAACTGGCAGGTGAAATTAATCTTAACTAATCAGCATGAATACCAGAGTAGCGTCACGATATGCACAAGCTTTGCTTGATCTGGCAATTGAGCAGAATCAGCTCGACCGGGTGGATGCTGATATGGCATCACTGCATGATGTTTGCCAGGATTCAAAAGATCTGACAAGCGTAATGAAAAGTCCGGTAATTTCACCATTCAAAAAGGTTGAAATTTTGAATACCATTTTTGGAAAAACAATGAACCAAATGTCATTGGCTTTTATGTCTTTGATTGTAAAAAATTCAAGAGCGGCATTGTTACCTGAGATAGCTGAAAGTTTTATTCACCTGAGCAAAAAACATCGCAATATTTTGGATGTTTATCTTACCGCGGCACAGCCACTTGACCAATCAGTAAAAGATAAAATTTTACTCAAAGTGAAAGCGGTCCATAATGGACAAATTAATATCATTGAGAAAACTGATCCACAATTGTTAGGTGGATTTATTGTACGCATGGACGATCGTCAGATTGATGCATCAATTGCAAATCAACTGACAAACCTTAAGAATATATTATTAAACTGAAACAGGCTTGGCCTGACTAAAGCTAAATTAAAATAACATGGCAAACATTAAACCAGCAGAAGTTTCTGCAATACTGAGAGAACAGTTATCCGGTTTTAAATCGGAGGCAGAACTTGAAGAGGTAGGCACCGTGCTCCAGGTGGGTGACGGTATTGCACGCGTCTACGGACTTTCAGGTGTTCAATATGGTGAAATGGTGGAATTCCGCAACGGACTGCGCGCTATTGCACTGAACCTTGAAGAAGATAACGTCGGTGTCGTTTTGCTTGGTAAATCTGACGAAATTAAAGAAGGAGATACAGTAAAACGTCTTGGATTAATTGCCTCATTGAAAGTTGGTGAAGGCATTGTTGGACGTGTGGTTGATACCATGGGTAATGCTATTGATGGTAAAGGACCAATTCAAGGTGAAACTTTTGAAATGCCATTAGAGCGTAAAGCACCCGGTGTAATTTTTAGACAACCGGTAAATGAACCATTGCAAACGGGTATCAAAGCTATTGATGCCATGATTCCAATTGGTCGTGGACAACGTGAGTTGATCATTGGTGACCGTCAAACCGGAAAAACTACGGTTGCTATTGATACGATCATCAATCAGAAAGAATTTTACGACAAAGGAGAGCCGGTATATTGTATTTATGTTGCAATTGGACAAAAAGGATCTACCGTTGCAGGATTATTGAAAAAACTTACTGATGCGGGCGCAATGGCTTATACTACAATTGTTGCAGCTAACGCATCTGACCCGGCTCCAATGCAATTCTATGCTCCATTTGCAGGTGCTGCTATCGGAGAATATTTCCGTGATACCGGTCGTCCGGCGTTGATTATTTATGATGACTTGTCAAAACAGGCGGTTGCTTATCGTGAGGTGTCTTTGCTTTTAAGAAGACCACCGGGACGTGAGGCTTATCCTGGTGACGTATTCTATTTGCACTCACGTTTGCTTGAGCGTGCTGCAAAAGTGATTAAAGATGATAAAATTGCTTCTACCATGAATGACCTTCCTCCTTCATTGCGTGGAAAGGTAAAAGGCGGTGGATCGTTAACTGCTCTTCCAATTATTGAAACGCAAGCAGGTGACGTGTCAGCTTATATTCCAACAAACGTAATTTCTATTACTGACGGACAGATTTTCCTTGAGTCAAACTTGTTTAACGCGGGTGTACGTCCTGCAATTAACGTAGGTATTTCTGTGTCACGTGTAGGTGGTAATGCGCAAATTAAATCTATGAAAAAAGTGGCAGGTACACTTAAGTTGGATCAAGCCCAATATCGTGAGCTGGAAGCATTCGCAAAATTTGGATCTGATTTGGATGCTGCTACTAAATCAGTACTTGATAAAGGTGCGCGCAACGTAGAAATTCTTAAACAAAATGAAGGAGATCCGTTTACGGTAGAGAATCAGATTGCTATTATTTATGCCGGTTCAAAAGGATTACTTTCTAACGTGCCGGTAAATAAAGTGAAAGCGTTTGAAAAAGAATATCTGACCTACTTGAATGCACAACACCGTGATGTTCTTGATCAGTTGAAGGCAGGAAAGTTTGAAGATGCAATCACATCGGTACTTGAAAAAACCGCAAAAGAAATTGCATCTAAATACTAAAAAAGTCACTTTGAAAAATGGCTAATTTAAAAGAGATACGGAATCGCATTACATCAGTTGGATCTACCATGCAGATTACTTCTGCCATGAAAATGGTGTCAGCAGCTAAATTGAAACGTGCGCAAGATGCCGTGATTAAAATGCGGCCGTATGCTGAAAAGCTTCATCATATTCTTGGCAATCTTTCTGCCTCATTGGATACTTCAGAGAATGAATATTCAATGCAGCGTGATGTGAAAAATGTATTGCTTATTGTGATGAGTTCTAATCGCGGTCTGTGCGGTGGTTTCAATAACTACGTGATTAAAGAAGCTTTGCGTCAGGCTCGTGAGACATACAAGGATCAAAATGTTGCCGTGCTAACAGTTGGAAAAAAAGCAACAGACACATTTAAAAAATCAAATTACTATATCAAAGGATCTGATTTACCAAAAAATTTAGATGATGTGTGGGGCACGCTCAATTTCGCTACGGTTGGTCCTATTGCTGAAAAAATCATGAAGAGTTTCACCAATGGTCAAATTGATAAAGTTGTTTTAGTTTACAACCGTTTCAAAAATGTGGCAACACAGGTGGTTACTGTTGAACAGTTTTTGCCAATTGTGCCGAAAAAACAAGATGAAAAATCAGCAAATCTTGATTATATATTTGAACCTTCTAAGGAAGAAATTGTGAGTGAATTGATTCCAAAATCATTAAAAATTCAATTCTACAGTGCCTTACTTGATTCGTTTGCAGGTGAACACGGTGCACGAATGACTGCGATGCACAAAGCAACAGACAATGCCACTGCACTGAATAAAAAACTTAAACTAGAATACAATAAAGCACGTCAAGCTGCAATTACAAATGAAATTCTTGAAATTGTAGGTGGTGCTGAAGCCCTTAATGGATAAACAATTCTATTGATTTCTTTAAATCCCGATTGAACAACTTGTTTGATCGGGATTTTTTTATTTCCTGTGATAACTGACCCTAAAAAATTCATAGTCACGAATTCTGCGTAATTTTATCACGTGACAAGATGAGGTATACTCATGTTAAGTCAACAAATCAATTGTATATGATTATTGAAATTGAAGATAAACTGGTTTCATCAGAACTTTTTACCAAAGATTTTGTATGTAACCTGCAGGCATGCAAAGGCGCTTGCTGTTTAGAAGGCGACACGGGTGCACCACTTGAGAGAAAAGAAATTACCTTAATTGAAAAAAATCTGGACAAAATAACTCCTTTCATGACATCTGAAGGAATAGGAGTGGTGAATCAACAAGGTGTTTTTTATCATGATCCTTTTGGTGATCCGGTTACGTCATTAGTAGAGGGTAAAGATTGTGTTTTTGTTTTCAGAGATGAGCAGGGAATCACCAAATGTGCAATTGAAAAAGCCTACCGCGACGGGAAAATAGATTTTAATAAACCCATATCTTGTCATTTGTATCCTATACGTACACGCAAACTTGCCAAACATGAATCACTCAACTATGATAGATGGTCAATTTGTGATGATGCCTGCAAATTGGGTAAAGAACTTCAGGTACCGGTATTCAGATTTTTAAAAGAACCAATCATCAGACGATACGGTGAAGCCTTTTTCAAAGAACTTGAAATAGCCGAAGAGGCAATAAAAAATCAAGCAAAAGAAAAAAAGAAATCAAAGTGAAAATCAAGAGATGGCTTTCAATTTCGGAAAAAAAGATAAACTGTGCTCAACCAAATTGATTGATGAAATTTTTTCCCGCGGAAAAGAAGTGAAAGTTTATCCATATGTATTGAAGTATCTGATAATAGATGAACAAGATGGTGCAAGCGTTAAAATTGCCTTCTCAGTGCCAAAAAAAAGGATTCGTAAAGCCGTGAGTAGAAATTTAATCAGACGAAGAATGAAAGAAGCATATCGGCTGAATCGTGCGGATTTTATGAACCTGGTTGATCAACACAAAATGCATTTAGCTGTTTTTTTGATTTATACCGGCAAAGAAAATGAGACGTACCAATTTATTGAAGAGAAAATAAAACTAATTTTAAGTGAGATAAAAACCAAATTGTTTGTATGAAACTCCGTCAACTTATTCTCATTCCCCTGATTTGTTTTGCTGCATTTGGTAATGCACAGACCAATACAGATTTTGAGATCATCAAAAATCTTGAACTATTTGAATTGGTTTACAAACAGGTTGACATGGAGTATGTGGATGAGCCCAACCCGGGCCACCTGATGAGAGTTGCCATTGACGCTATGTTGAGAGAGTTGGATCCATACACGGTTTATATTCCTGAATCACAAATTGAAGATTTGAAATTGATGACCACCGGGCAATATGGTGGAATTGGTGCGCTCATTCAACAACAAGACAATCACGTGGTAATTTCAGAACCGTATGAAGGCTGGCCGGCAATGAAATCAGGCTTAATGGCAGGAGATATTTTTATTGAGATCAATGATCGGAATGTTGAATATTTAAGCTCATCTGAGGTGTCTGATGTACTCATGGGTAAACCGGGCAGTGAGGTAAAAATAAAAGTGAAACGGCAAGATCAATACATCACTAAAACAGTAATTCGTGAAGAGATAAAACTGAAATCAGTACCCTATTATGGTATGATTGATCAAACCACGGGTTATCTGAAATTCACATCATTTACACGCGGAGCTTCAGAAGAAGTTTTACAGGGTTTTTTAGCATTGAAAAAATCAGGCATGACAAAATTTGTTTTTGATTTGCGCGGCAACGGTGGAGGCCTTCTGGATGAAGCCGTGAAGATTGTCAACTTTTTTGTAAATCAGAATGAAACTATAGTGTGGATGAAAGGGCGCAAAGAAGATGACATCACCATTTGGACTGCCGTTAACAAACCGGTTGACACTGAAATACCAATTGTTGTGTTGATTGACGGAAATTCAGCATCTGCCAGTGAAATCGTCAGTGGAGCTTTGCAGGATTTGGATCGTGCGGTAATAGTGGGGCAAACTTCTTATGGTAAAGGATTAGTGCAACGTCCGCTAGATTTAAAATATAATGCCAAACTAAAAATTACCATTGCAAAATATTTTACCCCAAGCGGAAGATGTATTCAGAAACTAGATTATTCAAACCGAAACATTGGTCAATCTGCACAAAATATTTCTGACTCTCTCATCAATAAATTTAAAACAAAAAATGGCCGTGAGGTGATTGATGGAAGAGGAATTGAACCAGACTTGCCGGTTGCATTGCCAGAATACAGCCGACTCACCGCTATGTTGGTGATTGAACACATCATTTTTGATTTTGCTACACAATACCGTATTCATCATGAGAATATTGCACCTGCACGTGAATTCAAAGTGACTGATGAATTGTACTCTGAATTTATAAACTATGTAATGACACAGAATTTTACCTATACAACGGCCTCAATAGAGCTGATGGAAAAATTGAAGCAAACCGCCGAAATAGAAAATTATTTTGCAGATGTTACGAATGAGTACAACGCATTGCTTGAAAAACTTAAACCATCAAAAGAACGTGACCTTGCAAAATTTAAACCTGAAATTAAAGAACTACTTGCTGATGAAATTGTTGGAAGATATTACTTTCAAACCGGACGTATAGAGTATGCATTAGTTGAAGATCCATTTATTCTTGAGGCGGTTAAAATATTAAATGATTCACCACGTTACAAGCAAGTACTTCGCATCACGGAATAATTATTATCACCAGTGAAATTTACTAAATAGTGCGGTATTGATTGTTTGACAAAATTCCATGTTTGATCAGTGGCTTAAAATACCGGCTCATTATTATCTGCGCATTACGGCGCTGATTATTCTTGCAGTGGGAGTGTCTGTGTCAAATGTATTAATGAGCATTGGCGCAATCTGGATTATTTCAAACTGGCTCATTGAAGCAAAATTCTCTGACTATAAATCGCGTATTTTACGTTCTCCTGAGTTGCTTTTAATTCTTTGCTTTTTAGCTTGGACAATGTTGAGCGCAGCATGGAGTGATGATTTCTGGTTTGCGTTTAAAGATGTCCGTATAAAACTTCCCCTGCTTGCAATTCCGCTTGCGCTGGGAAGTGGCAAACCGTTGGAAAAAAATGTACTTCCATTTATTCTTTTTGTGTTTATTGGGTTGGTGCTTTACACGAGTGTATACAACTATGTTGCATTTAATATTCATGATCAATCACAAGATATTCGTAAGATGTCTCGTTTTATTTCTCAAATTCGTTTTGCAACGTTGGTGAATCTTGCTGCATTTATCTCAATTGCTTTGGTCATTGAGAAAAAATGGAGATGGTATTTGGCTTTACCTGTTTTTATCTGGCTAAGCTTCTATACTTACAAAGCTCAGGTTGTTAATGGGTACGTGTTGTACACGGTATTATTTGTTTTTACCTATGTTTATTTTATTGTCAGATCAAAAAAATATTATGCAAAAATTGGTTTGTTTCTGGTATTTTTTGCGTTGATATCTTTTGGTGTAATTTCAATCAACAAAATGATTGGCCGATATAAGGGTCTTGATAACGTTGATTACAAAAAACTTGAATTTTATACACCCAACGGAAATCCTTATTTTCATGACACAACGCAAACGATTACTGAAAATGGTCATTATGTTTGGATGTACGTATGCCAATACGAACTGGAAAAAGAGTGGAATGAACGCGCCTCAATTCCTTATGATTCTCTTGACTTGAAGGGTCAACCCATGTTTGGAACTTTGATGAGATATCTCACTTCAAAAAATTTTCATAAAGATTCTGTCGGTGTATGGTCACTTGATGAACGCGAAATTAAAAGTATTGAAGCAGGTTGTACGGGCATCAATATGAACAGCGGTCTAGAGGCTAGGGTACATTCTTTTTTATATGAATGGGACATGTATCAACATGGTGCTGATCCAAATGGATTTTCTTTTTTACAACGAATGGAGCACCTCAAAGCTGCTAAAATTCTTGTAAAAAAATATTGGTTATTTGGCTGTGGCATAGGTGATCTTAAAACTGTTTTTGATGAGTACTATGCTGAAACCAATAGTTTACTTTTACCTGAAAACAGATTGCGTGCACACAATCAATTTTTAACGGCATGGATTGCAACCGGGGTAGTTGGTTTTACTTGTACCCTATTCTTTTTTTTAGTGCCTGTTTTCAAATTCAACCGAAATTATTTTTCTATGATCTGCCTACTTTCCATCTTCATTTCTTTTTTAAGTGAAGACATGTTGGAGACACAGGCCGGAGCAACTATTTTTGCTTTGTTTTATTCTTTGGGAATTTTCAAAGCAACTGAGGGAACAGAATAGATCAAATTAGCTAATCATGCTGCAACTCATCAGCAGGCATGTTTTCACCGTTTAAATATCTCAGCATTTTTTGGTACTGGTGCACATTGGTAAACCAACTGTTGAATTTGAGTTTTTTTCCTTGCACAAAAACGCGATTCCCGCTTATACAAATCTCATTTTTTTGTTCCCATTTATATGTTTTGGAAATTTCTCCAAAGAGCCCTGTCACAGTAATTTCATTTTTAAAACAACAGATATATGGCTTTCTCAGCCTGTTGATTCCCATCACAACTATACCAATTGATAAAATCAAATACAGGAAATAAAAAAAATCCTTCAAAATCAGAGCACCCAGAATAAAAATAACCGAAAACAAAACGCCGGTGAGTATGTGAAATGTTGCAAACGCTTTCATATACCACACCTCAATTTCAGGTTCTATAGATAGGGTTGTTTTCATAGATTATAAACAAATATCTATGAATTATTTTATTTAACAGTGTCACTAACAAAAATGTATCTACAGTATTTTGGCGGCATGAAGTGGATTATTTTGATTTTTTTACTTGGTACAGGTTTTATTTTATCAGGACAAAAAACTTCTGTCACCATTCTCATTGACCCGGGGCATGGCGGTAAAGATCCCGGTCACCTGCCACTGACAAATGACATTGGACAAGAGAAGGAAATTGCGCTTATTATTTCTACTAAACTGGGTATTTATCTTTCTACTAATTTATCTAATGTAAACGTGCTGTACACGCGCACCGGAGATACCTACCCAAGTTTGGATGAACGAGTTGAAATGGCTAATTCAAACAACGTAGATTACATGTTGAGCATTCACGTGAATGGCAGTGACAACCCTGAAACGCACGGAACAGAAACACATATTCATAGTTTTGATGCTAAGGTTTCTTATCAATGGGCATTATTAATTGAAGACCAATTTAAACGTCGGGCAGGAAGAAAGAGCCGAGGTGTAAAAACACTAGATGATATTGGTCACTCATTGCAAGTATTAAAATACACAAAAATGCCGACGGTTTTAGTTGAATGTGGTTTTCTGACGAATACCAACGAGGCTACTTTTTTAAATTCAGATTACGGTCAAGATATTTTGGCGTCAGCAATTTTTAGAGCAACGCGGGATATGCTGAAGAAAAATCATCCTGATATTGATTTTAGTCCTGTAACAAATCAAGTAACACAAACTGATCAAAAGTCAGGGCCTGTTTATAAAATTCAAATTATGTCTTCAGTTGATTCTGTGTCAACTAACATTGAGCAATTTAATAAATTGGATTATCCGGTAGAACGAGTTCATGTTGAAAGTGCAGGTAATTTTAAGTACAAGTATTATGTTGGTCCTTTCACCGATAAACAAGAGGCCAAAAAAGTGCAGAAAGACGTGCAGGCTAAAGGTTTTGCTGATGCTTTCATTGTTCAGTTTGATTAATCAATTTATTTAAATCACTCATTAATAGTTGGATAAGTCAAAAAAAAGACTTATATTGCTTTGTTGTTCCATAAAAACTGACTTACTATGGCTACTATTTTTGAGACCCGACTTATTGGAAACATTGGCAAAGACGCAACGGTGAAATCCATGGAAAAAGGCGTAGTTGCCATCAATTTTCCTGTTGCTCATAATAAAAACTGGAAAGATAAGCGCACCGGTGAACAGCGCACAAAAACAACCTGGGTAAATTGTACTATCTGGAAAAGAGAAGGTGCCAATATGCGCATCCTTGATTTTCTTAAAAAAGGAACTTTGGTGGAAATAACCGGAACACCTTTTGCTAAAGGCTATCTGCAAGAAGATAATAGTGTAAAAACTGAAATCAGACTCAATGTTTCTCGCACGAATATTTTGAGACCATCAGGTGGTTCACTTAGAAAAGATGATGAGTTTTTTGATTTTGATGAGGATGAATTTGATTCAGAGTCTACCGATTCTTCTCGCGCATTGGAAGAGCTTGAACAAGATCTTTTTTAATTCTCTCATTCATCAGCATTTCAACTTGTGTACATTTGTGTATGCATGATTCAGTTTTTGGTTTCCGCCTGAACGTACCGGGGCGAATAAATTTTCTGCTATGCAGATCACGGATAAAATTATTATCCATTTTTTTCTTTACACTTCTTTCAACGTGTCCCTTTGCTCAAACAACTATTTGCACCTTGGAAATGGGTGATAGCGTAATCCAGGTAATCAATGAAAACTCAGAATCAAAAAGTGAAATTTTATTCATCAATGTGCATGAGAATGAGTTGACCAGTGTTGAGGCTTACCGAAAATTTGACCTTGAAAAAAAGTATCAATTCATTTGGTTACAACACAATATTACCAGACGAATTTATTTTAACCATCACGATGTTGTTTACAGCGTTGATCCAAATCGTATTTTCACACATGCCGGAATTGAAGAAACCATTGCCTATGACACACTCTTCAGCAGAAAAGCTGAACGCATGGCTAAATCTTTTGCGCATGATATATTGAAATTGTTGCGCAGTGCAGGTTGGGTGATATCATTGCACAATAACACGCCAGACAATTATTCTATTTTCAGTTATCAAGTCGGTGGTGATGAGTATGGAAATGCTGCCCAAATACATATTGATCAAAACATGGATCCGGATGATTTTATATTCACTACTGACAAGAACTTGTATGATCATCTTTCACAATTGCCGGTAAATATTATTTTGCAGGATAATAATAACTGCAAAGATGATGGATCACTCTCAGTTTATTGCGGCAGAAAAGGAATTCCGTATGTAAATATTGAAGCTGAATATGGTCATTTAACTGAGCAGGTTAAGTTGATTGAAATGGTAGTCTCTGAAATTGTCAGCATGAACGAATGAAAAAAAGCACTCCAAGTCAATGAAGTGCTTTCCCCTTTTTGTTATGAAACCCAGAAAATGTTATGATGGCCGGTGTATCTGGCCCCAAAAAAGCGTGTGTGAGTAAAAGAACCGTTTACCATCATCACAACATCTTCAACTTGTTAATCTTATTATGGATGTCGGATTATTGAAAAGGTAACCTCTCGAATGGTTTTTATTCAATTATTTGGTTGGGAACTATGACAAACTACTGTGCATCGTAAAAAAACAAAAGTCCCCTCGCTTTCTACGGGAGACTTTTGCCGTTACATTAGTTGCAAATCGGAAAACTGCAAAAATTCCGACTTTGTCTTTGAGGGCAAATTGATTGCCGATTTCATGTCACCCTCAAAAAATGGAGCTTGCTGAAGGCTCTCTGCTTATATATGTCAACATCAATAAAAGGTAACCAAGGGAAAAATTTGAATTGAAAAATATTTTCAATAACATGAATGAATAGTCTCATTTACAGGGATATTTGATTCATTTATTTCAATATAATTATCATTATTCCTCAACTTTTTCTTTCATGTAGGATTGTTCAATACATTAAATTACTATATTTGCCCTCGCTTTTAGCGAAAATAAATTCCTCCTTAGCTCAGTTGGTTAGAGCATCTGACTGTTAATCAGAGGGTCTCAGGTTCAAGTCCTGAAGGGGGAGCAAATGATAGAGCCGGTTTCTGACCGGCTTTTGTTTTTACCTTCATTCAATTGCACATAATTTTGTGACGCTTTCCAGATATAGTGACATCAGGCTGAATATTGTATAGTTGGCATGAGTGTGGCTTAAATTAGTGGTTATTCAAGTAATTCGCCGTAATGAGTCTAATGACTTATTCTACTATGGTAATTAATTCTGCGCAAAAAAAAAACAGACCCTAAAGTCTGCCTTTCTTTTTCATAAGATTTGCGATTATTCAAGAATAATGCGCTCGTATTTATTGTCGTAATTCACGTGGTAAACACCTTTTTTCATGTTCTCACATACAACCTTAGAGTTCATTCCTTTTTTTACAATGTTCCCGTAGCTGTCAAAAATTTCATATTTAGTTTTAACCGGTTTGCCGTCTTTTTTGAATTCAATTGCATCACCGGTTTGTTCCATTTCTGGCTCAGGGCATGATTCACACGTAAAGGAAATTTCTTGAGAGTTTCTTTTTTTACCGGTGTTATCAGTTTGGCTGATGCGAATTTTATTTTCACCTGAGTGAGGCGTGATATTGAACGTGTATTTGTTTAGTCCTTCAGTTCCAACGCCGGCAACTTCACCAATTACCACCCATTTATTCCAGCGAAATTGTTCAATCTGATAAGACAGTTTACCAGACTCACCGGTGGTTGTCCAAGAAAGAAGACCATCAGCGGTACATGACATTTCACCAACTTCAAATGTGCTTTTTGGTAGTAAAACTTCAGGATTCAATAGTTTTGGATTGCAGCCATCTTCATGTTCTACAACAACTAAAACCGGATCACCAATTTGAATATCAAATTCGGCCATATCAATCATGAATGCACTTGAGTGAACTGAGGCAGATGTTGGAGTGCCGTTTACAGTTACGCGATTGATACAGTAGCCAAATCCGTCTTCACTTTCAGGACTTTGAACTATCAGATTTTTTCCCTGATAATGTCCCTCTACTGAAATGTTTGAAAATACCGGTAATGCTAGTATCGTGGTTAAGCATCCGGTGATTATTATTTTTTGAATCATTCCTTCTCTCATTTCGTTTGCAGTTATTTTGTGTTTGTTGTATAGCAACTACTATACCAAAAAACTTCGACAAAGTTACGACTTTTCGGGTTCAGAGCAATAAAAATGATCGATGAGTACGTTAAATGTTCGTTAAAATACGGCATTTCAACAGGTTTTCACGGGCTTGTTAATTCTTTAACTTGCTCAAAATCAGAATTTATATGAGAAACCAATGCCTATTACCTCTTTAAACTGTGTGCGCGGACCGGTATTTCCGTCTGCATCGGTAATATCAATATCATCATCATAAATCAAATGCGTTGCAAGGGTAGCTGAGATATATTTGTTCACTTTAAATTCTATAAGATTTTCCCAGTTGACATCAATGTTCTGTGGATTATTGGCATAATTAGAAAACAAACTCAGCTTAGACGTGATGGTAATATTTTCCATCACTGTTTTTTTGTAGGAGAAGCGCACATACCCTCCATACTCAAAACGAGTTTTTGAACCCTTTGTAACAATATTTCCCAAGTCATCATAAGTAGCTTCTTGAACACCATAAGCACCAGCGTCTGCAAGAGAATCATCATTGACAAAGGTCATTTTCATGGTGATTGGAGAAATAAACGCAGTAAAATATTCACTGGGTTTATAATCCATACCCGCAGCACCAAGCAAATAGGCAGGAGCCATGAATCGTGAAATAACTAATGAATCATTGGGATAAGTATAACCCGGAGTAGATTGCGTATTGAAATTGATCAGCCCGGCGTAGTACCATTTTTCAGATGCCATTCTTCCATATTTAGAAACAAGGTCAATCTTATCATCTGTTTTCATAAACACGCCGTTTCGTAAAGCCATACCTGAACCCTGACGCAAAATTCCGTAACCCAAATCCAAAGAGTTATCCCAGGTTGATTTTCCAATTTTTAAATTGGCATACAAACTCACAATGCCGTTCAATGCAATGGAACTTTGACCACCGGCGGCCCAATTGGTTAATCCAACTTGTGAAATATTCAATGCCGTGAGTCCGCCTTTTTCCATCCATCCAATGAATCAAGCCTTATTTCTTTCAGCTTGTCTTCTTTTTCTGTTACTTGATTGTATGCAGAAAATCCTGAAAATAACAGAATCAACACAAGGTAAAATTTAGATTTTGACATATACTTTTTTATTCTATAATTTTTGAAAGACAATAAAAAATAGCAGAGTTCAACTTGATGGACTTCGCATATTTTTTTAATAAAAAAAGCGTTTTACTTTTTTAGTAAATCGCGTATTTCAGTTAGTAATTTTTCTTCGTTACTAGGCTCCTTTGGGGCGGGTGAAGCTTCTTTTTTACGCGTTGCTTTATTCATGGCTTTCACCATAATAAAAATGACAAATGCAATAATGACAAAGTTGATGACGGTTGCAATAAATTTACCATACAATACCCCATTCCACGCAATTTCTTCGAGTTTTGTTACGTGTAATTTTTCCATTACCGGATTTAGAATGAGCGGGGTTAAAACATCAGTAACCATAGAACTTACGATTGCTCCAAACGCGGCACCCATTATGACAGCTACTGCCAAATCAACTACATTGCCTCTCAAAATGAAGGCCTTGAATTCTTTTAACATAATACAGTTTTTAAAGTGTACAAAGTTAGATTAGCGCAACTCAACACGCAATAATAATGTGTTAAAATTTTGAAAAGCAAATTGTTGAATGATTCACATCAAAAGCCAGCTTATGGATAGTTGTACAGGGTGATTAGTGCAGCCTTTATTGAATCAAAACACCCATTACGGTCATATCATCAAGTTGGTCAAATTGACCTTGCCACTTGTGCATAAAATTTGTGAGGTATTGACCTTGCTCAGTTGGAGAGAGGCTAACCATTTTGGTTAATTCCTCTTTGAATCGTGATGTTTTTAATTTTTTTCCGCCCACTTTACCGGCAGGTAAATTTTCACCACCAAACTGATCAGCGTAGCCGTCAGTATATAGATACAACATATCTCCAGGCAATAGTGTGAATGTGGTTTCAGTAAATTTTACAGCACCGGTGTAATATCCAATTGGTCTGTTACACGCTAATAATTCTATGAATTGGTAAGGCCCGAACTGCCGTACTTTCATGTTATCTTTTTTTTCTGTTTCAGCATCTGATTTTCTGATGATGTATGCCCCGTTGTTTGCTCCGCAGAAACTGAGAGAATACTTTTCCAAAATACAAAATGATATATCCATCCCGTCCTTAATATCATCATGTAATGAATCTTTGTTTGAGAGTGCTTCAATTAAAGTGGCATTGAGCTGTTCCAAAATTTCTGCGGCATTTAGGTTATGAACGGCTACTATTTTTGACAACGATTCATAACCCAACATGCTTACCATAGCACCAGGAACGCCATGTCCGGTGCAATCAGCAACTGAAAAATATTTCTTCTCACCTGATTTATATACAAAATAAAAATCGCCTGAGACAATATCTTTTGGTCTGAAAAAAATGAAGTGATTACCCAGAACATCATTCAATTTATTTTGTGATGGTAGAAGTGCAGATTGAATTCTTTTGGCATAAGTAATACTATCTGTGAGTTCAATATTTTTTTCTTCAATAATTATTTTTTGCAAATTAATTTCTTCGTTTTTTTCAAGGAGAAGATTATTCATCTGCTTTTGTTTTTTTGAATTGCGATAAACGTAGATCAACAAACCAAGTGTCAATGCGGTTAATAGTAATGAAGCTGCTAGTTGCCATGCCTTGCGTGATGCCTTTGCCTCGGCTTCACTTTCTCTTGCAAGTGTAATATCAAGCTCTTGCTGATTCATGTGCAATGAATCTTGGATTTTTTCTGTCTGATACTTTTTGTCTAACTCAACTAATTGCGCTTTTTGTGACTCACTATAAACGCTATCACGATATTGATTACTCAACAATAAATATTCGTAGGCTTGCTTGTATTGATGGAAGTTAGCATTAATCTCTGCCATATTTTTATAGAATTCATAGATATCGGATTTTGCATTCCGTTCTTCAGCAATTTGCAATGCTTGATTAAAATATTGCATGGCTTTGGTAAGATTTCCATCCGGATTTCCCCAAACACCGCCAAGGTTTGCCAGATTAATCATTTCATAGCGCCGATTACCGCTGAGCCTGTTTATTTCTAATGCCTTGAGCACATATTTTTCAGTTGTGATATATTCTCCCTGATAAAAATACAAACTGCCAATATTGTTATAGATACTTGCCATTGCTAAAGAATCATGCAACTGTTCCTCCTGAATTTTCAGAACATGGCGGTAATAATATTCTGCTGAATCAAGTTCGCCTGAAAGTCGTTTGGTAATGCCAATGGAAATATAAAGAGACGAAGCAGTAGTATAATTTCCGGTTGTTTCGCATATAGCTAATCCTTGACGATAAGTCAGCAATGCGTTTTCATAATCTCCGGTGCGCGCATACACATTACCTAACAATAGTTTATTTGCTGCTATGAGGTTAGTGTAATTATTTTTACTTGCTTCACGGTCAGCTTCCATTAACAAGGTTTTGGCGGTGATAAAGTCTCCCTCATGCCAGGCCAGTGTTCCCTTTACAAGCATTACCCCAACTAAACCCCGATGATAATTAATTTTGGTAGACAGCAATTCTGCCTTGGACAAATAGTACTTTGCAGAATCCATGTTCTGCTCTGAAATGTCTTTGCAATATTCAAGCAACGCCTCCACTTTAGCGGTATCATTAGACATAGCAATAATCTCTGAACTAGTGATTTGCTGTGCTCTTAATGCCACGGATAAAAAAAGCGGAAATATTACTTTCAGCAATTTCATGCAGTTTTGTTTTGTTTAAAGTTAAGGAATAGTTTCAATAAATAAATGAAAAACGTTTTCAGCTTGCAGATGATTCATGAATAGTGATTTTAAAAGGCAATTTTAAATTTCTTCAGGATAAATAAATATTTTTAACGAATCAACAATCTCTTTATAACAGGATATTCTTACTTTTATCTGCCTTGAAGGAAACAGATTTCATACAACAAAATAAAAAGAAGTGGGCGCGGTTTGAAAAACTGTCTGCCAATGGAAATAATGATCCGGATGAAGTAGCTGAACTCTTCACTGAAATTACGGAAGATCTTTCCTACGCAAAAACATTTTACCCGCGTCGCTCTGTTCGTGTTTACCTAAACCAATTGGCACAAGGGGTATTTACCAGTTTGTACAAACAGCATAAGCAACCAATAGGAAGTTTTTCAAAATTCTGGACACAAACCGTACCACTTGAAATGTATCGGTCACGATATAATTTGCTAACGGCGTTTCTCTTTTTCTTGTTGGCTTGTTTAATCGGTATCGCATCGCAAGCAAATGATGAAGGTTTCGTGCGTATTATTTTAGGTGACGGATATGTGGATGAAACTCTTCGCAGAATTGAAGATGGCAATCCAATGGGGGTTTACGGTGATTCACCTTCAGGCAGTATGTTCTGGCAAATCACCATTAATAATATTCGCGTTGCGTTTATCACTTTTGTTGCCGGAATCACCGTGGTGCTTACCTACTTTTTGTTGTTATACAACGGCGTTATGTTGGGCGCTTTTCAGTGGTTCTTCAAAACTAAAGGCTTATTGCTTACCTCCTTTTTAGCGGTATGGATACATGGTGCTTTTGAAATTTCTTCCATTGTGATTGCCGGCGCTGCAGGAATAACGGTTGGAAGTGGTTTGCTTTTCCCAAGATCGTATTCCCGTTTGCAATCGTTGGTTTTTTCTGCAAAGCGAGGCTTAGTTATCATGGTGAGTTTGATTCCGTTTTTTATTATTGCAGGATTTCTTGAAAGTTATGTCACTCGGCATTATCTTGCTATTCCTGATCCCATAAAACTGGTGCTTATTCTGTTGTGTTTTGGTATCATGATTTTGTATTATGTTATTTATCCATTTTTTGTTGCGAAAAAATTCCCTGAAAAAATAGAATTAAAAGAGGTGCCAAGACATATACCTGAAAAGAAAATGGAGTGGAATATTATCCGCAATGCAGGTGAAGTTTTTACAGATACTTTTTATCTCTTCATTGCAAAGGCTTCACGTTTATCTCGCATTTTTATGTCGGTGGTGCTGCCGCTAATTCTTGTTTTCACAGTGTTGATTTATATTTTGGAAGCCGGTCGTTTTAACTATGTTTCATTAAGTTGGTATGAAAATATGGGGTCGCTTTTTGGTACTCGAGGAGATTTTACTTTTTATAAATTATTTGGCTGGCCGGTTGCCCTTAGTTTGCTAATTCTTGCGGCACACTTTATCACACATGACAAGTCAGATGAAAGTTTGATGTCAAAATTTTTCAGTTATAGTTTGAAGCCTTTCATTTGGGTATATTTATTTTCTCTAATGATATTTTCAATTTTAATTTTTGCAAACGGGTTTATTATATTTCTGCTTCTTTTTGTGAGTCCTTTTCTTCTACTTATTCCATCTATCATATTAATTGAGAAGAAAAATTTTTTCTCAGCTTTTGGACAGTGCTTCTCATTGGGTAAAGGCGCGTATGGAGATGGCCTTGGTTCTGTCATGCTCTTTGCTCTTATCACGGTTATTTTCTTTTTCTTTCTTGAAAATCCATTTTTTGGTTTTCTTGAGTTGTTACTTCAAATTGTTAAAGAATTTGTCATTACATCAAGTGATAGTTATTTGATTATTCTGGCTTTTATTTCAAGCATCGCTTATCTGTTGTTCATCTTTTTTATGTTTAGCATTGTGCTCATTGCGCTTCAGTTTTGTTACTACACCTCAAGTGAAAAAAGCACGGCAAAAGGTTTGTATGAAAGACTGAATCAATTTGGACGTCGAAGCCGGAATTTTGAAAATGCACTTGACTTTGAATAGGCTATTTTTCTATATCATCTTTGTGTTTGGTTCGTCCATATTATTTGGGCAAGATAATGAATTGTATGACCACAGATTGGACGACAAAAAGTGGGAAGAAATTCGCAGAAATATTCGCTATGAAAATCGTCCGCAAAATGATGCAGGCCGAGAATGGACTTACGAAAACCGCGAAGATTATCAGCGAGCCCAGCGTGATATGCAACGCAAACGTAATGGTGGAGGAGGAACAGGCCAAGGTGATGGTGGATCTGAAAGTGGCGGTAGTTATCGCCCAAATGAATCAGAATCGTATGATTATGAACCACCTCCTTCAGCTCAGATTAACCCACCGGCATGGGGTGGTATGGGTGCTTTGGGATATATCCTGTTGATTCTTTTGGTTGGTGTGTTGGCTTTTCTGATTTATTATTTATTTGTCAATCGTGCACGAGATGGCGCCAAAGTGAAACCAATTCTTGATCTGGATGAGCAGGCACCAACTGAAATTCCGTTGACAGAATTACAAAAATTATTGCGTGATGCCCTTGCACGAAATGACTATCGCGCGGCGGTGCGTATCTATTTTATTTTCATCCTTCGTGATCTATCTCAAAAGCGTTGGATTGAGTGGCAAAAGGAAAAAACTAATTATCATTATATGCGTGAGATGAGTGAGAATTCGTTGTATTCTCCTTTTAGTAAATCGGTAGGATATTTTGAGGTGATTTGGTACGGCAAACGTGAAATTGACCGGCAAACTTTTGATAAAATTCAACCTGAATTTAAAGGCTTGCTTGATAAACTGGGGGTAGAATAATTGAGTAAAAACGGCAAAATATTAGTTGTTGCGGGAGTGATTATTCTCTTTGTTGTATTGCTCTATCTTTTTGGAGGAAGTAAAAGAGAAAAACAACCAGAACAATTTGTGACGGATGTTTGGCTTGAAACTTATGATCCCGCTGATCGGGGTCCTTATGGAACCCATGTTTTGAAAGAGTTGCTGGATACGGTGGGTCTCTTTGGTAATTTTCTTCAACTCAATGAAGAATTGTCTACGGCATTAAAAGACAATAAAGATGTCAATGATATTTATTTTTTCATTGGAGCCTACAATTTTTTGGAAGATGTGGATGCCGACTATTTGTTTGATTTTTTACTGGAAGGTAATACCGTTTTTATGGCTTGTGATGAATTTCCTGAGCCGTTCATTTCTTTGATCACACGTGATGCGGATTCGTTGTTGTATGAATTCTCTGAGCGTGATTCAGTGCAACGTTTGCAGTTTACTCATCCTGATTTAATGAATGATTCCTATGAATCAAAATACATTTATGAAAATAAAGGTAGAGCACGAGCATGGGAATATATGCGCTCAGATATTTTTAGTCTCTTTGGTGATGATACCCTATTTGTTTTAGGTACTGATGAGTATAGCAATGCAAATTTTCTGCGCATTAAATATGGGGCAGGTAATATTTTTCTTCATAGTACTCCGTATCAGTTTACGAACATCTCAATGATGAAACGCAGAGGGTTTGAATATGTTGAAAAGGTTTTGGCACATATTCCACCCGGACGCATTCAATGGGATAGATATAATCTTGAATCTCATTATAGCTCTGAAGGTGATGATACCGGAGGAGTAGAGGAGAGGAGAAGTATACTTGAATTCTTAATGAATAATCCTCCGTTGCTGTGGGCAAGTATTGTTTTATTGCTTGGCGCATTGTTCTATGCTATTTTCAGAGGTAAGAGAAAACAACGAATCATTCCGGCAACTGAAGCTAAAGATAATACCAGCATGCAGTACATTACAACGCTGGCATCTTTGTACTTGCAAGAAAACCAACACAACAAATTAATAAAACTCAAAGAGAGAACTTTTCTAAATTTTCTTGCTGATCACTATTATATAACCAGCAAGGACATAGATGAAAAATTTATCTCACGCGTTGCTATGAAATCAGGAATAGAAAAGGAGCGCATTGCTGAGATATTTAAATTGTTTAGCGTGCTTGAAAATAAAATGGGAGTAACAGACGAAGATTTAATTCTGTTACATCAGAAAATAGAATACTTTTATAAAAAATGTCAATGATGGAAGAACAGGAAAATGTAAATGCCGGCAACGATTCAGGCATGAATCAAGGCGGAAATCTACCTGCGTCAGGGAGCGCACAATCACAGAGTATAGACCCGCTTTTCGCGTCATCGCTGAACCTTGGTTTAATTCATGATAAAGTAGTTCAAACACGCAAGGAAATTGGAAATTTTGTCATTGGTCAGCATGACATGGTTGATCTGCTGATGGTAAGTATTTTTTCAAACGGGCATGTCTTACTTGAAGGTGTTCCGGGTGTTGCAAAAACACTCACGGCAAAGGTGCTCTCTAAAACTCTGTCAGTTGATTTTTCAAGGATACAATTCACCCCTGATTTAATGCCGTCTGACGTGATTGGAACTTCAGTGTATGATTTAAAAGATAGTTCTTTCAACTTTAAAAAAGGACCTGTATTTTCAAATATTGTACTTATTGATGAGATTAATCGGGCTCCGGCAAAAACGCAAGCAGCGTTGTTTGAAGTAATGGAAGAGCGCCAGATTTCTTATGATGGTAAAGTATATCAAATGACTTTTCCTTTTCTTGTTTTGGCTACTCAAAACCCAATTGAGCAAGAAGGAACATACAATTTGCCTGAAGCACAATTAGACCGTTTTCTATTCAAAATAAAAATCAATTATCCTACCCTGGCTGATGAGCAGGAAATTTTAAGCAGATACAAAAACAATGTAAAGTCTCCTGATCTCAATGAAGTGAAAGGAGTGTTTACCGCCGGTGATTTGCAAAAAATTCAAGATTTGGTTGCACAAGTAAGAATTGAAGATCAGATTTTAAAATACATTGCGCAGATTACGGATAAAACCAGAAATCATGGTAAATTATATTTAGGTGGTTCACCGCGTGCGTCGTTGGCAATGATGAAAACCTCCAAAGCTTTTGCTGCTATCAGAGGTCGTGATTTTGTTATTCCGGATGACGTACAGTTTGTAGCTCCACATGTTTTGAATCACAGATTAATATTGACTCCTGAAGCTGAAATGGAGGGGCTCACAACGGAAGATATCATCAAAGAAATTATTCACGAAGTTGAAGTTCCAAGATAAGGTTGAATGAGATATTTAATACGCCTCATATATCCTGATTTATACCTGACACCCAGATTTTTTCTGATGCTGTTTATCGCGGCAGGAATTCTGGCAACAGGCTTTGTTTTGCCGGTTTTTTTCATTGCCGGACAAGTTTTTCTGGCAACGCTGCTTGCTATTATTCTGGTTGAATTATTGATGCTCTTTTCCAATCGCAAGCCTGTTTCAGCTCAGCGGTTTGTGCAAAGTCAAATTTCAATGGGTGATGAAAACAAAGTGCGTATTAATATAAGACATCATTATCCATATCTGGTTTCGTTAGACATTTATGATAATCCACCATATCAATTGCAATTGCGTGATATGCATAAACAAATTAGAATTGAAGCCGGATTTGAGGCAGATTGGATTTATCACATCACACCCACAGAACGGGGCGAGTATCTTTTCAATGATATTTTTGTTTTCATTTCAACCCTGACCGGCTTTGTTCAACGGAAGTTTGTTGTTGCTGAAAAGCGCACAGTTGCTGCTTATCCTTCTATTCTGCAAATGAAAAAGTATGAGTTGAAGGTATTTGCTAAAACTGCTACAACAGGCATTAAAAAAATTAGACGTCTTGGACATAACAATGAATTTGAGCAAATAAAAAATTACGTTCAAGGAGATGATTTGCGCACCGTAAACTGGAAAGCTACAAGCCGAAGAAATGAATTGATGGTGAATCAATATCAAGATGAACGAGCACAACATGTTTATTCCATTATTGATAAAAGCCGAAGCATGCGCATGCCATTCAATAATCTCACCTTGCTTGACTATGCGATTAATTCAACCCTCGCTTTTTCAAACATCTGTTTGAGAAAAGGTGACAAGGTTGGGCTCATGACTTTTTCAGATAAACTGGGTTCTAAAATTGCGGCAGAGCGAAATTCAAATCAACTTACCAAAATTCTTGAAATTTTATATCGGCAAAAAACAAGATTTCTGGAAGCTAATTATGAAATGTTGTATCATGGTGTGCGCAATCACATCAAAGGTCGCAGTCTCATTATGCTTTACACCAATATTGACACTGAATACGCGCTGAAACGCAATTTGCCATTACTGAAAAAAATTAATCAACTCCATGTTTTGGTGGTGATCTTTTTTGAAAATACAGAGATTGAAAAGGCAGCTGAAATGCAAACAAGACACGTGCGTGACATCTATATAAAAACCTTTGCTGAAAAGCATAAAATGGATAAAAAGAAGATTGCGCTTGAGTTGAGAAAAAATGCCATTCAAACTGTTTTGACTACACCTGAAAAACTCAGCATTGACACCATCAACAAATATCTTGAATTGAAGGCCAGAGGGGTAATTTAAATAAGATCGTAATGAATTACGTTCGTTTTTTTAATTCTGTTTTTCTTGGGGCAATTATTACAATTCCCATCATGGTGCTAACAGGCCGTGAAGTAGATGAATTGGAATTTTTAGAAGATTTTTACTGGATTCCAATCATTGTTGCACTGCTAGCGCTTTTCATGAAAACGGTGATTGAGAAAAAAGGGAAATGATTGTTGGCAGGAATCCGCAACCGCATATGAATCAATTGAATGAATATTGAACAAGAAGGGTTGCAATTTATTGTCGTTCAGTAGGCTCAGGTCGCGACCTGAGCCTACGCAGAGAATTTGATTTGCAACCCTTCATGGACCTCAAGATTCTATTGCTTAATTTGGGGTAATAGTAACCAGTTACCGCAGTATCAAATCAAGTCTACGATCGCAATCCCGAGGGGATGACATATTACTAAATTGAGAACTCAATAAGGTACGAACCCAGTATGGGTGACATAATACCCGGTTTCAATAATCCTGGTATTCGATCATGTCATGGCTTCTCGGAAAGTTGCAACCTGCTATAACTAAAGTTTTTGATCAGAAACATCTTTCATCACAATGCGCGCCGTATGTCTTGATTTTTGTTCAAGATAAATTTCTTTGTCAACAGTTACACGCTCAATCGTTGGCTGATCATAGTGACGAATGGTTACTAATTCAAGCCCTTCGTTATATTTCACTAAGTAATTTGACGTAAAGTGATCATACAATTTTTTCAAATCTACTTTTTCAGCATCCACGCAGAATGAAAAACTTACAGCTGAATTTTGCATCAGGTGAATGCGAATATTTTCCTGACTCAGGTAACTGAAAATACTCTGCAAATTTTCTTCTACGATGAATGAATAATCTTTAGGCGTCAGAGAAATCAACACCTGATTCATTTTAAAAATAAAGGATGGAATGTTGGCATCAAAATCTTCTGAAGCTTGAATAACCGAACCTTTTGCATGGGGATCAAGAAATGATTTAACGTAGAGCGGAATGTTTTTTCTTTTCAGCGGTTGAATGGTTTTCGGGTGAATTACGGAGGCACCGTAATAGGCTAATTCAATGGCTTCATGGAATGAAATTTTTTCAAGCAGCAAGGTATTGTCAAAATATTTTGGATCAGCGTTGAGCATGCCGGGTACATCTTTCCAGATGGTTACATCTTTTGCACTGAGGGTATAAGCAAGTATGGCAGCGGTAAAATCTGACCCTTCACGACCCAGTGTAGTGGTGAATCCTTCTGCTGTTGAACCAATGAATCCTTGCGTTATAATGATACGTTGACCTTCTTGAGTGAGCTGTTGTATTTTTTGATTCACGAGTTCTTCTGTTTTATCCCAGATGATGTTGGAATCTCTCCAACGGTTTGTAGTACGTATTACATTACGCGCATCAAGCCAGGCGCATGGATAGTTTTGTGCCCGTAACCAACCCGCAATTATTTTGGTAGAAATCACTTCACCTAACGAAATGATCTGATCATATTCAAAATGAAAATTCTCTGAGGCATTTCCCTTGCACTTTTCTTTTAGCGAATTAAAAATACTTGATATTTCTTCTGAAACCGGGTGATTATTTTTTGCAAATAAATCGGTTTCAATAGTCAAATGGTATGAGCGAATTTGGTCAATGAGTTCATTGGTTTTTCCGTCTTTATTCCAATATGATTTCATTACTGCTTCCAAGGCATTGGTGGTTTTGCCCATAGCTGAAATAACTACCACTAATTGCTCTTGCTGAAAAAGAGAAAGTATTTTAGCAACGTTGCGCACTGCAGATGCATCTTTCACTGAAGCACCGCCGAATTTGAAAATTTTCATTCTATCAATTTATTTATACCGTTGATGCACGCACCAAACTTTGTGCGAAATTAATACGATTACGCTCAACCTCGTCATGCAGAACTTGTTTTCAATTATTTATCACGACTGATTTATTATGTGTGAAAAATTATTGTGAATCGGTGGCTGGCGTATCTATTTGATTTCTCAGGTGATTGTTGTATATTTGTCTTGTGAAAAATACCTCACTTAAATATCAAATTGATGCATTGCCTAAAGCACTTCGCGAACAGGTAATGGATTTTATTGCCTTTTTGGTAGAGAAAAACGAAAAGAAAAGAAAACCCATAAAAAACAAAAAGCGTCAATTCGGTGCACTTAAGGGAAAAATCAAATTATCTCCTGATTTTGATGAACCGTTAGATGATTTTAAAGAGTACATGTAGTGGGATTTTTATTAGACACACATACTTTTCTTTGGTTTGCAGCTGGGGATAGACAATTACCCAAAAGTTCCGTTACTTTGATTGAGGATTTGGATCTGACATGTTGTTTGAGTATTGCTAGTTTATGGGAGTTCACAATTAAAGTACAATCCGGGAAATTACTAAAGGCTCCAACTCTCAGCGAACTTGTGAACGTAGCACAGAAAAATAATATCAGTATTCTTCCAATTTCACCTGAACATCTTGAGGCGCTTTCAACCTTACCCTTTCACCACCGTGACCCTTTTGACAGATTAATTTTTGCCCAGGCTCTTTCTGAAAATCTCACATTGATTTCAAGAGATAAAATTGCGAAATCATACAAGGTGAAGTTGCTTTGGTAACATTTCATGCTATCCATCTGTTATTGATTTTTGCAATTCTAAGGCTTGTATAAAACAGCAATCACATCAAAACACATTTTTTGCATTTGCGTCTTCGACTTCTTTTAACAAACAAATAACACGGGCGCTTTCACATAAGTTGTACCTTTTCATTTTATTCTCGCGCTAAATAATTTTTGTGGAAAATGTGAATAAACTCCAGTACATATTCTTTGCTTTGCTTTTACTTTTGGCTAATAAATCAATTGCTGGAAGATATTGTTCTGATGCATCAGGTTTTGACCTCAACAGAATATGCTCTGCAGACACAAATTTACGTTCACCAAGAGACGCATATTTTCCTGGTGGAGAATCCGCTTTCATCTCATTTCTCGATGAGAATTTTAATCAAAGTTTAATTGATAGCATTGGAATTGCAGGCACAATCTATGCTGAATTTGTAATTAACGAAAATGGAATAGTGAGTTCGTGCCAAATAAAAAAATCTTTACACCCTTTATTGGATTGTGAATTGAAACGGGTTATCATGTTGTCACCTCAATGGTTGCCTGCAGTTTGTATTCCAACCTATGTTACTGATCCACACGAAAATCCTAATTATGTTGAAACGTATGTATACTGTAAATCAAAATTGATTATACCCTTCAAAATAGTGATTTGAAGGAAGGGTCAAATAATCCATAGTGTAGATATTTTCCTCATTGAAAAAATGATGTGTAGATTTGGTTTGAAGAAAATGCAGTGACCACGTAAAACTCGTATAGCAAGGGCATGAACCAAAAACTCGTTTTAAGCAGACAAAATCTGACAACCTATTTTCAGGGTGAACAATTTGTGCGTGATACTATTGCTCAAATTAATAAAGATTTAGGTGAATTTGATATCATTGAACCAAGTATTGAATTCTATGCACTTCATGATAAGCTGCGCCAACTGGTTATAATCCTTGCGCCGGTGTTGGATAAGCTTGCTCGCCATGCCGGTGACCAATTAGCGCAATTTATTTACCGGGTAGATGTGAACGAAACCATCTTCAAACAATGTATGTCAGAAGCACAACCCTATCATCATTTGGCAGAACAAGTAATTCAACGATGCGCGCAAAAAGTTTACTTGCGTATTAAATTTTCTCAGAAATAGGATCTGCGTTTACTCTAAATGAACAATATCAAAGGTTTTAACGTTATTTACGCAAGTCACGGATAATTTCTAACTTTGTTCGGGCAACTATCATTTTTCATCATGGACAAATTCACGTATTTAGGCAATAGCGATATCAATGCTATTGACGATTTGTATAACAAGTATCGCCAGAATCCTGAGTCGGTTGACATTCAATGGGCCAGATTTTTTGAAGGCGTTGATTTCGTAAAAACTGATTTCACCTCAGGCGGTATTCCTGAAAATTTTCAAAAAGAATTTAAGGTAATCAATCTGATAAACGGGTATCGTACCCGTGGTCACTTATTCACCAAAACAAATCCGGTGCGTGAACGACGCAATTATTCACCTGATTTATCAATTGAAAATTTTGGTCTTGAACAGGCTGATTTGAATACAGTTTTTCAGGCCGGTAATGAAGTTGGAATTGGACCGGCAACCTTGGTTGAAATCATTGAACATCTTAAACAAACCTATTGCCAGTCTATTGGTATTGAGTTTGCTTACATGCGTGAACCTGAGAGAATACAATGGCTCAGAGAGCGCATTGAATTAAAAAATCGTCCCAAGTTCAATGCGATTGATAAGAAAAGAATTTTCCAGAAATTGAATAATGCAACCGTGTTTGAACAATTTCTCCATAAAAAATATGTTGGTCAAAAAAGATTTTCACTTGAAGGTGGTGAGTCGTTAATTCCTGCTTTGGACATCATTGTACAACATGGTGCAAAATTGGGTGTGAAAGAAATTGTGGTTGGCATGGCGCACCGCGGTCGCTTGAGCACGCTGGTAAATATTTTTGAAAAAGATCACAAGTCAGTTTTTACAGAATTTGACGGAAAGACTTTTGATACTGATGAGTCGTTTGATGGGGACGTTAAATACCACCTTGGTTATTCAAATGATATCAAAACCGATGACGGAAAAAGCATTCATATCACCTTATCACCAAACCCATCTCACCTTGAAGCGGTGAATCCTGTTGTTGGTGGTATTGCACGCGCAAAATTAGATCATTATCTGAAAGATGAAAACAGTATTATACCTGTGCTCATTCATGGTGATGCCGCCGTTGCCGGACAGGGAATTGTTTATGAAGTAATTCAGATGGCGCAGTTAGATGCTTATCGTGTTGGCGGAACCATTCATATTGTTGTAAATAATCAAGTTGGTTTTACGACAAATTATTTAGATGCTCGCTCGTCAACCTATTGTACTGATGTTGCAAAAACAACCTTGTGCCCTGTATTCCACGTGAATGGTGATGATATTGAAGCAGTGGTTCAGGTAATGAAAATTGCAGTTGACTACAGACAACATTTTCATCGTGATATTTTTATTGATCTCTTGGGTTATCGCAAATATGGCCACAATGAAGGAGACGAACCAAAATTTACACAACCTAAATTATATAAAGCAATTGCAGCCCATCCAACGCCGCGTGAAATTTATCTTAACCAATTAATTGCTGAAGGTGTTCTTTCAAAAGATGATGGTCAGAAATATGAAAATGATTATCTGACAACATTAGATAAGGCGTATGATGAATCTCGCAAAATGGATAAAACCGTTGTGCTGAATTTTCTTGAAAAAACATGGGAAGGATTCAGACATGGAAAAGCAGAGGATTTTGATCAGTCACCGGTAACTGCTGTGGCTAAAAATAAATTGACAGATATTGGAACAAAACTGGCAACGCTTCCTAAAGAAAATAAATATTTCCGCAAGATTGAAAAATTATTGGAAGACCGATTGCAAATGTTGAAAGACGATGCATTAGATTGGGGAATGGCGGAGATGATGGCCTATGCATCATTGCTTGTTGAAGGCCACCCGGTACGTATCACAGGTCAGGATGTTGAGAGAGGAACATTTTCTCACCGTCATGCCGTGGTTAAAACTGAAGATGATGAAAAGGAAATTATCACACTCAATTTGCTTGAAAAAAATCAGGCACCAATGTCTATTTATAATTCCTTGTTGTCAGAATATGGTGTGCTGGGATATGAATATGGATACTCGCTGGCAAATCCGCAGGGCCTAACTATTTGGGAAGCGCAGTTCGGTGATTTTTTCAATGGTGCGCAAATCATGATTGACCAGTTTATTGCAGCGGGTGAAGATAAGTGGTGGGTGCAAAGTGGTTTAGTCATGTTGTTACCACACGGTTATGAAGGACAGGGTGCTGAGCACTCAAGCGCCAGAATAGAGCGCTTTTTACAGATGTGCGCTGATTATAATATGCAAATTTGCAATACATCAACACCGGGAAATCATTTTCATTTATTGAGAAGACAAATTCATCGTGAGTTTAGAAAACCCCTGGTTGTATTTTCTCCAAAAGCTTTATTGCGTCATCCAAAAGCAGTCTCAAAATTAGATGATTTGGCCAAAGGTTCATTTCAAGAAGTGTTAGATGATGATGTAACAAAATCTAAAGTTGACACCATTGTACTTTGCTCGGGTAAATTTTATTATGAAATGAAAGATGAAGCAGAGAAGAGAGGTGTCATCAATGCGACTTTCATACGTCTTGAACAAATGTATCCGTTGCCTGAAAAACAATTGGAAAAGGTATTGTCAGGATATAAAAATGTGAAACAATTTATTTGGGCACAAGAAGAACCTGAGAATATGGGCGCGTGGTCATACATGGCGCTTGCACTGAGAAAGTATAATCTTGATTTTGCTGCAGGACGTCCATCTGCTGCGCCAGCGGCTGGTTCGGGAGCTTTGCATAAAAAACGGTTGGCTGATTTGTTTAATCGCCTGTTTGATAAAATTGCACTTCAAGAAAAAACAACTAAAAAATAATTGAATTCAACATACTAAAACGAATTGCACATGTCAGTACTTGAAATGAAAGTTCCCTCACCGGGAGAGTCGATATCTGAAGTAGAAATTGCTACCTGGTTGGTAAAAGATGGTGATTTTGTAGAAAAAGATCAACCCATTGCTGAAGTTGATTCAGATAAAGCCACATTAGAATTACCGGCTGAAGCAGCTGGAATTATCACACTAAAAGCTGCGGAAGGTGATGCTGTAAAAGTGGGGGCAGTTGTTTGTCATATTGATACTTCTGCAGCTCGTCCGGCAACTGCAACACCGGTTGTTGAGAAAAAAGCGGCTGAACCGGTTGCAGAAAAATCAACGGTAAAAGCTGAAGCGGCCAAACCAAATCCAATGCCGGCTGAAACCAAAAAAACGGAAACCGGAAAATCGTATGCAACAGGTCATCCATCTGTATCTGCAAAAAAATTAATGGATGAAAACGGAATCAGTTCACAACAAGTAAATGGTACCGGTAAAGGCGGACGCATTACAAAATCTGATGTGGTAAATTTAATGGCTGCCGGTTTCTCAACTGAAAGTACGCAAGGTTGGGGCGGTTCACGAAATCAAAATCGTGAAAAAATGTCTATGCTCAGACGTAAGGTTGCTGAGCGTTTGGTCTCGGTAAAAAATGAGACTGCTATGCTCACTACATTTAATGAAGTAGACATGAAACCCATCATGGATATTCGTGAAAAATATAAAAAAGCATTTGCAGATTTGCACCAAGTGAATCTTGGATTCATGTCGTTCTTTACTAAAGCGGTTACTGAAGCATTGAATTTGTTTCCGGCGGTGAATGCTCAACTTGATGATAAAGAAATTATTTTCCATGATTATGCTGATATTGGAATTGCCGTATCATCTCCCAAAGGTTTAATGGTGCCAATTGTACGCAATGCTGAGCGCATGAGTCTGGCTGAAATTGAAGCTGAAATCAAACGTCTTGCTGTACGTGCACGTGATGGAAAAATTACTCCCGACGAAATGACTGGTGGAACATTTACTATCACTAATGGAGGAGTTTTTGGATCTATGCTTTCTACTCCAATTATTAATCCGCCGCAATCTGCCATTTTAGGTATGCACAATGTGGTTGAACGTCCGGTTGCCGTGAATGGAAAAGTTGAAATTCGCCCTATCATGTACGTGGCGCTTTCTTATGATCATCGCATTATTGATGGTAAAGAATCAGTGAGTTTTCTGGTGAAAGTGAAAGAGATGCTGGAGAACCCTGAACGCATGTTGTTTGGCGGTAAAGATCCGGTGCAGGTGCTGTTAGGATTATAAACTCAAATAATTCTTTACCTGACAGGTTTCAAAGAAGGGAATTGAATTTATCCCCAATTAAACAATAGAATTTTAACGTCTATGGAGGGTTGCAAATCAAATTCATCCCGTAGGCGCAGGTCGCGACCTGCGCCTACAGAAGGATTATTAATTGCAACCCGTCTTGTTCAATATTCATTCATTTGCTTAATTTGGGTTTATCATTTAGTTGACAGAAATTCTTTAAACATCATCTGAAAGAATTTTGTATTTTCGTTCCATAAAACAAACCACTATGAAATTAAAAATATTTATGTCCGGGCTTGTTGCTGCCATTTTGTTATCGGCTTGCTCAACCGGTAATGATGTTGTAAGCGGCAACGGAATTCAAAAAAGAAAATACAACGATGGGTATTATATCTCATGGGGTAAAAATTATAAAAAGAATAATGCGGATGCAAAAGTTGACGATGTCACTATTGCAGAATCTCAAAATGAAAAATCAAAAATTGAATTTACTGAAGAGAGCGTAAAAGTTACGTTGGATTTAACATCCGAAACAGAAGAAACTTTTGTGCTGGTTCCGGTGATTGAAGAGCGTGAATCTGAAAATGAAATTCAAACTACCCCTTCACAACATAGTTCAACACCACTTAGTGTGACAGAGAAAAATGATCGCACGGTTTTCAAACCAATGCGCAAGTTTTCACCAAAGTCAATGAAAAAAACGGTAGAAGACAATGCAAGTGCTGCTGCTGATACCATGATAATTCTTCTTGTTATCCTAGCCTTGTTTATTCCCCCATTGGCGGTGTTTTTATTTGAAGGAGCAACGGGTCGTTTTTGGATTGATTTAATTCTTGCCCTAGTGGGTTGGGGTGTTGGTTGGTGGTTGCTTGGACCAATTGGTTGGGTTTGCGGTTTGGTTGCCGTTATCTATGCCATCTTAATTATTCTAAGCGTCATTTGATTTCAAAGTATAGAATTTATTTGAGGAGCTTTAGGGCTCCTTTTTTTTCTTTCGTGAATTACGTAAACTATGGCCGGTTTTCTTTACATGAAAACAAGGCTCCCTCTACAACAAACTATACCTTTTCCCCGGTGCGCAACGTACCAATCCTTTTAATTCAAGATTAAAAAGATGCATAGATAAACTGCCATGAGTCATTTGAACGCCAAACGATAAATTGTCAATGTCTGTTTCAGATTTTTCACGCAGATATCCAACAATTTTATCTTCTTCATCTGATAATTCTGGAAAAAGCTGTGGCTGTACCGGGGCAGAAATTTCTTTTTCTTCCCACCCCATTATGCGCACCAAATCTGCAGCTGAGGTAATGAGATGTGCTTTATCTTGCTGAATTAAATAATTGCATCCTTTAGAATATTCTTGATCAACATTGCCGGGAAAAGCAAACACATCACGGTTATAATCATTAGCGAGATGAGCAGTAATTAATGAACCGCCTGAGAGCGCACTTTCTACAACAATGGTAGCTGCACACAAGCCTGCAACTACTCTGTTGCGTTTTGGAAAATTGGATGTATCACCCGGAGAGTTGCTCACGAATTCAGTAATCAATCCACCGTTTTGCAACATTTGTTTAGCGGTATTTTTATGTGCAGCCGGATAGATCAAATCAAGTCCATGCCCAAGCACGGCAAGGGTTGGCATTTCATGATGAAGACATGCACGGTGCGCTTCGATATCTATACCGTAAGCAAGTCCGCTTACAATTTGAACATCGTATTCTTTAAGTTGCGCAACCAAATCTTTTACAATTGTCTTACCGTAATTAGTTGCTTTGCGTGTGCCAACTACGGCAATATTGCGATGATTAAAATTGACATTTCCTTTACTAAATAAAACGATGGGACTGTCATCACAAAATTTTAATTTGGCAGGATAGTTTTCATCTTGATAATAGTAATATCCAATCTGAAATTTTTCAATAAATGAAAGTTCTTTTTCAGCACGCAGCAGGCATTCATCACGATTAAGGCCACGTAAGGTAATCGTGCCTATTCCTTCAATTTTACTTAATGCCCTGATTGATTCTTTAAAAACTGCTTCGGCACTTCCTGCATGTGCTACAAGCGCTTTGGCTTTGACCGGTCCAACGCCGTTGAGTAAACTCAGCCCTATCTCAAATATCCTCTTCTCCACGCTGCAAATGTAATCGGATTTTTGAATTTTAAATCATCCTATCTGATCCAAATAACAATAGAATTAGAAAAATGAATTGTCTTTTTTCTATCTAGAATAAAATTGCAGTGAAGAACAAAAGGGATAGTGATGTATTAATAAAGGGAATTTTGTAACTTTGAAGCATACGCTGAAAAATTATGTTAAAGCAAACACTGAGTCAAAAGATGCTTCAAAAGCTGTCTCCACAACAGATACAGCTCATGAAGTTGCTTCAGGTACCTACCATGGAGCTGGATCAGCGTATCAAAGAGGAGATTGAAGAAAATCCTGCTCTTGAAGAAGGCGCTGATGATGATGAAAGCTATGAGGCGGATGATTATGAAGAGCGAGATGGGGAAGTAACAGAAGCAGAGCGTGAATTTGACATCAATGATTATCTGGATGATGATCTTCCGCAATACAAAACTTCAGTTAACAATAAGGGTAAAGATGATGAAGACAGAAGCATGCCATTGAGTGGTGGTGTGTCTTTTCAAGAAGTATTATTATCTCAGCTTGGATTGCGCAAACTAACACAAAAAGAGCGCACCATTGCCGAAATTATCATTGGAAATATTGATGAAGACGGATATCTGCGCAGAGATATTGCTGCTATGGTGGATGATCTTGCTTTTACTCAAAATGTGCAGTGTGCTGAAGAAGAAATTGAAGATGTACTTTTTTTAATTCAGGATTTTGAACCGGCTGGCGTTGGCGCACGTGATTTGCGTGAGTGTCTGCTATTGCAGTTAGAGCGCAAACACCACGGTAATATTGCGATACATACGGCTAAAAAAATTCTGGAAAAGTGTTTTGAAGAATTTACCAAAAAGCACTATGACAAAATCATGGCAAAGTTTGAAATTGAAGATGAAGACTTGAAAGATGCCATTGATGAAATTGTGAAATTGAATCCAAAACCGGGTGGATCTGTCAAAGAGGTAACCGACGCTAAAAATATTCAGCAAATTATTCCTGACTTCATTCTTACTGAAGAAGAGGGAGAACTGCAACTCACGCTCAATGCACGCAACGCACCACAGTTACGGGTGAGTAAAACGTATGAAGAGATGTTGCGGTCTTATGCTGAAGGCGCAAAATCAAGCAAGGCAGATAAAGAAGCTGTGCAATTTGTCAGACAAAAATTAGATTCGGCGAAATGGTTTATTGATGCAATTCAACAAAGGCAACAAACCTTATTGCTCACCATGCAAACTATCATTGATTATCAAAGAGATTATTTTTTGTCAGGTGATGAGACGCAAATGAAACCCATGATTTTGAAAGATATTGCAGACATAGTTGGTATGGATATTTCAACCATATCAAGGGTTGCAAATAGTAAATACATTCAAACGCCGTATGGTATTCTTTCGTTGAAATTTTTCTTTTCTGAGGCTTTATCTACTTCAAGCGGCGAAGAAGTTTCAACCCGTGAAGTAAAAAAAATTCTCTCAGAGGCTATTGGGGCAGAAACAAAAAAACGTCCGCTTACTGATCAAAAGTTAACTGAAATACTCAAAGAAAAGGGATACAATATTGCCCGACGCACCGTGGCAAAATATCGAGAACAATTGAATATTCCGGTGGCACGCCTGAGAAAAGAACTCTGATTAACATCATCACAGAATCGTTGTTACTTATGAAAAATAGTACATTTTACCTGTAAACTAGTTTTAATGAAATTGCTTGCACAGGTATTGTCGTATATTTTTCATCCGCTGCTGATGCCTGTACTGGGTTTGATTTGTATTTTTTTTCTGCCCACTTTTCCACGGACGCTTTACATTTTTGACTCACTCTATTTTTATCCCGGTGAAATAAAATCAAAACTTTTTTGGGTTTTTGGTGTGCTCTTATTTCTTGCGCCGCTGGTCAGTGTGCTCATCATGTATTGGAACAAAATGATATCAAGTCTTCATCTTGAAAAAAGAGAAGAAAGAGGTTACCCGTTTTTTATTGTCACGTTTTATTATCTGCTTACGTATATTTTTTTCAGGTATCAGTGGCCTGAAGAATTGAGGCATCCGGCTTTGGTATCTTTATTATTTGGCTTGGTGATTACCGGTGTTGTGGTATTGCTTATTAATAGGTACTTTAAAATTAGTATACATGCCGTAGCTTCTTTTGGTCTTGCAGGATTGCTGCTTGCATATAACCAAAACCAAATGTCGTTTTATGAAAAAGTGAGTTTTCCAAATATTCCGGTGATTCTTGCGACTATTGTACTGGCCGGTATCATTTCAACTGCACGTCTCTATTTAAAATCACATACCTTATCTGAAATATTGCTTGGTATGATTGTTGGTTTTGGCACCATGTACGCGTGTGTGAAATGGGAATTATATTTGTAGTTCTTCTAAAAATTACAACAAACAATTATTATTAATTGAATTATGAAAACCGGATACATGTTAGCATTGGCCATGGTTGTAGGTATTTTATCCTCATGTGGCATTGGACAAGGAACAGATGGTAAACCCGGCAGTGGGTTCAATTTATTCACTGTTGAGCAAGATAAACAACTGGGTTTACAAGTAGCTATGGAGATAGAAAGCAAACCTGCGGAATACCCCATTCTTGACTCAGCAACCAACGTGAGTGCTTACAAATATATTTATGATATCCGCAATAAAATTCTTGCTACTGGTAAGGTGACACATAAAGATGAATTTGCTTGGAGAATTCGCATTGTAAAGGATGATGAAACGTTGAATGCATTTTGTACACCCGGTGGATATATTTATGTTTACACAGGTATAATAAAATATCTTGACAATGAAGCTGAACTTGCCGGCGTTATGGGGCATGAAATGGGACATGCTGATTTGCGCCACTCTACCCGACAAATGACAAAAATATTCGGTATTCAAATTTTGGTAAACGCTACGCTTGGTGATTCATCTGCAGTTGCTGATATCACTACCGCTTTGATTGGATTGAAATTTTCACGTGATCATGAGACTGAGGCAGATAGAATGTCTGTTGAATATTTATGTGGTACTGATTGGCCGGCTGATGGTGCAGCAGGATTCTTTGAAAAGATTGAAGCTTCAGATGGTGTAGGTGTACCGGAATGGTTGAGCACGCATCCAAGTCCGCAAAACAGAATTCAAAATTATCATACATGGGCAATTGAACTTGCTTGTCCCGGAAAAGAAAAATTTGAGCAGCGATACGCAGCGTTCAAAAAATTATTTTGATTCTTCAGGTGCGGATTTTTTAAAGCAAGCAGGATTTAAAACCAGACTGAAGGTGACTGCCTGTTTATATTTCAATTTCTCTGTATTGAAGTGTTGATACACCGGAAAATCATAGGTTGCAGAAATGAAAATTTTCTTGAAAAAAGTATAACCTATTTGCGGTGCAACAAAAACAGTATTAGAGCCGGTGGTAGTGACATCTGCACCGGTTGAAAGTTTATCCATCATGCGGTAATCATGGCGCACCTGCAAAACTCCCAATAAATTGCATGAGATAAAATTTAGATTTTTTGCGACAAAAAGTGATGTGGTAAAACTATGACCATAAGTATAGTCATATTGATTTGGAAAATTGATATCTGTGCGGTGCTGTAAAAATAAATTCAGACTTTGTTCTTTGAATTTTTTGAAGATTAAAATCTTTGGTGCCACACCAAATGCACAGGTTGAAGGTTGATTGTCTAACGGAATTTGAACGCCATCTACAATTTGATAATCTGTAGTGAAAGGAAATTTGAAACCCATGCCGGCAACAAAATCCCATGTTCCGCTTTCACCTAATTTAAATCCGTATTTGAGGGTGAAATATCCATTGGAAAAACCAAAACCGCGCACAAGAAAATCAGTGGTACCAACTGTATAATGTTGTGATTTGTTGATGAAATATCCCAACTCTGCTTCGGCAGTTATTCTGTTGGTAATTCCGTATGAAAGTGCTGTTCCAACAAAATTAAAATCTGCACTTGTGATATTGTATGGGTTTGGTGTTTTCTGGCTAACAGATTCACTCCAGCGATAAAAGCTCACGAATTGAAATTCATTTCTGCCTAAAACGCCCATGTTGCCTGCGCCACCCATCGGAGTGCCTTGCGCGCAGCATTGTGCAAACGAACTACTGCCTACACCGCTTAGGAGAATAATGGCAAAAACAGAATAACGTATCAAACCAATCACGCAATCACTTTAATGGTAATAGACTTAGCTTGTGTTGCACCATATTTATCACTTACCGTGCAGGTGACATTATGCATACCTTCACAACAAGCCGTGAATGTTACAACGTTTCCGGTACCTAATAAGGTTCCAATATCAATGGTCCAAGTATAGGTTAACTCATCACCATCTGCATAGGCATTGATATCTACCGTTTCATTCATGTGAACAACTGAAGCTGTTATTAGTGAATCAAACACTAGGGCTTTTGGCGGAATGGTATCATTATTATTATCGTCATCTACCGGTGGATCAGCTTTCTTACATGAGGCCATGGCCACAATTCCTAGAATGAAAAATACCGAAAGTAGTCTGTACATAATTTTAGCTTTAAAACGTAAAGTTCAGAATAATTGAACTCTTCTGCAAAAATAATTGATGTGATTCTTGGATTCTATGATTGAAACCTGATAAATACCGTGATGTTGATCATGAAGTTTGCCTTAAACACTGGTTATTAGCAACAAAATTGAATTTATTGCGTAGACATTGACGTGTCAAACCAGATTAATAAAAAGGAAATAGAACACTTAATCGGTCAGGTGAATGAGCGAAGTGTTTCCATTCAGTATCTTGATTTTTTTAAAGTGCATGCTTATTCAGGTAATCGTTTGATGATTTTAGGCAGTGCAGATTTCACAACACATCACAGCTTAGAATTAATTTTTGAAGATGTTCTTTTTTTCAAGGGAGATTTTGAATGGAGCCGAAATGATGAAAAACCTCTGATACAACTCAGCGATATTTCACCCGGCGAATCAGAATTTAAATTGCAATTTGTTTTAGAAAGTGACGGTTATTATTTTTCAAACAATGATCATCGCATAGAAATTCACGCGCGTGATTTTAATTACAATACAGATGTAGTTCTTTATTTTCATAAAGATGTGCTGGCACCCGGAGAGCGCATTGCGGAATGGATACGGAGGCCGGAGTGAGGGTGAGTTTGAGAGTGAGTTTGAGAGTGAGAAGATGAATTACAGAAAAAATTTCTACTTTTAGGTTGCAATTTAATTTTATGAAGCATTTCTTATTATATACATTATTCATTTTGTTAAGCAGTTTCACTTTTGCGCAAGCAGAGGAAGAACCCATTGCAGATTTTGCTGAGCAAGAACCAACTTATAAAGGTGGAAATGAAGCCATGTTTAAATTTATTGAACAAAATTTTGTCTATCCGGACTCATCCAGAATTAACGGTGAGCAAGGAACAGTTTTCGTTCAATTTGTAGTCAATACTGATGGTACATTAACAGAGATTAAGATTGTCAAAGGCGTATCTCCATTATTAGACGCAGAAGCTAAGCGTGTTGTGTCCATCATGCCGCCATGGAATCCAGGCTCAAATGCCGGTAAATATGTGAGGGTACGGTACAGAATTCCTATTAAGTGTGTGATATAATTTTACTTCGGTCTACTCGACCGTACAACCATTGGGGTTGCAAAATAAAAAAAACATTCTGTAGGCACAGGTCGCGACCTGTGCCTACTTGGAGAATCTAATTTTGCAACCCGAAGATACACTTTCCAATTCTATTGCTTAACCCGAGTTAATTGAAAATAAATTATGAGATTCCTGATAGTACTTTGTTTATCTTTTTACTCATTAACGCAGGCTGTCGCGCAAGATCCTATTCCCATATTTGAAGACGATTCATTAATTTATTTAGGTGATGTGGAAGCATCTTTTCCGGGAGGTGATTTGGCTTTGGAGAAATTTGTTAGTGACCATATAGTTTATCCAGACTCAGCAATTTACTATGGAGCAGAAGGCACGGTATATGTTAGATTTGTTGTGAACAAAGATGGTACCTTATCGGATATTGTTGTGATGAAAAGTGCCGGTAAATTTATTGGAGCCGAAGCCATCCGGGTGTTTAGCATAATGCCCAAATGGGAACCGGCCACGCATAATGGATATCCGGTAACATGCAGATTGACTTACCCACTCAAGTTTAGTTTGAATCAATAATTCATCGTCTGATTCTCTTGCAAAGGCCTGATCAACTCAGATAGGAGTGAATAATTTTGTAGCTTTATCTTACGTTTTATCCAAAACACACCATTATGAAAAAATTTGCAACACTTCTTTTTCTATGTGGCATTACCTCATGGAATTTTGCACAAGACACCAACAAAGTAAAGACCGCCGAACCAATTGTTGATTTTGCTGAGGTAGAGCCGCAGTATCCCGGTGGTGATTCAGCTATGGTTAATTTTATCAGAGATAACGTAACGTACCCTGAAAAATCAAGAGAACTCGGCGAGCAGGGAACCGTATACGTACAGTTTGTTGTTAACACAGATGGCTCAATCAGTGAGGTAGAGGTTATCAAAGGGGTATCTCAACTTTTGGATGAAGAGGCGATGCGAGTCATTAAACTAATGCCAAATTGGATACCCGGTATGCAACAAGGAAAACCTGTAAGGGTGAGATATAGAATTCCTATTAAGTTTTCAATTTCTTACGGTAGGGGAGATAAGAAGAGAAAGAAGGATAGAGGGTGATTCTTGCTTGATAAGCAACGTCAAGAGATATTTCTTACGAAATTCATATGTCGGCGCAAAGGTATTTTTGTTTTGTGCAGCACCTTTTTTTATTCCTCTAAATAGTACCTTTTGTAACTTCAGAAAACTCCTTACAAAAACCAATATCAGTTTTCACTCAATTCTTTGACCTTTTCGGCCCAGTTATTTAGTATGATTTTCTGTGTTTCATAATCACTTCTAAAAGGACCACAAACTATTTTCAAAGTAGTGGTTTTTGTTTCACCATTTTCCAGCAATAAAAATTTTTCTGTGTAATCCGTATAATCATTCTGCACATAAAAATTCCCAAACAAGATATCAGCATATTTTGCGGTAAGGGTACCGCTTTCTGGATAATTATAATTTACATTTTTTCCCTCTATCCAATTTGGTTGAAGTTGATTTTTTTCATCAAAAGTGCGTTGAAGTTTTGACGCATACTCTGTTTCTGTCAACACTTTTTGAATAAACGATGCCGAAGCATTTATTTCAATATCAAATGAGACAAAACGGGAAGCCGGAATTTTTGAAATTTCATCATCAGAAAGAAATTTTACATCTGAAATTAGTGCTGTTCCATTACCTCCATTTAAAAATCGAAATCCTACAATTGAATCCGCATCAATTGTGAAGGCTTGAATCACGATGATAAAATCTTCACGCCCACTATTTGGGTTAAAGTATGTTGCTAGTTTTGGCATAGTTATTCCAAGAACCGTTGCTGTTGGATATTCAGCGGGATCTACATAAACAAGTGATGCGCCATTTTGAGTTTCTTCTTCAGTTGGCATTCTTCCGTTTATAACCGGTACGTTTTTCCAATCTGCAATGTCCACTGCAGGTAAGCCATTCAGATTATCCGGGCAATACCATCCAACAAAATTATGCGGTTGGGAGTTTACGTTGTCTTCTGTTTGAGTTAGCGTATCTGAATTGGAATTGGCATCTGAAGAATTTCCCTGGGAGCAGGCAAAAAGTAAATAGGCACCTGCAATCACAAGTCCTTTTTTAATGATTTCATTTTTCATACTGTTTGATTAAAATATTTTGGGTCGAAAGTATATTCTCTTGATTAGCAAAAGAGTTAAGTAATGTAAATTAGTGTAAAATTCAGAAAAACTAAGTCTCATAGGGATATATTCAAGTAATTTTGTTGCGTTATTATGGATATGCTACGCAAAACTTATTTTCTTTTAACTGTGTTGTTGCTTTTAGTTTCAAATCTAAAGGCAGCAACTGATGAACAGCATATGAAGGTTGCTCTGCGAAATATTGGACATCAATTCTTACTCAGTATTGGTGATTCAACCTCCCGGGTTTTGCCAATTGAAAAGATTAACGGTCGCTATGCCATACAATTTGAGCGAACCTTTGCCTTTCAACCTGAAAAACTCATTGAACTTTGTTCATCGGTACTCAATGCGTCAAATCCAAATGAAGATTACATTGTTGAAGTGGAGAGATGCCATTCACCGTTAGTAGTTCATAGCTTTGAAATAAATTCAAACATACCGGATAGCGCCATTTCCTGTTTAGGGAGAACATTGCCTGAAGATTGTTATGTGTTCTTTTTCACAGAAATTGAATCAAAAAATTCTAGTGGGTCTATTGTTACGCAAGTTGATGATGAACCTAATTTCACAGAAAAATCTGCTTCCAAATTCATATATTTTTTACTGATTATACCCATTGCTGCCACCGTCGTTTGGTTTTTAAAACGTCAAAAGAAGAAAACATTAAATACGAATCCGCATATCATTCAGATAGGTCAATTGGAATTCGATCAGAAAAGAATGATATTGCGATCAAAGTATGAATCAACAGAGCTTTCAGGTAAAGAAACAGAATTACTTTTGTTGCTTTACCATAACGAAAATAAAATTCTTGAACGTGAGTATATTCTAAATCAGGTTTGGCAAGATACCGGTGAATACGTGGGCAGAACATTGGATGTATTCATATCAAAACTGCGAAAAAAAATGGAATCAGATGCTAATTTAAAGATCATCAACATCAGGGGAGTTGGGTATAAGTTTGTGATTAGTGAGGGGTGATTTTCCTGTCCTCCCTTGAGGGAGGAAATAATCTTTAAGGGCGAACTGTAAATTCATTCAAATTAGCACTTCACAAATTTAAATCTTTACCACCTTCTTTTTAAATTCTTGAGTTGAATGTCCAAAAAATTGAATGAAATAAATTCCGGGCTCAAATTCTGAAAAATCTAGTTCTAGTTTTTCATGAACTTGTTTCGTCAATAATACTTCACGATGTATTGTGACTATTGATATTTGACCAATTTCCGGGACTTGAATAATTAATTTGTCCTGAACAGGATTGGGGTAAACTGAAAATTCGTTCCATTTTGTTTCTGATAATTCCAAGTGCGTTAAGAGATATTCGCAATCGGTGCCGGATGGATTATACAAACTGAACGAATCATCTTCAAAACACTTAAATGAAGTATAATACCATTCAACAATGACATTGGTGTCACATTCTATAATGCGTGGGAATAAATGCCAGGGACCATAGGACATTAAACCAAATTTTTCATTGTAAACTCCGGCTAAACCGTACGATGATCCTGCAACCGGCTCAAGGGTTATTGTTCTCAATACTTGTGAATTGATGATTACAGTTCCTGTATCAATTACTTGAACTCTTGAAGTATCATCACAAAATCCACCCCCGTTATTGGTTGTAGAAATTATCCAAGTGTCACCAATTGAAGCACCAAAATCAAATAGCACAAAAAATGCATCATTGTTGCGGTAATAAACAGTGTCGTTGGAAACATATGTGTAATATTCAGCAACCGAGTTACTGTCAAGAAAAACTACCTCCGGCCAAGTGTAAAATTCATAAGCCCTACACGCTATTTTTTGACAAGTAATTCCGTCAATAATTGTATCCTCATGGTATAAGTATTTGTAAAATCCCTGAATACTTAAACCGCTTAACTCTTCTAAATTGTAATGCCAAGTCGCGTTTGAATCAATCCAGATTTGAGAGTTTGCCTGATGCAAAACAAAAAATAGAATTATCAGATGGAAGAATTTTTTCATTTAGACCGGCTTCTGAACGGGAAACGGTATTATTTTGGAATTCGTTGGTGAGATGATGTTTTTGCTTTTGTCTTTCGAAAGACAATTAGATTTTAACGAATTGCTGCATTAGTATACCTTTTTCGTTAGTTACTATTTTGATAACGTAATTCCCGTTTTTGAAACCAGATAAATCCATCGGAAAATTGATCAACTGGCTTTCCTTGTGAATACAAAATTGCTCGATTACCTTTCCTGTCATATCACAAATTTCTAGAGTAAAGTCACCCATATAATTGCCTTCGATTAAAACTGACAAAATATCTTTGGCTGGATTCGGATAGAGATTAATTGAGTTTTCCGACAACCATAAATCATCAAATCCAACAGTAACAAGTGTACAAGTGTCAAGAAAACATCCATTGGCATCAGTTATTCTAACACAATACGAGTCGTCACATAATTTATCCAAAAAACTTGAAGTGGAAAAACCAGCAGCATCATTCCACAGGTAGGTATAAGTTGGTGTTCCACCAGTTGCATTGACTGTAATAGTTCCATTACAATTCTGCACTGCACTTGCAGTATTAGGAGTGATGATGAAATTTGCCACTATTGGACTTGGGTCATCAATGACTATTGAATGCGTTGATGAACATCCTATTGAATCTCTGAGTGTCAAGTTGTATGTTCCACCTACCAAATTGTAGATAGAATCTATTCCATTGTTGTTTCCAAAATTGGGGGACATTGAGTAAACAAACGTGCCGTTGTATCCAATCGGATGGAAACTTATTGCTCCGTCCGAATCGCCATTACAAAGTGGATTATAAACAGAATATTCAAAATCAAAATCACACGAGTTGAAACAAGCAGTATCAATATCTATATATGACATATTAAGAGTCATTGGCTCATTAATTTCACTAACAGTACCAGCGGTTAATGGAAAATCAACAACACTTAAAATTGGAGTATTATTAACCACGCTAATTGGCGAACTTAAACATCCATCAATCCCATTCTGAGTAATACGTGAAATCCATCCATCATATTGAAAAAAACCAGCTCCATTACTACTTTGGTTTATTCCTGTTAGGATATAACCGTCCTGATAATTTTCTATGTCAAACAAAATGTCGCCATAAATACCAGAATAAATTCTCGACCAAACCAGATTTAGGTTAGAATCGAGCTTTAACGACATCCCCTCATCGTTACTCCCTATTACATAAGATTTGGCCGCCATTACGAATTCACCTTCTGAATTTGATGTGACATCATAAGAAAAATCTTCGTTAGGCGTACCGTATGTTTCAACCTGAAGAATATTGCCATTCGTGTCGAGCATCAAAAACAAATTATCATAGTTTAATCCTGGATTTGCATCGTCATGCATTCCAACTATCAATATTTTGTCTTCATTCACGAACAAAGTATTTAGAGGTTCCTCATCTCTAACAGAACCGTATACTTTCGACCAAACTGTATTACCGAGCATATCCAATTTAAATACCATGACGTCGGTTCCGCCATGAATACTTGGACTATCAGTGCTTCTTCCTGCATAGATTATCCCACCCGGTATTTCTTGAATTGCGCATGAGTTTGTTGGGATAGCTTCGATGAAAGTTTTGCTCCATAAAGTTGTCCCATCAGCTGCTATTCGAATTATTGAACCTCCATTATTATGAGCACAAACAACAATGATTGAATTGTCGTTAAGAATTTTCAGATAGGTTACATTTCCAGCGTCAAAGGTTTTTTGCCAAATTTCATTTCCAGATATATCATAACTAAAAACTTTTGCCTTCTGAACAAGTCCATCGGGTGCATTAGTGTAGCCACCAGTGACGAGCATATTACCTTTAACGTCAAGTGCTGACAAGGATTGATTAAATCCGGCATTTGTTGATATGATCCACTCAATTTCCTCAGTAACTAGATTAAAATTAACGATAAATGCATCTTGTGCAGAACCATTATATAATCCACATAAATAGAGGCTGTCTCCCTGAACTTTTGACGCCTCAATGTATCGTGAGTTTGATCCGTCATTAATAAAAAGATTGTAATAGTCTTGACTAAATACACTCAAAGATGATGAGAGAAATGAAATCAATGCGAAGTAAAATATTTTCATTTGTAAGTATTTGTTTCTTTCAAATATAATTAAATTCAACCAATTGTAAATCAAAGAAAAGCTATTGTTTCCCGCAAGTAGTAATCCATTGCGTATGATTTTTTAAGACGAGCGCTTCGTTTTTTATTTCCAGTTTACTTTGCACGGATTTCTTCACTATCATTGCTACTTCGGAGATATTCAGAAAGTTATTTGTTCGTTTAAGAATTTAGTTTACATTTGTTTTAATGATGTTTACGTGTTTATGTGTCATTATGATTAACAAATTCTACAAAAATATTTCTTCAGGTAAATTAGTTAAATGCATTGGAATTCACGATCGCAAAAAGGGAGATCTAAATCCAGATGTGTTAGCACAAATGCCTAATGATCATGACAGCAATTTAAACACTGATATTGCCCGAGAAATTTGGTTGATAAACTGTGAAAAAGAGTCTGAAACACACAGGGTAATTACCTTGAATTCCTTTGTTGTGTGGGAGTCCGAATTCAATAAAGACTACAAATCAATTTGATCTATTAACAACAAAAAAGCTATGAACAGAATGAATTTATTCCTTTCACTAGTTATTACTTTCAGTTTCTTTTCTGCAGAACTGGGGTTATATGCACAAAATTCTTTTGTAATACAACATTATGATTCTTTCGGTAATGAACTTAACCCTAATGTTAGTGAGAATAGCAAAATGGTCTGGACTGTTTCAAAAGACGGTAAAATTCTTCACATGAGAAGATACGACACTGAGGATAGCGGAGCGATAAGTTGGGAGAAGGACAGGGATATTTTTTCAGTTGAAACAACGGATAAGGGTCTAATATATACGGTTTCAGATAATGAAGGCGGTAGCTTAAAAGTCGAGTTTTTAAATCCCAGCCTTTATACTAAAAAAGTTAAAACAATATACTCCGATGGAGGCATGATGGTTTATACTGGAAATATTGATTATTCAAGTTTGTTTTAAGATTGTTGTGAATTAATTTCTGGGACACTTTTTCAGTAGAGGACTATCTTGATTTAATCCAACCCAAAGACTATTCCGGCATGTCATGGATAATTTCCTGTGTGAGAGATTCCATATCAATCCAATGAGCCGTCAGATCTATTAGTTTTTTTAAATCCCTTAAATCTTTATTTTGCCATTTTCTTTCGTAATGGGCCTCATCGTTTCCAATCCATACCGCCCTCTTAGCAACTGATTTTATTCGTGTGTCATTTACCAATTCATCGATACACCTTCCAAGTAACATTTTCTTCACCTGACTCTCTTGTTCAGGATAAAGAATAATTAAATAATCCTTTATCAGGTGTTCAAGTGCTTTTCTGAAACCAACGCCACAGATTTCACAGAGGCCTACCATCTCTGCCTCTAAGGCTTGATTATAAATTATCACAAAATTTGGAGAAATCTGATTGATTGTTTCACTAAAATCCTTTGGCATAGACCGTTTTGGTATAATTATCTTCTCGAAGTAAACGTCTCCATGCCCAGAGTCCCCATAAAATGCTAAGAATGAACTATTACATTTTAAATTTGGACAGACGAAATTGACCTCAACTCCTTGATTTACATAATTAACATGACCAAAAACTGGAATTGGTTGAATAGCTTTATGACAGTGGGGGCAATTTCCAGGGAGGTCATTCAATCTCGCACTTCCAGTATCAGTTTTGATGTCTATCATTATTTCCATAATCGTTAAAAAATGTCATGGTTTGTTAGCTGACCAACACCCTCACAAATTCGGAATATCCTCTTTTCTGAACTCATACAACTTATCGGCTTCTTCAGCTTTGAGTTGCATCACTAAGTCAAGCGCTTCTGGCACTACATCTGAACACAGCACAACAAGCGATCCTTTACTTGCATTTTTTACAGCGTAACGGATAGCCTCGTTTTCTGATGGTATGATGGTAATCTTTTTATTCGGATCTACTTCTTTGATTCCGTCAACTAACATGTTGATGAGTTCGTCTTCTGATTTTCCACGTAAGTTTTTATCTTGTCTGATGATGATTTCATCAAACATTTCAGCGGCAATTTTTCCTATTCCGTTGTTGTCTTCAACTCGTCTGTCTCCAACGCCGGCAATGATTCCAACTTTTGGACTGCCGTCCATGCGTTCTATCATTTTTTGTAATGCTCTTAATCCCGGAGGATTGTGTGCATAGTCTAATAACAAATCAAAATCTTTGAAGTTGAACATGTTCAATCTGCCCGGTGTTTGTGCCGGTGATGGTATGAATGTTTCCAATGCTACCTTGATATCTTCAATACCAAATCCCTGAACGTAACCGCTTATGACCACAGGTAAAATATTCTGAATCATAAACACGGCTTTACCTCCAAAAGTTAATGGAACATCAACAGCGCGTATGACTCTCATTTTCCATGTTCCTCTGCAAACAGTGATATATCCATTTTCATACATGGCGGTAATACCACCTAATTTTTGCAGCGCTTTGATGCGTGGATTATTTTCATCTAAGGAGAAAAGTGCTACATTGGCTTCTACATTTTTACGCATGCCGTAAACCAAATCATCATCTGCATTTAAAATAGCGTAGCCATCTTTTTTTACTACTTCAGGTACCACCCCTTTCACTTTTGCAAGTTGCTCCAAAGTATGAATTCCTTTTAGTCCAAGATGATCTGCAGTTACGTTGGTGACAATTCCAATATCACATTGTTTAAAACCTAAACCTGCGCGTAAAATTCCACCGCGTGCGCATTCAAGTACTGCAAAATTTACGGTTGGATCTTTCAAAACAAATTCTGCACTTTGTGGTCCGGTGCAATCACCTTGCATCAACATTCTATTTTGAATATAGACACCGTCTGTTGTGGTATAACCAACTTTGAATCCTTTCATTTTGGCCATGTGAGCCATCAAACGGGTTGTCGTTGTTTTACCATTTGTTCCGCTCACCGCAACAATCGGAATTCTTGCAGATGAACCCGGAGGAAACAACATATCAATAATAGGCGCGGCGACATTTCTTGCCAATCCATCGGTTGGATCTAAGTGCATACGTAAACCGGGGCCGGCGTTTACTTCCAAAACTGCTCCGCCTGTTTCAGTTACCGGAATTGAAATATCAGATGTCATCACATCAATTCCGCAAATGTCTAAACCAATTATGCGGGCAATTCTTTCTGCCATAAAAACATTGTACGGATGCACAATATCTGTTACATCGCTCGCTGTTCCGCCTGTGCTTAGGTTTGCGGTGTCTTTTAAATCTAATCGCTCTCCTTGCGGAATAACAGAATCAAGTGTCAGATTTTTTTTGACCAGTATTTTTTCTGTCATCGCATCTACTGAAATCATGGTCAGCATTTTTTCATGACCATATCCACGACGAGGATCTTTGTTTACTTCATCAATTAATTGTTGAATAGTTGATTTTCCATCACCAATGACATGTGCCGGTTTGCGCAATGCCGCCGCAACCAGTTTGTAATTGATTACGAGCAGACGATAATCTTCACCGGTAACATATTTTTCAATGATCACTGTTCTTGAAACTTCTTTTGCTTGTGCAAATGCGGTGACCGCGGTGTTCCAATCTTTAATATTTGCAGTGATTCCTCGCCCATGATTTCCATTGACAGGTTTTACAACAACCGGATACCCGATGCGATCAATGGCATCTTTCATGCCCGCTTCAGTGCGCACGATATCACCTTTGGGAACAGGAACTTCTGCCTGCTCTAATAAAAATTTCGTATCTTCTTTATCGCATGCTAATTCTAACGCAATAGAACTTGTATTACTGGTAACGGCAGCCTGAATTCTTTTTTGATTAGCACCATAACCCAATTGGCAAAGAGAATATTTATTCAACCGAATCCATGGAATATCTCTTGACACAGCCTCATCAATAATTGATTGTGTGCTTGGTCCAAGACGACTGCTTTCACGCAGTTCACGCATCTCTTGAATATCTGTTTCAAGATTATATTCTTTACCGGCAATCAATGCTTCAGCAATAGCAATAGCAGCTTTTGCGGCGTATAATCCAACTTTTTCTTCAAGATAATCAAAGACAACAAAATAGACCCCTTTTTGCCCGTAGTCACGGGTGCGACCAAAGCCAACTTCCATCCCGGCGAGTGATTGAATTTCTAATGCAATGTGTTCAATGACATGACCCATCCAGGTGCCTTCTTTTACGCGCATGAAAAATCCGCCCGGGCAACCTTCAGAGCAACGATGCTCATACATAGTAGGAAACATTTTTTCCAAACGCTCTAAAAATCCGGGAATTAAATTGGTAGGTTTTTCTTCGAGATCTTCCAAATCCAACGTCATTACAATTAGTTTATGTCTTCTGACTGACCAGTAGTTTGGTCCGCGCATGGCACGTAGTTCGAGTATTTTCATAGGGTGTTTGTATTAATTATATCGTTCGGTCAATCCCGTAGGCGCAGGTCGCGACCTGCGCCTACGGGATCGGGAACGCGGTTGATCAATGCTAAATTTAGAATTAAAATGAATATATTCTTAATTTTGAAACGTATATTCTGAAAAAACAAAATTCGTTTCCCCCTTTGAAGGGGGATTAAGGGGGATGACAGTCGTACTATGTTGAGCGAATTACTGTCACCTCTGTCTGCGCTGTCGCTTCGACAGACAGGCTCCTTAATCCTCCCTCAAGGGCAAGGGAAGAAAGGCACTCAAAAACCAAACCATGACACACGTAAAATTTATCAAAGGCACTCTTTTTCCCATCGGCGGAAACGAAGACAAACACATTGAAGACAACGAGCTGTATACGCAAGATTTTATTGAAGATGGAATTCTATCACATGTAGTGAGAGAAGCGGGCGGAACGGATGCAAAGATTGTGGTGATTCCCACCGCATCAAGTATTCCGGTTGAAGTGGGTGAAAATTATTTGCATGCGTTTGATCATTTGGGTTGTAAAAAGGTGAAGGTTTTGCAAATAAAAAACCGTATTCATGCAGGCAATAATGATTACATGAAGGCCATTGAAGAAGCCGACTGCATTATGTTTGGCGGTGGAGATCAATCTAAAATTGTGGCGGCCATTGGCAGTACACGTATGCACCAATTGATTTTAGATAAATATTACAATACGCCATTAGTTATTGCCGGAACAAGTGCCGGAGCCATGTGTATGTCACACGAGATGATTGCTGGTGGTTCAAGCACCGATGCCCTTGCAAAAGGATCTGTGCGATTAGACAAAGGAATGGGTTTTATTCCGCAAACAATCATAGATTCTCATTTCATTCAGCGTGCCCGGTTTGGGCGTTTGGCTGAAGCTGTAGCTGCATTTCCAAATTTGATTGGCATTGGTCTTGCTGAAGATACGGGGGTAATTATCAAAGAAGCTCGTCACATGAAAGTTGTAGGTTCAGGCATGGTAGTTTTATTTGACGGTCATGGGTTAACTCACAACAATCACGCAATATTAAAAATGGGTACGCCCATGTCAATGACTGATTTAAAAGTGCATATTTTAGCCAACGGAGACCGTTACGATCTGGAAACTCGCCAGGTGAGTGTCTTGCCAATGGCGTCTAAGTTTGAGTAGGGTTTTTAAGGAGTTAGGAGTTAGCGCTTAGGAGATAGTAGATTATTGATTTCAATTTGTAACTTATCCACGCGTTTTGCTTTATATAGAAGATTGTTTGTAAAGATTAACTTGATTCAAATATTTACTTTGACCCGTGTCCTGATTTCAATATTGCTCATTTTATTGACATTCGTAGTAGCGAGCTTTTATGATTATCCATCAACTTTTTTAAATCATGACCCTGATTTCAGGTACTGGGTTAATAAAAACAAGGTTAAAAAACTCACTTGTTCACCAAAAACATATTGGACAGGTTTTGACACTAATTATTCAACTGAATATTCCTATTCAGAAAAAGGCGAATTGATTGAAGAGCGCTTTTATGAAGAGTTTATTGGAGATGTTTCGATAGATGATACCGCTGCATTATTTGACGACGGTTTTGTTTTTTTTGACACATTAGGCATCAGTCACAAAGGATATTTTTTAAAGGGAGACATCATCAGAAAAATTCAACTGACCGATGCAAATGGAAATTTGGTGTTTTACTTTTTTAAAGATGACGAAGATGATTTCGATTTTTATAGAGCGAAAATTCTTGTTAAATCAATCAAGTACATTGATAAAAAAAGAGACATCGAAATATTGAATTTTGGTTTTATGAGCTATTACGCTCCTTACTTTGATACGTTGTCATCTGTGAAATTATTAAATGACAACAAAACAAATCTAATATCCGTAACTGCATGGGTGAAAGATCCAATTGAACAAGATTGGTATAACGGTGAATTACGCAAAGTATTTTCAACCGAAAGAAAACGCATTGACACACTTTCCGGTGATAAAATCATCAGATTAAATAATGAATTCTACAATGAAAAAATTATTGCTCACTTTGGAAGAAATTTTCCAGCCGTTTTTAAAAGTTGTTTGGTAACTGCCTATTTTGATACTAATGCAAATTGGTTCATTAGATCAAGACTACCACAATTGAATCTGGATGATATTAAATATAGCATGCAATATGCATTTTCTGAAGAGCGCAGATTCTTTTTTACAAATTCAGATTCAAGTATTATATTTCACTACCGGCATTCACAAATTGAAACAGTGACTAAAAATGAAATCGGAAAATTGAAAAGAACTTATTATTTATATGGCCCGATTTCTGAGAATCCACCTGAATTAAATGGTTATTTTCAATATGACAAAAATGGCAATTTAATAGAAGCGTATAGTCTCAATTGCATAGGTTGGAACAAAACCAGTTATGAATACGATGGAGAATTAATCAAAAAAATGACGATTTACAAGGAACATATGGATTCAATAGTTTACAGGTGTGAAAGAAAAAAATTCCTTGTGAGGTTGCCATACGGTCAATCCTTTTATGATGATGTTATTGAATTTTATTCAGACGTTGATTATCCTCCATCACTGATTTATGACACAATAAAGTCCGAAGATTATTCACAAAAAAGCAGAATAAGTTTTGTTGGTAATAGCAGAGACACCATCACAAATTTTATTGTTGCTGATAGTTCAAATAGAATTTATACAGTGGAGTATTGGTGATATAAATTGCATTCCCCACGCCCTTAAGCACTTTGTCCTCTGTCCTTTTTCTGTTGGCTTAGCCCTCTGTCCTAAGGCCTCTGCCCTCAGCCCTCCTCCCCATCCACCTCGGTAAAATAATAGACCCAATAATCAGATACGGATAATATGAAATCAATCTCCACAAAAAGGCAAGGCTTAATGCAAGAGCACCGTTGCGAATATAGTCTGACAATAATTCACCAAAGAGATATTCTGCCATGCCGCTGCCGCCTGGTGTTGGGGTAACTAACATGACCAGCCACATCACCAATTGTCTGCCAAGAATAATGAAATTGTCAAACAGATTTAATTCTATAAATGCCAGCAAAACAAAATTGATCACCAAATAACGTGATGTCCATGACCAAATGGTGGCCAGAAAAAGTTTTATCCAAAAAATAATTGTTTTTCCTTTTAATTCAATGGAAGCAATTTCAATGTCGTGCGCGAATTTTTCAGCTTTGTGTTTTCGTCGTTTTAATAAAGGCAAACGGTAAATGAACAGAGCTAATTTTCCAAATAATTTCGGATAGATAAAAATGCTGATGAGCAGTAAAAGATTTATTGCGGTGATGATCGAATATCCTATCCAGAACACTGTCATTCCACCTTCACGTATTGATGCAAGATTTGCCGGAAGTAAATCAATCGGAGAAACGAAGAGAAACAGAACAGGAAGTAAAAAAATATAGAAAAAATTGTCCAAAATTGTGGTGATGATAACCAGCGCAGTGGACTTGCCAAGCGGAATTTTTTCTTTCTCCAAAATAAACATAGCAACCGCTGCACCACCCACAACGCCGGGTGTTACGGCTGATGCAAATTCCCACAGAAAAATAACGTTGAAACATTTTTTCCATGGCAAAATTTTATTAGTGAGAATGCGAATACGAATCATGTATGCAAAATCACGAAACGCCATCATGACAATGGCACAACATAAAAAGACGAGAGATTTTGAATTGAAATGTATAAGCGACCAATCAACTTCTGATTTAGAAAATTCGCGATAAAAAAGAAATGAAGTGAGACCGAGGCAAATTACCAAAACCCAAATGATGCGACGGTAATTTAATAAGCCGGAAACTTCACCTCTTTTTGACATGTAATTTGAAACTACATAAAGGTATGAAGAAATACATATTGACCTTGCATTTATTTAGATCATGGCATGTAAATGATCTATACGATACACGAATAAAGAAAAAACGCTCGTTTTTTTGTCACTCGCTTAATGGGGAGTTTCAATAAAACACTTTGACTTTATACCAAGAATTGGTATATTTGTATAAATACATTAGATATGTCAAAGAACACATCAATACTTCTGGGTGAATATTTTGAGCATTTTGTGAATGAGAAAATCTCATCAGGTAAATATTCCTCAGTCAGTGAGGTGATTAGAACAGCACTCAGATTGTTAGAGAGTGAGGAGAACAAATACAACGTTTTGATTCAGGAGCTGGAAATTGGTGAAAAAAGTGGATTTGTAAAGAAATTTGATCCCAAAAAAAATCTTAAAAAACTTCACGCCAAACATGTGAAGAAATGAAATACGTCATTAGCAAGAAAGCAGCTCAAGACATTGAATTGATATGGTTGTACACCTATGAAAACTGGTCACTTGAACAAGCCGATAGATACTACAATTTATTGATGGATGAAATAGAATTTATTTCTGAAAATATTGAAAGGGGTAGAGACATTGGGTATTTAAAAGAGGGGTACAGAACATCATTGGTAAAATCGCATATTATCTTCTATAGAAAAACCGGCAGAAACTTAATAGAAGTGGTGAGGATACTACAGGTAGCATCTCAAAAAGTGTGTAAGGCCAAAAGTTATTCTGAAATTTTTGACCTTTAACAGTCAAAAAAATTTCGGAAATAACTTTTGGGTGGCTTTAACACATAATGTATGAAAAAAGAGGAATTATTAACTAAAGAATTTTTAAAGCAGTTCAAGACAGGAGATGCCTTGAATAGTTTTATTGAAGAGCTTCAGAAACGAGGCATAGAACAGTTATTAGAAGGTGAAATGGATGCTCACCTTGGTTATGAAAAACATGAAAGATCCGATGGTAAAAATGCCAGAAACGGTCACATAACCAAGCGACTCAAAACCAAAGAAGGCGAAATGGAGGTAAAAGTGCCACGCGATCGCCAGTCAGAATTTAACCCTATTCTGGTTCCAAAACGCAAGAGCATGGTTGAGGGTGTAGAGAATATTATTGTCTCAATGTATGCCAAAGGAATGTCCGTGAGCGATATTGAAGAACAGATTCGAGAGCTCTACAATTTTGATGTGTCAACATCTACAATATCTCGCATTACCGAGCGTGTATTGAGCGATGTGAGTGCTTGGCAAAATCGTGCTCTTGATCCGGTCTATCTCGTAGTTTGGATGGATGGTATTGTTTTCAAGGTTCGAGAAAACTCAAGAGTGGTTGAAAAAACAGTTTACATTGCTATTGGACTTAGTATTGATGGTAAAAAGGAGGTGCTTGGAATGTGGCTTGGAAAAAATGAATCTGCTGCCTTTTGGATGTCCGTACTGACTGACTTGAAAGCCAGAGGCGTAAGAGATATACTCATCACAGCTACCGATAATCTCAAGGGATTTACAGAAACTATCCGTGCTATTTTTCCCGAATCAACAAAACAAATCTGCGTGGTACACCAAATACGAAACTCTTGCAAGTACGTTTCCTACAAAGACAGGAAAGAGTTCTCAGCTGATATGAAACATATTTACAATGCTCCAAACCGTGATGCTGCCGCTATCGCTCTAGATGACCTTGAAAAAAAATGGGGCGGTAAATACGGTTATGCTATTAAAGTTGGCGCGCCAACTGGGAGGAACTAACTGCGTTTCTTGACTTCCCGGTTGAAATCAGAAAAATTATTTATACAACCAATGTTATTGAAAATCTGAACGGAAAAATCAGAAAGTACACTAAAAATAAACTATCATACCCGACAGACGATGCCGTAATCAAATCCGTTTTTTTAGCAATAAGAGAAGCAACAAAACGATGGACCATGCCCATCAGAAGTTGGGGTGAAATATTAAATCAATTTATGATTATTTTTGGAGAAAGAATTAAACCGTAGCCGGAACTACTTACACACTTTTAGGGATACTGTCATACTACATCAGAAAATGGACTTGGAAAGTAGAATTGATAAATAGTACTGAATTGTACGGATGTATAAACCGACCTTGATTGATAATTGAGTACAGAAAATCAATCCGCTGCGAATTCAATTTCAATACGGCGGTTGATATCACGTCCCCATTTGTAAGCATTTGGCGCTATGGGGTTTTCTGAGCCGTTGCCTTTATAAATTAATCTGCTTGCAGGTATTCCGTTTGCAATTAAATAGTCATACACGGCTTTTGCGCGTTGCTCTGAAAGTACAATATTATTCTCTTCAATACCTGATGCATCTGTATATCCGTTGATGGTTATTTTTACGTACTTATGTTCTTGCAAATATTTCACCAATAGATCTAGATTATTTTTGCCATAACCGCTGTCCGGCAACGTAGCCATGCTTGATGGAAACTCAAGTGAATCAATAATAAACACACTTCCTAAATCAGAGCTTCCTTGATTGGCAAAGAAATAGGTGAGTGACATTTTACGCAACTTTTCTTCATCAACCACTTGCGCGTTATTGGAATAAAATGATTCATCAACAAGTCGGTTTCCGCTGTGTTGGGTTTTGTTTAAAATCTTTACTTCAATCCTTCGGTTTCCTTCTCGTGTGGCTTTGTATTTATTGCTGAAAATAGGATTTGCAGGTCCATATCCTTTATACGAAATACGATGCGGCGGATATCCTTTTGCAATAAGAAAATCATAGATGAATTTTGCCCGTTGAGTTGATAGCGACATGTTTTCAGAATAGCTTCCTGAATTATCTGTGTATCCTCCAATTTCAATGACTAGGCTGGTATCCATATCCAGTGCTTGCATGAGGTAAACAATGTCTGAATTGGTTTCTATGCCGGTGAATGAAGTATAACCCGGTTTGAATTTTACATTGTACAATACAATTTGATATCCCACCGGAATTGCTTCCGGCACAATGACGAGATGTTCAATTTCAATATGCAATTGTGAGCTGTCAATTTTAGTTGGCATATCAGGACACAAACAATCTTGCAATGAATCAGAAATCATGAATTCCGGGTAAGGGACAAATTCTTTTATTCGTTCGCGCTGCTCTTGATAACGCGGGCTTGTATTGGCTCCGTCTGTTCCTAAATCCCAATAGTTTACAGCATCCCAGTTTGAGAATCCGCAAAATTGTTTTAGCATAACCGCAGACACGTAACCTGAGGCATGCCAGCCATTCCAGCAATGTAAATAAACAGGTCCAACCTCTGTACTTGTTGCTGAAAGATACGTCATCTTCAACATGCGATATACGTGCGTTGAATCAAAATAATCTAACTGATGATATTGCATACTATTCCATGAAGAATCAATGCATGAACAGGTGTCACCTTTTGGATAATTTTCAAATCCATGGCGATACAAATAAACTGAATTTGAAAATCCTTCTTCACATAAATTATGTAATCCATCTTCAGGCAATGGATTTTGATTATCGCGTTTATTTGTGAGATGATAATAGTTATTTGCACCACCTCTGTATGCTACGCCGTGCAATATCGGTCGCATATTGCGCGTTCCGTATAAACTGTCAAATCCGTTGCCTTTATTGTCAGTGATTTTATACATCAAATCTCCTTCACCATATCTGCGGATATAGTATTGCGGATTTAATTCAATTTCCGGATGAATGGCAAACAACGAATCGTAATTTATTTTTGATCCAACAGGCACAACTACCCAAGTGTCCAAACCAATTTTAACAGTGTCTGTCTGACAAAAAACGGTGTGGGCTGTCGTTAATAAAAGTCCTGCTATGAATACAAATCGAATCATCCTTGTAAAGTTACATAACAGGTATTATGCCATTTTCAATGTGTGTATAAAGTTTTTCACAGTCTTTTTTTTGTAAACAATGATTGATTATTCGCCCTTGGCGTAGGGGCAGTTCGCCACTTGCGCCTACGCCGCGCCAAATATTGAATTTAACTCGTATAACCATCTTGCTGATCTGTGTTATATTTACATCCATTCTTGCTCTATGAGATTAACAATTATTATCAGTTTTCTGTTTCATTGTCTTGTTAGTTTGAGTCAATTGCCTATGAATCTCAAGTATGACCAACTTGAATATTCTTATGATTCTGCCACGGTTCTGGTTTATTCTAAATCAAAATCTGCTGTGTTTGATTTGAGAACCGATAAATTTTTAATTGATTTTACAAAGGATGTTGTTGTCAATTATCCATTCACAAATTTTTACCTGAAAATTGCCTTAAAGAAAGGTGAATTATCAATTTATGATTTTAGCAATCAACATGAATTTTATCAGGTGACAGATAGAGATTCATTTATTTATATAGGTATTGAAGATCCCCGAATTCAGCCTGGTTTGATGTCAATGAATGGAGTTATGAATACAGATTTTCCAACGGTGGAATCTCCGTGTAAATGGTCAAAAATATCTTGCACAAAAGTCACTCATGATATCTATATTCTCAACGCATACAAAACACATATTTATAATGAAACTGAGAATCTTCCAAATGATGATTTTATTGATGGATTTAATTCTTCAGGTGTTTATTTGGTCTCTGAAAAAAAGTGGTTAATTGACCCTGTTTATCACGCTTGTTATTCATTAAATGATTATTATTTCTGTGCCAGACAAACGCTGGTACCAAATTATCGTGATGGGGGAGAAATGATCAGAACCCCTAGTTATGAATACAGTTGGGATCTCTACCACTACACGGATGAAAAAATGAATTTAATTGTGGGTGATGCGTATGAAATAGAGCCGGATTTAATTGCGCGAATTATGCGGGTTGATTCTGTGATGAGTTTGAATAATGACAAATCTCTATTTGAATTTATTGATGCCGGTAAAAGAGGAATACTCAGTTTTCAACTTTATTCGGGAGGTTATTTTGGTGAACAGACATTTCATTGCAAAATATTATTGGATGCAAAATATAATTTAGTGGTTTATTCAGAGATGTTGAGCAGATTAGTTGTCTCTGAATTGAAAGATACATTGAGTCATACTATGTATAAAATTAGATTTGATGAGAAAGGGTTCGGGTTGCGTAAACAATTTCAAATTGATGATAATTTTTCATTCGATGCTCCTGAAGCCCCGGCAGAAAATTGGAAAGAGTTTTTGGTCCTTTATCCTTCTAGTTCAAATAAACTATTTTATCAAGTGATATTTAGTAATGAAACTGAGTCATACACGTTGTCAGAAATATCATCAGAAAATCCAAATACCGAATTGAGCAATATTGGTGTGAGTAAAATAAATGACTCACTTGTATTGGTGAATTTATATGTACAAGATAATCGCATAGAGGTTGTGCACAGTGAAGTTCATCCTGATGAAGATTCAGTTGATAAGGATGGAAATACAATTTACTATGAGCCAAATCCTTCTGAAATTAGCTCAGGCGTTTTTAATTATCAAAACGGCAACTGGTTTATTGAGCCGCAATATGCTAAAGTTATTCAAACAGCTAATGGTTGGATATGTGTTATTGAAAGCGAAAACGATCAGAGTACTTATACGATATCTTTATTAGATGCACGGGGTGAAACAGTGTTCTCATCAAAGCTACCTGAAGATATTATATTGAATGATTATTTAGAATATCTATCTCCCTATAAAAATACTGATACCGTTTTTTTGGCGCCAAATGGATTTCAATCACATCAAAAATGGAATACACCAAATCAAATGTATTACGCTCGTTTTAATGGAAAGTACAGCTTGTATAATCCGGGTAGATTTTTTGAAAATGAGTACTTCGTAAAGCCCTACGATTTCATTCACGTTCATCCACAGTTAGATATTTTAATTGCTATTGAAAATGATTCACTTTATTTTAGTTCACCTTTTGTTTCAACCTCGATGAAAGCTGAAGGCGCAGAACTGGTTTATAAACAATACGCAGATTTCAATGATCCGTATGAAGCCTGGGAATTGACAACTATTTATCAGGGACAAGCTACGGTTGATGGAACAAAAGAAGTTTGGGGTTCTCAAATCACAACCATATCCATTCAAATTTCTGAAAATGAAATTATCATCAACGATTGTACGCCAGATTCAAGAGTTTCTTTTTGCCCTGAATGTTATAATGAAAACGATGAAATATACACCTCACAAACTATGTTCTATACTGAGAATTCTTCAGTTTGGAGACGAACAGAATATGGATGGATTAAAGCTAGCCCATATTATGCCGGTATTGAAAAATTAAAACATGGTGAGTACATTGCGCACTCAGGAAAATTTCTCTCATCTGTTATTTATGATGGACTTGGAGTATTGCACGGTAATGATGATGTACTCACCGAAATCCCATCTCGCTATTTCCTCCTTGACTCCAATTTCAACGCAATTCCCTTCATGGATTATTTTGATTTTGCCTACATTGAAGATTTGGGTTTTGGCTTAAAAGTGCAGTTCAATCCGGGTGAAAAATATTTTTTTATGACTTATGATCATCGTGGCATAACCAATGCTGAATGGGATGATTTTACATTAGAAAACGGAAAATTGAAAGCCATCATTCATACCCAATATGAAGTTGATGAAAATGGTGAATTGGTTTTGGATGAATTTGGCAATCCTATTGAAGCGGTTTCAGAAACTATCAAGTTTTTTAAGTTGAGATAGACTCTTTATTTTCCCATCATCCGCTTCACATACTTTCCAATAATATCAAATTCAAGATTAACAACAGAACCAACTTTCAGCGTGTGAAAATTGGTATGCTCAATGGTGAACGGAATGATGTGAACAGAAAATAATTTATCTTCTGAACGCACCACGGTTAATGAAACTCCATTTACGGTTATAGATCCTTTTGCAACAGTTACATCATCAAAATCATACGTGAAAACAAATTCAGTACTGCCTTCATGATGATGAATTTCAATGCAAATTCCTGTAGTATCAACATGTCCTTGAACAATGTGTCCGTCTAAACGTGAACCTACTTTTGTGCAACGTTCTACATTCACTAAATCACCCACCTGAAGCTGACCTAAATTGGTGCGTTTGAGTGTTTCATCTATTGCCGTCACGGTATATTCATTATTTTGAATTGAAACCACCGTGAGGCAACATCCGTTATGCGCTACACTTTGATCTACTTTTAATTCGTGCGTAAATGGGCATGAAGACGTAAAATGGATATTGGTTTTGTCGCGTTCAATTTTTTCAACGCGCGCCATGGATTCTATTATTCCGGTAAACATTTAGTGTGAATTGATTATTTGAATATTGCCTTGAAATGATCTTGGAATCAGACCTTCTAATTTTATTTCGTAAACTGTTACGGAGTAAAAATAAACTCCATCATTTAATGGTTTTCCACCGTCTCTGTCAGTACCATCCCAGTTCAAGTCAGGGTCATTGGTTTGAAAAACTAATTTACCCCATCGGTTGAATACTTGAAAATCTACGCTGTCAACAAATTTATAAGGCAGCAATGGATGATACAAATCGTTGATTAAATCATCATCCGGCGTAAACACATTGGGCAACACATAATATCCTTCACAATTGTCAATACACACTTTGTTTGACGGCACACTTTCATTGTTGTATTGAATTGAATCAAGTGCAGTGATGTAATAACATCCGGCAATACTACCGCGATCTTTGTGAGTATAGAATGTATCTAGATCTGATGAAAAACTGATGAGTAATTCAAGAGAATCTCCTGAGAATGGAGCAAAATATAAATTGTACCGTGTAACATCATCAGCACAAAGGTTGTTTGGATTGGTCCATGAAATATAGGTTTCTTCCAAATCGCAATCACCGGCAATAAATGCAGTAGGAGCACATGGTGCCGTCAGGTCTACCGGTTCAGCGCAGGCCTCTTGTGACCAGTTGATAATTGGTGTGATGATGCCATCAGCGGTGTATGCACCTATGCTTTTAATTTTATAACAATAAGATATTCCGTTGATCAGTCCGGTGTCAGTGAAATTTTGCAAAGTGGATGATCCTATCAGATTAAAAATTCCGCTGCCGGCAAATGTTTCTTTATAAATTTCATAGAGGGTGTTGGTCCATGGCACTTGCTCATTCCAGTTTATCGTGATGGCATTGTCGCTTGGTGTAAGTGTAATGAAAATAGAAGATGCATCAAGGGATGAGCCTATCAAAATATTGTTGCTGTACATTTCAACGCGGTATGTATATGGAAGATTTTCTGTGTTCAATGTAAGATCTGCAAATGCGGTATCAGCATCTTCAATCAATATTTCCTGTGGTGTGGTGAGCACTAAGGTTTCTGCTCCACCTCCATAATTTTCTGAGCGATATAACTGGTAATGGTATGGACCAGGATACAAAAAAGCATTCAATTCTTTTGGATACGACCAAAGAATAGAATCTTTTCCTGTAGACAGGTTTGTTTCGTAAACGCTTACGTTGGTCAATACCGGAATTTCAAAATTCAGATGTTCGCAGTCCTGAATTGATACGCAACTTTCTACACCTGATTCATTAACGGCTGTTACCAAATAGCAATATTCATTTCCAACGGTGAGTGTAGAATTATCGGTGTAAGTTGGAAGAGTACTTGTGCCAATTTGTGTATATCCCATCAGTTGTGCTGTGCCGTTTGCACAACAATTATCAATGCTGTTGGTGCTGTCAATACTTCGGTAAATAGTGTAATGATCAATGTCGGCACATGAAGATGCGTCCCAGGAAAGTACCATTGAATTTCCGGAAGGAGTGACTGAAAAATTTTCAACTGGCGGAATATTGACTTTAATTTTATACGTACTCAAATCTGAAAGCTGTACTCCGGGATCATTGTCTTCAGCGTGAATGATGATGTTGTATGTTGCATTAGACGCATCAGCACAGGTTGGTTCCCATAAAAATGTTCCGGTTACACTATTCACTGCAGATATTTCTGCAAATGTTGCCGGATTTGCCGGAAGATGAAAAACTGCACCGGTAGCATACAAGGTAATAACATCTCCAGCATCCGGGTCAGTAGCGGTAAATTGAATGGACAGGGAATCTCCTGCAAAAACGCAGGTGTCCGGTTTGTCTGTGATATCCGGAGGATTATTTGAACATGCTTGCACTGTAAGTTGCATATCCTGAACCACTGCACCAACATAAAAACCATTGCGCCATTCTGAAATTTTGATGGCTAAATTATATTCTCCGGGTATTTGCGGCATGTCCCAACACAATGTTCCGGTAATTGAATCAATACTCATGGTTCCTCCTCCGGCGGCGTCAGGCCATTTGTAAATAACCGGAATTTGCATTTCAAGACAATCTTCTCCACGACAAGGTACCAATGAATAACTTAAGCTATCGCCATCAGGGTCGTAGGCTGATAAGTTATAGCAATACATCTGATTCAAGCAAGCAAATTCTGGACAAGGACAATCTTCTATAACTAATGAATTATTGGGGTTGCCAATAAAAGGTGAGATGATTAATTCAGTTTGAATGCAAAATACTTTATCTACTGAATTAGTAATATTAATCACGCCGGCATTTCTATTTGGGTCTTCAACACTAATAATGTATGATGATGGTCCGGTATACGTATGTTGTCCAATGTACGTATTGATTTGAACGTCATACAAGGTGATGTATTCTATATTAACTCGTGGAATAGTATCGTATGATCCGTCTCCCCATTGTATTTCTAGTTCGGGCCGGTCAGCTTCACTGCTGGTTTTTGTACATGTGGTTACAGTGAATTCATACGTGGTGCCGTACAAATGACGATACTTAATGGTGCCCGAACGGTTGTGCGTAGCCAATGCAGATGCACTCTGAATCAGAAAAAGCAGTAAGACAATATATTTAAATCTTATTATCACCAGACTAGCAAAGTTAGCAAAAAGCAAGGCGCCTTTATGCATATTAACGAAAGAAGGGGGTCGTTTGTTGATTGTACTATATCTAATTCTGAATTTTGCATCAGGGATATCTTGTAAAATAGATACCTTTAAGGCAAAAATTTTGTAGATATATGTTTTTATTCCCTCAATATAGTGCAAAGCCAAAAACAGATAATCTGGTATGGCTGGTGGCTGAAGATGATAATCTGAAAAATCTAAAACTGGACAAAAACCAGACGCAGTTTTTAAAAGATGCTTTCAAAAAAGAAAACATGGTGGTAATGCATCATTACGGATTGATGAATATCTATTGCAAAGTTGAAAATCTGAAAGCAGATGCAGATAAAGAAAAACTTCGTGTGCTTGGTTATAAAACTTATGAAGCTTTGAAATCTAAATGTGAAACGGCGCATATCAAAAGTGAATCTGCTTTTGCACTTGAATTATTTGTTGAGGGATTTGCGTTGGGATCATATGAATTCATCAAGTATTTTACTAAGCCCAAAGAACAAAAACTTCAATCTATCACGCATGATAATTCAAAGGCTGATTTAAAGAAGGTGGAAACAATTGTTGATGCTACTTTATGGGCGCGTGATCTCATCAATGAACCGGTGAATGTTATTAATGCACCACAATTGGCAAAAGAAATTGTGAAAAAATGTAAGGGCACTAGCATACATCATGAAGTTTTGGGTCAGGCAAAAATTGAAGCCTTGAAAATGGGTGGTATTCTTGCGGTGAATAAAGGATCTGTTGATGAAGCCACTTTTACCATTTTAGAATACAAACCAAAAAAAGCAAAAAATAAAAAACCTATTGTATTGGTTGGAAAAGGAATTGTTTATGATACCGGAGGTTTGAGTTTAAAACCAACCAAAGGCTCAATGGACAATATGAAATGTGACATGTCTGGGGCAGCAGCTATGGCAGCTACGGTTATTGCATGTGCTAAACTTGGTGTCAATTTGCATTTGGTTGCGCTGATTCCTGCAACTGATAATCGTCCGGGAGGCAATGCTTATACTCCTGGTGATGTCATTAAAATGTTTGATGGTACGACAATAGAAGTTTTAAATACAGATGCTGAAGGACGAATGATTCTTGCTGATGCCTTGTCTTACGCCAAAAAATATAAACCTGAATTGGTGATTGATGCCGCAACGCTTACTGGTGCGGCTGCTGCTGCAATCGGACCATTTGCTTCTATTGTGATGGGTAATGCTTCGCAAAAAGAATTTGATGCTCTGAGTAAAGCTGGTTTTGCAACGCATGACAGGGTAGTGCAATTTCCATTTTGGAGTGAATACAAAGATGAAATGAAATCAACCATCGCAGATATGAAAAATGTTGGTGGCGCGTATGGAGGTATGATAACTGCCGGAAAATTTCTGGAACATTTTACTGATTATCCTTATATCCATATTGATATCGCAGGGCCAGCTTTTACAACTAGTCGTGATTCATACAGAGGGCTGGGCGGAACAGGTTGTGGTGTCAGATTGTTAGTTGAATATCTTTCAGGTAAAGCAAATGGAAAATAAATTGATACGTGTTGGTATTACTGTTGGTGATATCAATGGGGTTGGCATTGAAGTAATCATGAAAACTCTCAATGATCACATGGTATATGCTAATTCAATTCCGATTATTTACGGAAGCTCAAAAACTTTTTCCTTTCATAAAAAAGCCTTGGGTCAAAATGAATTTAATTACCTCGTGATTAAAAACGCGGCGGAAGCAAAACCCAAAAAAGTGAATTTGATAAATTGTTGGGATGAGGAAATAAATATTGTGTTGGGTGAAAAAAATTCCAGCGGCGGAAAATATGCTATTAAATCTCTCTCCATGGCACTGGATGATTTAAAAGCAGGCAGAATTGATACACTGGTTACTGCGCCCATTAATAAAGATTGTGTGCGTGAGGCTGGTTTTGAATTCCCGGGACATACAGAATATTTGGCGCATGAATTTGGATCTAAAGATATGTTGATGCTCATGGTGGCGGGTGATTTGAGAGTTGGTGTTGTTACCGGTCACGTGCCTTTGAAAGATGTAGCGTCATCAATTACGAAAGAGAAAATTGAATCTAAATTAAATCTATTATTAGCTTCACTCAAAAAAGATTTTGTAATCACCAAACCGCGCATTGCTGTACTGGGGCTGAATCCTCATGCCGGTGATAGAGGTACTTTGGGAACTGAAGAAATTGATACGATTATTCCGGTAATACAAAAATTCCGTGATGAAGGTGAAATGGTTTTTGGACCCTATTCTGCTGATGGGTTTTTTGGCTCATCCAATCTTAAAAACTTTGATGCAATTTTAGCTATGTATCATGATCAGGGATTAACCGGCTTTAAATCTATATCATTTGATGAAGGAGTCAATTTTACAGCTGGCTTATCAATTGTACGAACAAGTCCTGACCATGGAACAGCGTATGACATTGCCGGTAAAGATAAAGCGTCTCCAACATCTTTTAGAAACGCTTATTACTTAGCTTTAGATATTTTTGAAAACAGACAGAATTTCAAGCTATTACAAGATAATGCGCTTCAAAAACAGGCACCGGTAAAGTGAAATTTTTGAATTGCTTGAATTTTTCAGAATTTTATTTCTACCTTTGCCCCTCTTATTTCTTAGGCAGTGGCGAAGAAAAGTGAATATGCAATCGGGTTTACCGGTCTGTCAGACGGACTTCACCACTTCAACTTTGAGATTGGAAAATTGTTCTTTGAAGCTTTTGAAAATACTGAAATTAAAGATGGAAAGGTAACCGTGAATCTTTCACTTGAAAAGAAACCCAATATGATGCTTGCGCATTTTGAAATGAAGGGTGACGTGATGGTGATGTGTGATCGTTGTACAGATGATTTCTATCTACCGGTGAATGGAGCGTATGATTTGGTATACAAGTTTGCTGATGAAGATTATGATGATGAAAATATTATCACCGTTTTACCTTCTCAAACAAGTATAGATATTGCTCAACCTGTGTATGAATTCATTATACTTTTGTTACCAACCAGACGGTTGCACCCAAAAGGTAAATGCAATGCACAAATGCTGGCCGACATTGATAAATATCTCATTGTTGAAGAAAAAAAACAAGAGATCAGTAAGGAAGCTTCTGAAGGAGAAGTTGACCCGCGGTGGGCAGCTTTAGAAAAATTGAAAAATAACAAGAATAAAAAATAAAAAGCGATGGCACATCCTAAGAGAAAAATCTCAAAAACACGCAGAGATAAAAGAAGAACGCACGATAAAGCCGTAGCAAAAAATATAGCTACATGTCCTACAACCGGACAACCTCATTTATTCCACCACGCTCACTGGCATGAAGGTAAACTTTACTACAGAGGAAAAGTGGTGATGGAGAAAGAAGTAGCTGTATAAGGCTATTTTAATACAAGTACTGGAAGGATAACTACTGCCTATTAAGCAGAGTTGTCCTTTTTTAGTTTTTACGCTTTTTATTGATTTCCATTCTATTTTGCATAAAATCCCATCAATTTTTACCTTTTTTGGGTTATTTCCCGCCAATTTTTACAATTTTGATACATTTGTACTTGTAGATTTTACAATTACCGATTAACTAACGAATACGTGAATGCAAAAAATCAGGGCCGCCATAACAGCCGTTCAGGGATATCTGCCTGAAAAAAGGCTAACCAATCATGACTTAGAGAAAATGGTGGATACCACAGACGAGTGGATTTACACCCGAACAGGAATTAAGGAGAGACGCATTGTTTCACCCGGTGAAGCTTTATCAGATTTTGGAGCAAAAATAGTTGAAGGCATTTGTCAGAAAAAAGGAATTTCACCACTTGAAATTGACATGATTATTGTGGGCACCATTACGGGTGATTACCGTTTTCCAAGTGCCGGCAACGTGATTGCTGATAAAGCCGGATGCAAAAATGCATGGAGTTTTGATTTGAGTGCTGCTTGTTCTGGTTTTATTTACGCCTTGGATGTTGGCAGGGTGTATATTGAAAATGGAAATTACAAAAAAATAATTGTTATCGGTGCTGATGTGATGTCAAGTATCCTCAATTACGAAGACCGCGCTACTTGCATTATTTTTGGTGATGGCGGCGGAGGTGTTTTGCTTGAACCAAATAATGAAGGCTACGGTGTGATTGATGCTGTATTAAAAGCTGACGGTTCTGGAAGAGAATTTTTATTGCAAGCTGTTGGAGGATCTCTAGAGCCAATCACAAAAGAAAATGTTGGTTCACCTCGCCAATACGTTTATCAAGAAGGTAAAGCTGTATTCAAACATGCCGTTCAAAACATGGCGGATGTTTCGGTAGAGATCATGCAAAGAAATAATCTCAGCTCAGATGATGTGACATGGCTGGTTCCGCATCAGGCTAATTTGCGCATCATTGATGCAACGGCCAATCGCATGGGACTTGGAAAAGAGAAGGTGATGGTAAATATTGAAAAGTATGGAAATACTACCGCCGGAACAATTCCGTTGTGTTTATGGGAATGGGAAAAGAAATTAAAAAAAGGTGATAATCTTGTACTGGCATCATTCGGTGGAGGATTTACCTGGGGCGCCCTTTATGTTAAATGGGCTTATGATTCAAACTAAAAATTATAAAACGTGCAAAATAAACATCTTATGGACATCAAAGAAATTCAAAACCTGATCAAGTTCGTCTCTAAAGCAGGCGTAAACGAAGTAAGTATTGAACAGGGTGATTTTAAAATTACCATTAAAACAGAATGCAATGGTGGCGCAAGTTTTGACCAACCCGTGCTAGTTCAGCAAACACCGGTTGCAATGCCTGTTCAAACTGTTGTTCAACCTTTAGTTACTCAGCAGGCGGTTGCTCAACCAACAAAAGATGCTACACCTGCCAATGGTGCAAATGAATCAAATTATGTCACCATTAAATCGCCTATGATTGGCACGTTCTACCGCAGATCATCACCTGATAAAGATGCTTTTGTTAATGTGGGTGACACGATTAGTCCGGGTACGGTTTTATGTATTGTTGAGGCCATGAAACTTTTCAACGAAATTGAAGCTGAAATTTCCGGACGCATTGTGAAAGTGCTCGTTGATGATACTTCTCCAATTGAGTATGATCAGCCATTGTTCTTAGTTGATCCATCTTAGGTGATGGTTAAGCTGAGTTCTCTTTACTAAATTAAAATACGAACCTATGTTCAAAAAAATATTAATTGCAAACCGTGGGGAAATTGCGCTTCGCGTAATACGTACCTGCAAAGAAATGGGCATTAAAACAGTGGCTGTTTACTCTACTGCTGACCGCGATAGTTTGCACGTGAGATTTGCTGATGAAGCTGTTTGTATCGGGCCACCGCAAAGTGCAAATTCTTATCTTGATATTCCAAAAATTATTGCAGCATGTGAAATTACTAATGCTGATGCCGTGCATCCGGGATATGGATTTCTTTCTGAAAATGCGCACTTTTCTAAAGTTTGTCAAGAAAATGGAATCAAATTCATTGGTGCATCACCTGAAATGATTAATGCCATGGGTGATAAAGCATCTGCAAAAGCCACCATGATTAAGGCGGGTGTTCCTTGTATTCCGGGATCTGTTGGATTGCTCAATGATTTGGATGATGCCAAATCAACCGCAAAAAAAATCGGTTATCCTATCATGATGAAAGCAACTGCAGGTGGTGGTGGAAAAGGAATGCGTGTATGTTGGGATGATAAACAACTGGAAGATGCGTGGGAATCTGCACGTAAAGAAGCTAAAGCTGCTTTTGGAAATGACGGAATGTACATGGAAAAATTCATTGAAGAACCACGTCATATTGAAATTCAAATTGCAGGTGATCGTTATGGAAATGCCTGTCACCTTTCTGAACGTGACTGCTCTATTCAGCGCAGACATCAGAAGTTAGTTGAAGAAACTCCTTCACCGTTCATGACTACTAAACTGCGTGATAAAATGGGGAAAGCTGCGGTGAAAGCAACCAAAGCAATTAACTATGAAGGTGTGGGTACCATTGAATTTTTGGTAGATAAACATCGGAACTTTTTCTTCATGGAAATGAATACCCGTATTCAGGTTGAGCATACCATTACTGAAGAAGTAATCAATTATGATTTGGTGAAAGAACAAATTAAATTGGCTGCCGGTGAAAAAATTGTAGGCAAAGAATATTTTCCTCAGCTGCATGCAATTCAGTGCAGAATTAATGCTGAAGATCCTTATAATGGTTTCAGGCCAAGTCCTGGAAAAATCACCAATTATCATCAACCTGGCGGACATGGAATTCGCGTAGACGCACATGTATACGCCGGTTATGTGATTCCGCCTTATTATGATTCACTCATTTCAAAATTGATAACAGTAGCACAAACCAGAGAAGAAGCAATTACTAAAATGGAGCGCGCGTTGGAAGAGTATTATATAGAAGGTGTTCAAACTACTATTCCTTTTCATCAGCAACTCATGAAGAATGAAGCGTTCAGAAAGGGAGAATTCACGACCAAATTCATGGAAACATTTGTGATGAAAAAGTAGATTTCAAATCTCAATGAAAAGCCGGTTTATCCGGCTTTTTTTGTTTTGTACCGGTAACAAATACGTAACCTTAATTGTTATACAGAGTATAATCATGCGCATCTGAGAAGTTGTCTTTTCCATATCTTATTGGTTTTAGTGCCGTTTTCACTACAGGCGCAGGACATTCATTTTTCTCAAACAACCCGAGCTGACTTTCAAATAAATCCGGCATTCACAGGTGCATTTTCAGGAAATTTACGTGTAACCAGTAATTGGAAAGATCAGTGGCAATCCATCAACAAAACCTTCAGAACATATTCTGCAGCGGCTGAATTTTCATTTGGTAAGGGACGCGCTCAAAGTCCAACTTTTTTTGCCGTTGGAATTAATGCATTTAAAGATGCAGCAGGAGATGTAGAGGTGGGTAATACAAGTATTGGTTTAAATTTTTCTACCCTAGTGAAAATTGACAGAAATAGCAGATTCATTGCTGGATTACAAGGGAACTATGGAATCACTGGTTTAAATCCTGCCAATATGCAATGGGGTAGTCAATATGACGGAATTAATTTTGATCCTTCGCTGGTGAATGGAGAGGGTACTGAATTCAGAGGATTTAATTATCTTGATTTTGCAGCTGGCATTGCATATTGGTATACAAAAAATGATAAAAACGTAGTGCATCGTGCACCATCAGACGCAAAGGTCGGAATCTCTGTATTTCATATTAACAAGCCGGATTTCACCTATGATCCAAAAGGAAATTCAAAACTTCCCAGACGATTTTTGATTCATGGCTCAGCACTCTTTTCAACAGAGCAATCTAATTTGTATTGGTATCCAAATATTAATCTGATGTTTCAAGGCAAGCAGCACGAAATTTATGTTGGGTCGTTGTGGAAGTGGGTACTGTCTTCGGGTTCAAAAAACACCGGGTTCATGGCTGAAGCATCCATTACCGGAGGAATGAATATGCGCATCACCAATGTGATTGATGCTTTGGTGCCTCAGTTGTATATTGGTGCATATAATTTCAGTGTCGGTTTATCTTATGACATCAATGTTTCTAAATTGAACGCAGCATCTCAGTATCGTGGTGGTTTTGAGATATCGCTGCGTTATACAAATCCTGACGCCTATATTCACAGAAATCCTTTTAGAGGAGCGGTGTCTATTTAATGGTTTACAAATCAAGTATTTGCCCTTTATCCTTTCAGCAAACATCTTTGTCTAAAATATCGTTGCTATGCATAATTTTTATATATATTTGTTGGATAGCGTGGTTTGAGCCTTGTTGCTAGAGTTTATAAAGAAAAAGCATAATTGATAATCAGATGAGACATTTTGGATACTTCACATTTTCGGCATTTTTATTTCATTTCATAGTTTCATGTAGTGGAAGTTCCGGTAATGATGCGCCTGAGATTGACCCAAATAAAATTGAAAAAGTTGAAGGTGGCAAATTTCGGGGCGGTGTTTTGAGGTTAAATTCAATTGAAGATTATACCTCCCTTTTTCCGGTTGCAATCAATGATATTTATTCAACTCACATTGCAGGCCAGTGCTATGAAGGTCTTTTTAAATTCAATCAAAAAACATTGCAAGCAGAACCATGTTTGGCAGAAAGTTTTGAAATAGATAATTCAAAAAAAGTCTACACATTTCACATTAGAAAAGGAGTTTATTTTCATGATGACGAATGTTTTCCTGAAGGTAAGGGACGTGAAATGAATGCCAATGATTTTAAATATTGTTTTGATTTTATCTGCTCAAGTCATGAAGAAAATAAATGGCCCACTCTTTTCCGTGATCGTATTTTAGGCGCGGCTGATTATGCAGATGGAAAATCAAAATCAGTTGAAGGAATTAAAGTAATAGATAACTATACATTACAGTTGACATTAATTGACCCTTTTGCAGGTTTACCTGATTTGCTTGCCGTACTAGCGGCCGCAGTGTATCCAAAAGAAGCTATTGATAAGTACGGTTACACTGGTATGCACAATAAAATGGTTGGTACTGGTCCTTTTCTCCCAACTGTATTAAAGAATGGAGAGAATGTTGAGTTCATTCGCAATGAAAAATATTGGAAAAAAGATGAATTTGGAAATCAGATGCCGTATTTGGCAAAGATTACTTTCTCTTTCATCAAAACAAAACCTGAAGAGTTAAAATCATTTCAAGATGGAAATCTGGATATGGTTTGGGGCTTGCCTGTTGAAGAAATTCCAAATATTATGGCTGATTTTGAAGAGGCGCTTGAAGGTGCAAATCGCCAATTTGATTTGCAATCAGTGAATAGTTTGAATATACAGTATTATGGATTTTTGTTTACCAGTGAAACTTTCAAAGACGTGAGAGTAAGAAAAGCATTCAATTATGCAGTTGATCGCGATTCACTGGTAGAATTTGTTTTGCAAGGTGAAGGAATTCCTGCTCATCACGGATTCGTTCCTCCTATGTCAGGATACCCAACTGAAAATGTGAAAGGTTTTGATTACAACCCAAAACTTGCAGCAGATTTAATGAAACAAGCGGGATTTCCGGGTGGTAAAGGTTTCCCTGAAGTTACTCTGCACTTGAATTCTAGTGGTGGAACTAACGAAAAAATTGCAACCTATATTCAAGGAATGCTCAAACAAAATTTAGGAGTGAATATAAAATTGAATGTTATTCCTATGGCTGAATTACATCCGCAAGCTGAAAAGGGACAACTTGATTTTTGGCGGTTTGGTTGGATTGCTGATTATCCTGATCCGTCAAATTTCCTTTATCTGTTTCACGGAAAAAATATTGATTCAACGAAAGAATCTTCCATCAATTATTTCAGATATACAAACCCTGCCTTTGATGAATTGTATGAACAAGCATTGAAAGAAATTGACGATAAAAAACGTATGGAACTTTATGCGCAATGTGATCAGTTACTGATGAATGATGCAGTAGTGATGCCTTTACTTTTTAATGTTGACATTAGATTGATTAATCCTGAGGTTACTGATTTTGATATCAATGAACTTGAATATCGTGATTTATCTGTAGTTTACTTTACGCAAAAAAATAAATCAAATGTGAGAGTTTATGAAAATCTGATTGAAGAAGAAGCAGAATAAATAATACTTGATTGTAGTTATAGAAACTAAAAAACCCGGGTCATAAGAATCCGGGTTTTTTTATTTTCTGATCTTTGTTTTTGAACACAGATTGATTGTATTTGGATTAACGATTTACGCAGTCACCATCTTTTTATCCAGCAAGTAGCGCGCAATTTGTACAGCGTTTGTTGCTGCACCTTTTCTCAAATTATCAGCAACTATCCAAAGATTAATTGTTTTGGCTTGTGATTCATCACGACGAATTCTTCCAACAAAAACTTCATTTTTACCGCGTGCGTACAAAGGCATTGGATAGGTATTGGTATCTGTATTATCTTTTAAAACTACACCGGGAGTTTGGTTGAGTATGGCCCGCACTTCATTTAAATCAAATTCATTTTCAAATTCAATGTTCACCGCTTCTGAATGGCCTCCGCGTACCGGCACACGCACTGCGGTTGCGGTTACATTGATCGTCGGATCAAGAATTTTTTTTGTTTCATTGGTAAGTTTCATCTCTTCTTTGGTATAACCATTTTCAAGAAAAACATCACAATGTGGAAGGCAATTTTCTAATATTTGGTAAGGGTAAGCCATCTCACCTTGCATGCCTGCTTTTTCGTTGTCTAATTGTTGAATGGCTTTAGCTCCTGTGCCTGATATAGATTGATACGTGGAAACAACAGCGCGTTTTACCCCATATTTTTTGTGTAAAGGTGACAACACCATAACCAATTGAATTGTTGAGCAATTTGGATTAGCAATTATTTTGTCATCTTCTCCTAAAATATCCGCATTGATTTCAGGAACAACCAATTTTTTTGTGGGATCCATTCTCCATGCACTTGAATTATCTACCACCGTGGTTCCAACCGCGGCAAATTTTGGTGCCCATTCAAGTGAGGTGCCGCCTCCGGCAGAGAAAATAGCCAAGTCAGGTTTTGCATCAACGGCTGTTTGCATGCTAACTACTGTATAGTCCTTACCCTTGAATTGAATTTTTTTACCAACTGATTTCTCGGTTGCTACTAATATCAATTCATCAAAGGGAAAATTCATTTCAGCCAATACGTTCAGTATCTCATTCCCAACAAGACCTGTGGCTCCAACTACAGCTAGTTTCATACGTTTTGATTATTACTATGTTAATTCTGGTGTGACTTTAATTTGGTCACGGTGCAAAATTACTATATTTAACACGCTTAGTTTTCATCTGTCATGCGCAATTATTTAACCTTTTTATTATTTGTTGTTAGCAGCCTATCGTTTGCGCAATTCTCTGATGATTTTTCTGATGGTGATTTTACCAATGCACCTGCGTGGGTTGGAATGACTGCGAACTTTGAGGTGGATGCCTCAGATAAACTTCATTTGCTTGCGCCGGCAGTTGATGATACATCTTATCTCAGTGTGGCAACAAGCAATGTAGTAACCACCTGGGATTTTTATGTGCGCATGGAATTTAATCCATCTTCATCAAATCTCACGCGTGTTTATCTCATGTCTGACAATGCCGATTTAACGGCTTCACTTAATGGTTATTTTGTGATGATTGGAAACACGGATGATGAAATTTCGCTTTATCGGCAAACCGGAACTACGATAACTGAAATTATTGATGGAGCAAACGGAACAGTTAATTCTGACCCGGTAAATGTGCGCATACGAGTTTCGCGTGATGCATCCGGTAATTGGGATTTGACAAGAGATGCTACCGGTGGATATTCATTCACATCGGAAGGTACAGTGAATGACAATACCTATACCTCAACAAGTCATTTTGGCGTCTTTTGTAAGTATACGTCTTCAAGATCTGAGTTATTTTATTTTGATGATTTGGGTGATCCCTATGTTGATGGAATTGCACCAACAATAATTTCTGTTACACCTGTTTCTGCAACTCAAGTTGATGTTTTGTTTTCAGAACCTTTAAATGCAATTAGCGCTGAAACGGCGTTGAATTATTCTGTTGATAATGGTATAGGTGTGCCACTTACCGCAGGTCTTGATGGTACCAATTTTGCCTTGGTGCATTTGACAACAGCAACATCATTGGTCAACGGAACTTCATATAATCTTACTGTCAACAATGTCACTGATGTGAATGGAAATTCCATTAGTTCTCCAACCATCATTCCATTCCTGTATTTTGTACCAGATGTTGCAATTTACAATGATGTGATTATTACTGAAATTATGGTTGATCCAAGTCCGGCTGTTGGATTACCTGAAGTGGAGTACATTGAAATTTATAATCGCTCAGCAAAATATTTTGATTTGACAGGATGGACAATTGCGGATGCATCATCAAGCAGTGTGGTGTCAACCTATGTACTGGCGCCTGGTATGTATGCACTAATTTGCAATACAGGTGACGAGACTTTGTTTTTAGCCACAAATAAAACAAGTGTTTCTCTTCCATCTTTCAATAATGATGCTGATGCGGTAGTATTAAAAAATGATGCCGGGGTTATGATTGATTCGCTCTATTTTGACCTAACCTGGTACCATGATAATTTAAAAGATGAAGGAGGATGGAGTTTGGAAAGAAAACATAATGATGCACCATGCAGCGATGAGAATAACTGGTCAGCATCAAATGACATTGCAGGTGGTACACCGGGTACACAAAATTCTGTATGGACTGATCAGGCAGATATTACGGGTCCGGTTGTAAGCGATTACGAGGTAATTTCTGAAACTGAAATGCAGATTTATTTTAACGAATCCTTAGATACAACCATCAGTGCCATACTTAGCTTGACACCGGCAATATCAGTGCTAAGCTGGAATTATATTTCACTTTCAGCCTTGCACGTAAACGCAAACACTTTGGCGGTTAACGTGCCATATTTACTAGCGGTTTCAGGTGTAACTGATTGTTGGGGAAATACCATCAGCGCAACAACCATTGAACTTGGTTTGCCTGATAGCATTGAGTCTGAAGATTTGATTTTAAATGAAATTATGTTTAACCCATTAACCAATGGATCTGATTATGTTGAGATCTATAATCGTTCAGAAAAAATTCTTGATCTGAATGATCTTATGATGGCAAATTGGGATGATGACTCTATAGCAAATTATAAAGATGTGATCAATCAACAACAATTGATTTTGCCCGGTGAATATATTTTACTTACTGAAGATTCAACAGATATTCAACATGATTTTTCTATCTATGGTGTAGGCAGATTTGTGATCATGGATTTGCCAACATATAATGATGATTCGGGTTCTGTTTATTTGCTTAATTCAAGTTTTCAAGTGATTGATTTTTTCAGGTATGATGAAGATATGCACTACGCCCTGATTACAGATGAAGAAGGAAAATCTTTGGAACGCGGTACTTTTGATGGCGGCATGAACAACGCTGAAATTTGGCACACGGCAGCAGAAAATGTAGCGTGGGGTACGCCGGGTTATCTCAACTCTCAACTTTTGTATCCTGCCGTTAATGGAGCAGTAACTTTATCTCCTGAAATTTTTTCACCTGATAATGATGGATATCAAGATGTACTTACCATTCAGCTTGAACTGGAAACAACAGACAATATCATAAACATAGAAATTTATGATAACAGAGGACGAATGATTAAAGAATTAAAAGACAATTTTTTTGCCGGTAATTCTGCGCTTTTTACCTGGGATGGAAGCACTGAAGAAAACACCAAAGCGCCCATTGGTACCTATGTATTGCTAATAACAATTACGCATGCTGACGGAAGCAAATCAACATACAAAGAGGTTTGTGTGGTGGGAGGAAAATTGTAAAAAAAATCTTGTTGATGATAAAAAGATACCTTTTCTTTTTTTTTATTCTCATTGCTGCAATAAGAACGGGTAATTCATTGGCGCAAGAAAACGAATATGCACCTAGTGATTTTTATCTCATTGATACTCTCAACCTGAATTTAATTTCTAATGAAGAGCTCCACTATATAGATAGTTGTCTAACAATTTATCATGAATCAACGTCTGATACAACCAAAATACTCGCTCTGTTTTCTATCGTTGACAACATTTGGAATGATAACGTGTGGCCATTATACAATCGCTACGTGATGGATCGTATTTTAAATACCGTATCCTATTCTGCTAGTAAAGAAGAAAAAAAATTCATGCAAAAAAGTTTAGGCTCTGCTTTGAATAACGAAGGATTTTTTCAGCGTAGTCAGGGAAATTATCCAATGGCAATCCAGTATTACTTAGAGAGTCTTAAGATATTCGAATTAATTGAAGATCAGCAAAGCTTGACATTCTCTTACAATAATCTTGGTGTACTCTATCAACAGCAATTTGATTATGATAAGGCACTTGAGTATCACAACAAATCACTTGAGCAAAGCAAAACTGTTGGTGATTCAGCTATGATTGCATACAGCTTGAACAACATTGGTGTAGTTTGGCAGTTGAAAGATAGTTTAGTTTTTGCCTTGAATTATTTTCAGGCTGGGCTTGAATTGTATACAAAGTTTAATAATGTCAGAGGTCAGGCTAACGGCCACTATAATATGGGGTTTGTTTATTTGCAATTAGACAGTTTAGCGGCCAGTGAAGTTCATTTTGAAAAAAGCTTAGACGGATTCGAATCTATAAGAGAGGAATATGGAATCAGTCTTGTTTGTTCTGGCTGGGGTGAACTTGATTTGAAGTTAGGCAGAATTGAATCAGCAAAAATTAGAGGAGAATACGGATTACAGCTTGCTAAAAAATTGCATGATCCTGATCTAATGAAACGAAACGCAAATCTCCTTTACGAGGTTGCTGTAAAAAATGGTGACTGGAAACATGCGCTTGAGATGCGTAATCTTGAAGTTAGTATGATTGACAGCATTGAGAGTATGGATAATATTAGGGCAAATGCTAAAGCAGAAGCGGGGTATGCCTTTGAAAAGCAACAAGCTATTCGCGACACAGAACACAGAAAGGAAATGGAAAAACAGCAGTCACTTTCACTTGCAGAAAAAAAACGTCAGAATGTTATTATTACTGCAGTGAGTGTTGGATTGTTAATCGTCGTGATTTTCACTTATTTTCTGGTAAAGCGTTTCAGAATCACCCAAAGGCAAAAACAGATCATAGAAGAACAAAAATTTGTGGTAGAAGAAAAGAATAAAGAAATACTTGACAGTATCCATTATGCCAGAAGAATTCAAAATGCTATTCTGCCTTCAATGAATGCAATGCAGCTCGCTTTGAGAGATGGATTTGTATTATATAAACCAAAAGACGTGGTTGCAGGAGATTTTTTCTGGATGGAGAAAAGTGACACCAACGTGTACTTTGCCGCTGCGGATTGCACTGGTCACGGTGTGCCTGGCGCTATGGTGAGTGTGGTGTGCAGTCATGCCTTATCAAAAGCTTTGCTTGAAGAAAATGCAAAAACAACTGGTCAGCTTTTGGATAAAACCAGAGAGATTGTAATAGACCGGTTGGCAAAGAGTGGTGATGAAATGAAGGACGGAATGGATATTTCTATTTGTGCCGTTGATTTTTCAAATTTGACCATGATGTGGTCAGGGGCTAATAACCCATTATGGATTGTACGTGATAAAAGGCTAATAGAATATAAACCCGATAAACAACCAATCGGTTTGTATTCAAAAAAATCTTCGTTTCAAACACACTACATTGAGCTCTTCAAAGGTGATAAGCTTTACATTATGACAGATGGATTTCAGGACCAGTTTGGTGGGCCTTCAGGTAAAAAATTTAAGTCTGCTCAGTTGAAAGATTGTCTACTCTCTTTGGAAGCTGAGAGTATGGATCAGCAAAAAATTGTGCTAAATCAAACCTTCGAAAACTGGAAGGAAAATTCTGAACAAATTGACGATGTCTGTTTAATTGGAATCCGAATTTAAATCTGACTCAACTTAACCATGTTTGATTTCCCTTTTTCCTCAACGGGAACAGAAGCAACATTAATCACATAATCACCGGTTTTTACCAAGTCTTTTGCTTTTAGAAAAAGTTGACAATCTAAAATGGTTTGATCTGTGCTTCCAATTTTATCATAGAAATATCCTTTGACTCCCCAAACTAAATTCAGCTGCGTAAGTATTCTGCGGTTTTCTGTAAAAACATAGATGTCTGATTTGGGCCGTTGTGATGAAATTTTATAAGCAGTGTAACCCGAGAATGTCATGGTAATAATAGCACTTGCTTCTACGCGCTGAGCAAGGCGTGTTGCATTGAAGCAAATAGAGTCAGATATAAAACGATCTTCGCTGCGTTCAGGCAATTCTTCTTTGTGGTATATTTCATCGTGCGCTTCAATTTCTTTAACGATGCGAGTCATAGTTTTAATTACTTCTACCGGATATTTTCCAACTGATGTTTCACCTGATAACATAACAGCATCTGCGCCATCAAGCACGGCGTTGGCAACATCATTTACTTCAGCTCGTGTGGGTGAAAAATTATGAATCATGCTTTCCATCATTTGTGTGGCAACAATGGTTGGTTTGCCATATCGTCTTGCTTTTCGAATGATCATTTTTTGAATGCCAGGTACTTTTTCTGCAGGTAGTTCAACACCCATGTCACCGCGCGCAATCATGATGGCATCTGTGGTTTGTATGATAGCATCTATATCTTCAACGGCTTCAGGTTTTTCTATTTTGGCAATAATTTTTGTGTGCTTTTGTTTTTTAGTTATTAGTTTGCGTAAATCTTCAATATCTTTTGCTGAACGTACAAAAGATAATCCTATCCAATCTACATTGTGATCAAGGGCGAAATCTAAATCGCGCAAATCTTTCACGGTGAGACAAGGCAATGAAATTTTTGTGTTTGGTAAATTCACCCCTTTTTTTGAGCTTAATACTCCTCCGTTAATTACGCGGGTTGTTACTTCATCTTTACCGTTTGTTGCTGTTACTTCCAATTGAAGTTTGCCATCATCCATCAATACTCTATCACCAACGGCAACATCTTTTGGAAATTCTTTATATGTGAGATATACTCTATCCTTGGTGCCAGTGCATGGCTCAGTACTAATGGTTAGTTGTGCCCCTTCAACCAGTTCAACCGCATTATTTTCAACATCGCCAATTCTGATTTTTGGTCCTTGCAAATCTGCCAATAGCGCTACGTCAACATCTAATTCTGAGTTAATGTCACGCACCATATTTATCGTGTTGAGATGATTCTCATGCTGACCATGTGAAAAATTTAGACGACAAACATTGGTTCCATGGATGATCATTTCTTTCAAAATTTCTTTTGATTCTGTTGATGCAGGCCCCATGGTGGCAACTATTTTTGTTTTTTTCATGCTGTTTTATTTTCTTTTACTGATATTCAGTTTAATTATCAGAGCTGTTTACATTTCTTTGACAATGTTAGGCATTCCAATGTAGATGTCAGACATTGGTGTTTTACTAAAACATAAAATTTTCTTTTGACTTCAGTTCAAATGGATCAATATCAATAACAACAGAAAACTGATCAACTTGTTTTAACTTATCGCTTAATTCGGCTGAATCTAACTGGACATTATTTTTAATTAAAATGAAATAATCAATTTGGTTCATCTCAGGGACAAGGTGTGTAAAGGCTGAAGATAAATTTTTGATCAGATAAAATTCTGTGCCATCTTCATGAGTGAATTGATAAAAGGAATGACTGCTTTCTTTTTCTTTTTTATTTATGGTGGAAAAATCTTGCTTTTTTTCCAGATTAATACCTAGAAAATTATTCAATATCCAGCAAAGCCGGTAATCAGCTACCGGAGAACAAATACCAATGAGTTCAAAATCCGGCTCATTCTCAAAATCTAATTTGTACTTTGGCATAACCTAATAACGAATGTAAGGTTTTTTAATTTTTTTGTTGCAGGTAATCAGTCGCTCTCAACAAAGATTGAAGTAAATTTGAACATGCAATTGGATATAAGTTCAAAACATTACATTGATACATCTCAAGGTATTGATATTTCTATTCCTTTAAAAAGCGGTGAAAATACTGTACGAGCATGGTATTGTGATGAGGTGAAAATTGAAGCGGTAAAAGCAAATGGCTTTATTGGAGATGTAAATGAGGGGGGTAGCGTAAACTTTAGAAATGTTGCTTTTAATCCGCATGGGAATGGAACGCATACTGAATGTGTTGGTCATATTTCAAAAGAATTTGTTTCTCTGAATGATGGTTTGAAAGAATTTCATTTTAACGCTTTGCTAATTTCTGTAAAACCTGATTTAGTTTCGATTGGTAAAGATGAGTTTGATCAAGTTATAACCCGTCAGATGATTGAAACGGCCTATAATAATTTGTTGCCTCAAGTTTCTGATACGCTATCGGCGCTAATTGTGCGCACTTTGCCCAACGATGAGAATAAATGTCAGAAAGATTATTCAAATTCTAATCCAACTTATTTTACTGCTGACGCGATGAGCCTTGTTGTGGAGCTTGGCATTAGGCATTTCATTACTGATCTTCCTTCTGTTGATCGTGAAGAAGATGAGGGAAAACTAGTGGCTCATCATATTTTTTGGAATTATCCGGCTCAAAAATTCAGCAAGAATACAATTACTGAACTGGCTTTTATCCCAAATTCTGTTATAGATGGCTGGTATCTCTTAAATCTCCAAATCACTAGTCTGGTCAATGATGCGTCACCATCTAAACCTGTGCTCTATAAACCCATTACAAAAAAATAATCAGAAAAAATTGGAGCAAAGCACCTAAAATGAGTATATTTGCACCGTTGATTTATTAAAAACAAGGAATGAGGGGACGAAAGTCCCCTCTTTTTATAAGCAATGATTTCAAGGGAAAAAATTATCCAGCTGATTGAAGAGCGGATTGCAGAGCATGACCAGACACTGTATCTGGTAAACCTGAAAATTAATCCCGGTAATATCATTCAGGTTGAAATTGATAAAGAAAACGGATATGTTTCTATTGATGATTGCGTTGCAGTGAGCAGAAACATAGAACACAACCTTGACCGTGATGCAGAAGATTTTGAATTAGAAGTTTCCTCTGCCGGACTTGACCAGCCATTGAGAATGTACAAACAATACATTAAAAATATTGGCCAAAAAGTAAAGATTAAATTACCTGAAAAAGGCAGTGTTGAGGGTGAAATAAAATCAGCTGATCAAAATGGTTTTGTGATTGAAACCAAAGAGAAAAAAACGGTTGAAGGACGAAGAAAAAAAGAATGGGTGGTGAATGTGATTCCGCTCCGTTATGATGAAATAAAAGAAACAAAACTTATTCTCTCTTTTTAAAATGTGTAATAGATTATGAATGCGCTGGAGTTAATTGAATCGTTCTCAGAATTTAAAGAATTCAAGAATATTGACCGTGAAACCATGATGAACATCTTGCAGGATGTATTTAGGTCCATGCTCAAAAAAAAATATGGTAATGATGAACATATTGACGTAATCATTAACCCTGATAAAGGTGACCTTGAAATCTGGATCAATCGTGAAATTGTGCCTGATGGTGAAGTTGAAGATGAAAATCTTGAAATTGCGCTTTCTGAGGCTGTAAAAATTGAACCTGATTTTGAAGTAGGTGAAGAGGTGGCTGAAGAAATTAAAATTGGTGATTTCGGACGCCGTAATGTATTGTCTCTGCGTCAAAATCTGATCTCTCGTATCCTTGAACTTGAAAAAGATCATATCTACAAAAAATATCGTGAACGCATTGGTGAAATTGTTACGGGTGAAGTTTATCAGGTTTGGAAACGTGAAATTCTTGTTTTAGATGATGAAGGAAATGAACTTATTTTGCCTAAGTCTGAACAAATTCCATCTGATTATTTCAAAAAAGGTGAATCTGTACGTGCCGTTGTTGCTCGGGTAGATTTAAGAAATAATACACCAGTTATTGTACTTTCTCGCACCGCACCTGAGTTCCTTGAAAGACTTTTTGAACTGGAGGTACCAGAGGTATTTGATGGTTTGATTACAATTAAAAAAATTGTGCGTGAACCAGGTGAACGTGCTAAAGTTGCAGTTGAATCTTATGATGATCGCATTGATCCGGTTGGTGCTTGCGTGGGAATGAAAGGTGCCCGCATTCATGGTATTGTGCGTGAATTAAAAAATGAAAATATTGACGTAATCAATTACACAAACAATGATAAGTTGTTTATTCAGCGCGCTCTTTCTCCGGCAAAAATCACCTCCATTGAATTGAATGAAGAAACCGGAAGAGCTGAAGTATATCTTAAACCTGATCAGGTTTCTCTGGCAATTGGTAAAGGCGGACACAACATTAAATTGGCCGGTAAATTATCTGGCTATGAAATTGATGTTTATCGTGAAGGTGCTGAAGATATTGAAGATGTTGACTTAGATGAATTTGTTGATGAAATTGAAGGTTGGATTATTGATGAATTAAAATCAATAGGTCTTGACACAGCTAAATCAGTTCTTGAATTAAATAAAGAAGAATTACTTAAAAGAACTGATCTTGAAGAAGAAACAATTGATGATGTACTTGGAATTTTAAAAGCAGAATTTGAAGAATAATATCAAGCTCAGATTAAATATTGAATAAGAAAGAAAATTAAAGAATGTCAGCAAAAAGGTTAAATAAGGTTGCCAAAGAATACAATATCAGTATTACTACCATCATTGATTTTTTGGGTACAAAAGGCGTGAAGCTTGATTCAAACCCAAACACAAAGGTAGAGGAGGATATTCTGCAGATACTTGAACAAGAATTTGCGGATGATAAAAAAGCTGCCAAACAAGCTTCTGAAAGTGTCGTGCTTTCCAAAGAAAAAAGAGAATCACTTTCACTGCGTGACATAAAAAAAGATAAAAAAGAGGAGGAAGAAGAAGAGGAAGAGGAGCAACCAAAACCACGAAAAGCTCGAACCGTTGTTGAAAAGAAAGAGCCAGTTGAGGTAGTTGAAGAACCGGTCAAATTAGAAGAAAAAGTTATTGAAGAAGAACCGGTTGAAAAACCAAAAGTGGCTGTTGTTGGCAAAATTGATTTGGATGCATTGAATCAGAAAACGCGTCCAACAAAAAAGAAAAAAGAACCTGAACCTGAACCTGAACCAAAGAAAGTGGTTGAGGAAAAAGTTGAACCAAAAGTAGAAGTTAAGCCTGTTGAACCGGTTAAAGTAAATACGCCTGAACCAATTGAAACTATAAAGGCTAAAACTGAAAAACTAACCGGACCTGTGGTGATTGGTAAAATTGTATTACCTGTTGCAAAAGAAAAAGCTTCGGACCATGATTATGCTGACCGCAAAAAACGCAAGCGAATCAAAAAGGTAAATATTGAGAAACAGGCAGCAGAAGCAGGTTCTAAAAAACCAGGTCAGAAAGGAAAACCAAAACAAGAAAAACCTCAGGTAACTGACGAAGAAATCCAAAAAGAAATTAAAGAAACTCTTGCGCGCCTGCAAGGTGGAGGAACCAAAAGTAAAGGTTCAAAAATCCGCCGTGAAAAGAGAGAACTTTTTGCACAAAAAAGAGAAGCAGAACTTGAACGTGAAGAACAAGAAAAAGGCATACTTAAATTAACTGAATTTGTAACCGTTTCTGAGTTAGCTTCCATGATGGATGTTTCAGTAAATGAAGTAATCAGTGCCTGTATGTCACTTGGAATTTTTGCTTCTATCAACCAGCGCCTTGATGCTGAAACCATCCAAATTGTCGCAGCTGAGTACGGATTTGAAACGCAGTTTATCAGCGCTGAGGTTCAAGAGGCAATTAAAGAAGATGTTGACAAGCCCGAAGAATTGAAGCCGCGTCCGCCTATTGTGACTGTTATGGGACACGTAGATCATGGTAAAACTTCGTTATTGGATTATATCCGAAATACAAACGTAATTAGCGGTGAAGCAGGTGGTATTACCCAGCACATTGGTGCATACAGCGTTGTAACAAGCAGTGGTAGACACATTACATTTTTAGATACTCCCGGTCACGAGGCATTTACTGCTATGCGTGCTCGTGGTGCTCAAGTCACAGATATTGCAATTATTATTATTGCTGCTGATGACCAAGTGATGCCGCAAACAAAAGAGGCTATTTCACATGCTCAGGCAGCTGGAGTTCCAATGGTATTTGCAATTAACAAAATTGATAAACCTGGAGCTGATTCTGAAAAAATTAAACAGCAGCTTTCTCAGATGAATATTCTCGTTGAGGATTGGGGTGGAAAATTCCAGTCTCAAGAGGTTTCTGCAAAAAAAGGATTGCATGTAGACGAATTGCTTGAGAAAGTTTTACTTGAAGCTGATTTACTTGACCTCAAAGCAAATCCTGAAAAAAATGCAGTAGGTACGGTGGTTGAAGCAACGCTAGATAAAGGTCGGGGTTATGTAACTACCTTATTGGTGGCTGCAGGTACTTTGAGAATTGGTGATTTTATTGTTGCCGGTCAACACTACGGTAAAGTGAAGGCAATGCACAATGAGCGTGGTCAAGTGGTTAAAGAGGCAGGCCCATCTACTCCGGTTTCTATTCTTGGATTTACCGGTGCGCCTAGCGCTGGGGATAAATTTAATGTCTTGAGTGATGAACGTGAAGCAAAACAAATTGCAACTAAACGTGAACAACTGCACCGTGAACAAGGATTGCGTACTCAAAAACACATTACTTTGGATGAAATTGGAAGACGAATCGCTATTGGTGACTTCCAAGAACTCAACATCATTGTAAAAGGTGACGTGGACGGTTCTATTGAGGCATTGTCTGATGCATTGTTGAAATTGTCTACTCCAAAAATTCAAATTAATATTATTCATAAAGGGGTAGGTGCAATTTCTGAAACGGATGTTACGCTTGCCTCTGCTTCTAATGCAATTATCGTTGGTTTCCAAGTCAGACCTTCGGCGTCGGCACGTAAACTTGCAGAAAAAGAAGAAATCGATGTAAGACTTTATTCTGTCATCTATCAGGCTATTGATGAGGTAAAAACGGCCATGGAAGGCATGCTTGCTCCTGAGTTTAAAGAAGAAATTGTGGGTACAGCTGAAATTCGTGAAACATTCAATATCTCCAAAGTGGGTACCATCGCGGGATGTTTTGTCACAGAGGGTAAAATTATCCGCAATAACGAAATCAGACTCATTCGTGATGGAATTGTAATTCACACCGGAAAACTTGATTCTCTAAAACGCTTCAAGGACGATGTAAAAGAAGTGAAGCACGGTTATGAGTGTGGCTTGAGTCTCGAGAAATTCAATGATCTTGCAGTAGGCGACATCATAGAATCATACCAAATGGTTGAGGTAAAATCTAAATTGTAAGTTTACTGCCTAATTGATTGAATAGTTGCTCGGATATTTTTGAATAAGTAACTCAATTATTTCCTGCGCCGGTTTCCGTATTCAGATTAGGTAACTGAATTTTATCAGCAACCACAAGTGCTGTTGGAAAAAGTGGAAGTAGTTCTTGTTTTAATTTTTCTGCCTCAAGCTCTGTTCTAAAATTGCCAACTCTAACCCTATAATTTGGAGCAAGATAGTCTACGTAAGCTTTATAGTCAGGATACATGGTTAGAAAATAAGCCTTCTGCTGCTCTGCAACTGTTTTAGACATGTCAAAAAATATCAGCACCCGATAACCATCTATCTTAACTCCTTCAATGCTTTCTTCCCCGCTTCTTACAAATGCTTCAATTTTAGTAATTCGGTCATCTTTATGGATCGTAACTGTGCCAGGTTTGGAATTAAAACTCAGTTTATTTGCAACCACAGGAATGCTATCCTGAGGGCTGTTAAATCCTAGGCTTGTGTCCTGTGAAAAACTGATATGAGTTAGACAAAGAAAAAGAAAACAAGTGATCCCTTTTTTCATGGTTGTTTTATTTGTTTAGTATTAGGTGAAAATCTATAAACATTTTTCAAGGTCAAAGGTAGTTGTTTTTCTGATCACGTATTTTTTAAGGTGATATTACCCGCGTGTCATTCTATTCAAAGCAAGGTTCAAGTTATTATTATCTAACTCTTTGTGATAATCCGTTATTTAGAATGATTTTAAATTATGTAAATCAGAGCTAAAAAGTGTACTCATAAGATATGTTAAATCGACAATCTTATAATTTTGTCCGTGATTAATCAACGTGTACATACAGCAAAAAGTCTAAAATTTTGCAAATGAAAATAGCTAATTCATTCATCCGCAAGTCATTCAGTTCGTTTCTGGCAGCTTCAATGCTGCTCTTTGGAACATTGAGCAATACCCATGCCAATGCTCAGGACGGAGAAAAATTATTCCAACAAAATTGTGCATCCTGCCACAAGCCCGATAAGGACATGACAGGGCCTGCCTTGAAAGGTTCTCGCCAACGTTGGATAGATAATTCTTCTGAGGATAATTTCTATTCGTGGGTACGTAACTCTGGTGATGTAATAGCATCAGGCGATGCTTATGCAAATGAGCTCTTCAATAAGTGGAATAAGTCTACCATGACTCCACAAAACTTGACAAATGAGCAAATCGATGCAGTATTTGAATATATTGAATCTTACACTGGTCCCGTTGCTAAAAAATCTGATGCAGCTGCGCCGGTTGCCGGCGGTGAAGAAGAAGAGTCATCTACTTGGATATGGTGGGCAATGGCTGTTTTACTACTGGTGGTGATTTTTGCGGTTGGCTCTGCACGTTCAACTCTCGTGAACGTTCAACGTCGTCAGGACGGTTTAGATCCACTTCCGAAAGAAACTATCGGAAGATCATGGCGCAATTGGGCATGGAATAATCGTGGTTTTGTTGGCGTAGTTGGGTTCATTGTAATGATTATGCTTTTAGTGGCAGGTATGATTGACTTGCTCCAAATTGGCGTATTCGAAAACTACAAACCTGAACAACCAATTGCGTATTCACATAAATTGCACGCAGGTGATTTGGGTATTGATTGTAAGTATTGTCACAGCTCTGTAACTAAATCTAAACATGCTGGAATTCCTTCTGTAAACGTTTGTATGAACTGTCACCGTGCTGTGAGTGAAGGTACGACAACCGGTACAGCAGAGATCCAAAAAATCTACGATGCTGCCGGATTTGATCCTAAGACAATGTCCTATTCTGGCGTTGAAAAACCAATCAAATGGGTAAAAGTACATAATTTGCCTGATCACGTTTATTTTAATCACTCGCAACACGTTGTGGTTGGTGGACTGGATTGCCAAGCTTGTCATGGAAATATGAAAAATGAAACGGTAGGTCGTGTTATGTCTTCAACTGATTTGAATGCCGTTGGAACTAATGGTGATGGACTTCAAGAAAACACGGTTAAATTCACTAGACCTACTTTAACAATGGGTTGGTGTGTAGAGTGTCACAGACAAAGCAATGTGGATATTGCCGGTGCGGCAAATAAAAATCCTGATTCTTATTACGGAATTATTCATCAAAGACTTTTGTTGGATAAAAAAACTTACCAGTCTTATCTTGAAGACGATGTTGTAACAGTTGCTGAACTTGGCGGCTTAGAGTGTGCTAAATGTCACTATTAATCTTGATTTAAGAGCCTTATTATAGATATGGGAAATAATAAAAAATATTGGAAAGGTCTTGATGAACTGAATGCTACTCCTGAGTTTGTGGAGCGCACTGAAAGAGAATTCCCTCAAGAATTATCTGTTGATCAGTTTTTAGCTGATGATAAACTGAAAGAATCTTCTACCGGTCGTCGTGATTTCCTTAAATTTTTAGGATTCAGCGTTGCCGCTGCAACAGTTGCAGCTTGTGAGTCTCCGGTTGTGAATGCTGTACCTTACGTTGTGAAACCTGAAGATGTAAATCCTGGGGTTGCTAATTGGTATGCTTCTTCTTTTTATGATGGAAATTCTTACGCAAGTATTCTCGTTAAAACGCGTGAAGGAAGACCTATTTTTATAAAAGGAAATCGTGAGCATGGCTTCACTAAAGGGGCAATTAATCCGCAAATTGCAGCATCAGTTTTATCCTTGTATGATGGTGAAAGGCTAAAAGGTCCAATGTCGGCCGGTGCTGACGCAGAGTGGAACACTGTTGATTCTGACGTTATTAAGAGTCTTCAATCTGCTGCATCTAAAGGCAAGAAAATAGTATTATTATCCGGAACTGTGATTAGCCCAAGTGCTCAGGATGTTATCTCTCAGTTCATTACTAAATTTGGCGGTACTCCAAGTGTTCAAATGCAAGCGCCGGTAACTGCAGTGCCGGTTGAAGGTGAAGAGCAACCGGTTGATTCTACTAGCCTAGTTGGGTCTGCTGCCACCGACAGTTCTGTTATACATATTCAATATGATGCTGTATCGTACAGCGCTATTCGTGAAGCAAATCTTGAATCATTTGGTAAAAAGGTGATTCCTGATTACGATTTCTCAAAAGCTCAGGCAATAGTTTCTGTTGGCGCTGACTTCTTGAATTCGTGGTTGTTGCCTACACAATTTGTGGGTCAATATGGGTTGAACAGAAATCCAAACAAAGAGTCTATGTCGGTTCATTACCAGTTTGAATCAAACATGTCAATTACTGGTTCTAATGCTGACTTCAGGGGTATGGTTAAGCCATCTGAATATGCTAAAGTGCTGGCCATGCTGCATAAAGAAGTTGTGGGCAGTGCGGTACCAGGTGTTGATTTTAGCACACTCAGTGAGGATGTTCAAGCGAAAGTAAAAGCGGCTGCAGAGTCACTTAAAGCTAACAAAGGAACATCGTTGGTGGTTTGTGGTTCTAATCGCAAAGGTCTGCAAGTAATAACCAATTCAATTAATAGTGCACTTGGAAATTATTCTTTGACTATTAACTTGAATGACCCAATTAATCTTTTTGCTTCTGAAGATTCAAAAATGAATCAATTGGTAAAAGATATGAATGCAAAACAGGTTGGTGCACTCATTATGTGGGATACTAACCCTGTATATACACATCCAAGTGGAGAAGAGTTTAAAGCAACACTGGCTAATGTTGATTTAACTGTGTCAATGTCTTCCTACGCTGATGAGACAGGATCTGCTTGCCAATATATTTGTCCTGATCATCACGCTCTGGAATCATGGTATGACTTTAATCCAAAAATGAGTCATTATTCCATTGCGCAACCTACTATTAGACCATTAGGTAATACTCGCTCAGCTATTGAATCGTTGATGATTTGGTCTGATCAAGCCGCACATGTTGGGCCAGATAGCACCAATTTTCATGATCGCATTAAAACCAACTGGGAACAATTTGGTTTCCCAATGCAGACAAAATTTCTTGATTTCTTCTCATATTGGAATAATGCTGTACACAATAGCTGTGGATCAATTAATGTGATTCCGGCCTCATCTGTTGTTTTCAATGGTGATCTTGCCGCGGCCGGTAAAGATGCAAATTCATTTACCGGGGGTGAATGGGAAATATCGCTATATCAAAAAGCAGCAATGGGTAATGGTTCGCAAGCTGGAAATCCTTGGTTACAGGAGATGCCTGATCCAATGACTAAAGTTACTTGGGACAATTACATCACTATGTCTCCTGCTGATATGAAAGCAATGGGACTAAACATGGAACTTGGACAAGAGAGCAAATCTTCTGTCGTTTCTGTGAAGATAGGTGACAAAGAAATTAAACTTGCTGTTTATCCACAACCTGGTCAGGCCCCTAAAACAATTGGTATCGCTTTAGGTTATGGTCGTGGTGAAGGTGGTGAAAAAATTGGAAGGGGTGCATATCATACAAACGAATTTGGTAAACACGAAACTGGAAATAACGGTGGTCGTGTAAAAATCGGAGTAAATGTTTTCCGTTACATAAATAATGGCGCAGCAGAATTATCCGCTGATAGCATTACAAAAACGAATGAAGAGTATTTTCTCGCGTGCACACAAACTCACAGCACGGTGATGGCAAGAAACTCAATCGTGAAAGAAACTACGCACGAGATTTTCAAAAACAAACCAAAATCTGCCTATAATCATTCACATACTTTACATTCTGGATGGAATCATGACGATAAACCAATCAGTGAATTTAACTTATGGGATGAGCACCCGGTAGAGCATGTTGGTCACCGTTGGGCAATGACCATTGATTTGACTTCGTGCGTTGGATGCGGTTCATGTTTGATTGCTTGTCAAGCTGAAAACAACGTTCCTGTTGTTGGAAAAGATGAAGTTCGTCGTGGTCGTGAAATGCATTGGTTAAGACTTGATCGTTATTACGCTTCTGATCTTGAGCCAACTATTGGTACGCGAGATAAAGCTCAATTTAAAGCGCAAGGATTCTCTGCACTTGAAATTCCCGCTGAAAATCCTAAAGTGGTACACATGCCAATGATGTGCCATCACTGTAATCACGCGCCTTGTGAAACCGTTTGTCCGGTTGCTGCAACAACACACTCAAATGAAGGGCTTAACATGATGTCCTACAACCGTTGTATCGGAACACGTTATTGCGCTAATAACTGTCCATACAAAGTGCGCAGATTCAATTGGTTTAATTATCCAAGTTATAGAAAATTTGTTGAGGTAAATCCGGCTCAGGATGATTTGGGTCGTATGGTACTCAATCCGGATGTTGTTGTGCGTACTCGTGGTGTGATGGAAAAATGTTCTTTCTGCGTTCAAAAAATTCAAGAAGGAAAACTTAATGCTAAAAAAGAAGATCGCAAATTGATTGATGGTGATGTGTCTACAGCTTGTGCTGAAGTTTGTCCTACCAATGCAATTATTGTTGGTGATTGGAATGACACAGAATCTTTCGTTAGAACAAGCACGCAGGAAGATCGCGCATATCAAGTTCTAGAAGAAGTAGGAACAAAACCAAACATTTGGTACAAGGTGAAGGTGAGAAATGAACACAATGAAGTATTGGACGGAATTCAGGTAGTTCACGAAGAAGGGCACGGAGAACATAGTGAAGAGGGACATACGGAAGAAGGTCACACTGAAGAGGGACATGAGAGTGCAACACCAGAATCAAGTCACCATTAATTAAAAATTATTTCAGATCATTAAAACTGAACAGGAATGCATAAAGAAGCCGAAATAAGAGAACCCCTCATTTTAGGTCATAAAACGTATCATGACATTACCGAGGATGTTTGTCGTTCAATTGAAGGAAAAGCACCAAAGACATGGTATATCATGCTTGGTGTGGCAATGCTTGTAGGTCTTTACGGTGTTGGTTGTATTTTTTATTTGCTCGGGACAGGTATAGGTACTTGGGGGCTTAATAAAACGGTACAATGGGCATGGGATATTACCAATTTCGTTTGGTGGGTCGGTATTGGTCACGCCGGTACGTTGATCTCAGCTGTGCTTTTATTGTTTAGACAACGGTGGAGAATGGCGGTGAACAGATCTGCAGAGGCGATGACAATTTTTGCGGTTTTCATGGCTGGTATTTTTCCGTTAATTCACATGGGTCGTCTTTGGGTAGGGTATTGGGTAATGCCTATTCCTAACCAGTTTGGTTCGCTTTGGGTTAACTTTAACTCACCTCTCCTGTGGGACGTATTCGCAATCTCAACTTATCTTTCTGTTTCACTCGTTTTCTGGTATATCGGCCTAATTCCTGATTTTGCTACTATCCGTGATAGAGCGAAAAGTCCGGTTGCCAAAAAAGTTTATTCAATCATGTCTTTTGGATGGTCTGGAAGAGCAAAGCACTGGAATAGATTTGAAATTGTTTCTCTAGTTCTTGCTGGTCTTGCTACTCCTCTGGTGTTTTCGGTGCACTCAATTGTATCATTTGACTTTGCTACTTCGGTGATTCCTGGATGGCATACAACCATCTTCCCTCCATATTTCGTTTGTGGGGCTGTATTCTCAGGTTTTGCCATGGTGCAAACACTGCTCCTAATTCTTCGCAAAGGAATGAAATTGGAAGCGTACATTCATACGCGTCACGTAGAATACATGAATATAGTAATCATGGTTACCGGTTCAATAGTTGGTGTTGCATACTTGACTGAATTGTTCATTTCATGGTATTCAGGTGTTGAGTATGAATCATATGCATTTATCAATCGCTTTTCTGGTCCATATTGGTGGGCGTATTGGTCAATGATGACTTGCAACGTTATCTCACCACAGTTGATGTGGATTAAAAAACTAAGACGAAGTTTGATGTTTACATTCTTTATCTCTATTGTTGTAAATATTGGTATGTGGTTTGAGCGTTTCGTAATTATCGTTACTTCAATTCACCGTGATTATCTACCATCAGCTTGGAGTATGTTCTACCCAACTTGGGTTGATATCGGAATCTATATTGGAACATTAGGTTTATTCTTTTCATTCTACTTGTTATTTGCCAGATTTTTCCCTGTGCTTGCAATAAGTGAGGTGAAAACAATCTTGAAAATTTCAGGAGAAAGTTATAAAAACGGAACTGCGCCCGGAGCAGCACACCATTAAGAAATAACAAATTATTAAACAATGGCAGAAAGAGTTATATACGCAAGTTACGATGACGATGATGCACTGAAATCAGGTGCAAAAAAACTAGTCGCTGATGGGGTGCATATCACAGATGTGTTTTCTCCGTTTCCAATTCACGGAATTGATCCAATTATTGGTGTGAAACACACTAGACTTGGTATCGTGTCTTTTATCCTAGGTCTGTTTGGATTATTATTGTCAATTTACGGGTTCAAATTTTTTATGATTGATGATTGGCCGATGAATATTGGAGGTAAACCTAACTTTAGCCTGCTAGAAAATTTTCCTGCTTTTGTTCCGGTTGCATTTGAGTTTACTGTATTGCTTGCAGCACACGGTATGGCTTTTATCTATTTACTGCGCAATAAAACTTTGCCTGGTATGCCGGCAGATAATCCGTATCCAAGAACAACTGATGATCGCTTTGTAATGGAAATAAGATTATCTGATAATATGGGATTTACTTCAAGTGATATTCAGACTAAGTTAAAGAATACACCGGTTGTAGAAATTGAAGAAAGAGATTACGTAGTTATTAAATAACTCGATTGTAGATTATGAAATTGACAACAATCAAATTGAATTCTGGATTGGCAGTTGTGACAGCCTCCTTCATGATGGCTTGTACAAGTGATCCTAATTCACCGGGACTTGAATACATGCCTGATATGTACCGTTCTCCTTCTATTGAAGCTTATGTTGATTATGCAGAAGTGAGGGGATTATTCAGACCTGAATTAGTAACTGATGCGGTTGCTTTTATTCCTCCGGCTGGTACTATTCCGTACAATGGGCAGGGTGAATTTGCTCAAGTAATGATGCCGTACGTGCACGGTGCGCCAATTGGTTCTGACAAAACGCATGGTTTGTATGGGGTATGGCAAGATACTGTTGGTTATGCCTCTTCAGCTTTTGATAAAAATCCAATTCCATATTCTGACGACGTGGTTGCTGAAGGTAAAATACTTTACGGATCATACTGCGTTCACTGTCATGGTGAATCTGGAGATGGACAAGGGTCTGTGGTTGTAAACAGCAATGGTAAATATCCGCCGCCGCCATCCTACAGTGGCCCATTGAAAGATCTTCCTGCTGGTAAAATATTCTATTCAATTACTTATGGTAAAGGAATGATGGGATCTCACGCTTCCCAATTAAGCAAAGAGGAGCGCTGGAAAGTGGTACATTATGTTGAAAAACTACAAGGCAAACAACAAGGTGTTGCGTTATCTGATACTACGGTGGTAGTGGGTGACGCTGAGCTAGCTCCTGCTGATGGAGCTCATCACAATAATTAATAGTAACTAGAAAATATTGACTTCATGGAATTTCAAATTTCTTCCAAAGCAAAAAAGGTAATTTTCGGAGCCATAATAGCTGGTGTTGTTTCCTGCCTTATCGGGGTGATGGTACACATTGATGACGAACAATTTAAAACACGTATTCTTTCAAATTTATTGATTGACGGATTTTACTTTTTCGCTATTGCGTTAGGCGCTCTCTTTTTCCTTGCGCTCCAGTATGCCACTGAAACAGGCTGGTCTGTTGCAATTAAACGTGTTGTTGAGGGCGTAGCTTCGTATGTGTTGGTTGGTATGGTTGTGTTAATTGCTCTTTTTGCATACCTGACATTTACAGGTGGCGGATATTCTGACTTACATGGTCACCATTTGGGTCATATATATTCATGGATGGACCCTACCGTTGTTAGTTCAGATGAAATAATTCAAAATAAAGCTCCTTTCTTAACTACCTGGTTCTTCTGGGCGGCAACGGGCTTGTATTTTCTAGTTTATTTCTTGTTTTATACAGGATTTAGAAAGCGGAGCAAACAAGAAGATATTGAAGGTGGTCTTAAAATTCACTACAAAAACTATGTAAAAGGTGCCATTTTTCTGGTGCTTTTTGGATACTTCTCTTCAACTTCTACATGGCATTGGTTAATGTCTATTGATGCTCATTGGTTTTCTACGCTCTATGGATGGTATGTTTTTGGAGGTATGTGGTGTACTTCAATGACGGCTATTATGCTGGTTATTCTTTATCTTAAAAAGAATGGATATTTGCAACAAGTAAATGACAGCCATATTCATGATGTCGGTAAATGGATATTTGCAACAAGTTTCTTGTGGTCGTATCTTTTCTTCTCGCAATATATGCTTTACTGGTATGCAAATATCCCAGAAGAAGTAATTTACTATGATTTCAGAATAGAGAATTACAAGTTTACGTACTGGGCAATGTTTGCCGTAAACTTTATTATTCCAATGTTGATTTTGATGTCAAGAGAAGCTAAACGTCATGCTGGAGTTTTATCTGTCGTGTGTGTGATCATTTTAATTGGTCATTGGGCTGATGTGTATATGCTTGTCACTCCCGGAACAATGGGTGAGTATGGATGTATTGGATTCATTGAAGTTGGTTTGCTTTTATTGTTTGCAGGTGTGTTTACACTTGTAGTACTTTCAACACTTACCAAAGCTCCATTGATGCCAAAAAATCACCCATATTTGGACGAAAGTAAACATCACGAAATTTAACCTAACCCTCATAAATAAGAAGTCATGGAGATTAAGTTTATTGTATTGGTTGTAATTGTGCTAACGGCAATTGCCATTGCACAGCTCATGCGCGTGTATGAGTTATCCTCAAAAATCAGAAATAAAAAAGAAGAGGATATTGAGGTACCCACAAATAATTTCAACGCATTCCTGATGATGGCTTTTCTTGCCGTATTCTTTGGCAGCGGAGTGTACATGTTATTTAAATACGGAAACGGATTGCTGCCTGAAGCGGCTTCTGAACACGGACAAGAAGTGGATTGGTTATTCAATGTAAATTGGGCAATTATTTTCACGGTTTTTCTTGTGACTAACTTCTTGTTGTTCTTCTTTGCTTATAAATATGCATACAACCCAAACAGAAAAGCGTATTATTTCACGCATGATAACAGACTGGAGTTGTTATGGACCATCGTGCCAGCAAGTGCTTTGGCGGTAATTATCATTCTAGGTTTGATGACTTGGAATAAAATGACGGGAAAACCTTCTGACAATGCTGTGATAGTTGAACTATATGCAGAGCAATTCAATTGGACTGCGCGTTATTCTGGTGATGACAACAAGCTTGGCTTCGCTGACTATAAATTAGTTACGACATTCTCTCAGAATCCCAATCCGTTGGGTGTTATAACAACATCAAACATTGAATGGAGATTGAAGGAACTTGACAGTACAATTCACGCAATGCACATGGATATTGCTGCGGAAGATAATAATGAAAAAGTTTTTTCAGTTGCGACTTCCGAAAAAATGAGATCAAAAGTTGAAAAATTGGAGCGTATTCGCGAACGAGTTGCTACAATGCAGGGTATGTATTCTGATTCAACAGATATGATTGCACAAGATGATTTCATCGCAAAAGAATTATTTTTAATTAAAGATCAAGAATATCAATTCATTCTGCGTTCAAGAGATGTATTGCACTCTGCGTATTTCCCTCATTTTAGAGCTCAAATGAATTGCGTGCCGGGTCAAAGAACCAAGTTGAAGTTTAAGCCTATTTTCACGACAGAAGAAATGCGTGAAAAAACAGGTAATCCTGAATTTAACTATGTTTTACTGTGCAACAAAATCTGTGGTGAATCGCACTCAAATATGAGAATGAATGTGATTGTTGGAACTGCAGAAGAGTTTGTAGTATGGAAAGAAGAGGGAAATACAGCCCTCGTTGTAGCGTCTAAATAATTATTAAATAAAAAGAAGAAATTATGTCAGCAACAGTTCACTCTGCTCAAGGACATCACCACAAGGAAAGTTTTATTACTAAATATATTTTCAGTCAGGACCATAAAATGATTGGAAAACAATATTTGGTGACGGCAATATTTATGGCTGTGGTAGCTGTTATTCTTTCCATTCTATTCCGTATTCAACTTGCATGGCCAGGTGAAAGCAATAGTGTGTTATCATTTTTCCTTGGTGATACTTGGGCTCCTGATGGTATTATGAACCGAGGGATGTATCTTGGATTGGTAACAATTCACGGCACAATCATGGTGTTCTTCGTTTTAACCGCAGGATTGTCTGGTACCTTCAGTAATATTCTTATTCCACTTCAGTTAGGAGCAAGAGACATGGCTTCTGGATTGCTGAATATGATCTCATATTGGTTGTTCTTCTTGTCTTGCGCTTTGATGATGTATTCTCTGTTCATTGAGACTGGTCCAGCGAATGCCGGATGGACAATTTACCCTCCACTGTCTGTGTATGAAGAGGCAATTGGTGGTTCTGGAATGGGAATGACTTTGTGGCTTCTTTCAATGACTTTGTTTGTTGCATCTTCATTACTTGGATCTTTGAACTACATCGTTACTGTATTAAATCTTAGAACAAAAGGAATGAAAATGACTAGAATGCCACTTACAGTCTGGGCATTTTTTGTTACGGCAATCATCGGTGTACTTTCATTTCCGGTATTGGTTTCTTGCGTGGTTCTATTATTAATGGATAGAACTTTGGGTACTAGTTTTTATGTTAATGATGCAATCATAGGTTCTGAAATTCTTGAACAATCTGGAGGATCTCCAATTTTATTTGAACACCTCTTCTGGTTCCTCGGTCACCCTGAGGTATACATCGTGCTTCTTCCAGCATTAGGTATTACGTCAGAAATTGTTTCTAATAATGCAAGAAAACCAATTTTTGGATATCGAGCGATGATTGGATCAATTTTGGCTATAGCTTTCTTGTCTTGCATTGTTTGGGGTCACCATATGTTTGTGACTGGGATGAATCCATTCCTTGGTGGTGTTTTTGTATTTACAACTCTTTTGATTGCTATTCCTTCAGCGGTGAAGGTGTTTAACTATTTGACTACGCTTTGGCGTGGTAATATTCGCTTTACTCCGGCAATGTTATTTTCAATTGGTCTGGTATCATCCTTCATTACTGGAGGTATTACTGGTTTGATACTCGCGGATTCAGCGCTAGACATGCAGGTTCATGATACTTATTTTGTTGTTGCTCACTTCCACGTTGTAATGGGACTGTCAGCTATTTTTGGAATGTTCGCTGGAGTGTATCATTGGTTCCCGAAAATGTATGGTCGCATGATGCATTCAAAAATGGGTATGGTGCATTTTTGGTTGACATTCATTTGTGCTTATGGGGTGTTTTTTCCAATGCACTTTGTAGGTATTGGCGGTGCCCCACGCAGATATTATGATTACTCGGTTTATGAAGGTTTTGATAACAATCAATTGGGTATGATCATGGATTTAAATGTGATTATTACCATTTTTGCTATTATTGGAGGCCTTGCTCAGGCAATCTTCATATTCAATTTCTTTTACAGCGCTAGAAGAGGACAGGTTGCCCCTCAAAATCCTTGGAAGAGTAATTCCTTGGAGTGGACAACCCCTGTTGAACACATCCACGGAAACTGGCCTGGTGAGCTTCCTGAAGTACATCGTTGGCCTTATGATTACTCTAAACCTGGTTGGGATGATGATTTCGTCCCACAAACAGTCCCTGTGCATGAAGGGGAAGAGGAGCATTAACGAATTCTGAAACACATATCAAAAAACCCGGTGGCAACTCCATCGGGTTTTTTATCTTTATAAAAATTTTAATCAGTGGAATCATTCGATTACAGAGATGATGAAAGTCTAAAGAAGGACGAAGAATTTGATCAGGTCCTAAGACCCAAGGTCTTTGGTGATTTCGCAGGGCAGGGAAAAGTAATTGATAATCTCTCGGTTTTCGTTGCCGCTGCAAAAAAGAGAAATGAACCATTGGATCATGTGCTTCTTCACGGTCCTCCAGGTCTCGGTAAAACTACCCTCGCAAATATTATTGCTAATGAGTTAGGTGTAGGAATTAAAATAACGTCTGGACCGGTGCTGGATAAACCCGGCGATTTGGCTGGATTGCTTACGAATTTACAGGTGGGTGATGTTTTGTTTATTGATGAAATCCACCGATTGAGTCCTGTTGTTGAAGAATATTTGTATTCTGCGATGGAAGATTTTACCATTGACATTATGATTGATAGTGGCCCCAGTGCTCGAACAGTCCAGTTAACGCTCAATCCGTTTACGTTGATAGGTGCTACAACCCGCAGTGGATTGCTAACTGCCCCCTTACGAGCACGATTTGGCATCAATAGCAGATTGGAATACTATGATTCGAATATTCTATCAAAAATTGTAACTAGAGCATCCGGAATTTTAGAAATAGGAATTGAAATGCTGGCTTCTGATGAAATTGCAAGACGAAGCAGAGGAACACCTCGTATTGCAAATGCCTTGTTGAGAAGAGTAAGAGATTTTGCACAAATTAAAGGCACTGGTTTTATTGACTTGAAAATTGCGCATTATGCCTTAGAGGCGCTTAATGTTGATCAGTATGGTCTTGATGAAATGGATAATAAAATTCTCAACGTCATTATTGATAAATTCAGCGGAGGACCTGTAGGGCTGACAACTATTGCGACAGCTGTTGGTGAGAATGCTGGAACCTTAGAGGAGGTTTATGAGCCCTTTCTTATTAAAGAGGGTTTCCTCATGAGAACACCCAGAGGCAGAAAAGCTACTGAAAAAGCCTATAAACATCTCGGAAAAAATTTTGGCTATTTACAAGGGGGATTATTTTAATGAATAGGACAGAGTTGACTAGTCAAATCAGATTAAAAGCACTTGAACTTGGAATTTCTTCAATTGGTTTTTCTAAATCAGAATTTCTAGAATCAGAGGCTAAAAAATATGATGCTTGGTTAAATAATAATTATCAGGGTAAGATGGATTATATGTCCAGAAATGTTGATAAACGTTTGGATCCAGGCCTGTTGGTTGAAAATGCAAAATCCGTAATTTCTGTTCTTCACAACTATTATCCTGAACAGAATTTGTTTGATAAAAATTCACTTAAAGTATCGCGGTATGCCTACGGTGAAGATTATCATTACGTGCTGAAAGATAAATTATATGAATTGCTCAATTTTATTAAAGAGAAAGTAGGTGATGTTTCAGCAAGAGTTTTCACTGATTCTGCCCCTGTTTTGGAGAGGGCTTGGGCAATGCGCAGCGGACTTGGTTGGATTGGAAAAAATGCAAATTTGATAAGTAAACAAGCTGGTTCTTATTTTTTTCTCGGAGAGATCATTATAGATGTGGAATTTGATTATAATTCAGCCGTAACTGACCACTGTGGTTCGTGCACCAAGTGCATTGATGCCTGTCCAACTGATGCAATCTTAAAACCACAAGTTGTGGATGGTTCAAAGTGCATATCTTATCTTACGATAGAGCTGAAAGAGAATCTCATCCCACGCGAATTTCAGAGTAAATTAAATAATTGGATTTTTGGTTGTGATATCTGTCAAGAAGTTTGTCCTTGGAATCGATTTGCAAAACCAACGCTTGAGCCTAGATTTAAACCTATTTTATCAGCCCAACTGATCAACTCAATTAGCAATAGCATGACTGATTTAGATTTTAAAACGATTTTCCACTCTTCCCCAATCCTCAGAACTGGTAAGTCCGGATTATTGCGAAACATCGATTCATCGCTTAATATAAAAGTTTAACCAAACTTTCATTTCTTAAGTTACTGTTACTTTTCTTCGTAATCCGTTGAACCAACCGTTCATTTTGTTATATTTGAGACTTCACATTTAACCTAAGTGAGACTACTATACTCCATTATTCTCTACCATTTTCATGGTAATATTCTGCGATTTGCCCTGTTGGCTTTTAGTCTCCTGTATGTGTTTTCGGGAAAAACTCAGGTGACCGTTGAATTTAGAATAAGATGGGTGAACACCACTATCCCTCATACTGTTGATGGAGGTATTGGCTCTGCTGATCCCACTTGGGAGTATTCTATCACAGATGTTCCGGCCAATAACACACAATCAGGCGCAGTGTCTCTTATAGACACTTCTTGTTTTTCAGCAAATAACGTGATTAACGATGTGTTTTTTTCTCAAGTTTATAATTGTCCGGCAGATATTCCAACCAGTTACAATTTCACCTGGTCGGCCTATGACGATGATGGTTTATTACCTGTAAATTTGAATGATGCTTATGGGACTGAAACAATTGCAATCAATCCCGGTGCTTGGCTTTACCCTACCGGCGTATGGACGTTTGCAGCAATTAGGACAATTTCAATACCAGGTCTTCTAAATTGCACCGGGACAGGGAATACAAATTTCAGGTTGAGACTCGAATATCGCACTATTGGCTCCAATGACGATATTTTACCCCCAACAATAGCCTGTCCCGCTGACCAGACAGTAACATTAACCCCAACCTGTGATTATACTTTGCTTGATTATACTGCGTTGCCGGTAACTTCTGATAACTGTTCTGGTGCAATCACGGTAACGCAAAGTCCTCTTCCTGGTACTGTAATAAATTCTGATCAGATTATCACCTTAACAGCAGATGATGGAACCATTACTACAAACCCAACCAGCACTTGCACATTCAATATTATTACGGATGACATTGTGAATCCGGCAATCGTGTGTCCGGCAGATATTGTTCAAAACAACGATGCTGGTTTATGCGGTGCAGTCGTAAATTTTATCGCTCCTGTTGGTACCGATAATTGTGCTGGTCCGCTTACCACCTTGACAGCAGGGCAAGCTAGTGGAACTCTTTTTCCCGGAGGAACTACAACAAATACGTATACGGTAACTGATGCTCATGGAAATACTGCTTCTTGCAGTTTTGATATTACAATAAATGATATTGAATCACCTTCCATTACCTGCCCGGCGAATATTACACAGTCTAATGACTTAAATGTATGCGGGGCCACGATCACGTATGCCACCCCGGTAGGTACGGATAACTGCGCAGGACCAATAACGGCATTAACAGCAGGACAAGCGAGCGGCACGGTATTCCCAATAGGCACCACCACGGTAACGTATGAAGTAACGGATGCAAGCTTAAACACGAGCACCTGTTCATTCAGTGTAACGGTAAACGACACGCAGAATCCGGCGATTACTTGTCCGGCGAATATTACGCAGTCGAATGACTTAAATGTGTGCGGTGCCACGATCACGTATGCTACCCCGGTGGGTACGGATAACTGCGCAGGACCATTAACGGCATTAACAGCGGGACAAGCGAGCGGCACAGTGTTCCCAATAGGCACCACCACGGTAACATATGAAGTAACGGATGCAAGCTTAAACACGAGCACCTGTTCATTCAGTGTAACGGTAAACGACACGCAGAATCCGGCGATTACCTGTCCGGCAGATATCACACAGAATAATGATGCGGGTGTATGCGGTGCCACGATCACGTATGCCACCCCGGTAGGTACGGATAACTGCGCGGGACCAGTAACGGCATTAACGGCAGGACAAGCCAGCGGCACAGTATTCCCAGTAGGGGTTACCACGGTAACGTATGAAGTAACCGATGCGAGCAGCAATACCACAAGCTGTAGTTTTGATGTAACGGTAGATGATACAGAAAATCCGGTGATTGTTTGCCCGGCAGATATCACACAGTCTAATGACTTAAATGTATGCGGGGCCACGATCACGTATGCTACCCCGGTAGGTACGGATAACTGCGCAGGACCATTAACGGCATTAACGGCGGGACAAGCCAGCGGCACGGTATTCCCAATAGGCACCACCACGGTAACATATGAAGTAACCGATGCAAGTACGAATACCAATACTTGTAGTTTTGATGTCACAGTAAACGATACGCAAAATCCGGCGATTACCTGCCCGGCGAATATTACACAGTCTAATGACTTAAATGTATGCGGGGCCACGATCACGTATGCCACCCCGGTAGGTACGGATAACTGCGCAGGACCAATAACGGCATTAACAGCAGGACAAGCGAGCGGCACGGTATTCCCAATAGGCACCACCACGGTAACGTATGAAGTAACGGATGCAAGCTTAAACACGAGCACCTGTTCATTCAGTGTAACGGTAAACGACACGCAGAATCCGGCGATTACTTGTCCGGCGAATATTACGCAGTCGAATGACTTAAATGTGTGCGGTGCCACGATCACGTATGCTACCCCGGTGGGTACGGATAACTGCGCAGGACCATTAACGGCATTAACAGCGGGACAAGCGAGCGGCACAGTGTTCCCAATAGGCACCACCACGGTAACATATGAAGTAACGGATGCAAGCTTAAACACTAGCACCTGTTCATTCAGTGTAACGGTAAACGACACGCAGAATCCGGCGATTACCTGTCCGGCAGATATCACACAGAATAATGATGCGGGTGTATGCGGTGCCACGATCACGTATGCCACCCCGGTAGGTACGGATAACTGCGCGGGACCAGTAACGGCATTAACGGCAGGACAAGCCAGCGGCACAGTATTCCCAGTAGGGGTTACCACGGTAACGTATGAAGTAACCGATGCGAGCAGCAATACCACAAGCTGTAGTTTTGATGTAACGGTAGATGATACAGAAAATCCGGTGATTGTTTGCCCGGCAGATATCACACAGTCTAATGACTTAAATGTATGCGGGGCCACGATCACGTATGCTACCCCGGTAGGTACGGATAACTGCGCAGGACCATTAACGGCATTAACGGCGGGACAAGCCAGCGGCACGGTATTCCCAATAGGCACCACCACGGTAACATATGAAGTAACCGATGCAAGTACGAATACCAATACTTGTAGTTTTGATGTCACAGTAAACGATACGCAAAATCCGGCGATTACCTGCCCGGCGAATATTACACAGTCTAATGACTTAAATGTATGCGGGGCCACGATCACGTATGCCACCCCGGTAGGTACGGATAACTGCGCAGGACCAATAACGGCATTAACAGCAGGACAAGCGAGCGGCACGGTATTCCCAATAGGCACCACCACGGTAACGTATGAAGTAACGGATGCAAGCTTAAACACGAGCACCTGTTCATTCAGTGTAACGGTAAACGACACGCAGAATCCGGCGATTACTTGTCCGGCGAATATTACGCAGTCGAATGACTTAAATGTGTGCGGTGCCACGATCACGTATGCTACCCCGGTGGGTACGGATAACTGCGCAGGACCATTAACGGCATTAACAGCGGGACAAGCGAGCGGCACAGTGTTCCCAATAGGCACCACCACGGTAACATATGAAGTAACGGATGCAAGCTTAAACACGAGCACCTGTTCATTCAGTGTAACGGTAAACGACACGCAGAATCCGGCGATTACCTGTCCGGCAGATATCACACAGAATAATGATGCGGGTGTATGCGGTGCCACGATCACGTATGCCTCCCCGGTAGGTACGGATAACTGCGCGGGACCATTAACGGCATTAACGGCAGGACAAGCCAGCGGCACAGTATTCCCAGTAGGGGTTACCACGGTAACGTATGAAGTAACCGATGCGAGCAGCAATACCACAAGCTGTAGTTTTGATGTAACGGTAGATGATACAGAAAATCCGGTGATTGTTTGTCCGGCAGATATCACACAGTCTAATGACTTAAATGTATGCGGTGCCACGATCACGTATGCTACCCCGGTAGGTACGGATAACTGCGCAGGACCATTAACGGCATTAACGGCGGGACAAGCCAGCGGCACGGTATTCCCAATAGGCACCACCACGGTAACATATGAAGTAACCGATGCAAGTACGAATACCAATACTTGTAGTTTTGATGTCACAGTAAACGATACGCAAAATCCGGCGATTACCTGCCCGGCGAATATTACACAGTCTAATGACTTAAATGTATGCGGGGCCACGATCACGTATGCCACCCCGGTAGGTACGGATAACTGCGCAGGACCATTAACGGCATTAACAGCGGGACAAGCGAGCGGCACGGTATTCCCAATAGGCACCACCACGGTAACGTATGAAGTAACGGATGCAAGCTTAAACACGAGCACCTGTTCATTCAGTGTAACGGTAAACGACACGCAGAATCCGGCGATTACTTGTCCGGCGAATATTACTCAGTCGAATGACTTAAATGTGTGCGGTGCCACGATCACGTATGCTACCCCGGTGGGTACGGATAACTGCGCAGGACCATTAACGGCATTAACGGCAGGGCAAGCGAGCGGCACAGTGTTCCCAATAGGCACCACCACGGTAACATATGAAGTAACGGATGCAAGCTTAAACACGAGCACCTGTTCATTCAGTGTAACGGTAAACGACACGCAGAATCCGGCGATTACCTGTCCGGCAGATATCACACAGAATAATGATGCGGGTGTATGCGGTGCCACGATCACGTATGCCACCCCGGTAGGTACGGATAACTGCGCGGACCAGTAACGGCATTAACGGCAGGACAAGCCAGGGCACAGTATTCCCAGTAGGGGTTACCACGGTAACGTATGAAGTAACCGATGCGAGCAGCAATACCACAAGCTGTAGTTTTGATGTAACGGTAGATGATACAGAAAATCCGGTGATTGTTTGCCCGGCAGATATCACACAGTCTAATGACTTAAATGTATGCGGGCCACGATCACGTACCCCGGTAGGTACGGATAACTGCGCAGGACCATTAACGGCATTAACGGCGGGACAAGCCAGCGGCACGGTATTCCCAATAGGCACCACCACGGTAACATATGAAGTAACCGATGCAAGTACGAATACCAATACTTGTAGTTTTGATGTCACAGTAAACGATACGCAAAATCCGGCGATTACCTGCCCGGCGAATATTACACAGTCTAATGACTTAAATGTATGCGGGGCCACGATCACGTATGCCACCCCGGTAGGTACGGATAACTGCGCAGGACCATTAACGGCATTAACAGCGGGACAAGCGAGCGGCACGGTATTCCCAATAGGCACCACCACGGTAACGTATGAAGTAACGGATGCAAGCTTAAACACGAGCACCTGTTCATTCAGTGTAACGGTAAACGACACGCAGAATCCGGCGATTACTTGTCCGGCGAATATTACGCAGTCGAATGACTTAAATGTGTGCGGTGCCACGATCACGTATGCTACCCCGGTGGGTACGGATAACTGCGCAGGACCATTAACGGCATTAACGGCAGGGCAAGCGAGCGGCACAGTGTTCCCAATAGGCACCACCACGGTAACATATGAAGTAACGGATGCAAGCTTAAACACCAGCACCTGTTCATTCAGTGTAACGGTAAACGACACGCAGAATCCGGCGATTACCTGTCCGGCAGATATCACACAGTATAATGACTTAAATGTATGCGGTGCCACGATCACGTATGCTACCCCGGTGGGTACGGATAACTGCGCAGGACCATTAACGGCATTAACGGCAGGACAAGCCAGCGGCACAGTATTCCCAGTAGGGGTTACCACGGTAACGTATGAAGTAACCGATGCGAGCAGCAATACCACAAGCTGTAGTTTTGATGTAACGGTAGATGATACAGAAAATCCGGTGATTGTTTGCCCGGCAGATATCACACAGTCTAATGACTTAAATGTATGCGGGGCCACGATCACGTATGCTACCCCGGTAGGTACGGATAACTGCGCAGGACCATTAACGGCATTAACGGCGGGACAAGCCAGCGGCACGGTATTCCCAATAGGCACCACCACGGTAACATATGAAGTAACCGATGCAAGTACGAATACCAATACTTGTAGTTTTGATGTCACAGTAAACGACACGCAAAATCCGGCGATTACCTGCCCGGCGAATATTACACAGTCTAATGACTTAAATGTATGCGGAGCCACGATCACGTATGCCACCCCGGTAGGTACGGATAACTGCGCAGGACCATTAACGGCATTAACAGCAGGACAAGCCAGCGGCACGGTATTCCCAATAGGCACCACCACGGTAACGTATGAAGTAACGGATGCAAGCTTAAACACGAGCACCTGTTCATTCAGTGTAACGGTAAACGACACGCAGAATCCGGCGATGTACTTGTCCGGCGAATATTACGCAGTCGAATGACTTAAATGTGTGCGGTGCCACGATCACGTATGCTACCCCGGTGGGTACGGATAACTGCGCAGGACCATTAACGGCATTAACGGCAGGGCAAGCGAGCGGCACAGTGTTCCCAATAGGCACCACCACGGTAACATATGAAGTAACGGATGCAAGCTTAAACACGAGCACCTGTTCATTCAGTGTAACGGTAAACGACACGCAGAATCCGGCGATTACCTGTCCGGCAGATATCACACAGAATAATGATGCGGGTGTATGCGGTGCCACGATCACGTATGCCACCCCGGTAGGTACGGATAACTGCCCTGGACCAGTAACGGCATTAACGGCAGGACAAGCCAGCGGCACAGTATTCCCAGTAGGGGTTACCACGGTAACGTATGAAGTAACCGATGCGAGCAGCAATACCACAAGCTGTAGTTTTGATGTAACGGTAGATGATACAGAAAATCCGGCGATTGCTTGCCCGGCAGATATCACACAGTATAATGACTTAAATGTATGCGGGGCCACGATCACGTATGCTACCCCGGTAGGTACGGATAACTGCGCAGGACCATTAACGGCATTAACGGCGGGACAAGCCAGCGGCACGGTATTCCCAATAGGCACCACCACGGTAACATATGAAGTAACCGATGCAAGTACGAATACCAATACTTGTAGTTTTGATGTCACAGTAAACGATACGCAAAATCCGGCGATGTACCTGCCCGGCGAATATTACACAGTCTAATGACTTAAATGTATGCGGAGCCACGATCACGTATGCCACCCCGGTAGGTACGGATAACTGCGCAGGACCATTAACGGCATTAACAGCAGGACAAGCCAGCGGCACGGTATTCCCAATAGGCACCACCACGGTAACATATGAAGTAACGGATGCAAGCTTAAACACGAGCACCTGTTCATTCAGTGTAACGGTAAACGACACGCAGAATCCGGCGATTACTTGTCCGGCGAATATTACTCAGTCGAATGACTTAAATGTATGCGGGGCCACGATCACGTATGCTACCCCGGTGGGTACGGATAACTGCGCAGGACCATTAACGGCATTAACGGCAGGGCAAGCGAGCGGCACAGTGTTCCCAATAGGCACCACCACGGTAACATATGAAGTAACGGATGCAAGCTTAAACACCAGCACCTGTTCATTCAGTGTAACGGTAAACGACACGCAGAATCCGGCGATGTACCTGTCCGGCAGATATCACACAGAATAATGATGCGGGTGTATGCGGTGCCACGATCACGTATGCCACCCCGGTAGGTACGGATAACTGCGCGGGACCATTAACGGCATTAACGGCAGGACAAGCCAGCGGCACAGTATTCCCAGTAGGGGTTACCACGGTAACGTATGAAGTAACCGATGCGAGCAGCAATACCACAAGCTGTAGTTTTGATGTAACGGTAGATGATACAGAAAATCCGGTGATTGTTTGCCCGGCAGATATCACACAGTCTAATGACTTAAATGTATGCGGGGCCACGATCACGTATGCTACCCCGGTAGGTACGGATAACTGCGCAGGACCATTAACGGCATTAACGGCGGGACAAGCCAGCGGCACGGTATTCCCAATAGGCACCACCACGGTAACATATGAAGTAACCGATGCAAGTACGAATACCAATACTTGTAGTTTTGATGTCACAGTAAACGATACGCAAAATCCGGCGATGTACCTGCCCGGCGAATATTACACAGTCTAATGACTTAAATGTATGCGGAGCCACGATCACGTATGCCACCCCGGTAGGTACGGATAACTGCGCAGGACCATTAACGGCATTAACAGCAGGACAAGCCAGCGGCACGGTGTTCCCAATAGGCACCACCACGGTAACATATGAAGTAACGGATGCAAGCTTAAACACGAGCACCTGTTCATTCAGTGTAACGGTAAACGACACGCAGAATCCGGCGATTACTTGTCCGGCGAATATTACGCAGTCGAATGACTTAAATGTGTGCGGTGCCACGATCACGTATGCTACCCCGGTGGGTACGGATAACTGCGCAGGACCATTAACGGCATTAACGGCAGGGCAAGCCAGCGGCACAGTATTCCCAATAGGCACCACCACGGTAACATATGAAGTAACGGATGCAAGCTTAAACACGAGCACCTGTTCATTCACTGTAACGGTAAACGACACGCAGAATCCGGCGATGTACCTGTCCGGCAGATATCACACAGAATAATGATGCGGGTGTATGCGGTGCCACGATCACGTATGCCTCCCCGGTAGGTACGGATAACTGCGCGGGACCATTAACGGCATTAACGGCAGGACAAGCCAGCGGCACGGTGTTCCCAATAGGCACCACCACGGTAACATATGAAGTAACCGATGCAAGCTTAAACACCAGCACCTGTTCATTCAATGTAACGGTCAACGACACAGAAAATCCGGCGATTACTTGCCCGGCGAATATCACGCAGTAGAATGACTTAAATGTATGCGGTGCCACGATCACGTATGCTACCCCGGTAGGTACGGATAACTGCGCAGGACCATTAACGGCACTAACGGCGTGACAAGCCAGCGGCACGGTATTCCCAATAGGCACCACCACGGTAACATATGAAGTAACCGATGCAAGTACGAATACCAATACTTGTAGTTTTGATGTCACAGTAAACGATACGCAAAATCCGGCGATGTACCTGCCCGGCGAATATTACACAGTCCAATGACTTAAATGTATGCGGGGCCACGATCACGTATGCCACCCCGGTAGGTACGGATAACTGCGCAGGACCATTAACGGCATTAACAGCGGGACAAGCCAGCGGCACGGTATTCCCAATAGGCACCACCACGGTAACGTATGAAGTAACGGATGCAAGCTTAAACACGAGCACCTGTTCATTCAGTGTAACGGTAAACGACACGCAGAATCCGGCGATTACTTGTCCGGCAAATATTACCCAGTCGAATGACTTAAATGTGTGCGGTGCCACGATCACGTATGCTACCCCGGTGGGTACGGATAACTGCGCAGGACCATTAACGGCATTAACGGCAGGGCAAGCGAGCGGCACAGTGTTCCCAATAGGCACCACCACGGTAACATATGAAGTAACGGATGCAAGCTTAAACACCAGCACCTGTTCATTCAGTGTAACGGTAAACGACACGCAGAATCCGGCGATTACCTGTCCGGCAGATATCACACAGAATAATGATGCGGGTGTATGCGGTGCCACGATCACGTATGCCACCCCGGTAGGCACGGATAACTGCCCGGGACCAGTAACGGCATTAACGGCAGGACAAGCCAGCGGCACAGTATTCCCAGTAGGGGTTACCACGGTAACGTATGAAGTAACCGATGCGAGCAGCAATACCACAAGCTGTAGTTTTGATGTAACGGTAGATGATACAGAAAATCCGGTGATTGTTTGTCCGGCAGATATCACACAGTCTAATGACTTAAATGTATGCGGTGCCACGATCACGTATGCCACCCCGGTAGGTACGGATAACTGCGCAGGACCATTAACGGCATTAACGGCGGGACAAGCCAGCGGCACGGTATTCCCAATAGGCACCACCACGGTAACATATGAAGTAACCGATGCAAGTACGAATACCAATACTTGTAGTTTTGATGTCACAGTAAACGATACGCAAAATCCGGCGATTACCTGCCCGGCGAATATTACACAGTCTAATGACTTAAATGTATGCGGGGCCACGATCACGTATGCCACCCCGGTAGGTACGGATAACTGCGCAGGACCATTAACGGCATTAACAGCGGGACAAGCGAGCGGCACGGTATTCCCAATAGGCACCACCACGGTAACGTATGAAGTAACGGATGCAAGCTTAAACACGAGCACCTGTTCATTCAGTGTAACGGTAAACGACACGCAGAATCCGGCGATTACTTGTCCGGCGAATATTACGCAGTCGAATGACTTAAATGTGTGCGGTGCCACGATCACGTATGCTACCCCGGTGGGTACGGATAACTGCGCAGGACCATTAACGGCATTAACGGCAGGGCAAGCGAGCGGCACAGTGTTCCCAATAGGCACCACCACGGTAACATATGAAGTAACGGATGCAAGCTTAAACACGAGCACCTGTTCATTCAGTGTAACGGTAAACGACACGCAGAATCCGGCGATTACCTGTCCGGCAGATATCACACAGTCTAATGACTTAAATGTATGCGGTGCCACGATCACGTATGCCACCCCGGTAGGTACGGATAACTGCGCAGGACCATTAACGGCATTAACGGCGGGACAAGCCAGCGGCACGGTATTCCCAGTAGGGGTTACCACGGTAACGTATGAAGTAACCGATGCGAGCAGCAATACCACAAGCTGTAGTTTTGATGTAACGGTAGATGATACAGAAAATCCGGTGATTGTTTGCCCGGCAGATATCACACAGTCTAATGACTTAAATGTATGCGGGGCCACGATCACGTATGCTACCCCGGTAGGTACGGATAACTGCGCAGGACCATTAACGGCATTAACGGCGGGACAAGCCAGCGGCACGGTATTCCCAATAGGCACCACCACGGTAACATATGAAGTAACCGATGCAAGTACGAATACCAATACTTGTAGTTTTGATGTCACAGTAAACGACACGCAAAATCCGGCGATTACCTGCCCGGCGAATATTACACAGTCTAATGACTTAAATGTATGCGGAGCCACGATCACGTATGCCACCCCGGTAGGTACGGATAACTGCGCAGGACCATTAACGGCATTAACAGCAGGACAAGCCAGCGGCACGGTATTCCCAATAGGCACCACCACGGTAACATATGAAGTAACGGATGCAAGCTTAAACACGAGCACCTGTTCATTCAGTGTAACGGTAAACGACACGCAGAATCCGGCGATTACTTGTCCGGCGAATATTACTCAGTCGAATGACTTAAATGTATGCGGGGCCACGATCACGTATGCCACCCCGGTGGGTACGGATAACTGCGCAGGACCATTAACGGCATTAACGGCAGGGCAAGCCAGCGGCACGGTATTCCCAATAGGCACCACCACGGTAACGTATGAAGTAACGGATGCAAGCTTAAACACGAGCACCTGTTCATTCAGTGTAACGGTAAACGACACGCAGAATCCGGCGATTACCTGTCCGGCAGATATCACACAGAATAATGATGCGGGTGTATGCGGGGCCACGATCACGTATGCCACCCCGGTAGGTACGGATAACTGCGCGGGACCATTAACGGCATTAACGGCAGGACAAGCCAGCGGCACAGTATTCCCAGTAGGGGTTACCACGGTAACGTATGAAGTAACCGATGCGAGCAGCAATACCACAAGCTGTAGTTTTGATGTAACGGTAGATGATAATGAGGCACCAATGATTATTTGCCCTGCTAATATTTCTCAAGGTAATGATGCCGGTTTGTGTGGTGCATTGATCACTTATTCTTCCCCATTCACGTCTGACAATTGTTCTGGAGCAGTTACAATTTTAACCAGTGGATTTGCAAGTGGAACTGTTTTCCCTGTTGGATTAACAACAGTAACTTACGTGATTACTGATGGAGCAGGAATTACTGCAACTTGTAGTTTTGATGTAACTGTGGATGATTTCGAACTCCCTGTAATTACCTGCCCTCCTAATATTTCACAAGTGAGTGACATGGGTGTGTGTGGTGCAGTAGTAACTTTCCCAGTTCCGGTGGGTGTAGATAATTGTCCAGGTGTTAATACGGCTCTTGCGGGAGGATTGCCAAGCGGCGCACTTTTCCCAGTAGGTACTACAACTGTTACATACATCACTTTTGATGTACCAGGTAATATCGCCACATGCAGTTTTGATGTTACAGTAGATGATATCCAAGCTCCGACTATTAGTTGTCCATCTTCAATTGTACAGGCAAATGATTTGTCAATATGTGGGGCTACAGTGCTATATCCAATGCCAATCATTAATGACAATTGTGCTGGAGCGAGTACAATACTGACCGGAGGTCTTTCGTCAGGCTCTATATTCCCATTAGGCACCACGATAGTTACCTATGACGTTGTTGATGCGAGTTCCAATACTGCCAGTTGTGCTTTCACAGTTGACGTTTATGATAATGAAAATCCTTTACTGATATGTCCACCCGACCAAACCGTGCCATTGGATTTAAATTGCGAATATATTCTAGCAGATTATGTGCCACTTGCGATACCAACTGATAATTGCGGAATTGTATCCACCTCACAAAGTGTCTTGCCTGGTACAACCTTGAATAACGCAATTTCCCTATCAATAACCACAACCGATTTTTCTGGAAACGTTTCATCTTGTTCATTCAATGTAACTCCTGTTGATGGCATATTGCCTGCAATAATTTGTCCACCAACTCAAACAGAAATTGTTGGCAATTCATGTGAATATGCATTGCAGGATTATACTCCTCTTTCTATCACATCGGATAATTGCGGCGTTTTTTCAATATCACAATCACCTGTTTCAGGAACAGTGACAACAGCAACAACAAGCGTTGTGACCTTAACAGTGTATGATTTAACCGGAAATACCCAAACATGTACCTTCAATGTTGTAGCGTCAGATACTACATCACCACAAATTAGTTGTCCAGCTTTCCCGATAAACGATGTCTTCAACATAAACTGTGAATTTGTAGTTCCAGATTACAGTGGAGTTGTAACAACTTCAGATAACTGCGGTATTGCTACAATAACGCAGTCACCCGGAGTTGGATCTGTATTAACTGCCAATCAAACCTTTACTATGACAACAATTGATTTGAGTGGGAATGATCAGACATGCACTTTTGATTTAATTATTGCGGATGTAATTCCACCTACAATTGGTTGTCCGGGTGCTCAGATTCATTACACTAATGATACCTGTTTTGCCGTATTGGATGACATGACGGCTTTAGCGGTAACAACTGCAAATTGTGAAGCTGTGACTGTAACTCAAACTCCAGCACCTGGTCTAATATTTAATTTACCGCAGACTGTGATTCTTGTTGGTACTGATGCAAGCGGCAATAGTTCATTCTGCTTTTTTAATGTCACTTTGGTTGACACAATAAGACCACAGATAAGTTGTCCAGGAAATATCACCACATGTGATAACGTTGTCACCTATAGTGCCCCAACGGCCACTGACAATTGCAGTACTCCGACATTGGTGCAGACGTCTGGTTTACCATCAGGTTCGTTCTTCCCAGATGGTTTAACTGTAATAACATTCACAGCAACCGATGCTGCAGGAAATTCGATAAGTTGCAGTTTTGATATTTATGTGAATGAAAAACCAGACCCTACTGCGGTTGTAACAGATGTGTCATGCAATGGTGCCGGTGACGGTTTTATTGATGTTACAGTAACCGGCGGTGTTTTACCATACTCTTATACATGGAGTACCGGACAAGGCACTGAAGATATTGGAGGATTATCTGGTGGAACATACCAAGTTATAGTTCAAGAATCTAAAGGATGTGTAGATACTCTTGTGTTAGATATTTATGAGCCGCCAGTATTAATTGCAAGTGGAGTTACCACTGATATTACTTGTTATGATTATGATGATGGAATAATTGAAATTACTGCATCGGGTGGAACTCCATCATACAACTACAACTGGACACCAATGAATTCTGGTGCGGTAGTAAATGATCTTGGACCTGGAGACTATGCAGTAGACGTGGTTGATGCAAATGGTTGCACGGTGACGTTGGATTTCACAATCAATAATCCTGATTCAATTTTAATAAGCGGAGACATTTCTCAATATCCAAATGGATGGCAAATTAGTTGTGAAGGATGTTATGATGGTTCAATTGATTTAAGTGTCACTGGTGGAAATCCTAGTTATACTTATGATTGGAGTTCAGGAAGTATGAATGAGGATCTGTCGTCAATTCCAGCGGGTACATATACAGTAATTGTGACGGATGATAATGGATGCGAAAATGAGGCAACATTTATTCTTGATCAACCATTAGCAGTTGTATTGTCAAATGCGTTCAGCCCAAATGGTGATGGGGCGAATGATTATTTCCAGATAAAAAATATTGATAGATATCCGAATAGCACTTTAACTGTCATGAATAGGTGGGGTGATGTGGTATACAAGGCGGATCCATATACGAACAATTGGTATGGTGAATCGAATACCGGTTTAGTGCTTTATGGAAACGAATTGCCTGAGGGCTCATACTATTATATTCTGGACTTGAATGACGGTTCAGATCTTATCAAAGGTTACGTTGTAATAAAAAGATGATGAGCATGATAAAATTGATATTATTTCTGACATTGATTCTTGCATTTGGCAGTGGATTATTGTCTCAAAACAGGCTTAGTTATAGCCAGTACATGCATAATCACCAGATTTTTAATCCGGCGTATGTTGATGGCGGAAAACATGTTGGTGGTTCACTACTGTATCGTATGCAATGGATGGGTTTTGAAGGAGCTCCGAGAACTGCCATCGGGAATGGATTTTATAGTGTTAAAAACCACTCATTCAATCTTCAATTGCTAAGTGATAATATAACTGTGTTCAAGCATATTGAAGCAGGCTTGTCTTACAGTTATCAAATACAACTGAGCAGATATACAACAATGGCTCTTGGGGTTAAAGCCACGTATAACCAACAGTCGGCAAATTATGGTAGTTTGACATATTTTGATGGAGGAGATCAGGCCTTATCTGGGGCAATTAATACCTGGTCAATAAATTTTGGAGGTGGTCTTTTTGTTCGAAGCAAGGATTGGTTTGCAGGAGTAGGAGCCCCATATATTTTTAATAATAAAAATGTATCTAGTGGTATGAGTATGTTTAATGATATATCATACAACCATTTCTATATTACTGGTGGCTATAAAGTTGCAGATAATTATATGTATGTTTTTTATCCAACTGCTTTAGTTAAGTGGACAAAGGGCAGTCCATTGACTGCCTCTGCTGATTTGAACTTCATTTGGAATGAGCGCATATGGGGCAGCTTAGGTTATCGCATTGATAATACTGTTGTATTTAGTGCAGGCATCATTTTCCTTAAAGATTTTAAGGCCGTTTATTCTTACGATTTAGGATTAGGTAAGGTGAATCGATACGGTGGAATGACTCATGAAATTTCAATTGGTTATGGAATGGAATTGTATAGGAGTTCGTTTACCAAGAGAAAATTCACTACTCGTAAAATGTCATTTAGAAAACGCCCTAGAAGATCAAGATATACATAATGGATTTTGTTCACAAGATTCATTGCTCAATTTATTCGGAATCTCTCGTAATAAAATCTTGAAGAAGTTGAAATTAAAAAGCCCTCCGTCAAGAGGGCTTTTTTCATGTTTTATAATCTTCAAGATCTGGAAAAAGCTGATTTTATAACATCAGGATATTTTCTGCCAAACTGGCTAAAACACCAGTTTTTAAACTTTTCCACCTCATCAGACTTTATCCATTTTAGAGCTTTGTTCAACTCTTTCTGAAAAAGTAATTTGTCAAAACTAACTTTGACTAAAATCTCTTTGCACATTTCAAGCATAGCAATAATGAGTTAATTATGATAAATATATTAAAAACGCCGATAAAGAATATAAATTCATGGATGAAATTATAAACATCTCTTGTCTCATACTGATAAGACGTTTCTTTTACCTAAATTATTGTAGTGAATTTATTAAAAAATGATAAAGAAGTCAATACCAAAAAATCAATCAATTTAATTCATGTTTAATTACCTGAAGAATTTCGTAGGTATTGGTGTCATAGACGTAAATCAAGAGATGAAATTCAGTGTTGTCCTGACCTGATGGGAGCTGGAATGAATAATCAAAGTAAGATTTTTGTCCAGTTTTGTGATCTCCTGAAATAGTTTGTCCCCACGCTAGACCATCTAAACAACCTCTGAAAACAGAGTGATGCTCGTAGTCTTCAATGATAACTGTCATGCTATCTTGAGTTGCTTCAACATGATTTTCAAGCAAATAAACGACGGTGTTATAATCACCTGTTAAGTCTTCAAGAAATTCAATTTCAGTGTGCAGATAAAATCCGTTAGTTTCAGTGTAATAATTTGACTCAGCCTGAATGTTAACTTTTAAATCATTGTTGCTAATCACCTCATTCACGCGCGCTGCCCATTCTGTTTTAAATTGGAACATTGTTGAACCTGCAAAAGTAATTCTATTGATTGTTCCTTGCGGATTACCGATAAATTGAACCGTTGTTCCACCATTGCCAAAGGTTGTTCCAATTTCTATTCCTTCATCACAATAAAGTTGTTGACAGAATTCATTTTGTGGATTAGTTACTGTGCCGCAATCTGTAGCTACTGTTTGGAAATTTCCTAAACCGGTAGGGCTTGCGTGAATTGAAGCAACAAAAACGCGGTCAGAATTTGCTGCTTCAATGATTTTTGCTTCATAGGCTGCATCTGGGCAGTTTGGACATTTATGGCCAGTAAAATCTTCCAATAAAACATTGCGATCAGTATTCGGGTTTTGTGTAAATACTGGCCAATACATGTCAACATATTCTTGCCAGTTACCCGGATACAAAGTGGTGTCTAGTAAGATAGCCGGTTTAATTGGTTGCTCAACCTTATCGCATCCGGTGAAAACTAATACAACAAAAATTGCTGTGATTAGTTTAGAAATATTTTTTATTGCTCTCATTGTATTATCCAAGATTAAAATACACTTTGTTAATTAAATCAGAAGCTGGTTGTAAATGTTACAGTAAGACCTGATGTAGCTGGCACTGCTCTGCAGACACCTCCGATACAAAAAATTCCTTCACGCTGCTTGCCATAGGTTATAGATAAACGGCTGGCACCAAAAATATAACCTGCTGAACCAATAAGATAGTGCGTCCTTTTATCAGGATTTGGATTGCCATAATTATATTGATCCATCACAGCGAAATAGAATTTTGGTGAAATACTATATTCAATTAAAAAAGTTGCCCAGTCTCCTTTGTCTTGTTTCACTCCGTTTTCTTTTTTTGTCCAAAGGCCTTGGAGTTCCATACGCACAGAATGCTTTTTATTGATTTTGTATAAAATTTCTGAAGTGAAAATATGGCAATTGATCATTCCATGTGCATCTTTTGAAACGTCATTAACATTGTCATTAAAATCAAAATGGAAATATTTTACCGTGAGTTTCCATGATTTGTTCAGTGTACGTTTTATTTCAATGTTGAAATCACGATAGTAGAGACTGTCACTTTTATCAAACGGTCTGGTTTCATAGATGACCATGCTTGAATCAGATAAATCAATATTGCTGGTGTGTCTCACCGGACGATAAGAGGTTGCAAAATTGATGTTGATTTCAGTGCCGTATTTACCACCAAGTTTTGTCTCTTTTGGAATTTTATAAAAGATATCAATCTGGTATGCAACTTCGCCTAGTGGTTGGGTAGCATAAGGATACAAGGATGCGGCAAGATTTTCAGTATGTGATCGAGTGAGTGCAGGAAGAAAATTCATATTGAGTGAAGTGAGTTTTGCATTTGGATCAACCCGATAACTCATATTGTCTATTGACTTTCCGTAGAGAATAATTCCCAGACCTTTTTGAGAGTATCCAAAATTTACATAAGCTGCATGACCATTGTTGAAGATGTAATTATTATCAGAAGAAGGGTCATTTTCTTTCATCACATATTCGGCGTTGAAGAAAAATCGTGCATATTTCATTTCAATTCTTCCACCATAAGAACCTACGTTTTGAGGCATATTATAAGTGGGGTGTGTAACTTTTTGGTATTTGCTTACAAAACTTCCACCAACTGTGAGTTTGAATTTTGAGTCAGCCAGCAAATTCATAAACGATGAGAAATCAATTGAACCGTCAAAACCGCGCACTAATCCATCTGAGTTCACTAAACCATCATCAAATGTTCTACGCATTTTACCATAAACTGCTTTGATTTCAAGACCAGGCATTGGTCTAAGTCTTAAGTTGAGACCATCCATGGCATTGTCAAGACCAAGTTGTCTTTGCTCATAAGAGCGAAATATCATTCCGTTTCCAAATTGTTCATAGAAATTCCCAACAGTGAAGTCAACTTGTTCGGTTGAATATCCTACATTTCTATAACCAATTCCCGTGCCTGAGAAGTAATCAGGATAACCGACAATTCTTGGAAGGTAAGATTCAAAGCGAACCCCACTGTGAAATCCTTTATAGCTCATGTTTACCAAAGCATAATTATTCATTACACTTTTTTCAACCGGTTGCTGAGCGTCAATTAATGTGTCTTCAAAAAGATATTGAAATGTAGTTTCAACGTTACCGGTTACATTGATTCCTTCTTGTTGTGCAAATACGCCGAGAGATCCGCACAGAAACGGAAGTAATATTTTTTTCATTGACTAGATGGATTTAGGAACGGGATTGGAATTATCTCTGCTATTTAGCGCTGATTTCTTTCACATGTTCATACAGTACTTCTTCATCTCCCGGTACAAAATTATTATGAGAGTAAACAATATTTCCTTCCCCGTCAAGTAAAAAAGTGTGAGGTACATTATTTACACCAAGCGCTCTTTTAAATTCTCCGTTTGGATCCATCCAGATGTCATATTCCCAGCCTGCGGCATTAACAACTGACTCAACGCTGTTGGCTGTTTTTTGATCATCAATAGATACCGCAATTAGTTTTACTCCTGTTTCCTCTTGCCAAGTTTCATATTCTTCAGCAATGGTGTTTAACTCTAACTTGCATGGTTTGCACCATGTTGCCCAAAAAGAAATAACAATAGGTTTGCCGTCATTAGATACTTCAGCTGTATTAATTGGATTACCGGCCATATCTTTAATATTTACCGATGGTAATTTTTTACCTGGATTTGTCTCATCTGTAAGTGATGGTGAAAATGCCAGAAACGCTGCGCTGGCAATTGATAATAGAAATAATTTTTTCATTGTTTTTTGTTTTAATATTTCTGATTCAAAAACCAGACCAATTTTTTACTGAGTAAATATAGGAGAAAGAGATGGAATGAAGGAATCATTGAGAAATTTATCCTTGAATTCCTAAAAAGATAGATGTTGTCTATTAATAATAAAAAAACCCGGTTGCCAAAAGACAACCGGGTTTTTCAATCTTGTATTTACACTTAATTATTTTGCAACAGAGAAGCGTTTTGTCATAACAGTACCGTTTACGGTAATGTTGATCAAGTACATTCCTGCTTCAAGGTCAGTAGTGTTAACATTTACTTTTTGAGCACCGTTTACCTCACCCATATTGTTCGTATAAACAACTTGTCCAAGTGTGTTAACAATTTGGATAGTTACATCAGAAGCAGAAGTAATATTGAACTCAATATTTGTTTGCTCAGATGCCGGGTTAGGATATACTGTAGCATCTTCAACAGTTTGGATGTTTTCAATTCCTGTGAAACCACCATCACCAGCTGTAGTTACTTCGAAAGCATAAGTACCCATAGAACCATAGTTCACAGCGAAGCTTCCATTGTATCCGCTTTCAGATTCAAGGTTTAATTGACCATCAGCGCTCGTACCGGTGCCACCAACTGCACCATCATTACCTAACATACCATCACCATAATCATCAAACATTAAGAAGTGGTAGCAACCAGCAGTAAGACCATACCATGTTACATTGCGCACAATTCCTTGTCCTGAACCAGAACCAGTCCATGTTCCAATTGCATTGAAATCAACTAGACCAGGATAAGTTCCACCGTTTCCTTGAGAATAAGCCGCTGCAGGGTCAGTGATTGTAGGAGTGCCTGAAGCAAGTAATACACCTACTTCTGATCCCCAAGCATCCATGGTCATGTGAAGAACTAGGTCACCTGTTCCAACGTTTGCTGCGTTAGTTACAGTAACAGGCGTGCTCACACCATTGTTTAATGCATCATCGTCAGTATCAGTGATAGCTGTAATATAGTTATAAGTTCCAGCAGAAAGAGAAACATCAACAGTTACAACAGTAGCTTCATAAGGATCAAGGTTAACAGAAACTGTGGTAGTTCCAACTGGTGTCATTCCATCTAACACTGCTACAGTTTTAGAACCAGTGATGTTAGCAGTAGAATAGTTTTGAATAACTACTTCAAAAGTTACTGTTGTTGATCCGCCACCGCAAGTAACAGCCGTAGCCGGAGTATTGTTTGTAATTGCACGCAAGTCATTTGCATCAGTAGCAACACCGCCGCAATCAGCAACAGCAGCTTCCCATGCAGCTTGGTTTACCTGACCCACTTCAGTAACTGTTCTGTCAGGGCAAATAAGAATAAGCGTAGGATAATAAGCAAGGTTCATCATACCTGCAATAACATCATCATTACACATTGGGTATGGAGTACCAGTAATCCAGTCTCCTTGAGATGATCCACCGCCATCCATGTCAGCTTCTGGCTCACCTGAGTCAGCTTCAACTCCCGCAATAAAAACATCTCCAGAACCACCGTATCCTATTGAATTGTATACGTCTTCCAATGTTCCGCCAGTATGATATGACCAGCATGGACCACACCAAACAGCAAACATGTCAATAATAACCGGGGTACCTGAGTCAAGAATAGAGTCAACGTCAAAAACCGGACCTGACTGGAACTCATCAAGTATCAACCCTCCAGGATAAATACCATTATCTGGTAATTGCGCGTTTGCCTGTATACCCACAGTAACAGCAGCAGCAATACCTAAACCTTGTAACATTTTTTTCATGATAAATCAATTATTTAAGATTAGCGTTTCAAATATATAACAACAGCCGCAAATCTCAACACTCAGGTTCTATTCAATTCTTGGGTTCCTAAAAATTACTTAAATTTTTTCAATAGGTTTTGGAACAAACTTTGCTTGATAGTTTTCGTATATTTACCTGACAATACGTTTATACTTATGAAAAACATTTTTACTATCGGCTTTACAATTGCACTTGGTGGTGTTTCCTTTGCACAAGACTTGGAGTTTCATGAAAACGGTGTTGCAATTTCAGGAACCGTAATCACCATAGACAGTTCTGAAACCTGTGACCATACTCTTGGAAACTATTACATCGTTAACAAAACATCAGGTCCATTAACTATTTCTTGGTCACGTACACGGGCAGCTCACATGAGTCCTTATACAGATCAAATTTGTGATGATATTTTATGTTTTGACGCTTCAAACACTACAGTTTACCAAAGACCAACCACTATGACAGTTGCTGCCGGAGATTCAACCGTTTTTCAACCAAAAGTTTATCCGTATGATACTCCCGGATGTGCCATCTATACCTATAAAGCCTATACTGGTCTGGGTACTTTTCAAGATTCTATTCAGGTGAAGTATCGTTTTGGCGGACAAGATTGTTTTCTTGAGACACCAACAGAAGAAATTGTCTACAGTGTATATCCTAACCCGGCTTCTGATCAGTTGAACATTAAATTGAATACCGGAGGAAATGCTGTGCAGTTGAAATTATTCAATATTATGGGTGAGCTTGTGATGAAAACGCAGCTAGTTGAAGGTAATAATACTGTTTCATTGAATGATTTAACTAACGGCATCTACTTTTATTCTATTATAAAAAATGGTGAGGTAGTTGAAACTCGAAAATTGATTATCAAACATTAATCATCATTCAAATCGAATTTTCAGAAGGGACTCTAACGGGTCCCTTTTTATTTTGTGCTCTTGGAATCCTGAATTAATTTTTCAACCAGCATTGGAACCTGTTCTGAGGCTTTTCCCTTCAAATGTTTCAGGTTTTTATATTTAATATTGGTTAGATCATTCAGATCAATAATAAATTTAGATGCGGCAGTTGGACAAACGTACACCAGATTTGCAGCCGGATACACATTCAAAGATGTGCCGATAACGATAAACACATCAGCCAATCGCGCAATATCTTCAGCGTCATACATGCGCGGAACTGGTTCACCAAACCATACAACATGAGGTCTCATTTGGTGACCGTCAGGAGCTTTGTCACCTAACTTAATTTTTTTATTACCAATATGAAATGTGGTTTCTTCATCTTCTACACTTCTTGCTTTCAAAATTTCACCATGCAAGTGAAGTACCTTTGAAGATCCTGCCCTTTCATGTAAGTCATCTATATTTTGAGTAATTATTTCAACATCAAAATGCTTTTCCAACTCAACCAGGGCTGTATGTGCGGCATTTGGTTTGGCATTGACCGCAAGTTCTCGGCGCCTGTTATAGAATTCTAATACAAGTTCAGGATTTTTATGCCATGCTTCAGGAGTAGCAACATCATTGATGTCATATTCATCCCACAAGCCGCCTTTGTCTCTAAAAGTGCCTAGGCCGCTCTCAGCACTGATGCCGGCGCCGGTAAGAATGACTATTTTTTTTAATGCAGATTCCATACTGAATAGCAGCTAAAGGTAGTAATTTATTGAAACGACAAGGATTGATTTTGATAGGATGACCAATCTCAACACAATTACTTTTGTTTTGAAATAATCAGACCATTAGGCTGAGTATCGGTTATTCCGACAGTTTTCTTAAATTTGGCGCCTTATCAAATTTAATTCAATGGCTAAAGTCAGACAACAGGATGCCCTGGAATATCATGCATGCGGCAGACCCGGTAAAATTGAAGTCATTCCAACCAAACCTACTAGCTCACAACGTGATTTATCACTGGCGTACTCACCCGGTGTTGCAGACCCTTGTCTGGCAATTGCAGAAAATAAAGAGGACGTATATAAATACACGGCTAAGGGAAATCTGGTGGCTGTTATTTCCAACGGTACGGCTGTATTAGGCTTGGGTGATATTGGGCCCGAAGCTGCAAAGCCGGTAATGGAAGGTAAAGGTTTGCTATTTAAAATTTTTGCAGACATTGACGTTTTTGATATTGAAGTTGATGCAAAAGATCCGGATGCATTTATTGCTACCGTTAAAGCAATTGCTCCTACATTTGGTGGCATTAATTTGGAAGACATCAAAGCACCTGAATGTTTTGAAATTGAACGCAGGTTAAAAGAAGAATTGAACATTCCGCTCATGCATGATGACCAGCATGGAACAGCAATTATCACGTCAGCTGCCTTGCTCAATGCGCTTGAACTTGCAAAGAAGAAAATTGACAAAATAAAAATTGTCATTGTTGGAGCAGGTGCCGCGGCATATTCTTGTACAAAATTATACGTTGCCTTAGGTGCAAAAAAAGAAAATATTTTTATGTATGATAGCAAGGGTTTACTTTGCAAAAAAAGAAAAGATCTTGATCAGCATAAAAAAGATTTTGCAACCCATGCCAATGATATAGCGCTGGAAACAGCCATGAAAACCGCAGATTTATTTTTAGGTCTTTCAAAAGGTGGTTTGATTTCAAAAGCTATGATTAAATCCATGCCAAAAAATCCTATTGTATTTGCGTTGGCCAACCCTGTTCCTGAAATTTCTTATGAAGATGCCACCTCAGTGAGAAAAGATATTATCATGGCAACCGGTAGGTCTGACACGCCTAATCAAGTGAATAATGTGCTTGGATTTCCATTTATTTTCAGAGGGGCACTTGATGTCAGGGCAACATGCATAAATGAAGAAATGAAATTGGCTGCCGTGAAAGCAATTGCTGCGTTAGCAAAAGAACCGGTACCTGAAGAAGTGAATGAAGCCTACGGAGCAAAAAATATTTCATTCGGAAAAGAATCTATCATACCAAAGCCGCTTGACTCGCGATTATTGACCGCAGTTGCTCCTGCGGTTGCAAAGGCTGCCATCAAATCAGGTGTTGCACAGCGAGTGATAAAAGATTGGGAAAAGTACGAAGACGAGTTAAAGCAACGTTTGGGATTAGATAACAAGCTGGTAAATTTTTTAACTGAAAAGGCAATTAAAAATCCTAAAAGAGTAGTGTTTGCTGAAGCAGATAATTATAAAGTACTTAAAGCGGCACAAATTGCACATGAAGAAGGTTTTGCTTTTCCAATTCTGCTTGGGCGACGAGAAAAAATTCTTGAATTGATTCGTGAAAATAATCTTGAGTTTGACAATCCTGAAATTGTTGATCCAAAAGAAGAGTCAGAGGTGAAGAATTGTGAACGTTATGGTAAAATGTTTTTTGAGAAAAGAAAACGCAAAGGAATTACCTTGTTTGAAGCGACAAAATTAATGCGTGAACGAAATTTCTACGGCGCCATGATGGTTGAAACGGATGAAGCAGATGCGCTGATTTCAGGTATTACGCGCAAATACAGTGATGTAATTAAACCGGCACTGCAAGTTGTGGGCACAAAAGAAGGTGTTTCAAAAGTTGCCGGCATGTATATTTTGGCAACAAAACGCGGCCCTTTATTTTTGGCTGACACAACGGTGAATATTGATCCATCTGCTGAAGATCTTGCTGAAATAACAGCCTTAGTTGCAAAACAGGTTCGCAGACTAAATATTCAGCCTCGTATAGCCTTGTTGTCATATTCTAATTTCGGATCTTCACTTACACCTGATGCAATAAAAATGAGTCAGGCTGTGAAACTGATAAAAGAGCGTCACCCAAATTTGATTGTAGATGGAGAAATTCAAGCAAATTTTGCGTTAAATAATGATTTGCTGGTTGATAAATTTGATTTCTCAACGCTGGCAAATAAAAATGTAAATACCCTAATTTTTCCAAATTTATCAGCTGGAAATATTGCCTATAAGTTACTGCAAGAAATGCTTGAAGATGTTGAAGCAATTGGTCCAATTTTGCTTGGTACAAAAAAATCAATTCACGTTTTACAACTTGGAAGTTCAGTGAGAGAAATCACCAATATGATTAAAATTGCTGTACTTGACGCACAAATAAAATTATAAATGATAACGCATCTATCAGGTAAACTCACTGAAAAGGCACCCACTCATGTTGTGATAGAATGTGGTGGCGTAGGTTATTTCGTTCGCATTAGTCTCAACGCTTTTTCAACTATTCCAAACGACGGAAATATCACTTTGCTTACGCATTTGATTGTGCGTGAAGATGCACATGCATTGTATGGTTTTTATAATCAACGTGAGCGTGAAATGTTTAATCATTTGATTTCTGTATCTGGCATCGGTGCTAACACTGCCATGCTTATGCTTTCTTCAATGTCACCTGAAGATATTGCCTCTGCAATTTTAACAGATAATGTTGCGCTTATTCAAAGCATTAAAGGAATTGGTTCAAAAACAGCGCAGAGAGTAATTGTTGACCTGCGTGATAAAGTGGCTAAAACTGAGTTTACCGCAGAAAATCTTTTCAGACCAGACAATACAAATCAGAAAGATGCGTTAACTGCCTTACTGGCCCTTGGTTTTGAAAAGAAAAAAGCAGAAAAGGCAATAGAAAAGGTGGCAGAAGAAAATCAAACTGTTGAACAATTAATAAAGGCAGCACTTAAGGTTTTATAATCAAGCGTGAGAAAAGTATTATTAATAGTATTATTGATTTTGTGCGGCGTTAAATTGCAGGCACAAACAAAGGATACCGGCAACGTGCACTTGCCTTTTCCTATTTATGATTATTACGATTACACTCAGCAGCAGAATTCGCCAATCAACCTAGCTGACCCTGATAATCTCAACACTGAAATCGTGTACAACCCAATCAGCGGTCAGTATGAAATCTATCAGAAAATTGGTAGCTTTTATTATCGTTATCCAACTAGTATGACGCTGGACGAGTACATGGAATATCAGCGAAAAAAAGCTGAGAATGATTACATGACCAGCAAAATTGAACAGCAAACTGAACAACAAAGAGGTTTGATTCCACCTATCAAAGTGAAGAGTGAGACCTTTGATGTTATTTTTGGTGGAGATCAAATCAACATTCGTCCGCAAGGTTCAGCTGAACTTTCATTTGGCGTAAATATATCTCGGTATGATAACCCTATTCTGCCTGTCAAACAACGACGTGTTGCAACCTTTGATTTTCAGCAAAAAATTAACTTGAACTTGGTTGGTCAAATTGGAGATAAATTAAAACTTACTATTCAACAAAACACTGAAGCAACTTTCAATTTTGAGAACGTTGTGAAGATTGAGTACACCGGTTATGAAGATGAAATCATTCAAAAAATTGAAGCGGGTAACGTGAGTATGCCACTCAATTCGTCTTTAATTCAAGGATCACAAAGTTTATTTGGAATTAGAACTGATTTAAAATTTGGACCACTCACCGTTCAAACCATCTTTTCACAACAACGAGGTAAACAACAAGAAATAAATGTAACAGGTGGAGCCCAGATTCAAGACTATGAAGTGTATGCAGATAATTATGAGGCAAACAAACATTATTTTTTGAATTATTATCACCGTGAGCATTATGACTCTGCAATGCAAACCATGCCCATTGTAAGCTCAGGAGTGAACATCACAAAAATTGAAGTGTGGGTAACTAACCGAATAAATAAAGTTGAAAACACCAGAAACTTTATTGCCTTTACTGATTTGGGTGAAAGCAATCCTGCAAATTGTGAAGGAAATCCAATTCAGTTTGTTGGCAATTTACCTGATAACAGCTCAAATGAACTTTACGACGTGATGTCACAAGCACCTGAAATAAGAGGCTTTTCAAGTGCCGTTGCTTATCTTTCAACATACAGCGGTGTACCTGGTCCGTTTGCACAATCTGAGCATTATGAAAAAGTGGAGAATGCAAGACAATTGGGTGAACAAGAATTTACTTACAATTCCCAATTAGGATTTGTGTCGCTAAAATCTCCTCTCAATCAAGATGAGGTACTTGCGGTTGCATATCAGTATACCTACGGAGGAAGAACTTTTCAGGTAGGTGAATTTACTTCTGACGTACCGGTAGAAGAAGGTTCAAAAAGCGCCTTGATTTTAAAATTGATCAAGCCAACTATCATCAATCCAAAAAATAAAACCTGGGATCTGATGATGAAAAATGTGTATTCAATTGGGGCATATCAGGTTTCTCAGGCTGACTTTGTATTTGACGTTTGGTACAATAGCCCAATGACTAGTACGGATGTCATTTATCTTCCGTACTCAGGTGTAGATAATAAAATGATTATTCAGCAACTGGAATTAGATCGTCTGAATTTAAATAATGGACTTGCATCAGACGGTAGGTTTGATTATGTGCCTATACAATATGATAATAATCGGGCAATAAACGGAGGTACCATTGATCCTAAAACAGGCAGAGTTTACTTTACTACAATTGAACCTTTTGGCAAAACGCTGGAAGAAAAACTAACTGCAGCAAGCACCCTCGCTCCGGTTGAAATCAACTCTATTGTTTATCATGAATTGTATGATTCAACCAAAACAGCGGCGCAGCAAATTCCGGGTAAAAATCGCTTTAAATTAAAAGGTAGTTACAAATCATCTGTGAGCTCTGACATTTCACTTAATGCGCTTAATATACCTGAGGGCAGTGTTGTTGTAACGGCCGGAGGACGAGTGCTGACAGAAGGCGTAGATTATACTGTTGATTACAATTTGGGTCGTGTAAAAATTTTAGATCAAGGAATTCTTGAATCACAAACTCCAATCAGTGTAAAGTTGGAAAGTAATCAGGTATTTGGTTTCCAATCCAAGAGTATGGTGGGTGCACATTTTAATTATGAATTCAGCAAGGATTTTAATGTGGGTGCAACCGTGATTAATTTAACTGAAAAACCACTCACGCAAAAAGTAAATATTGGTGATGAACCTATCAGTAATACTGTGTTGGGAACAGATATCAGATATCGTGGAGAAATTCCGTGGTTAACCAAGGCGGTTGATTATTTACCAATCATTTCAACAAAAGAAAAATCATACATCACCGCCAGTGGAGAATTCGCTTATTTGATTCCGGGCACACAGCGTGCAATTAGTAAAGAAGGAATTTCATACATTGATGGATTTGAAGGAAGTCAAAGCGCCATTGATTTAAAAACATTTGGTACTTGGCGATTAGCATCTGTACCGCAAGGTCAGCCAACACTTTTTCCTGAGGCGTATATAAAAACGGGCTTAGCTTCAGGTTTTGATCGTGCGCATTTATCATGGTATGTAATTGATCCAACTGCGTTTTATCAAAATTCAAGCACAACGCCTGACTACATTGCAAATAACCCGCTGTATCTTGAAAACTCTCAGATGCACATGCTGGCACAAACTGATTTATTTCCTCAGTACAATCCAATTCAAGGTACGCTTAACAATATTCCTGTATTTGATTTAGCCTACTATCCTGAAGAGCGTGGACCATACAATTATGATACGGTGAATACCTATATTGATGCAGATGGTCACTTTACTAATCCTGAAGATCGGTGGGCAGGTGTTATGCGATCACTCACTACAACTAATTTTGAACAGGCCAATATTCAGTTCATTCAGTTTTGGTTGCTTGATCCTTTCAATAATGATGCAACAGATAGCGGAACAGTAAATTTAACCGGTGGTGATCTATATTTTAATTTGGGAAATATTTCAGAAGATATCTTGCCTGATTCACGCAAAAGTTTTGAAAATGGTTTACCGGCCAGTACAACATTTGACCCCAATGATTTTGACACAACTGATTGGGCTGCGGTTCCAAATCAGCAGGTAATTGTAAATGCATTTGATAACAACACCTCATCACGAGAATTTCAGGATATTGGTTTAGATGGTTTAGATAATGATGCAGAATCAGCACATTTTGCAGAATTTATTAATTGGGTTAACACAAGTGGATTGACCCCAGATGCAAAACAAAAATTGTTGAATGACCCTTCAAGTGATTACTACAACTATTATCTGGATGATGATTATGATGCCGCTACATTAGACATTGTTGAGCGATACAAATATTACAACGGAATGGAGGGTAATTCTCCTACATCCGAAATGGCGGGTCAAATGAATGCTGATGGTTATCCAACCCAAGCTACAACCATGCCTGATATTGAAGATTTAAATCAGGATAACAACTTGAGTGAAACAGAAAGTTATTTTCAATATTCAGTGAGTTTGCGTCCGCAAGATTTAGTTGTGGGGCAGAATTACATTACCAATTCACAGGTTGTTGAAGTGAATGATCAGGGAAAGACAGAAACTTGGTATCAGTTTAAAATTCCAATTGAAGATCCTGAATCGGTGATCAATGGAATTTCTGATTTCAGATCAATTCGTTTCATGAGAATGTATGTTACCGGGTTTGAACATCCTGTTGTGTTGCGCTTTGCAAAACTTGAATTAATACGCGGCGAATGGAGAAGATACTTAAACAATATTGATGAACCGGGTGAATATATTGAAACTGATCCTGACGCAACTGAATTTAATATTGCTGCCGTAAACCTTGAAGAAAACAATTTAAAAGAACCGGTGAATTATGCTATTCCGCCGGGCATTCAACGTCAGCAAGACAATGCCTCAATTAACTTCAGACAATTGAATGAGCAATCACTTTCACTGCAGGTTTGCGGATTGAAAGATGGAGAGGCTAGAGCTGCATACAAAAATGTTTCATTTGATGTGAGATCTTATAAAAACCTGCGCATGTTTGTTCACGGTGAAGCGCGCAATATTGAAGCCAATCTTCAGGATGATGAATTGACTGTTTTCATTCGTTTAGGAACTGATTTTGAAAACAACTATTATGAGTTTGAAATGCCAATTAAAGTTACTCCATGGGGGACTGATTATACACAGGATTTGGTGATATGGCCTGAAGCAAATAATATGATCATTGCATTTGATTCATTGATTAATCTCAAAATGAAACGCAATGCTTCTGGTGTGCCTTCCACATCAGAATATATTTTGACTTACACAGATCCTACAACAGGTCAGGTGGTGAGAATAAAAGTTAAAGGAAATCCAAACTTACAGGGCATGAAAGTAATCATGATTGGAGTTAGAAATCCCGGAAAAGACACAAATCACCCATGGATGCATGCTGAAGACGGGATGGATAAATGCGCTGAAATTTGGGTGAATGAATTGCGCCTCACAGATTTTGATCAAGAAGGTGGTTGGGCTTCAACTGCACGTGTTGGTGTTCAAATGGCTGATTTTGCAAACGTGAATTTTTCAGGAAATTATTCAACACCTGGTTGGGGAAGTATTGAGAAAAAAGTGAGCGAAAGACAACGTGATACACGAAAGGGATTTGACTTTTCAAGCAGTGTTGAATTAGGACAATTTTTTGGAAATAAAGTGAAATTGCAAGTACCATTTATGTACGGATATTCTGTTACCGCAATTGATCCGCAATATGATTTATTAGCACCTGATGTCAGGCTTGAAGATTATTCTGACTTGGCAACTAAGCAAGAGCGAGCCCGATTGTCACGCGATATTACAATCAGGCAATATTATAATTTCACCAATGTCCGACGAGAAAGACCGGCGGGAAAACCAGTGCATTTTTGGGATGTTGAAAATTTATCTGCAACATATTCTTACAATGAATTGTATCAGCGTGACATCAATACTGATCATGATATTACTAGAACGTATCGTGGTGTGCTGAACTATACCTTCTCTGGCAAACCAATTGAAGTGCAGCCATTCAAGGATAACGCCTTCTTCAAAAAATCAAAATGGTTTGGGCTCATCAAAGAATTCAATTTTAATTTAGGTCCTAAATCTATTGCAGTGAGCAGTGAAATTACAAGGATGTATAATGAAAGACAAAACAGAAATGTCCTAGACACTAGTTTCATTTTCCCGCAGACGTATCTAAAAAATTTCACATGGAATCGTACCTATGATTTTAAGTATGATTTTACAAAGCAACTCAAGTTTACTTTTGCCGCCATAAACAATGCTATCATTTATGAACCTAATGGCATAATTAATCCTGATGCTGCAGAGGGTTCAGATGATTATAACACGTATCAATTGTTCAGAGATGGTGTTGACAAAGCATTCAATCCATTCAGCTCATCAAGTGATACCTTGAACCGGTTTGGTGGATACACGATGAGTTATAGTCACAATTATAATTTCACGTATAAAATTCCATTCAATCAATTACCTCTCACAGATTGGTTGTCATCTAACGTGAAGTATAGAGGCAGTTATGATTGGCAGCGTGCGCCTATCTCACAACCTGCATTTGGACATACCATTCAAAACTCATCAAATTTCAATTTGACTTTGCAGGCAGATATGTCAAAGTTATACAACCGCATTGAGTTTTTCAGAAGAGTGAATGGCGGTGCACCGCAGCGTGGAGGACGCACAACGACATCCGGCGGGTCTGATGGTAAAGATGGAAAGGAAGGTGGAGAAGGTGATGAAAAGGATGAAAAAGAAAAAGATGAAAAAGAGAAAAAGGAAAAAGGAGAATTACATCCTGCATGGAAATTTGTTGGGCAAATGCTCATGACTTTGCAATCTGTAAACTTTACATATACTGAAGTAGATGGAATGTTGATGCCGGGCTTTAATAATTCAACAACTTTATTTGGTATGAATAATTTTGGTGCACCCGGATTTGCTTTCATCTCAGGTCAACAAAATTATGATATCTGGGGCAGACCGAACACCGTTTGGGGTGCTGATAGCAGTTTTGCAAGATATGCCGCCACTAACGGATGGTTGGTGCAAAACCCTAATCTCAACGTTCAGCACACCGTTATGCACACGCAATCAATTAATGGTAAAGTCACCTTACAACCATTCAAAGATTTTTCTGTGAATCTTTCATTAGACAGAAAAATTACTGACAATGAAAACGGATTTTATCGTTACAATGATACAACTGCATTTTGGGAATATCAGAACCGCGTAAATATGGGTTCACTTACCTTCACCACTATTACATGGAAAACAGCGTTTGCAAAAATTGATACCACTAATTTCTCACAAGAATTTCAAGACTTGAGAAACTCTCGTGATGAAGTGTCACAACAATTAGGTACAAACGCCGGAACATCTTTGGGAAGTGATGGTTTTTATGATGGTTTTGGCGCTAACCAACAAGATGTTCTAATCGGATCTTTCTTTGCAGCCTACACCGGTAAAGGTTCTGGTAATAAATTCTTTGATGTATTCAGCGCTATTCCTTTGCCGAACTGGGATGTGCGTTACAATGGTTTGGCTAAGCTTGAATTCATGAAAAAGTATGTCAAGAATTTTACTTTGTCACATTCATATCGTTCTACCGTATCTGTTTCTAATTATCAAACTAATTTGGGTGCATTTGATGAGAATGGTATTCAACTGCGTGATGCATCAGATAATTTTATTGCGGGTAGACAAATTCAAAGTATCACCATCACAGAGCAATTTGCTCCGCTCATTGGATTGGATGCAACTTGGACAATTGGTCAAAACGGATTGCTTACTAAATTTGAGTACACAAAAGATCGTACGCTTGCGCTGAACATTCCTAACGCACAAGTAATGGAAATGCGTGGATGGGAAATTGTGATTGGTTCTGGTTACGCATTCTCTGACGTAAAGCTGCCAATTAAATTCATGGGTAAAACACCTGAAAGTGACTTGACTTTGCGGTTTGACCTCAACATTAGAAACAATATTTCAGTAGCAAGAAATATTATTGAAGACACCAATCAACCTTCAGCCGGTACAAGAACCTGGTCATTGCGTTTCAGAGCAGATTATAATATGGGTCCTAATCTAAACGTGGCATTGTATTTTGACCGTGTAGTAAATAAACCGGTACTGTCCAATGCGTATCCAACAGCAAATACAAGTGCAGGTCTTTCATTGCGCTTTAACCTTGCTCAGTAATTCATGACTTCATCACCAAGCATAATCAGACCGGCAACTAAATCAGATGTTGGAGATGTGCTGAAATTGATTCGTGAACTTGCTATGTATGAAAACGCCGCACAAGAAGTTTCAAATACTGAACAGCAACTTACTGAAGATTTGTTTGGAAACAACTCCGTTTGTGAAAGCATTGTTGCTGTGCACAAAAATCAAGTAGTTGGTTTTGCTCTTTTCTATACAGCTTATTCAACATGGAAAGGAAAATGTCTTTACCTTGAAGATTTGTACGTGCAAGAAAATTTCAGACGTGCAGGCATTGGAAAAAAACTGTTTGACTATATTCTGCAATTAGCAAAAACTCGCAACATGAAAAGGTTATCATGGCAAGTACTGGATTGGAATGAACCCGCTATTGAATTTTACAAAAAATATCACGCGGAACTTGATCCGGAGTGGATTAACGGAAAGATCAGATTGGATCAGTGATCACGATTAAGCAAAAACGCAGCCAGTTCTTCAAGCGGTTGGCGTGCTTCATCTGAAATTTTTATTTCACGCAGATTTTTTAAAGCAATATCGTGGTAATATTTAATGGCAGATTCAGTTTCTGTTTTAATATTCAATTGCTCAAAACAACGTTTAGCTGCGGCTAATTTTTTTTCCGGATTATTTTCTGTGAGCATTGTTTGTAATGCTTCTTTCTGTCTCTGATCAGCTTGTTCAAATGCCTTTAGTACAAGAAATGTTTTTTTATTTGCAAGAATATCACCGCCGGTTTGTTTGCCAACTTTTGTTGAGTCACCGTACAAATCAAGCAAGTCATCTTGTATTTGAAATGATATTCCCAGATTGACACCAAACTGGTATATTTTTTCTTGGTCAGAAAGATCACGCTGAGCAACTATAGCTCCAAACTGTAAACTACAGCCTAACAATACCGATGTTTTGAGACGAATCATTTCAATGTATTCTTTCAACGTTACATCTGAACGTTTTTCAAAGTCCATATCCAGTTGCTGACCTTCACACACTTCAGTTGCCGTTTTATTAAATACTTCTATCAGCGCATGAGAAACTTCAGGTGAGTAGGTGTTGAGTTTTTTGTATGCTTCAATCAGCATTCCATCTCCGCTGAGAATTCCAACATGGGTATTCCATTTTGTGTGAACAGTTGCTTTACCTCTGCGCAATGGCGCAGCATCCATGATATCATCATGAATTAAACTGAAATTATGAAAAAGCTCAACAGCTAATGCTGCGTTCATACTTTGTTCAGCAGGTTTTCCAAAAGCATTGCATGACATCAAAGTCAAAACTGGTCTCATGCGTTTTCCACCTAGAGAAAGTATATACTGCATGGGTTCATACAACAGTGCAGGTGTTTTGGGGAGCTGAATTTCTGAAACAGCTTTTTCAGTCAGTTTGAGATAAACTTCTAAATTATTCATCGTTGATCTGCTTCGAGTTTGAATCTTCTGCCTCGTATTTGCGAACGGTGTTTTCAATTTCAAGATTGTCAAATTCAATGTCTTCTTCTTCATGAAATATTTGAAGCATGGGTTCACGCATGGCTTTTACAATCATCTTTTTATCCATCCACAAAAGCAGCGTTGGTAATACAATTAAATTTGAGAGCATAGCCACAAGCAGTGTAAGAGAAACAAGTATGCCCAGCGCTTTAGTACCACCAAATTCAGAAAAAGTAAACATCAAAAATCCAAAGAAAAGGATGATAGACGTATAAATCATACTGGCACCGGTTTCACGCAAGGCCATCAGTACACATCTTCTAAAATCATGTTCATGATGTTTTAGTTCTTGTCTGAATTTAGCAAGAAAATGTATGGTGTCATCAACTGAAATACCAAATGCAATGCTGAATACAAGTAGCGTAGATGGTTTCATGGGCACACCAAAATATCCCATGATAGCAGCAGTAGTCATCAATGGAATAAAATTTGGAACAAGAGAAATAATAACCATGCGCCATGATTTGAAAAGGAATGCCATAATCAACCCGATTAAAACAATAGCAATAGAAAGTGAAGTAAACAAATTGATAACAAGATATTGTGTTCCGTTTGATGAAACTACTGATGTTCCGGTAAAGGTTACATCCCAGTGGTTTTCATCAATTGCTTTTTTGAGACTGTCATTGAATCCTGCATTGTCATGATTTGCGTAGAGTGAACTTTCATCTATATTGTTTACATCATCAGTGCCTGAATAAAATCTTTTTAAATCACTTGTCACGGCAGGATATTCAGAATAGAACAATTGCAATGCACCAGTTTTTTCTTGTCCACTTTTCTTGATGATTTGCTGATACGCACTATCCATGGCGGCGTATTGCGGATTGATCAACCGATCAATCACCGGACCAATGCTATCAACAATTGCCTGTATTTCATAAGCGCCCGTGTCACGAATTTGCATGGTGATGCGGGTAATGGTTTTGGTTGAATCTAGAAAAGCGTTGGAACCTGTTCCGCCCGCAGAGTTTTTTATATACGGCAGCATTTTGTTCATCTTGGTTACAGACGGAATAACATAACGAGATGAATCATTATTGCTATACGCCATGTTGATGATTTTTATACCGTCAGCAACTGAAAGTGATTTTGAAAAATATTCAAACTTTGCAAGGTAGTTTTGCACATCTTCTATTTCTTTGAAACGATTCCAGTAGACATTCGAATCTTTTGTATTGATTAATATATCAAAAGGAATAGAGCCTCTGAAATTGTCTTGAATGAAATGCAAATCTTGTGTGATGGGATCGTCTTGAGGTAAATCACCGGTGATATTACCGGTTGTTTTTATTCTGATAATTCCGAATATTGATATAATGGCGATAATACCAACTCCGGCATAAATCCATTTGCGTTTATACATGCTGAGATATTCAAGTTTTTCAACTGCAAATACCAGCCATTGTTTTTCAAGATGTTTAAGATGTTTAGTTTGGGGTACTTTGGAATAGCTTAAAATAATTGGCAATACGGTAAGGCAAAGAATAAAAACCACCATGATATTAATGGATGCAACTACGCCAAATTCAAATAGTCTTTCTGAATTTGTAAACATGAAAGTACCAAAACCAAGTGCGGTGGTCAGGTTGGTCATGAATGAGGCAATACCAATATTGCCAATAACTCTTGAAAGCCCTTTGATTTTATTGCCGTGATGTTTAATCTCTTGATGATATTTTGTGATGAGATAGGTACAATTGGGTATACTAATCACAATCATCAAAGGTGGAATCAACACCATCATAATAGATAGTTTATACCCCAACAAACCTATTGTTCCCAATGCCAGAATAACACCAATAAATACAACTGAAACACAAATGAGCACCACGCGAACTGATCTGAAAAAAATAAAGAGTACTAATGAGGTTACGCCAATGGAAAGCGCAATAAAGAAACCAAGTTCACCTTCAAGTTTTTTAGCAACCGCCACTCGTATGTGCGGCATGCCTGATACCCTTATTTTACCCAACACCGGTTCATATTTCAAAGCAATTTCTTCTACCTTGATAAGCTCTTTAGCAGTTTTCATATCTGCCATGATGCCTTCATCAACAAATGCCATCAAAAGAGAGGTGTTTGTTTCAGGGTTATAGATCAAATCTTTGTATGAAGGGTTTGAGCGAATGATTTTTTTGAGACTATCTACCTCTGCTTGTGTTTGAGGTTTTGATCTCACTACTTTGTCAAAGAAAAACTTTTCATTTACAGTATCTTTTGCCAATTGGTAAAGATGTGCTTCAGAAAAAATAGAATCTATGGCATCTGATTTTGCTACTTCAAGTCCAAATTCATACCAAGCATTAAATTTTTCAAGCGAATAAAGATCCTCTGTTTGTACAGCAAAAATTAAAAGTGATTCACTACCTCCAAAACTACTTTTCAATAATTCGTAATCACGTTTTGGTTTAGAATCTTTAGGCAACATGGTTCCATAGCTGTTGTCCATTTTGATTTTTGTAAACGCAAAATAACCAAAGAATGCTGTAAGTAAAAATATTGCAATCAGAATAATAATCCGATAGCGCAAAATCATTTGTGAAATTTTAAACCACATGCTGTGCCGAACTTAGAATTTCAAAAGTAATATAAAGTCAATGAATCAAAGACGTTTTAGACAAGGATTCTTTTTATCAGAAAGAAATATATTCTTGTGGATTTAACGCAACCCCTTTGTGCCAGAGTTCAAAATGCAGATGAGGCCCTGAAGTGTTTTCACCTGTGTTGCCCACTATTCCAAGTGGATCACCTGTTAATATGCGATCTCCTTGTGTTTTTAATAATACTGAACAGTGTTTGTAAACCGATATGAAATCATTGTTGTGCTGCACAATCAGAATGTTGCCCTCACCCGGAACCCAAGTGGCAACTACTACAGTTCCATCAAGACAGGCTTTTACCGGCTCATCAGCCACAGTAACTACATCAACACCAAAGTGATCTTTAGCCGCGTTGAATGATTGTGAAATCTGACCATTCACCGGTGCAAAGAAAAAATCTACCGCAAACCCTCCCGGATTTCCCGTTGGAACTGATTTTTGGTTTTCCATTTGCTCTCTGAACAAACTGTCTTCAGCTGATCTTGAAAAATCAGGTTTATAATTTACGTACGTAGTGTCTTGCTTTTGAAGATAAAGACTGTCATCAAATGGTTCATCAGTGAGTATATGTTTAATGTCTCGTAGAAAAATATCATTGTTATTGGTCATTTGGTATAATGAATCAATGGTTTTATTCTGCTGTTCCAGCATCAGTCTTGTTTCATCAGCAGATTGCGTGCTAACAATGGTGCTGAGTGAAGTATACCTGAATAAAATCATCACAGTAACAATCACCAGCAAAGTGTAAAATATAATGACTGAAAGAATGGTCATAGACGACACGGAGAAACTCCACTTCTCATGGTAAGTGGTATCATCCATATAAGTGAGCTTATGCTTTTCACGCATGCGCTCAATGATTTGTCCTATTTTCTCAGTCCATTTCAAGATGGACAAAAATACCGAATTTAATTACACCTTAGAATACAAGATATTCTGCCTGATCTTTGTCATCTGAAACTCAGTGCTGAAAAATATGTTAAAGCATATCCGCAGCCTGCTGAAAGGATTTAATATTCAAAGTCACAGTCGGTGTCTTTTAAAATCATCTGATAGTTGAATCAATGGTTCATACATTTGGCTCGTTTTTTGCTTACATTTGAACAACCATTTACTTGATTTGACGTTATATATACTAAACAGGCAAATCAACTAACTGCTAAAAAAAACACCCGATTTCTGAAAAGTCTGATTCACATATCTTTCCTCAGCATGCTGCTGCTTGTTCAAGTTCAGGTATACGGACAATTAACTACCTCAACTTCCATGACACCGACACAACTGGTAGAAAACGTACTTGTGGGCAGTGGGGTAGCAGTGTCAAACGTAATGTATAACGGACACCCTGAAGCAATTGGCTCTTTTACCGGTACAGGCACTAATCTTGGATTAAGTAACGGAATACTATTAACCACAGGTACAGTTTTAAATTCAGGTGGATTTTTGGAGGTAATGGTCCGCACGGCCCTAATGACAGTGGAAGTGCCGGCATTGATAATGGAGAACCCGGTTATACTCCGCTCACTACACTTGCCGGAGCCTCAACATATAATGCTGCCATTCTTGAATTTGATTTTGTGCCACAAAGTGACAGTGTGAAGTTCAGATATGTTTTTGGTTCTGATGAATATCCTGAATTTGTTGACGGCGGTTTTAATGATGCATTTGCTTTTTTCATCACGGGTCCGGGCTTTGGAGGTACTTATAATATGGCTAATATTCCCGGCGGCGGTGGTGTGGTTTCAATTGACAACATCAACAACGGAACATCCAACACTGGGCCTTGCCAGAATTGTACATACTACGTCAACAACGGTACAGGATCTAATGCACCATACAACGGCAGTAGTTTTTACATTCAGTATGATGGCTTCACGGTAGTGATGGAAGCTAAAGCAGATGTTCAATGTGGTGAGACCTATCACTTGGTAATTGCTATTGCAGATGCGGGTGATGGCGCTTATGATTCAGGAATTTTTTTGGAAGCAAACTCACTCGCAAGTTTTGCGCCCATTGAAATTAATGGAGACTTAACCAATGATCATTTTGGTAATAATTATCAGATGGCTGAAGGATGTGAATCAGTTACTGTAACGGTTAGTCGTCCTGCATCCATGGCGGCGGCAGCTGAAAGTATTCCAATCACTGTATTAGGCACCGCAACTGAAGGAGTTGATTATTCCAACATTCCACCATCAGTAAATTTTGCTGCCGGACAAACTACCGTGACCTTCACAGTTGATGCTTTTTCTGACGCATTGGCTGAAGGAGATGAAACTATTATTATTCAATTGAATCAGCCTGATCCATGTGGTACAAGTACTTTTATTTCTCTTGATCTTGTCATAAAAAATACAGCGCCTTTACAAGTGAGTATCTCAGGTCACTCGTTGCATTGCCCCGGTGAAGAAGTTACTTTGAATGCCACTGTCACCGGTGGAATTGAACCTTATACTTTCTCTTGGACAACAGGTGAAACTACAGAAGACATCCTTGTTGCTCCATTATCAACCACCACATATACACTCACGGCAACTGATATCTGTATTGGTACACCGGCAAATGGATCAGCGGTTGTTACCGTTCCGGTTTATCCGCCAATCAGCATAATCACTTCGCCTGATACGTCAGTACTTTGTCCTAATACTCCGGTTGTTCTTTACGCTGAGGCTTCAGGCGGTGAAGGTTCCTTTACTTATACATGGATGGATGGAACAACTACCATTGGCACCGGTCCTGTAGTTACGGTTTCTCCTATGGTTACAACTACCTACATTGTTATGATTGAAGATGGTTGCGGATCTCCAACGCAAACGAATATAACTGTTACGGTGATTGCATCCGTGTTAGAATTAATTATGTCACCTGATCAATTGATTTGTCCGGGTGATACGGCCAATATTTTTGTGATTGCATCTGAAGGTTTGGGTAACTATACTTACTATTGGTATCATTCAGGTGAAACAACTTCTTCTGTAATGGTGTCGCCTAATTATACTCACACGTATACCGTTGCTGTTGAAGATGATTGTCACACCTATCATATTGATGGCTCAACCATAGTTGAGGTAGTAAGACCTCATGCAAATTTTGGTGTTCTCACCAATGAACCTATGGTAGATTTACCCGTGGCATTCCAAAATTTATCCACCGGAGGAGTTGCGTGGGAATGGTATTTTGACAACGGAGATTTTTCTACTAATAATTCTCCTTTGACTACATATAGCCATTGGGGATGGTATGATGTTACCCTTGTTGCATTCAATGAGATTGGTTGTACTGATACGGTAACAAAACCAATTTACATCAAACCTGAATTCTATTTCTATGCGCCAAATAGCTTTACACCAAACGCTGACCGCTTCAATAATTATTATGAGGTAAGTGTGATTGGTGCAACTGACTTTTTATTCCAGATTTATGATCGTTGGGGAAATTTAATTTACGAAACCACCGATCAGTATTTCCGTTGGGATGGCACGTATAATAATCAAGTAGCGTTTGATGGTGTTTTTGTTTATAAGGCAAGAGTTGTTGATCGTGAATTAATGCCACATGAATACGTTGGTCACATTACCGTTCTCAGGTAATTAAAAAAATCGCTGTATTTTGAATTTCTATTTTTAGTTGAAATTAAAACTAGAAATTGCTTTTCACTTTTTTCAAAGCGGAAGAAGGCAGTCGATACTCATTTGCATTCAGCAGATTATTGTACATTTGAATGATAATTGTTATTGGGGATGCATCACTTTTTTTACCGGTTTTTTTTTGCGTATAGTTTGTTTGCTTTTGTGTTCTTCTCATGTGGCGGAGAATCAAACAGTGTTGAGCAACATGAAGCGGGAATTGACAGCACCTCATTTTGGGCTGATTCTATTTTTGGTAATCTTACACAAGAACAAGCATACAATCAACACCTCATCTTTGAAATTCCTGATCATTACCAACAGGCCATAGATAGTTTTGCTAATTGGGTTGTGGAACATCAACCTGGCGCTCTTCATTTGATAAATTGGAATACAGACAGCATTCAAAGACTAAAAAATATACTTGACACGCACCAACTGGTTCAGCCATTTTTCTATGCTGATTATACTGAAATAACAAATACGACTTCATATCCATGGTGGGAGGCAAACAAAGATGCACGTGATCTTTCATTCACGCAATTTTTTGGTGAGGCAGGATTTCAATTACTCAATTTTAATCAACCCATACCACCTGATAAATTCAATCGTGCTTGGCTTGACTCCATTTATTTGAAACAAGGTATCACGCCGGTAATCCAAAACTTTCATGATCAAAATGCACAAACTGATTTTGATAATTTTCTCAATAGTTTATCATGGTGTAATCATGCAATTGAGTTGACACTGCAGCAATATGACAGTGTTAGTTTAAACAATTACCGAAAATCATATTCTTTTGCAGGAATTTTTATTGTGCGTACAAAAGAACAAATGATCAACTACTTGTTGGGAAATGGAACAGACCTAGTGTATAAAAGACTTGAATCTCCTGAGACATTTTCAGCATGGAAGCCCTCTTCAGAAGAACAAATTATTTTTGATGAAAGCACCAAAAGAATTCTCAAACGAAAAGCACAACGACCTGAATATAAAAAACCCGTTAATAGCAGTGAAGAATTAAATTATATCCATCTGAATTTTCAGTCAAAAAGCACCGCGTTGTTGCGTAATGATGGTAAGTTAATTCCGTTCAAATCAAAATTTACTTTGTACACAGATAAGACAACAGATTTGAGTCAAAAGACAAGAACAGATTGCGGAGTGAGCTTAGTAAATAAAAAAGCAGACAGCAAAAATCTGAATGAAATAATCAATTCAAAAGGCAATAAAGTGATTATGTTGGATGACACGTGCAGTGATGATTTTCTTGCAGAAATAAATAAAATAAAAGCAGAAAAAAACACCTTGGTTGCGTTCTCAAATCCTGCGCATTATGAAAAGTTGAGTGCTTGTCCTAATTTAATTTTTTATCCTGAAATAAATGATTTTTCAGTAGGAATTTTTGTGCAACAGATCACTTCACGTCTCACCTTAAACGGAGATTTTTACTTGCCGGATACTTTGGTAAAAGGAATTTTTTTGGAGAAAAAATTACTTGCTCGTACTGATCCAAATTTTGTTGGATTAGATGCAGACACCCTTGCCTATATTTCGGGCATGATGAGTAATTGCATGAGTAATCACGCTTTCCCCGGAGGACAAGTTTTAATTGCAAAAAATGGTTGTATTGTGTATGATCGTGTTTTTGGAAAACATACCTATCAAGGACAATCTTTGGTAACTGAAAATTCCATGTATGATCTGGCTTCAATAACCAAAGTTGTTTCCACTACCATGGTAGGCATGAAACTTTATGAAATGGGCATGTATGCATTAGATGACAGTCTTGCTACCTATTTGCCGGATTCATTGCGCTTGCATTTGAAATTTCCTAGTACCATTCGCAATCTCACGTTTCAGGAATTGTTCACCCATTGCAGCGGAATGCCTGCAGGTTTTCCCGTTATCAAATACATGAAATACACCACACCTGATTATGGCAGATATGATAAATATTATTGTGATCGTCCGGATTCAGTTTATAATACTGAAGTAGCTGAGGGATTTTATTTGGAAAGAGAACAGCAAGATTCAATGTGGCTCAAATTAAATCAGATTTATCTCAATCCTGATAAGTCATATCACTACAGTGATGTCAACATGAATACTTTGTATTTTATTTTTAAAAGTATCATTCAAAAAGATCCTGCAAAATTTGGTTTCAATCAGCCAAAAAAACAACTGAAGGATAAAAATTTATTTGAAGAATTTTTGTACAATACCTTTTACAAACCATTAGGAATGAATCACACCATGTATCGTCCGCTGAAAAAATACAGCAGAGATATTATTGTGCCAACAGAAAATGATACCTGGTGGAGAAAACAACTTTTGCATGGCTATGTGCATGATCCCAACGCAGCTTTGCATGGAGGAGTAGCAGGTAATGCCGGTATCTTCTCAACAGCAAATGATTTAGTCATATTATTCCAGATGTTGCTCAACAAAGGAGTGTATAATGGCCAACGATATTTGAAAGCAGAAACCGTTGAAAAATTCACCTCACGTCAGGAAAATTGTTTTCGCGGATTAGGATTCAACAAACCATCCATGGGTTCAGTATCATTTGGTATGTCACCCAACGCATCATTGAGCACTTATGGTCACACAGGTTTCACCGGCACCTGTTTTTGGATTGACCCTGAACACGAATTAATTTATATTTATTTGTCTAACGCCGTTCACCCAACCGTGAATAACAAAACCTATGAATACGGTATCCGCAAACGCGTGCATCAATGTGCGTATGATGCCATGATGGGAGAAGAGTATTAGAATAAATTCTAGGAATGCCTACAGGTTAGAAATTTATGAATCTCTACGTGTCCTTACCGGCCTTAACACCTTTATGAAAAGCGCTAAAAAGAAAACGCTAACTCATTCCCTCATTCAATCCGCTATTCCTCACGCTACAAACTCTTAGTCCTCCCCCCGTCAACCGGCACGTTAATTCCGTTGATATAGCTTGCAGCCGGAGACGCTAAAAATGCAATTACGTTTGCTACTTCTTCAGGTTCTGCAATGCGTTTCATGGGTGATTCATCAGCCATATGTTTGAGTAAACTATCATAACTTTCACCGGTTTTTGCAGCTTTATTTTCAAGAATAGATTTTAACCGTGCTGTGTTGGTTGCACCCGGCAGAACATTGTTAACGGTGATATTATATTGACCCAATTCATTGGCTAATGTTTTGCTCCAATTGGCAACAGCGCCTCGTATGGTATTTGATACACCTAAATTAGGTAAAGGTTGTTTAACTGAAGTAGAAATCACATTGATGATGCGTCCGTATTTTGCGGCAATCATTTTATCTTTTACTGCGCTCACTAAAATATGATTGCAAATTAAATGCATGTTGAAAGCAATTCTGAATTCTTCTAATGATGCTGAATTAACAGGTCCCGCCGCTGGGCCGCCGGTGTTGTTTACTAATATCTCAACAGATTTATCTTTTAAAAAATCATGAATCCGTTTTTCCAGTTCTTGACTTTGAGAAAAATCAGCAACTAAAAAAGTGTGTTTTTGGTTTTTAGAACTGTCTAATTCATTCTGTACCGCCTTTAGTTTGTTTTCATCTCTTGCAAGCAAAATAATATTTGCACCCAGCAAAGCAAGTTCAATGGCGGTTGCTTTACCAATACCTTGTGTGCTGCCGCATACCAGGGCGGTTTTATTTTGGAGGTTCAGATTCATGGATGATTATTTTCTCAAAAGTAAACACAATTGCAATTTGTCATCAAAACTTGTTTAATTGTTTTGTGGTTTGGCCCTATGCTTCTTTTTGTGAAAAAACAGATTAACTCTATGTGAACAAGTTCATCTGTTATCTGTTACAGACATCAAGTATAAACAATTGTTGATGAGCAAAATTCGTTAATAATGAACGATTTAGGATTGATTTTATCACACTTTATATTAATTGGATGTGAAGAAATTGTGCAGATAAATGAATGTCGTGAATTAATTAGTGCGTAATTTTGTCCCCTTCAACACTAAACTAATAAATATGAAAAAGTCTTTACTAATTTTTGGGCTGGCAGTCTCTGCTTGGGGTTCAGCTCAGGTGATTAACACCTATCCCTACAATCAAAACTTTGAAGGTGAAGGAGCATCTACAGCTTGTACCGGCTATACAATGCTAAGTACAGGATGGTCAAATGATCTATCAGATGCCAATGACTGGGTACCTGATGCGGGCGGCACTCCTTCTGCGTTGACTGGTCCAATCGTAGATTACAATCCGGGTAACGGAACCGGAAAATACATGTATACTGAGTCATCAGGATGCTTGAATGATCAAAGAAAACTGAACTCACCGTGGTTTGATTTAACAGGCGCAGCTGCTTACGAGTTGTCTTTTGCTTATCACATGTACGGAACAACTCAGGGTACTTTATCAATGGAATACAGAACAGGTTTAATTGAACCATGGACAGTATTAGTTCCACCAATGACTGACAATATTGATCTTTGGCAAGTAAGCTCTAGCGATATCACCATGTTGGCCGGAAATGATTCAGTTCAATTTAGATTTGTTGCTCAAGTAGGAACAAGTTTCTACAGTGACATGGCAATTGATGATTTCAATATTGAAGCAATGAGTTTCACTGTGGCTGTTGATTCTTACAATGATGTAACTTGTTTTGGTGCAAATGACGGCGAGATCACAGTATCTGCTTCCTTTGGTGTTCCGCCATTTACGTATTCATGGGATAACGGTGGCACAACCGCTACAATTTCAGGATTAGGTGCAGGCACATATTGCTGTACAGTTACTGATGATAATGGTGCATCTGATGTGGTTTGTCAAGTAATAACTGAATTAGCTACAGCTCCTCTTGCTGCTACAACACATGCAGTAAATGAATGGATATGTTTGGATTCAACAGGCGTATTAATTATTGACAACATCACCGGTGGTGTAAATATCACTCCAACATTCCCAAGTGAACTTTCTACTTATGCTTGTACTGGAGTAGCTGATACTTTCAGTGTTGATGTAACATCTACCACTTTGAATACAACAACAACTTACCCATGCCCGCTTGGTAACTTTTATTGGGGTAACCGTGAACAGTTTTTATTCAGAGCGGCAGAATTAAACACAATGGGAGTTCAACCAGGAAACATTTCAGGTATTGCATTTTATGTTCAAAGCACAGGTACTTCTACACTTACCTTGAATAACTGGACTATTAAAATGGGTGCAACAACAAACAACAATACATTAGCTTGGGACAACAGTACTGTTGAGGTGCTTGCGCCTGCAACACACACTATTACTGTTGGATGGAACTGGTTCAATTTTGATACTCCTTATTACTGGAATGGAATTGACAACCTAGTTTTAGAAACTTGTTTCAATAATTCAAACTACACTGAAAATGTGATCATGACCATGACAACTCCTGATGTTGTGAATACATCTTCAATTTACTACCGTGCGGATAATGCAACTGTTTGTGGAGCTAGTACTATTACTGGTACAAGTACAACAAGACCAGTAACGCAATTCATTAATTGTTATGTGAATACTTCAACAGGATTTGACTATGTGTATTCATGGAGCAATGGATCAATTTCCGATACCACGTATGTACCAGCCGGTACTTATACGCTGACTGTTACTGATGGTGTTGGTTGTGAGGTTCAGGAAACAATTACAATTAGTGAATCTATGCCGGTTAATATTGATGATGTAACTATTTGTGAAACTAACCCAACTGTTTATGCTGCATCAGCAGGATTTGATACATATCTATGGAGTAACGGAGCAACTTCAAACGTGAACTCTATATCAACTGCAGGCACTTATTATGTCACAGCAACAGATTCTTTGGGATGTGTTACTTCTGATACTGCTTATGTAAGTTCGTTACCTGCTCCTGTTCTCGCTGCTTCACCTTCTCCTGAAACGTATGGAAATGACGGAGCTATTTATCTTTCAATCTATGGTTCTGCTTATCCTTTCATGGTTGATTGGGACAATGATGGTACTGGTGACAATGATGATACTGAAAATCTTTTCTACCTTACTTCAGGTGACTATACAGTTATTGTAACTGATAGCAACGGATGTTATACCACACTCACTGTTACTGTTGACAGCCAAGTTGGTGTTGATGAAAATGGAAATACATTGTATACCATCTACCCAAATCCTGTTTCTGAAGTTCTCTTCATTCAACCTGCCGGTACATTTGCTGACAACGTAAGTGGTCAATTAGTTGATGTTACAGGTAAAGTAATTGAAACTTTCTCAATGAACAGTGCAAACGCAGTTCAGGTAGATATGAGCCAGCACCAAAGTGGTGTTTACTTCATTCACATATTGATTGATGGAGAAGTTTACATTACCAAAGTAGTAAAAGAATAATAAAAGCAATTTATTATATGAAACGCCCCGACAACCTCGGGGCGTTTTTTTTATCTTAGCATCTGAATTCTAACCCCCATATTATGCCAATACGTGCTCCGTTTAATTTGAAAAAGTGGATTGATGAAAACAGAAATCTGTTGAAACCTCCTGTATCAAATAAAAATTTGTACACTGAATCAGGTGACTATATTGTGATGATAGTTGGCGGGCCAAATGCAAGAAAAGATTATCACTTCAATGAAACGGAAGAACTTTTTTATCAGATTGAAGGAGACATATCTGTAACCATTCAAGAGGATGGCAAGGCGAGAAAAATTGAAATCAAAGAAGGTGATATGTTTCTTTTGCCGGCCAACACCCCGCATAGCCCGGCGCGTCCTGAAAATACCGTTGGTCTTGTAGTTGAATGTGTGCGCAAGGGAACAAATTTCAGAGATGGCTTACTTTGGTTCTGTGACAAATGCAATCACAAATTACATGAAACCTATTTTGAGTTAGAGAATGTAGAAAAAGATTTTCAGCCGCGATTCAGAGAATTTTACAATTCACTTGATTTGCGCACGTGTAAAAAATGCGGACACGTGATGGAGACTGACCCACGCTTCACTGACGAAAAGTAGTTGTGTGTTTTAGATAAATGCATGGGAGGCATTATAGGCCTAACATGGTTCTTAAATAATTTTCCAGTTCAATTTTAAGTGAAGAGTTGGAATCAACAAATAAACTTTTTTTGCCAATCACCAAGGTACCACAACCCATCAGACGGGTGTCTAATTGATTCTTTTTATCTTTTATAATTGATTTGATTAAAGTTGAAATGAAATCAAATTCCGGTTCATTAATGGATGTTGATTTTGGTTCACCTCCAGAATATTCTCCTGATGAACTTTCACTGGGTTTAATCGGATTATAAATCAAACTATCTGTACGAATAATGAATTCATTGTTGTTTCCATCAACATAAATATAAGCCGGAGAATCTGGTTTGGCGGCAGACATACCAAGTAATGATATAGCGCAAATAAAAACCGGAAAAAATATTTTTTGAATTTTCATAACTTGATTTTATTTCAGTACAGTGACATGACCTCTTAACTGATGTTCATTTTCATCAAGGTCTTTATACATGATCACCCAAACATACACATCATCCGGAACTTTTGTGCCATTATACGTGCCGTCCCACTGATGATCAATAGAAGATGTTGAATAAACAATTTCACCCCAACGATTAAAGATGAGCATTTCAAAGTAAGAGATATTCTGAGTTATTGCTTGAAAATAATTATTGTGCTGATCTCCATTTGGTGTAAAGGCGTTAGGAACATAGATTAAAGGATCAAAATAGATAGGAACATTGGCGCTTGCTGTGCAGCCGTTCTGATCTACAACCGTTGCGGTATAAATCATTTCACCCGGAGGATAAACAAAATTTTCAGCGCACTCAACACAGTAAACATAGTAAGGAGGAGACCAAATGATGGTTCCGTTTGCTTCAGCCCAAATTGGAACCGTATCTCCCTGCACGGCATATACTGCCGGTGATACCGTAATAACAGGTGATTCATATAATTCAACGGTTGTGATTAATGAGGTAGAACATCCGTAGATATCTGTTATTGTAACTGTGTAGGTTGTGTTGTTGTTTGGGTTGGCGGTAGTCACAGAATCATGCGGATCAGAAAGTGTGCCTGTCGGAGTCCAGCTGTAGCTTACTCCGCCTGATGCCCATAATACCGCTTCACCTTCAGGACAAATAATGGTGTCCGGTGAAACATATCCTGTCACTTCAATGACATCAACATGTACGGTATCAAAAGTTGAACCGCAGGCGTTGGTGAATTTAACAGCATAACTTGTATCAACCGATGGCCAAACAAAAGGATTATAAATATTGGTTGCACTGATATTGTAATTTGGGCTCCATAAATAACTTGTCGCACCATGCGCGGCAATCTGCACTTCATCGCCTTTGCAGAGTGCAACGTAATCAACTAGATTTGGATAAGGTAAATCTTGATCAACTATGACTTTCACCGTGTCAAAAATATGGCATCCTTCAGGGGTGACAATTTCAACAACGTACGTGGTAGTAATTAAAGGTGTTGCTATTGGAGATGAGCTTGAAGGATCATCTAAAGAAACCGGTGGTGTCCAGGAATACGTTTCACCTCCGGCTACAAAAAGTTGAGCTGAACCTCCTACGCAAATTGCGGTATCAGGACTTGCAGCAGCATCAGCACCAAAGACGTGTACAATAACATCAACCGTACTTTGTCCGCAATCACTTTCTACAACAACGGTGAAAGTTGTTTCTTCCCATATTGTAGCCACCGGATTTGCACTTGTGGAGTCATCTAAAAATTCACCCGGACCCCAAACATAAGAGTCGCCACCAATTGCCCAAAGTTGTACTGATTCTCCCGGACAAATAGTATCAGCAAGTGTTCCTGCTTCAGCTTGTAATAATTGAATTTCTACATCTACATACGCGGTATCCGGTAAAAAACAACCCATGGAATCAGACACAATAAGCATGGCAGTGTAGTTACCCGGTGTGGTGTAAAAGTGCGTTGGTTCGTAGTCAGTTGAAGTTGATCCATCGCCAAAATCCCAGAAGTAAGAATTCCCGTTCTGGCTGTTGTTGTCAAATATAACAGGGTCAGGAATGCATATCACGGGAGTTCCAAGACCAAGCACGGCTTCAATTTGATTTAACTCAAAAAGAAATGCCGCAAGATTACAATTGTTGCTGTTATTAGTTGGAGAAAAAACACCGGGTGAAGTTGGAAAACCATTTGGATTACCACCGCACGCCGCGCATACTGCGTGATAAATTCCGCCTCCTTTGTCAAAACGAGAAGTTCCTCCATCCACATGATCATTGGCACCGGTTGTACTTCCCATAAAGGTTGCATATTTCAACGTGAGCATATCTTTAGAATATTGAGCCAAATAGAAATTGCTGCCAGATGTGGTGAGTTGGTATGCATCCGGCGTCACAGGAAAACCAAGTGTAGTACTATTAATGGCAGATGAGTTGGTTGAATTGGTAACACCGCCCCAGCCCGCAATAAAAATTTCATAACAATCACTTACGAGAAAAGCAGTGGGTGAAATTTCTTCGTTTCCACTACCTCTGCCAAACACTGATGACCATTGTGTGGTAGTTAAATCATTGCTGATTTTGTGTATAAATTGTCCGCTATTGGGATTAACGTAGTGACCTGAAGTAACGGTGTAGGGACCTTTGGTTTGTCCGTAAACATAAACGTAATTATCAATGTCCAACTGAACAAAATACGCTTGATCATAATCATTTGTTCCAAGATAAGTTCCTTTTACGGTACCATAACCGGGGGCAGCAAAACGGTAAACGTATCCATCAGTTGTACCGCCTTTGAAACTAGGATTCATGCTGCCGGTTGTGTTTAATAAATTTGCACTGGTTGTTCCGCCTGCAACAAAAATATCTCCATTAGAATCAAGTTGAACAGAGTTACCCGACTCTAAACCTGATCCACCAATATAGGTACTCCAAAGAAGTGAAGTAAGATTGCCATTGAGTTTTGCAACAATCGCATCTTGCGTGCCGCCTAAGGTGTTATCAAAACCTCCGACAATTGGAAAGTTAGTAGATTGCGTACTGGAAGTAACATAGACAGATGAATTGTCAACCATAATTTCACCGCGGAAAACATCTCCATAATTAAATGCAATGTCATTACCGCTTGACATACCGTCATTACCTGTTCCACCAAGATACGTGCTGCCAATAATTGAATTGCCTGATGCAGATAGTTTGGTGATGAATAAATCAGATCCATCAAAAGTCACATAGTTGTCAAACATGAAAGATGCTCCACCCTGTTTAGTGGTTTGATAAGCACCTGCGCTGACAGGAAAATTAGTTGACGAAGTAACGCCAAACACGTACAATTCATTGGCATCATTTACAATTAATGAGTGAGGAGACTCTTCATCATTTCCACCTAAATAAGTAGAGAAAAGAATGCCTGATCCGGTTGAATTAAATTTAGTAATTCCTATATCAATTTGTCCCCCGTTAAATGAGCCGTCAAGTGGTCCTGATGAGGTAGGGTATCCAGAACCAAAAACAATTCCTGCGGCAATAAGATTTTTGTTCTGATCAGGGCATGCAGTCATTCCCCAGTTGTCAGCTGAAGAGCCTGTGAATGTAGAAAAAGTTAAATCAGGATCTATAACTAAAACAGCCGAAGTATCATAGCCGTTTGGAAAAACAAAGTGCATTTGATTTCCGTTGAGTTGATAATAACATGCAACTTCAGTTTTTTTATCATCAATGATTTGATATGCTTTTGGTTTGCCTTCAATGATATTTCCTAAACTGGTTTCAATGATTAGTTGATCATTTTGAATATATACTCTATCATGCCCTTCATACTCTACAACAAAATCTTCAGCGTTAGCACCGGGTTGAACAAGCACGTCATATTTGAGCGTAGCATTATTTTCATAGATATGTAAATCAATTCCGTTGTAGAGAGAAAGATATCTTACTTCATTACAGGCATAAACATTAGTTGCCCATTTAGATGAATCAGAACCAAGGAAATAATTTTCATAAAATGGAGCGGGTTCACGCTCTTCAAATCCGGGATTAGGATTAGCGCCAATAAAGTGCGTGCGCACTACGTGAGATTTCATTTCTTCAGGTTTTTCTTCATCATCATGGTGATGTCTGAATTCACTGAAATTTGTAAACGCGTATGTGAAACCGCCTTTCTCTAAAAACATCTGACCGCCGGGCACGTTGATGAGGTATTCAACATTGTCATGCCACTGACCGCGGTTTGGGCGCATCCAAATTTCATCCTGACCAAAGATTGGCAGAAGAAAAAAGCTGAATAGGATGAGCAATAAGTTTTTCATTTCAATGTATGCTTGACCAGGTTTGGTTTGTATGATGATGAAATGAGGTACACAAGGGTTGCACAAAATTCATCTATCAAATACCGTACCTGTCTAAACGTTTAACGGCTTAATAAGGTTGCTTTGTAAGCTCTGATCAAATGTACTAAAAATCAACGATTTAATTTGTGTCCTGCTTAAAATGTATGATCTAGTGAGTTAACGGTAATTGATTGGCTTTGTTTTGCGTGAGCCGAGTAAAAAGACTAAGTCCCTTTAGAGATCTTTGAAAATCAGTATTTTTCTTCTTTAGAAATATTGCCTTCTTCATCGTAGAAGGTCCAGGTTCCGGTTTTTAGGTCATTTTTATATTCACCCACATACCTGATTTGTCCGTTAGGAAAAAAAGTAATTGAATGACCTTCTTTTTTTCCCTTGGTGTAATATGACTCACTCCATTTATTTCCGTTATCATAATATGAAATCCAAAGCCCTTCACGTTGAAGTGAGTCATTGTAAATTCCTTTCATTTTTACCGCACCGTTGGGATGATAATCAGTATAATCACCGGGTAAAATTTCAGGCGTCAATGAATTATTTTGGATAGGATTAGTTTGTGTTTTGGTTGAGTCATTCTCTCTTTTATCTTCTTTATTTTTTCCCCCGTTACAAGAAATAAACGCGATTAAAATCAGAGAAAAAAACACGACAGAAAAAGCGAATTTATTTTTTTGCATGATTGAAAAATTCAATTCCATAAGTGCATACTATTTTTCACGATAAACGGTGTATTCAACTAAACCGGCAAGAGCATTTTTTGGGGCTGAGTCGGGGAATTCATTCAAAAGATTCAACGCTTCATTTTTCAATTCAATCATTTTGTCATAGGCATATTTTACACCGCCTGAAGACACTACTAATTCAATTGCGCGCTTAACTTTAGCAGATTCTTCGTTGTGATTTTTAACGATATTCATAAGCTCTCTTTGAATTTCTGCGCTTGCATTTTTCAAGGCAAAAATTAAGGGTAGCGTAATTTTTCTTTCACGAATATCATTGCCGGTTGGTTTTCCAATTTTATCACCATCACCGTAATCAAAAATGTCATCTTTAATTTGAAAAGCCAGCCCAACTAATTCACCAAACTTTTTCATTTTATCAACTTGATCTTGATCATCAGAAACTGACGATGCGCCGGCTGCGCAACAAGATGCGATCAGTGAAGCTGTTTTTTGTCTGATGATTTCAAAATATATTTCTTCGGTGATATCTAATTTTCTCGCTTTTTCAATTTGAAGTAATTCGCCTTCACTCATTTCTTTTACCGCGGTGGAAACAATTTGTAGAATTTTAAATTCTTTGTTTTCTACCGATAAAAGTAAACCTCTTGAAAGCAGATAATCTCCAACGAGTACTGCAATTTTATTTTTCCATAAAGCGTTGACAGAGAAAAAACCACGACGTTCGTTAGCATCATCAACAACATCATCATGAACTAAGGTAGCGGTGTGCAAAAGTTCAATTAATCCGGCGGCGGTGTAGGTTGAATCTTTCACTTGTCCGTTAATGCATTTTGCAGAGAGAAAAACAAACATGGGGCGCATTTGTTTGCCCTGTCTTTTGATTACATAATGCATGATTTTATCTAGCAGAGCAACGTCAGTGCGCAATGATTCTTTGAATTTGTCTTCAAAAATCAACATCTCATCTTTTACGCTGTCTTTTATTTCCTGCACGGATACCATGTTTGCAAAGATAGCGCCGAGAGGTTAAAATCAGATAAAAAAATTATGCATTGTGGCAAGATTTACTACTAGTCAGAGTTTTCTGTTAATGAATCAACAAAAATTTCAGGGGTGACAGCATGTGCAACTTGAAAATTTCCAATTGCCGTGCGGCGCAATGCCGTGAGATGTCCGCCGCATTTCAGAATCAAACCAAAATCGTTTGCAATACTTCTGATATAGGTGCCTTTTGAACATGTGATTTTAAAATGAATATCAGGCAACGCAATGCCGGTAATTAAGAACTCAGAAACCAGAATTTTTTTTGGTTTTAATATGACATCTTTCCCTGCACGAGCCAAGTCATACGCTCGTTTTCCATCCACTCGTTTGGCGCTAAAAATGGGAGGCATTTGATCATATTCACCGGTTAACTTGCGTGCTGCTTCAACCAACATTTCTTCAGTGAGGTGATTCAGTTCAAAAGTTTGATCAATTTCAGTTTCAAGATCAAAAGAAGGAGTAGTTGCTCCAACCCGAATGGTACCGGAATAAGTTTTGTCCAAACCCATGAGTGAATCAATTTCTTTTGTTTTTTTTCCGGTGCAGATGATGAGTAACCCTGTGGCAAGCGGGTCAAGTGTTCCGGCGTGTCCAACCTTGATGTTTTTTACTCCGGTTTTTCGTTTCAAGTGATGTCTGATTTTATTCACTGCCTGAAATGATGTCCAGGTAAGTGGCTTATCAATGAGTAAAATTTCACCGGCAACAAAATCCATCAGATGATTTGAAGATTATATCCACCCCAAATAAGGGAAAGCAAAATGATTCCAACAACAATGCGATAATATCCAAAAACGCGAAAACCATTTTTAGTGAGATATCCGATAAATGATTTGATGGCAACAAATGCAACAACAAAAGCAACTATGTTACCTACTATCAAGATCCATATTTCATTATTGGTTGATTCAATGAGCATATCTTTTTCATCCCACATAGTTTTTACTGTTGCTGCAAACATGGTAGGTACGGCAAGAAAAAATGAAAATTCGGCAGCCGCTTTTCTGGTAAGTTTTTGTGAAAGTCCTCCAACAATAGTGGCGGCTGATCTTGAAACGCCGGGCACCATAGCAAGGCACTGTATCAGCCCAATAAAAAAAGCTGAAATAAAAGTTACTTCACCTTTTCCTTCGGTTTCATTTTTTGCAAACCATTTGTCAATGAAAATGAGAAAAACACCACCCACTAATAAAGAAATGGCAACCACTGTAACATTGTCAAGCAAGCCATCAATGGTATCTTTTAATAATAAACCTATAATTCCGGTTGGAATAAATGCAACAAAAAGTTTGTAGTAGAATGACATGGATTGAAAAAACTTTTTGAAGTATAAAACTACCACAGATAGAATAGCGCCAAACTGAATGGCAACTGTAAAAAGTTTTGTAAAATCATCATCTGCAATACCCATAAAGGTTGATGCGATGATCATGTGTCCGGTGGAAGAAACGGGTAAAAATTCAGTGAGGCCTTCAATGATGGCCAGTAAAATTGCTGCGAAAAAATCCATGGATTAAACCTGTACGTTCGGTTTTTTCATGATGCCGTAAATCACCACTGCATACCCTGCAATAACCAAAAACGGAGCAATGGTAATACGCACTGATGAGAATAATTCGTCTGCATTAAATACATTCGGATCTTCAGAACCGCCGCCAATCATTAGCACAAAACCAAGTAATGTAACTGCTATACCGGCAAGTATGATGTAGATATTATTTTTTCCGAAAACAAATTTTTCTTTTGCTGCCATACGTCAATAGAGGTTGTCAAGATTTAGGCGAAGATACTTACGTAAAGCGAAAAAAGTTGAAAGTACAGTCATAATTATTCCAAAAATTACAATTCCGGCCAGAACTATTAGGAAAATAGAGACATCAGTCATCTCCAGAAAAATAGGATCATAGCGTTCAAGTAGCATGATGAAACCTAATACCAAACTACCGGCAATCAAACCTGAAATAATAGCCTGACCAATGGCTGACAGAATAAATGGTCGTTGAATAAATGTGGGTGTGGCGCCAACCAATTGCATAGTTTTAATGAGAAATCGCTTAGAGTACAAGGACAACCGAATGGTGTTATTAATCATTCCAACTGCAATGAATAATAGCATTAAGGCAATGAGCAGAACAAAATATACCAGCCTTTGTAGATTTTTATTTACCTCTTCAAAAACTTCTTCTCGGTATGATACTTCAGTGAGTTGACCCGCATATTCCTGCATGAGTTCAGCTTCAATTTTTTTGACGCTTTCGCCGTTAAAATGTGATTCTTTCAATGTGATGATGACTGATTGACTAAGTGGATTTTCATTGTCAATGATAGCTAAAGCAGAATCACCAACTTCTTCACGCAGTATTTCCCAGGCTTCACTACTTGAGCGGTAGTAAGCTTTTGAAACGTATGTTTTAGCTGCAAGTTCACGTTCAATGACAGCCAGTTCTGCCTCTGTGACATCTTGTTCAAAAAATAAGTCAATCTCAAAACTTTCAATTTTACTATTTTTAAGATGATTAAGACCCAAGATAAACCAGGTAACTACGCCGGTGATGAACAATACCATGACAATTCCAATCACGGTTGAAACGTATGCTGTTTTTAAACCTCGTTTTGGAGCTTGCGCCATCTCAAAAAATTAGATAGGCGTAAAATTATAAAAGAAAGACAAGCAAGCCCGGCAAGAAATCATCTCAAAGGCAGAATTTGTGAAAAATGATAAGTTGAAAACCCGTTAATTTCTTACCAAATGCACCGTGCCCTGCCCTTCAAACTCAGTACCGTTTGATGCTACTCCGTGATAAATGAAAAAGTAGACACCATCAGTTGCCGGTTTTCCGTTTTTGGTGGTGCCGTCCCATGCATCAGTGATACTAGTGAACTGGAACATCTCTTTACCCCAACGGTCAAATACTGTACACTCAAATTCAACAATTGCAGTTTGACGATTTTCAAAAGTGAATAAAGGGTTAGCTGCATCATTGCCCGGTGTGAACACGTTAGGTGCAACCAAAGTTGGGTAATCATAAATTGTCAACACCTTGCAGGTTGTATCTGAACATCCGTTTTTATTTAATGCAACCAAACAAACTTCATATTGCCCTTCAGCATAATAACATGTATCAAATACTTCATTTACATCATGGCTAATTTGCCAAGGTAAGTTATACCCCATTTCCCAGAAGAAGGTGGTATCAGCCAAAGGATCATATTCATTAGCAAAATATTGTGATGTATTTTCAAATTCAGTACATACAATTGCAGTTCCTGAAAGTGAAGGAATATCTAATGATGCATCAGCAGATAATACATTGAAATTGGCAATTGGATTAACTGAATCTAGCTGAATAGTTTCAACTAAAGTACAACCTACATCATCAGTCACCGTCATTTGATATGTAGCCGGATTCAAGCCTCCCCATGTTGTAGCATTTGTATTTGCTCCGGTTGATAAATTCACCCATTCATATTCATAATCAGGCACACCACCACTTGCTGATGCGTACACAACACCATTACCTGATTGATATGAGAACATGCGACAAAAAGCAGGGTGTGAACCAAATTCTGCAAACACGATTTCAGGATTTTGTGTCAAGGTAAATTCATATTGGTTGTAGCATAATTCGTCTTGTATAGTAAGCACGTAAGTTCCTATGGGCAATCCGCTTGCTAGATTTGAAGTTGAAGGAGGATTTGGAATAACACCTGCAAGGTTCCAGAAATAACTTACATTACCCACTGCATTTGAAACGCTGTCAACAATAATTCCGCCGGTGCTGTCACCATAACAAAGAATGTCTTTGACGGTAAAGTGTCCGTATAGAGAATCAGGCTGTCCTAAATCAATCTGAATAGAATCTTTGCAACCATTGTCATCAGTCACAAATGCCCAATAGGTTCCGGCTGACAAATTATTAAAAGTATTACTTGAGTTTGCCGGATTCCATGAATACGTTACCGGACTTACTCCTCCGGTTGAAGATACAGTAATTGATCCGTCACTGAAACCATAACAAACCGGTTCATTTTGATTGGTAACATAAACGTCTAATTCTTGTGGTGCCCCAATAACAATTGGAATGGTCACCTCACATCCTGAATCATCTGTAATAGTTACGCTCCAGTTTCCGGGCTCAAGACCGTTTTGCGTGTTATTTGTCCAGTTGCCTGAAAGAATTTGTCCTGAAGGGCCGTTCCAAACAATGGTCACAACACTGCCACTTGGCGTTGGTGTTGCAGAAATTTGTGCGCTGCCATTGCCATCACCGTAGCAAGCCTCATCAGTTTGTGCTACAATTTGTACATCTATATAGTGACCGGTAGATGTGATGGTAACTGCACTATCCGTAATGCATCCCTCTTGATCTGCAACAATGATGTTTACCAATGTTCCTGCAATATCAGAATATGAATCGGTTGTTCCTGTTGTTGGCGGATCACCGGCCATAATAATTGTGTAGGGTGCTCCATTTCCTGATGTGCCGTTCACAGTTACATCTACGTCACCGTTACCACCCAACGGACAAGTAAGTGCCGGTGTTACCGTAATATTCTGAATAACCGGTGCAAGAAAATTTCCACTAATGCTTGCGGTACATCCTTGCGCATCGGTTATATCAATCTCATACGTGTCACCATTTTCAAAATCTGTGATGGTTGCGGTACCTCCGTTTGGTACTGAGGTTGAAACTAAATTTCCATCACCTTGATTCACGATAGAATAGTTACCTGATCCGCCTGAAATTTGAATATCCATGCCGTTCACCACCGCAGGCGGATTACAATTAATAACTGCCGTTGTTTGAATCGCACAAGCATACGTAACCTGCACAGCATCTCCTAATACAAAACAGTCATTGTTATTTTTATCCCAATGTAAACCACCGTTATCATTTACTCCGTTGGCTACGTTATTATTTCCTCCAACACCATCATCACCTGCAATGGGAACAAACCAGTAGGTTCCGCAACCTAAACCTGAAATAACCGGACTAGTTCCATTATTGATATCAGACAAAACATCACCTGGAATGATCATATTTAAAAATCCGGGATCAGTTGCAGGGTCAGCGCTGGTTGGTGCTGCATCATATACAAGCCACATGAGTTGGGCAGAATAAATACCATCACCAATTGGCAAGGGTAAGGTGTCATTAGGCAAAATATAATCACCGTTGCTGATTATTTCAAAATCTTCTCCTTCACACAAGTAAACCGGAGCAGCGGTGAGTGATCCATTTTTTTCTATGACGTAAGTTCCGGGGTTAGAAACGCAAGGATCAGGAGTAACTATATTACAGTTGGTTCCACCGGTACCTCCTGACTGAACTAATGTGAGGTCTTGAACAATACTGGCAAAGTTGGCAATTAAAATAACATATACTTGTCCAACTACTGCACTTGGAATATTGATAAATTCTGTAGCTGACGGAGATATTCCGCAATCAATTACCACATCTGAACCCGGCGCATTACCGAGGTTACCGCAATTATTCACCGCATCAGCATAACTGGCAAAAGGACCCCAGCAAACAAAATCAATATCTGAGCCTGCCGTCAATGTCATATCAATATTACCTGCAATACCCACTTCAAGATAGTACCATGATGGGTTAGGGCCTGTCCACATACACCCATAATTGTTGGTTGGAAATGCTGATACTGCATTTACACCACCTGTGCCTGCGGTAAAAGTTAAACCCACGTCAGTACAAATAGGCTCCATATCTTCACAAAGCGCGTTTTGTGCCTGTGCGGTGCTGATACCAGCAGCAAAAATTAGGGTCAGAATGCTTTTATAGCTCATAGCGGGTTATTTTATCATAACTAAGACGCAGCCAAGATATAAACGTTGCACCATATATTTTTTTAGTTAAGTGAATAAATGTTGTAAGAAGTATATAAATTTGCGCCACAAAATCTAAATCAATCGTACGAAAAATGAAAAAAGAAATCTTATTGGGAATCGCTGCATTCTCTATGTTAATCGCTTCTTGTGGTGGTGGTAAATCTGAAGATACAACAGGTGCTGACACTACTAAAAAAGATACAACTCCTGCAGTTGTTGAAAATGTTTACTCTGTTGATACTGCTGCCTCTTTGGTTAGCTGGAAATCTTATGGTAAACTGAATGATACTACAAACTACCACCTTGGATCTTTGAAACTTGAGTCTGGTTCTATCACTACTACAGATTCAGCCGGAACTGCAAACGTAACTGCCGGTGAATTGGTTTTCAACATGGCTTCAGTTACTGAAAGCAAAGGTGAAATGAAATTGGTTGATCACCTTAAATCTGCTGAGTTTTTTGATATCGCTCAATTTGCAACAAGCACTTTTACTTTTGAATCATTTGATGGTACAACTGCAACAGGTTCTCTTTCATTAACTGGTAAAACAGTTGCTGTTAACGCTCCTGCTGTGATCACTATCACTCCTGAAAGCGTAAACGTTGAGGTTTCAATGTTCCTTGTTGATTTCCTTGCAATGGAAATGCCTTTCTTTGTTGAAGATGCAAAACAAAAACCCGCAAAACAACACAACCCTAAAGTAGAAGTTACTGCTACTATCGTTGCTGTAAAATTATAATCAGATTCTTCTGAAAAAAGGAACCCGGTCTATTGTTGACCGGGTTTTTTTGTGTCATTAATTAGGTTTCCGCGTTTACCTCAGGAATACAACCTGACCAAGTATCTTTAAAAAGAGAATGAGTAATTTAATTAATTTTGTCAGAAATATTGAGCCATGCATATTGAAGAAATAAGTCCTGAGCAAGCCATTGCAGCTATTGAGAATGGTAGTGTTTTTGTTGATGTACGAGAAGATTATGAAATTGATGAGATGGCCTACGACGTGAAAAATAAATTAGAAATTCCACTGGGTGATATTCAGAAAAGAATAGCAGAATTTCCAAAAGATAAAAATATTGTGATAGCATGCAGATCAGGAAAGCGCAGTTTGCAAGCCTGCACTTATTTAAAGATGAATGGCTATACAAATATCCAAAATCTAAGTGGTGGAATTATTGGTTGGAGTGAGGCGGGGTTTCCGGTGAAGTGATAAAACCAATTCCATTACCAATTTCTTTATTAATCTGATTTAAGGATTTTTTATTGACCTGTATTTTGCTGGTTACATTCAACAGCATGCATACGTTCGTTTTATTCGCGCGTGAAAATAAGTATGTTTGATTTTGAACAATTACGAGATACGTATTCCGCTCAACCATTCACTTAACCGTTGATACCACCGTTCAATCAATAATCCGCTCGTTCCCTCATAAAAGGGTGGATTTCACAATATAATATCGTACCTTCAAAGCCTCAAAAGCAAAGCCATGAAGAATTTTTTACTCGTGATTACCCTGATAGGGTTATTACCGATGTTGCATGCACAACAAAACTGGTGCGGTACAGATGCACATCTTGAAAAGCACTTTGAAGAAAATCCTGATCAAGTAAATTCGTTTGTTGAACACTATATCAGAATCAGCAATGGACAAATGACGGGTCAGGTTGATCGGACAGATCCTATAATTATTCCCGTGGTAGTGCATGTAATACATGACAATGGCGTTGGCAATATTTCGTATGAGCAAATTCAATCAGGTATTGACATGCTGAACATAGATTACAATCGACAGAATGCTGATACTATTGATACACGCAATACAAGCGATGCGCCTTTTGAACCGCTGGCAGTTTCATTTGATATTTCATTTGCCCTTGCAAAAATTGACCCGGATGGAAATTGCACCAATGGAGTTGAGCGCAGAAATTCTCCCGGAGCAACTTACAATGCCGGAGAAAATGCAAAATATTATGACCAGGGAGGTTTAGATGCATGGCCACGTGATCAGTACTTGAACATTTGGATAGTTAATTCTATTGAAAGTGATGGCTCAGGAGGTATTACACTTGGTTATGCTGAGTTTCCACAATTTGCTACTGATGGGTATGGTGTAATCATCAGACATGATTCGTATGGTACTATGGGCACAGCAAGTGGAGATCGCACGCTGACACATGAAGTTGGACATTGCCTGGGATTGTTACATACATTTCAGGGTCCGTTTTTTGGAGGTGGTACCGGTTGTCATACATCTGATTGCGGAGCAGCCGGAGATTTTTGTTGTGATACTCCACCCGCCAGTGCCGCGCATTGGGATTGTCCTCCATCATACAATTCTTGTACAGGTGTACCAACAAATGATCCTTATGGATTTGACGCCTTCGATCAGTGGGAAAATTATATGAGTTATGCTCCTTGTCAAAACATGTTCTCTCAAGGGCAATATGATATTGTGAGCGCAAATCTTTCTGGTATTGCTTTTTTAGCTGACTTGGTTTCATTGGCTAATCAAACAGCAACCGGAGTTCTGTTACCGGCCACGCTGTGTCAGGCTGATTTCTATAGCAACCAACAAGTAATTTGCGCCGGTAATAGTGTGGATTTTTTTGATGCATCTTATTTCAATGTTACAGGTTGGAGCTGGACATTTGAAGGCGGATCACCGGCATCTTCTACTGATCAAAATCCGATAATTACTTACAATACTTCGGGTACATTTGATGTTACGTTGACAGCAACAGATGGCGTTTCAAACGTGAGCATCACATTAACTGATTATATCCGCGTATTGCCTGACCCGGGTGATAATTTACCATATAAAGAAGGATTTGAATCAATCACAACGGTGCCTGATTATGATCGGTTTTTTGTTGAGAATCCTAACGGTGCAACTGCATGGGAAATTAATAATTCAGTTTCTTATTCAGGAAATGATTGTGTTTGGCTTGAGAATTTTGGAAATGAAGATGGTTCTATTGATGAAATTATTTCAGGAACTATTGACTTGAGTACTGTATCGAGTTCTGATACCATGATATTTTATTTCTATTATGCTTATGTGAGAAAAACCAGCGCTACTGATGAATGGTTGAAATTTTATATTTCTAAAGATTGTGGTGAAACATGGGCATTGAGAAAAAATATGCACGGTTCCACCTTGGGTGAAAATGTTCAGTCAACCGCCTTCACCCCGGATGGAGAAGACGATTGGAAAAAAGTATCTGTAACCAATATTACTTCAGATTATTTTGTTTCAGATTTCAGATACAAATTTGAGTTCACCAATGATGCGGGCAACAATATTTATTTAGATCACATTAATATGTATCCGGTATCTATGACCGGTGTTGCTGAACCTGATGCGCTTGTGCAACTTGAAGTTTATCCAAATCCGGCAAATGAAGATCTCACAATTTCTTTCATTTCTGCAGGACAAGAAAACTGTAAAGTTATAATTTATGATGCACTAGGCAATCAAATTGATGTGGTGTATAACGGAAGCTTAAATCAAGGCGCTCAGAAATTCACGTATAATACATCTGGCTTGAGTGCAGGTGTTTATTTTATCAGAATTGAAGGAGAGGATTACACTGAAACAGTAAAATTAATCATTGAATAATTTCAACTTTAAACAAGCACTCATGCTGAGAATACTAAGCGTTTTATTTTGTTTTTCATTCTTGACTACGTTTGCTCAGAACCGTGTGTGTGGTTTTGACCAACAAAATGAAAAAATAAATCAAGAGCAACCCGGGCGTCAAGATGCCATACATGAACATCTCATGCGTATGCAGCAGAGCGGACAATTAGGCGGAGATCGCACTGATCCAATTATAATTCCTGTTGTTGTGCATGTGATTCACAAAGGAGATGAAAGCAATATTTCATACGAACAAATTTTAAGCGGTATTCAAATGTTGAATGAAGATTTTAATCGTCTGAATGCGGATACTATTGATACGCGCAATTATGCCAATGCACCGTTTTTACCTATTGCAGCAGATGTAGGAATTCAATTTGAACTGGCAAAAATTGATCCTGATGGCAATTGTACCAATGGAGTTGAGCGTCGCTACAATCCAAGTGTAACTGATGGCGCAGGAGACAATGCAAAACATTATAGTCAAGGTGGTTTAGATGCATGGAACCGAAATAATTATTTTAATATCTGGGTTGTGAACTCTATAGAATCTGATGGGGAAGGCACAATTTTAGGTTATGCAGAATTTCCATATAGCGGTGGTAGTTCAAATTATGGAGTAATTATCAGACATGATGCGTATGGAAATGTTGGAACCGCAATTTCAGGTGATAGAACTTTGTCTCATGAAGTGGGACACTGTCTTGGATTGATGCATACATTTCAGGGTGGTTGTCATTCTGATGACTGTTCTGACAATGGTGATTATTGTTGTGATACTCCACCTGAAAGTGAAGCGCATTGGTCATGTGGAGGCGCACAAAATTCTTGTAATGATGTTCCGCTAAATGACTTGTATGGTTTTGATGCCTATGATCAATGGGAGAATTTCATGAGTTATGCGCCATGTCAAAACATGTTCAGTGAAGATCAAAAAGCAATCATGTTATACAATATTTCTGACATTACATTTCTTGCCAATCTCACTTCACTAACTAATCAAACTGCAACCGGAGTTGGACAACCCGCTCAACTTTGTCTTGCAACTTTTACATCCGGCACAACGGTGATTTGTGCAGGATCAAGCGTGTCATTTTATGATGAATCATATTTTAATGTAAGCGGGAGAACATGGAATTTTTCAGGTGGAACTCCTAATACTTCCTCTGATCAAAATCCGGTTATCACGTATAATGCGCCGGGCATTTATGATGTTTCGCTTGAAGTTACTGATGGCAGTTCAAGCGTATCTACCATCGTGAATGATTACGTGATTGTGCTTTCAAATCCGGGTGAAACATTGCCGTATCATGAAGGGTTTGAGTCATACACTACCTTCCCTGACAACCAACAGTTTTTAGTACAGAATGATGACAATGGTCAAACATGGAATATTTTTGATGAAACAGCCTACACCGGAGACCAATGTTTGAAACTGAAAAATTTTGGTGAGAATGACGGAAGTGAAGATTCTTTTATGTCCGGTACAATAGATTTGAGTGGCGTTGATCCGGCTGATGAAATGATTTTTACATTCAGGTATGCTTATCAAAAAAGATCAGAGACTAATGATGAATGGTTGCAAATTTATATTTCAAAAGATTGTGGAGAAACCTGGGTGCTTAGAAAAAACATTCACGGTGATGCACTCAGTACAAATGCATCTAACATTCCGTATGAACCATCAAGTGATGGTGAGTGGATTGAAGTAGAAGTGGATAATATCAATTCTGATTATTACGTATCAACCTTCAGATACAAATTTGAATTCCAGAATGACGTAGGTAATAATATCTACATTGATCACATCAATTTATATCCGGTTTCCATGATAACACTTGACGAGAATCAAGAAGAAGATGTGTTTACCGTTTATCCAAACCCTGCTAATCAACAAATCACCATTGAGCATTACGCAAATGAGGCTGAATGGTGTGAAGTAACTATTCAAAATGCACTTGGTCAAGAAATACTTTTGGTGTATTCAGGGGAAACTTCTGCCGGAAAAAATCAATGGCAAACCGATATATCAAATTTGCCCGCGGGAATTTATTTTGTAAACGTGAAAACAGGTTCACAAAACAAAACCATCAAATTAATTGTTGAATAAAAACAGAGAACACAATAAGAACTTAATTATATACACATGAAAATGCAAAAACATAAATTACACATGCTGATAGCCGGATTTTTTCTGACAACAACAGCAGGCTACACACAAGATGAGCATGTAGATTTTTGTCATGCCAATGAAAAGATGGATGAGCTGAGAAATTCTGATCCCGCTATTGCGTTGGATATGGAACAATCAAGATTAGAATTGGAGGAATGGACAACCAACTACATTGCTAATGAGTATGATCCAAATAGCCGAACAGCAATTTACACCATACCCGTAGTATTTCACGTGTTGCACACCAACGGACCTGAGAATATTTCTGATGCACAAATATACAGTGCACTGCAATTGATGAATGATAATTTTAATAAACTCAATGCATCATGGTCAACTGTGAATCCTGCTTTTTTAGGTATTGTTGCTGATTGTCAAATTGAATTTGTGTTGGCCAGAAAAAAGCACAACGGACAATGCACGAATGGAATTACAAGGACCTACACCGAGACCACGCATGCTGATAATGGAGATGATCAGGTTGATGCAGTTTATGATGCGCAAGGTAACTGGCCGGGGAATAAATACCTGAATATTTTTGTAGTCAATGAAGCAAGCGGAGCTGCCGGTTATACCACGTATCCATCAAACTGGTCAGCTACTTCTATGAGTAACGGCATAAAAATATTACACAATTATGTTGGTAGTATTGGTACAAGTAGTATGAGTGTTTCAACATCACTCTCACATGAAATTGGTCACTGGTTAAATCTGGCACATTGCTGGGGTGATTCAAATGAACCGGGTTTATCATCTAACTGCAGCACAGATGATGGAGTAAGTGATACACCAAATACAATGGGTTGGACATATTGCAATGTCAGCGGCGTTAGTTGCAGTTCTCTAGACAATGTTGAAAATTATATGGAGTATTCATACTGCTCAAAAATGTTTACTGAAGGACAAAAAGCACGCATGCATGCAGCCTTGGAATCAAACGTTGGCGACCGTGATAATTTATGGACAACAACCAATCTAACTGCAACCGGAGTAAGCTTGCCTGAAGCATTGTGTCAAGTTGTTTTTAGTGCAGATAAAACAGAAATTTGTGCGGGTGAATCTATTACGTTTACTGATGAATCATTCAATTATGTAACCGGAACCAACTGGACTTTCAGCGGTGGATCACCGGCGTCTTCTACTTCTTCAAGTCCTACCATTACATACAACACACCTGGAATTTACACCGTGTCATTGCAGGCAACTGACGGAAGCACAATACTAACTAATACACAGACAAATTATATCATTGTGCATGCTAACCCGGGTGATGGTTTACCATATTCTGAAGGGTTTGAAAATTTATCTTCATTTCCTGACAACCAACGTTTCACTTTGTCAGATGATGATGGTGATGAGGCGTGGGAAATTACTTCATCTGCTTCTTACATGGGTGATAAATGTGTTTGGTTGAATAATTATGGTGTGACGAATGATGGAACCCATGACGCGTTTATGTCGGGCCCAATTGATTTAAGTGGCGTGTCACCAACAGACGAAATTGAATTTAATTTTAAATACGCATACAGAAAACGCACATCTACAACAGATGAATGGTTGCGTTTTTATATTTCAAAAGATTGTGGTGAAACGTGGGTATTGCGCAAAAATATTCACGGCTCAACCTTGAGCAGTGTCACCGCTTCAACTTCCTATACACCACCTTCAGCAGATGCATGGTATTCAGTTTCTGTTGACAATATCAATTCAGATTATTTTGTTTCAAATTTCAGATACAAGTTTGAATTTGAAAGTGACGGGTATGGTAACAATATTTACATTGATAATATTAATTTATATCCGGCTTCTATGACCAGCGTTGATGAAAATGAAAACGCGTTTGGTTTGAGCGTTTATCCAAACCCGGTGAATGATATGTTGACTGTAAATTTTGATGTAATTGAAAGCGGAAATTACAACATCACCTTAGTCAATTTATTAGGAGAAACTATTGCATCCATTTACAGCGGTGATTTACCAAGCGGACAAAATCAGTTTGGTTACTCTGCAGCAACTTTAGCTAAAGGTGTTTACTATGTCAGAGTTGAACATGATGGATTAGTAAGTGTAATTAAGTTTGTAAAAAATTAGTTCGCAAAATTTAGTATTAGAAGCCCGCTGTCTTGATGATGGCGGGCTTTTTTGTTTTATTTGCCGTACGCATTGTTGTGTTCTTGAATGTTCTGAGGCGTATAAGAGATATACTTACCAAAACACCATGCTTCCCAAACTCACCATTCAGACAAGTATAAATATCTCAGAACTTTCTTTTGTCAAACACCTACTTTTAAGTATTTTGGATAAAACCAATTTCTATGAAACACTCACTACTCATTTCATTTTTAATTTTAGCTTCACTTGCGAAAGGTCAGATTTGGCAAAGTGATTTCAGTAATGCATCAGAATGGATCAGTACTGATTTGCATGGAGGATCAGATCAATGGTTGATCAGTTCAACAGGAATTGGCGGTGATGTGGATACTATAAATTCACTAAGTGCCGGGAATGGTTTTGCGCAATTCAATTCTTCAGGACAATGCGCCGGAAATCATCAGGATGTTGTGCTGACCTGGTATCAACTCATTGATATTTCAACCTACGAACTTTCATACATTGAATTTGTGCAGCATTATAAACGCAAAAAAGATTCAGTGTATGTTGAATTCAGTGCTGATGGTTTTACGTGGGAATCAATTCGCATTAACCAAGAATTTTGGTATAATCAGCAAACAGATAATCCTGACACGGTACGGGTTTCAATTCCGGCTTCTGTTCAGGCGCAACCATTTTATCTGAGATTCCGATTCACCGGTGATTGTGGTTTTGCCTGGTTGATGGATGATATGAAGATATTTGAGAAGGAGCAGTTTTCGATGTTTGGTAGTGGAAGAATAACCAGCGCCGGTCATGGTTATGTAGAGTCATCATATTGCTTTGCAACACATTTTGATGGAGAATTTATTCTTACAAATTTTGGATTGGATACACTGTTCAATGTGAATATTCAGTCAGATGTTTTTATTAATGATGTATTTGCCTATAATCAGTCAACCGTTATACCCTATATTGCACCAGCCGATACGCTTATGGTAAATCAGCTTGAACTCCTTCAGGGGCCCATGATAGCGAATTATGAATACAACATAGTTTCTCACATCAATAACTCAGAGGTTACATTGCCAGAAATAAAAGATTCAATTTTTATAACCAGCGACGAAACTAGCGCTTATGATGGAAATATTGAAGGATATCTATTGCCTTATGAAATTGATAGAGAATTAATCGGAAATGTTGTTATTCCTACAGGATCGACATGTATCAGCTCTCCTGAAATTTATATTCCGGACAGTGCATTTTATATTGGGTCACTTGTTTGGGCCATTATTATGAAAAAGAATGGAGCTAACTGGGATTATTGTGCAATGACGCAGGATTATTTAATAACAAGTGCCGATTTAGGAAGTTGGGTAGTGTTAGGAGTTGACGCACCATTCCCCGGAACAGATGTGTTTTTTGAAATAGGGGATACATGTCTTATTTTATATGGGAATTATGGCTCAATCGTCCCAATTGCTTACGGAGCAAAAAATCCTTTGGGTACTTATTATACGGACTTTTTTGGGAATCTGAAATATGATTCTGAAGGTCATTCTGCCGTGGTTCGTTGGAAACCGTATATAGGATGTGATGCGTGCTGGGAATCATTAGACGAGAACAACCAACCTTCCATCTCCATCTACCCAAACCCGGCAAATACAAAAATTGATATTGAACCAGTAGATAAAAACTTTTTATCATACAGTATCAGCAGCGTTGATGGCAGATTAATTTGTGACCATGTTGACTATGCAGGAGAATCAATTCCAATAGATTTTTTGAGTAATGGAATTTATATTCTCACCGTGGAAGCAGAAAGTGGACATACTTATGCGGTGCGGTTTGTAAAAGAGTAAGTCTCAAAAAAATTACTGAACCTTTTGTGCGTAAAATTGTACCCAACTAAAACACCCGTATGATTTTATCAGGAATTACTTTTGGACTTGCATTGTGCGCTGTCTGTCCGATGCAGGATAATGAGATTGAAAACCATGCTCCCACAGATTTTTTGGACGCCACTTTCTGGGATGTTTCTTCATCACCTTTTGAGGATGCCAGTGTTGAGGTGTACGAACTGAAAGAGATAGAAGATGTGGAATTTGATTGGGGATACAGCATTAATTTTCAGGCAAACGAATTTTCATCAAATTACAGTGCCCCTTGCGGAATGGACTGTTTTACCAGTGTTTATGGCAATTACGAATTTGTCAAAGACAGCGTTATTCACGTAACAGTTACAAACATAAACCGTTCAGGATTTTGCGATAAAAAATCACAGGTATTAAACCGTGATGCCGGGAAATTTAAACTGAGTAAAACTGAAACCGGATACCGAATGGAGCGTGATCATTGATGATTTAACGCCCGTGGCGTAGCGACAAGTCGCGTTCATCGTAGGGACAAGTCGCGACTTGTCCCTACGAACAACGACATCGAAAATGATTATTTCAAAAGATGTGATTTGGCATTATTCTTCCAACCGGCCTGTGATTCGTAATCAACCCAGTAAATTTTCAAATCGGCTTGTGATTCGTATTCAACAAAATAAACTTTAACATCAGCTTGTGATTCGTAATCTACAAAATACCACAGGCCTTCTTCATCAGCTTGTGATTCGTAATCTACTTCATACACCAGCAAATCAGCCTGTGATTCGTAGTCAACAATATACACGGTGATGTCAGCTTGTGATTCGTAATCTGTTTTGTAGATTTTTTGGGCAGATGCATTGGATCCGGCAATGGCAAGCAATGCAAAAGCAACTAAGGAGAATAATTTTTTCATAAAATTTATTTTTTAGCAGTTTATTTATTCATTCAAATTTCAGTGGAATCTTGAAAATATTTGTAGCTCTTGCTGCAAATATCAAACCAATTTAGTTAAAAAAACATTTCGTTCAGCATTCGTCTGATTTTGGTGACAATAAACTAAGACAATAGGTATTTATTAACTTAGCATCAGATGATCAATCAACCTGAAGATATCAGAAACCAAAAAGTGCTTGTTAGCGCTTTAGATTGGGGCATGGGGCATACGACAAGGTTGATCAGTATCGTGAAAAAATTACACCATCAACAAAACATCATCTATTTTGCAGGGACTCCTGAACAGTTGAGTATCATCACGAGAGAATGTGATGCAATAATTCCGCTTGCGTTGAAAGGGTATGAAATAAAACTGAGCGGTACCAGGTCAACTTATCTGCAATTGTTTTTGCAAAGCCGAAAATTTTTAACCGCGGTGAAGATGGAAAAAAAATGGGTGTGTGCCGCTTGCAAGAAATATTCTATTGATCTGGTAATTTCAGATAATCGATACGGTTTTTATTCTGATGATTTGCCAAGCGTTCTCATCTCGCATCAATTAAATTTACAAGTACCCGTATTGCGCGGCGCGGCGAACAATATCTTGCACAAAGCACTAAAAAAATTCACTAACATTTGGATACCTGATTTTGAAGATCACAAACTGAGTGGAAAATTAAGCGAGTTAACTGAAATATTTCCCCTGAAGTTCATTGGTCCGCTTTGCCGATTTGAAAAATTAGATCTGCCAAAAAAATATCACTTTGTAGGCATTGTGAGCGGCCCTTCACCAGAACGGAATCGGTTTGCCCAATTGCTGGCAGATTTTTTAGTACGGCAGAAAAAACCTTGTGCTTTGGTAGGGTCAGGTTTGAAATTGGAAGGCATTGATTGTTTTGATCATTTAAACACGCAAGATTTAGGTAACCTCATTCAATCTGCTCATTGCGTTATTTCAAGAGCCGGTTATACCACTATCATGGAATTATTCACCCTGCAGGTAAACGCCATTTTAATTCCAACACCCGGACAATATGAGCAAGAATATCTGGCCAAAATGATCTATTCAAATATTGATTTTAAAACGGAAAAATGGTTATTAGAAAACGAATAAAAAGATGATTCCGATTTAAAAATACTCTGAAAAGCCTTATAAAATCAGAGGTTCAAAGAATAAAACAAAAGCTAAAGAATTTGTGAAAAAAATCGAGTAGTTGGTGCCTATCTGACCAGAATGAATAGTTTAGCTATCCTCAAAAAACAGATTGTGAAAGAACAAGTAGAAACCAGAAAAGCTACCATTGAAAAACAAGGGGATGATGTGTTGTACACACTTTATAAACCCGGTGTTGAAATTTCTATGCATGATGCGCAAGAACTTGATGTAATTTATGCTGACATGATGCGAGGGCAAGATTATTTTTTGCTGGCAGATTTCAGCGCCAAAGAAGCAGATATTTCAACTGAAGCTCAAACCTATTTTTCACGCAATGCCCGTATTGTACCTTCTGTGAAGGCAGCGGCAATTGTGATTGGTTCAATCCGTGCAAGAATTGTTGCGCGTTTTTATATTCAATATTTCAAACCGCTGTATGAAACAAAAATATTTGGCAACGTCAGCAGCGCACAAGAATGGTTTGAGTCAATTCGCAAAACTACTTGTGTAGAAAATTAATCTACTTTTGAGCAGAATTTATATCCAACACCTTTTACGGTTTGAATAGTATCTTGCCCAAATTTTTCACGCAGTTTACGAATGTGTACATCAATAGTACGATCTCCGATGTGAGAATTATTCCATACTTCACTCAAAATTTCTTCTCGTCTGAAAACTTTATCAGGTCGGCTCATGAGCAATGCAAGCAGTTCAAATTCTTTTTTTGGTATCGTTGTTTCAACTTCACCTTGCGTGATTGAAAACCGTTCAGGATTGATGGTAATACCTGAAAGCGTAGTACCTTTTGGTGAACCGTTTACCCGCTCAAGCAGTGCGCGTATTTTGTGAATGAGAATTTTTACTCGGATGGGTTTCACCAAATAATCATCAGCTCCGGCGTTATAACCGGCAACCTGAGAATAATCTTCCTGACGTGCAGATAAAAATAAGATGAGTGTGTTTTTAAATGCGGCATCAGCACGTAGCGTTTCACAAATTGAAATGCCGTCCATGTCTGGTAGCATTACATCAAGCAAAATAATATCCGGATGATTTTTGTGAGCAGATTCAATGGCAGTTTTTGCAGTTGCAGCCGTATATACGGTAAAACCTTCTTTCTTAAAATTATAATTCAGTAGCTCAAGGATATCTTCCTCGTCATCAACTACCAGTATTTTTACAGATTTCATTAATTTTTTTTCAAAATTAGGTTTCACATATTGGCTAACAGTTAGGCAAAACTCAATGCATGGTTAAGTTTGTGTTATATATAGCGTATGATGAAAATTCAACCATGCAGTGAGGTTTACCAAATGTCTTTTAGAACGAATAGCTGAAGCGCAGAATAATTGTGCGCCCGGGATTCAGTCTTGAAAATCTCATATCAGATGCATTGTATGAACTAAATACTGACTCTTTAGAATCATTTAAAAGATTTTCAGCTTTTAATCCAAGTTGATATTGCCCTTCATTTCCAAATGTTTTCATAATATTCAAATTCAAACTATGGAAAGGATTTGTATAAATATCCGGACGATCAACGATACCAACATACTCTAAGGTTTTGCCTTGTACATTGTATAGAATACCCACTTCAAACCCATTCCAGAAACCACTGTCTGCTTGTCCTTGATAATATAGTCCGGCATTGATCAAATAAGGTGATTGTCCGGCCATGTCGCGATACAAACCAACCTCTTGTCCTTCACGTGCATTGTTGATACGACTTTGATATTCTGTCTCACTCAATTTAATGCGTGATAATGTGTAAGTAACATTTGCTGACAAGGTAAGAGCATTTAATTTCTCACTCAAAAAGCCCAATGATTGTTTGATTTCAATTTCACCACCTAACACTTCACCATCACCTACGTTGCGTGGTTGAAATGATCCGGCTTGTGCTGAGAATTGTACAATTTCAATTGGGTTGAAGAATTTTTTATAAAATACACCGGCAGAAATTGATTGACCGGGTTTGTTGTAAAATTCCCAACGCAAATCAAAATTATGAATGTCAGTACTAATCAGATTACCATCCCAGTAAACAGTACCGCTTGCATCATCTGCATCACGAAATAAGCCACCAATGAAAGTACGACCGGTAATAGGGTCATAAATTTCAGCGTAAGATAATTCTTTGAATGAAGGGCGGGCGATTGTTTTGCCGTATGAAAAACGCAGGTTTTGTTTTTCAGTAACAGCATAAACTAAATTCAATGATGGAAAAATTCCAAGGTTATCTAATACTTTATCATTATTCAATACATTAGTTCCTAACTGATCTTGTCCGGTATAGCGTTGTGTGTAATTTTCAACTCGCACGCCGGCAACAGTTCTGAAGCGTTTGCTGAATTTTATTTCAGTAGATGCGTATGCTGCAATATTACTTACTGTTGCAGAAAAACGGTTTGGATTAACCGGCACAAAGTTAGCTTCAAAGGTTGTACCTGAAGTTGGGTCACCGTTATATGGCCACAAATTTTCAGGTGCAAATAATTCATTTGGATCACCTGTTAAATCCATATTTCTCACGTTGAGTGCAAATGTGCGCACAACAAAATCACGTTGTTTGTACGTATATGCCCCACCAAATTTTATTTCTGATTCTTCATCAAACAGGGTGAATTTTTTAGAAACGTGTACTTGACCGTTGGCATTTTTCTCAGTCAATTCTCTCCAAATTCTTTCAGGGAAACCTGATTCAGTTGAAATGGTATACACGCTATCGCGATCTTCATAACGGGTAAAACGAATGTCCGGATCATAAATCGTTGACAGGGTAGGCGCAATTTTCCAGGTTAATCCCCAGTCAGTGTTATCAAACGTGTGAATACCTTCAATAAATAAATTGGTTAATGATCTTTGGCTGTATTCCAGGTTATGTTGAAACCCTTGAAATACTGCGCCCTGATCAGCGTTATAATAATCAAATACTCCGGCTTTAGATTCTCCGTTTTGCAAATGCAAGGCGTTAAAGCGGAATCTGAATTTTTCTGTTTTAATAGCAAAGCCGGCCATACCGGTCAGCAATACATTGTTCACTCCAAAATCTCCAACTTGTCTTTCACGTATTTCCATTTCAGCAACTGAAGAATTGCCTGACAAACCATATCTGCCATATTCAGCATCTTCAAAATATTCAGTTGAATTTTTATACGTGATTACAAAGTTGTAACCCAAGGTGAATTTTTTCATTTTAATTTGATTGCCATAATTTGTTCCAACAGAATAATCCATGAAACTTGTTTGACGCATGGCAGCAAGGGTAGGGTTAAATGAACCCAGTATCTCACGATATCTCAATCCATCTTCACCATCAGGATTTCCAACTGCCTGTGAGAAGAAAGGAATATTTGTTACTGCAGGAATATCTCGAGATCCGTCATCAAATCCTAAAAAATCAGTTTTGCTACCTTGATAGGTAAGATAATTTGAGTTAAAGTGATAGTTAGGATTATATCCAAAAGAAAAAACAACCGATCCTTGACTTTTTTCAGGAAAAGCTTTTAATCCGATATCAATAATTCCACCTGCAAAATCAGCCGGTAAATCAGCTGACAGTGATTTATAAATAACCATGTTAGAAATTACCGATGTTGGAAAAATATCCATTTGCAAGGTGTTTCTATCAGGGTCAAGTCCCGGAATATCCATTCCGTTGAGAAGTGTTTTATTGTATCTGTCACCTAAACCGCGCACGTATACATAACGTCCGCCTGCAACTGAAATTCCGGGTACACGTTGAATTGCTCCAACAGCATCCCCGTCTCCATTTCTTTTCCAGGTTTCTTGCCCGATAGCATCAATGGTGTTGGTTGAATTCTGACGCATTTTGGTAATAGAATTGTCAGAGTCAGTAATTTTTGTAACGCTTACCGTTACCTCACCCAATGTAGTGGTGGCTTCTTTCAACTGAACGTTTCCGATATGAGTTGTTTCACCTGATTTTACCTGAACATCGGTAATGATGATTGTTTCATAAGACAAGAAACTAATTTTGATAGAGCAGGTTCCGGCAGGTGCTGAAATATCAAAGGCCCCTTCCAAGTCAGTAATATCACCGCTGGTGGTTCCTTCAATTAATACTTTTACTCCAATGAGTGGCTCAGAGGTGATGGCATCCAAAATGGTTCCTCGTATTGTTCCGTTCTGAGCATAATTGACAGCCGGTAAAAACAAAACCGCCATCAGAAAAATCAAACATTTATTTCGCATACACTTTATAATTCAAACTTTCGTCAATTAGAAAAACACGCAGCGTCTCGCACACTGCGTGTTTTATTATTTTATTTATTAAGGCTTGTCAGTCCCATTAAAAATCAGCTAATTCACCGGCAACGTCAGCCCATGTCCAGCTTGCAAAAGAAGCTTTAGTTACTCCAACGGTGTTAGCACCGGCAGCAACTGCAGTCACAAATGCATCACTACCTCCAACAAAGAAGTCAGTTAAAACTGAAGTACCTGGAAGAGTAGCTTCGAAATCTGTAAATGTGCAAGTATAATCAACTGGTAATTGGTCAAAATCTTGTCCTACAGTTAAACCAAAGAAATAGATATTGTCCATGTCAACGTATGAGTTAGCATCTAAGTCAACTAATCCGTCAGCAGCTCCTGCATAGATTGAACCGTTGGTAATGGTATGTTTAGCAGCCATTGCTCCTTCAGGACCATCTAATTCAAAACACTCATCACCGGCATTGATTACGATAAAGTTGTTCAATGTACCAGCCCATGATTGGTCAGTATCAATTGCATCATCACCAACATTCCATACAAGTAAGTTGCTTACGTTTACAGTTCCGCCAAAGAATTCAACACCGTCATCTTGGTTAGCGATAACTTCTACATATTCAATTGTTGTTCCTGAACCAACTCCACCTAAAGTAAGACCGTTGATTTCATTTCCTTCACCAATATTAGTTCCACCATGACGGATAGAAATATATTTCAAAGTACCTGAATTGTCAGTACCATCTGTTCCACCATATAAGCCGTTAGCATCAGAAACCGGAATACCTTCAATTTGTACTGATTCAGCATCAGCAGAAATTGGTGCATTACCAAGAATCAACAAACCACCCCAAAGACCATCTAAGTCATTTGATAAGTTTGGTGATGCAATTTGTCCTGGTTGAATTTCATCAGCAATTGAAGTGAAGATGATTGGTTGAGTTGCAGTACCAACCGCGTTGATATCAGCACCTTTTGCAATGATCAGTGCAGTTGCGTTAGCTCCTGTACCTGCTTCACCTTTTACAATTACACCTGGCTCAATAGTCAGGGTTGCTCCGCTTGTTACAGCTACACGTGTGGTTAACACATAAATTTTACCTGTTTCCCAAGTAGTGTTTGTTGTGATGTTTGAACTTACATATACTGTGGTAGTATCTTCCGGTTCTGGGTAGATGCATGACCCATCATCATTTTTTTCTTTTACATCTTCGTCATAATTGAGTGCTGTAGGATCGGTACAGCCTTCTTTTTTACATGATGTCGCTACTGCTAGTCCTGCAACTAAGAAGAAAAATAGTCCTTTTTTCATAAAGTGTGTTTTTGTTTACTGATTTACGATGACAAAGTAAGACCACTACTTTCACCTTATGTTTATGCCTGTGTTAAGTATTTATTATAGTTATGCAACCTCTACATTACGTGTTTTAATTTGATGTAAAACACGGAAAATCAATGAGAAACACGAGTTTTATAGCCGGAAACAATTTCTTAACATTGGGTCAAAATGCTAACTGAAATTTAATTCAGGGAGAAACTTGAATTGGTATTGAATGCTTTACTTTGGCTTGTCAATTACATGAAGGCATAACACTTCATAACAAACTTTCGCAGGAAAGAGGACTCAGCAACGGGTCCTCTTTCTATTTATAGGCATCTCTTCTCATTTTATATCAATACTTCATCCGGGTTATTTTGATTTACTATTTAACTACTGAAATCAGATTTGATGTGGGTTAATGCTGAGTCAGTATAGCAGATAAAAAAAACCATCCTACTCAGGATGGTTTTTTTTTTGATTAGAATTTTATTCTGATTTTAAAATGCAATCATTTTTTTACCCTAATGCCTGTTTCAAATCTTCAATCAAATCATCGGCATCTTCAACACCAACAGATAAACGCAAAAGAGAATCTACTACTCCGGCTTTTTCTCTTTCAGCCTTTGGAATAGATGCGTGAGTCATGGTAGCCGGGTGATTAATCAGTGATTCAACTCCACCTAATGATTCAGCCAAAGAAAAAACCTTGAAGGATGATGCCAATTTAAAGGTGCTTTCAAGTGTTGCATTTTTGGTGGTGAAAGAAATCATTCCACCAAAATCTTTCATTTGTTTTTTTGCAACCTCATGATTAGGATGATCAGTAAAACCCGGCCAGTAAATTTTATCTACTTTGGGGTGTGATTTTAAAAACTCAGCAATTTTACGACCGTTGAAACAATGACGCTCCATGCGCAAGTGAAGTGTTTTGATTCCGCGCAGCACTAACCAGCTGTCCATAGGACCGGGATTTGCGCCGCAAGAATTTAAAATGAAATACAGTTTTTCATGTAATTGATCATCATTCATAATCAAAGCACCCATTACTACATCGCTGTGCCCGCCGAGATATTTTGTAACGGAATGCATCACAATATCAGCCCCCAATGAAAGTGGGTTTTGTAAATAGGGTGAAGCAAATGTATTGTCAACAGCTAATAAAATTTCATGCGCTTTAGCAATTTTTGAAACAGCCGCAATGTCTATAATTTGCATTGTAGGATTGGTAGGAGTTTCAGCCCAAATGAGTTTTGTATTTTTATTAATTGCCTTTTCAATATTAGATGTATCAAACATATTCACAAAGTGAAATTTGATGCCAAAAGGCTCATAAATCTTAGTGAACATGCGATATGATCCTCCATACAAATCATCGCCGGTTACCACTTCATCGCCAGGCTTTAATAATTTAATCACGGCATCCATGGAGCCCATTCCGCTGCTGAAACAAATACCATGTTTACCGCCTTCTAATGCAGCAATACAATTTTCAAGCGCAACGCGCGTTGGATTTTTTCCACGTGCATAACCGTAGCCTTTATTTTTTCCCGGTGATTCCTGAACATACGTTGAGGTTTGATAAATGGGAGTCATGATGGCTCCTGTGGTTGGGTCAGGTTCTTGTCCTGCATGGATGGCTCGTGTTCCAAATCCATATTTTTTTGCATTGTCTGCCATGGTAATTTTCATTAAATGATAAAACAAAAGTACGTATTTTTTTGACCATTGGAATCTTGTGCTAATGCCTTAAATAATTGAACTTTATGATGTAGATGAGGTCAATTTCCTTTCTGCCAATATGCACTTGAATGATGTTTCAAGTTATCAAACAAAGGTTGATTTGTTTTCATTGGGTTTTTCTTTATCCTTTGTAAGCTCACTAATATCAGCTGAAGATTTGAGTTTATGATCAAAATCCTTGTGTTTGAGTGATCTCAAGATGCGAATTGCAAAGTAAGAACCGGCAATAACACCCGCAATCGGAAATAAAATCATCACCGGATCACTCCAGGTCAATGAGGTAGTATAGATAACAATTGCGCCTAAGATTACTGATGCAAACACAAACAAAATAGTAATATGTAAAAACTTCAAGCCTGTATCAAGAAGTATCACCGGATGATCTTCCGGCAGTGAATCATCAGGAAATTCTTGCTTCTGTGAATAGCTGTTTCTTGGTTGTGCTTGTTTATCCACTTTGTTTTGATGAGGGTCACTATTTTTCATGAAGTAAAAAATAATTTGATACGTTCAACGGTTTGATTGAAATGATACAACAAATCATTTGACGTGACGAGCATGATATGGCTGAATCTTTTTTGCAATGCGTGTATTAAAGACGGAATGCGAATGTCTGATTCATATAATCCCGGATCAGCCAATAGTATTTTGTCTTCATGCACAAAACAACACACACTGACATTATTGTCTGCCTGATGATAACGGAATTTAATTTTATGCTGTCTGAGAATTTCTGAAATGATTTTGTGAATAGGATTCTCAATCACTTCGTCTGAAAGCTGCATGTTTTTTTGTTCAACCCATTGTAAAAAATCTCGTAAAATTTGTACTCCTCTGTTTTCAGAAAATCCAAAATCACCTGAACGAACAGAAGAAAAAATCACCATCTGCTCAATGGCACGACTGAATAATACGTTCAACCGATTGGCTCCCGCATCTTGATTCAAAGGGCCAAATTGCAACCTGAATTTTTGATCTTTACCGGGAGCATAACCAATGGATATAAGAACAATTTCTTTTTCAATTCCCTGGATGTTTTCAAGATTTCTCACCAGCAAGGCATCATTTATAGGAAGATTAAATTTTTGAATTTCTTTCTCAATGCAATCCTGCTGTTCTTTCGAAAAGGCTATGATGGCAATGTCTTCTCTTTTTTTACTGAGTAGTTTTTTGTAAAACTCAGCAATGGATTTTGCTTCTTCTCGGTTTATTCCGTTTTCAAAAACACCTTCAATGTTTATTAACCGGATAGGAAAATTGCCATCAACACCCGGCATGGGTTTCAATTCATTATCATAAAAATGACGATTAGAAAATTCAATTAATTCAGGTTGTTTACTCCGGTAATGAAATTGAAGACGGGTATTTTGAAAAAGAAATTCACCATGATCAAGTAAACTTTTTGTTTCATCAGAGGAGGTAAAAAAATGCGATGGCGGCATTTGTTGTGAATCACCGGCAAGCACAAAATGTTTTGCGCGCCAGGCTGACGGAACAAAATCTTCAAGCGGAATTTGGCTGGCTTCATCGGCAATCACCACATCAAAAAAACCGGGTTTTGCCGGAATGAATTGTGAAACCGTGACAGGGTTCATAATCCACACCGGAAGAAGATCAATAATGGTTTCATCACAAGTATCCAAAAGTGATTTTACCGGTAAATATTGTTTTGTTTTTGATAATTCATGGCTGATTATTTTCTTTTGCTCTTTATATTTATGTTTGTTCTTTTTACCTTCTTCTTTCAATTTTGAACTCGGCGTATAGAGCAGTTTTTCTTTGCTTGCTAACCTGTTTTGAATGGCTGTTTCAATGCGTTCATTGTCGGCTTGATTCAATGCACTTGAATTTTTAATAACCTGCTGCGCTGCCTCAAGTAGTGTGATGCCCTCAAAATTTTTATACGCCGGAATAAATCTTGTTTGATTCAATAATTCTTGATAGGCAATATGTAAATCAATTTCTTTCACCGGTTTTTTAAATTGATGCAGCAGATTCAACACATTACTTGGTACTTTATTAAAAACTGCAATTTCAAATTGATATCGCTCCATGAAATCCAACTCGTCACGCAAAAGTTTTATCCACGCAATGAGCTCTGAAATGCTTTTTTGATTTGGATCAGCGTAAAGAAATGAAATGATACCCGATGCATGATTGATATCTTGATGCAACTTAGCCAGTGATTTAATCAGTTTTTCACTTTCTGCATGGGATAATAATGTTTCATATTCATGATGTGTTAATCTGTTCAGCTTTGATCTTACTTGTAAAATATGGTCAATGTCAGTATCCGGATTTTGGATTTCAAACTGATGTAATAATTTGATCTTGATTTCTTCTAGTTCTCCTCTGATTTTCCATTCTAGGCGCACTTCTTCAAGTAGTTGTAATTTTGTTGTTAGCGCTATGTCATCACTGAAATCAGTAAAGTAATTTTTTTGTTTTGCGGCATTTCTCTTCAACAAACCGAGTATGCTTTTTCGTTTTTTTTGCTGCTTAAGTAATCCGGTTAATTCTGTGATTTCTGCAATGGTTGGTTTATCGCTCCATTTTTTATTTACCTGTTCAATCTGTTTGAGTTTGTTCAATGTAATCTGATATTTTTTTGCCAGATTATTAAATGTCTTATAGGTTTTATGCTCTTTATCCAACAATTGAATTTGATTGCGATTAACCATGGATAACATACTTGCCGCAATAGCGTATTTTGTTACGGAATCAAATTGTTTGGTGATTTGAAAATCCTCAGAAACCGTCAGAATGGTTGCTAGCGATTTTTCTAATTGATCTAATCGCCCAATGAGTTTTTCAACCGGATTTTGTTCTATCCATACTGCTGAGTTCAGTCTGAAAAACGCCGCTTGCGTTAATTGAGACACGTTTAACTCAAGCTGAACCAAATGTTCAAAATGATGTAATAGTTCAACATTGTTTTCCCAGATTTTAATTCCCGGAAAATTTGACACAGGAATAAAGGAATGAGTATCAAATTTTGCTGCAATTAGCTTTTCATGTAAGTATTGAATGCTGTATCCTGTGTCTTTTTGCAATGCTTTTACCTTGTCAGGATATTGAGAAAATATCGTGTCCTTTTCTAATGGCTCAATAACATGCTTAGATTTATTTTCAGGATGTAAAACCTGCAGATATGTTTTTTTAAGTTGAGAGTAAAACTGTTTTTTCTGATCTTTTTCTGTATTAAAAAAGGTAGTGTATTGATGCAGTTTCTCTTTCTTGAGAATGTTGTAAACTATTTCAAGTGCTGATCTTTTCTCTGAAACAAACAATACTTTTTTTCCTTGCAACATGAAATTTTTAATCAAGGTGGAAATGAGATGTGATTTGCCGGTGCCCGGAGGACCTTGAATTACCGTATGATGTTGCAATGCCGTAGTTAAGGCGTTCAATTGTGAATGATCTAAAAGCGAATGAAATGAAGGACGAGAAGAATCTCTAACTCCTGCTTTTTTTTCTTCTCCAATAAACTGAAATAATTCTTCACCGGGATTTTCTTTAATCCAATCATAGTCTTTGGAAAGACTCAACTTTTTGTAATTAAAAATTCCAACAGCCTCACATTTCATTACTTGCCAAATTTGCTCGTCGTTGAGCTGATTACTTAATTGTAAATCGTTGAATTCATGGACTAGAAAATTTATCAAGTCGTCTGCTTTATCGCTGATATCAGGAATCACAAGATTGAACTCGTCATGAAATATTTTTTTAATTACAGGATTGATGAAATATGCTGAATTGAACTGCATGTCCCAGAGAATTGTTTCTCGGTGTTTTTCTTTCAGTTTTACTTCTCTACAAAGTAGGGGCGAAGTGATAAAAATGTCGTGGTTTGGTTTTTTCCAACGTAAAAAATGACTCACCCATAAGGTGGTATCTAAGCCGTATTCTTTTTCAAAAAATTTGGCTTTTTTGTAAACTGTTGAAGGTGATGCGCCGATATTTTCATAATCTGGTAACCAGCATTGATGTATATCACAATTTATAAGTGGATTTCTTGCCGTCAAATCAAATAACTTTTGCTGAAGCAAATTCATTGCTTCACGCATGCTTGATTTTGATTGCGAATCCGTAGACATCAACCAAATTTAAAGTAAATTATTGAAAGCTAGAATTTGCTTGAGATGATATGCGCGAACAGGGTAAAAACGAAGAAGCAGATCTCACGACCTGCTTCTTTGTCCCGAAAAAATTTCGGCCTGCTAAACGTCAAACTATGTTCTTTAACTTTTGTTTTAGGTATTTAAAGTATATCAGCAAATTACTGCATGATTTTGCGTTGATCAAGATCAATGTCAAATGTTTTTCCATTGTTCGTTGTCATAGTAGCAACATTGTCACAGGTTCCATCACCAAAATCTATTGTTCCTCCACGATGTTTTGATCCTTGACCTTCTATGTGAATTGAACCAGACATAATATAGTTGCATTGTCCTGGAGCAATATAGAGTGGACTTTCAATGGTGGTAGTAGCTGTTCCGCGCGGACCTTCAACGGTGCCTGTGCCGGTGATCAAAAATTCATCGTCTTCACGTTCACAAGTTTCTGATCCGGCAATCCACTCACGTTCATGATTTATTGTGCGTGTGCGACTAACGCCATCGCGAATAGCTGTTGTGGTTCCAGTAACTGTGATCACTAAATTTCCGTTGCCATTCAAACCAATATTGGTGGCAGTGCGTGAACCGGTGATTTGAAAATCGTCAATGTAAAAATTTTCATAAGTCAAGGTTCTTACTGCACCTTCATTGTGTAGGTTGTCAGAAATTTCTAGAATGATTTTTCCTTTTTTCACGTGTCCGTGTGGACCTTCACAACCATCGCTATAATCAATAGTAACTGTTTTTGGATAATCAGTTGAACTTTGTGTAACGGTTGCGCAAGTGCCGCAAAGTTGTGACCAGTCATAGTTACAATCAGTACCGGCATAAAATTCTTCAGCCATGTTTTCTTCTTGATCGCGGTTACTTACTATCACATCTTCACCCACGCTTGTTGCTTCGTCAGTTCTTGATTCTTTTTGACAAGCAGTGAAGAAAAATGGAACAGCCATCAGTGCAATTCCGGTTTGTAAAAAATTTTTTCGTTTCATATAAAAAAGTGTTGTTTAATTAGGCGCTCAATTCAATGATAGATGAAGTTGGATAAAAGTTGGGTCAGGTATTAAAAATTTATTGAAGTGCCGAATAGTACTGACATTTCTCGACTATCCCATTCAATAAATCCATTCTCTGGTTTGTAAAATTTCTGTAGTGGAAAATCAGATTGCCCTTCAACAAATAATGAAATTCGTTTGCCAAGATGAAATTCAATTCCAAGTGCCGGTTGAGCTGAAAGATATACCGGTTGTAAACCATTTCTTTGGTTATTTGATACGTTTCGTTCATTGCCGCCACGCACAAATCGTAATTCATTCTGCGTTGCCGCAAGAATATTAACTGAGGCTCCAAGTCGTACATAAGGATTTATAATACGCAATCCCGGACTAAGTTTTACATAAAGAGGAATGTTAACGTACTTCACCGTTTTTGCAAATGCAATTTTAAACAAGAGCGTATCAGATCCTGTAATGCTGTTATCATAGAAGGATTCTAAATCCGAAGTACTGGCAGCCATTCGTCCGGTTGGCGAATCAAATTCATAACCTGTGTTTGAATGAACAATCATCTTCATGAATTCTTTTGATTTAAATTTCCAGCTGCTATAACCTAATCCGGTTCCAATGGATAAATATGGATTGAATTTGTATTGGAATAATAGGCCGGTATTGAAAGTGCGTGAACGCGGTTTAGTTTCTGAAAATTTATTTGACCAAATGTGATCATCATTGACGTTCAAGCTCACAATATTTTCTCTGCGTCCAGGACCAATATAAAATGAAATTGCGTAATTAAATACATCAACCGGTTTGGTCAGATGAATGGGAATAGCTCCTCGTTCAATTTCATAATTTGCAATGGGAAGAATAGATGCTCCTTTTAATTTTTCGGGTAATTCTTCCTGTTGGTTTTTGGTTTCAGTGAATGAATGATGTTCATGCAGCACAATTTGCTGATAACCGTTTTCATTTGAATATTCGGTTAAATTTCCGCCGCCTGATTGCGTGAGTGGATTGGTAGTTTTTTCAATTTCTGTTTCATTCGTTGTTTTCTGATCCCCACTGTTTTCATTCGCATTCATATCACTCTCACGCTGATTCTCGCTCTCACACTCCCCCTCACTCTCACGCTGTTCCTCACTCTGTGTCTTCGTTCCCGCAGGGATGAGGTTGCCGTTGAGCGCATGTGGCTCCTCATCCCCGGGGTCCAAAGATTTTTGGTAAGTAGAGTTTGTATTCGTGTTTTCATCTGCCATTTGATCATCATTTAAAATAATCAAACCACCTATTGAAAGAATTAGGCAAGCGGCTGATGAAAATATCATCCAGAAAATAATTCTTTTTCTTTTGCGCTCTTTGCGCATTGTATCTAGTTTGCCTGAAAGATTATTCCACACGGCAACCGGTGCAGCAATCTCTTCTTCAGGCTGAGCTGAAAAAAATGATTGATAAGCATCTTTATTTCGTGTTGAATCTGTCATACAATTTTTCGGGCTGTCATATAATTTAGTTCAATGGCTTGTCGCAATGTTTTTTTTGCGTCAAACAATTGTGATTTTGAAGTGCCTTCAGATATCCCCAGCGTTTCAGCAATTTCTTGATGCGAATATCCTTCAATACAAAATGCATTAAATACTAGGCGTTGTCCATTTGGCAATGCATTGATGAGATGTTGTAATTCTGATCTTCCAATTTGCTCAAGTATATTGTGGTCCGGTTCAAGTTCACCATCTGCTTTGGTAAGGTCAGTTTTATTTATTTTAAATTCTGTTTTTTGAAAATAACCCAGGGCAACATTTACTGTTAATCTTCGCATCCATCCTTTGAAATTCCCTTCTGCACGATACGTAGTTAATTTTTCAAAAATGCGAATGAATGCATCTTGCAGCATATCTTTTGCAAGATCAGTATCATGGGCATATCTCAAACAGAGTGCGTACATCCATCCTGAATTTTGGTCATACAATGTCTTACACGCTGACTGGTCAAGTTTTTGACAGCGCTGTATCAGTTCCTCTTCTGTGAGTTCTGCAGACAGTTTGATGAGCATTATTTACCCTTTGATAGGTTAAGACGTCAAAAGGTTGGCTTGGTTTAAAAAATATTTTTAGAATTTTTGTTGAAGACTTGATTTTGCTGAATATGACGCTGGGATTTTATCAAAACTTTAACTCTTTCAAATTACAGATATCTTCACTAACCAAATGAATAGTTTGCAAACCAAGTTGTCTGGCACCTTCAATATGTTGAATGCTGTCATCAATAAAAAGGGTTGAATCAATGGTGAGTTTGTGATCATCAATGACTTTTAAAAATGCATCAGCATTAGGTTTTCGCCTGCCTACTATATGCGAATAGTATGCTTGGTCAAATAAATCATCCAGCAAATTTTCATTCCCGAAATGTGTTTTAATTGTTTGCCTAAATGCGGTATGATGAATTTCATTGGTATTGCTGAACAAATAGACCGGCATCTTTTTTTTTATTTGCCGAATAAGATCTATTCTTCTTGCAGGTAAATCAAGCAACATGGCATTCCAGGCATCATCTATCTGCTGATCGGAAATGTGTTCACCTAAAAATTTTCTGAAGTAGTTTCTGAATTCCGGTGATGAAATTTTTCCGGTTTCAAACAAGTCAAATATTTTATCTTGATGAGATTGAGTGTACAATTGATCAAAATTTTCTTTACCCAAATTTTGAAAGGCTTCAATGGTGAGGTTGTAATTTAAATTCAGAATTACACCGCCAAGGTCAAAGATGATGGCTGATATTGGTTGAGACATGAGCAAAATTACAGGCTAAATTTTGAAAAATTGCAATAAATAAGATACATTTGCATCCCGATAAAATAAAACCTAATTTGTTTGGGGCCTATAGCTCAGTAGGTAAAGTATATTTAATTTGGGGCCTATAGCTCATCCCGATAAAGATCGGGAGGTTAGAGCACCGGACTCTGCCGATAGTTATCGGCACAGTAGGTAAAGTATATTTAATTTGGGGCCTATAGCTCATCCCGATAAACATCGGGAGGTTAGAGCACCTGACTCTGCCGATAGTTATCGGCACAGTAGGTAAGGTATATTTAATTTGGGGCCTATAGCTCATTCGGTTAGAGCAACTGACTCATAATCAGTAGGTGCTTGGTTCGATTCCAAGTGGGCCCACCACGAAAGCGAGACATCATGTTCTCGCTTTCTTTTTTATGTACTCGGTATATATTTTGTATAGCAAAAAGTTGGGCAAACACTACATTGGGTTAACCAGTGATACTATTGAGCAACGAATTGAAAAGCACAACACAAAACACCACGGGAATCATCGTTTTACGGCAGTGGCGAATGACTGGGAATTATTCTTTCAGATAGCGTGTGAATCATTAAGTCAAGCTAGAAAAATAGAACTTCATATTAAGTCAATGAAAAGCAAAGTCTATCTTCAAAATCTCACAAAATATCCGGAAATGACGGAAAAACTCCTTATGAAATTCAACAAGAGCACTTGACTCTGCCGATAGCTATCGGGGAATATTGCCTAAAACACCTATAAAATAAGGCTTTGTAGAGGGTTTGGAGAAAACCAAAGTAACAAACTGGTAACAAGTTGTACCTAATTGTTACTAAATAACTGTAAAATCAGAGTTTACATTTCTTTAGAGTGGCTTGTGTTTTCCCAAATGAAAACCCAGCAATATTTCAATGAACTATCATAAAGATAAGAAAAAAAACTGACACCATTTACAGCGCAATATTTCTCGCCATTTACCGTCAATAAAATTTACAAATAGTTCATTTCCTTTTTAAGGACGATTTTGCTGAAGACTTTTTTAATATATCATCCAATATCTTTTTTTTTGCCTTCATTTCTTTTTCTAATTTGTAATAATTCTCTACGGTTTCACCTTTATTTATTTTAAGTTTATGGTAGCTAATTTGGCAATCCTGACATGCGGTAAAATATTGAAATAGTACAACTGCAATTTTTGGGCATTTAGCACTAATATCGTCTTGTACTTTTTTGAGATTAAAATTTTCTGCATCCCAAGAAATAGAAAATTTGTCACAAACGTAAATAGAATAAGGAATTTGAACTTCTGATCTTTTTTTTGGTTTTTCTGGCAGATTAAGTTCTATCAACTGAGGTTTCGATTGCGCACTCAAATTAATTTGGGCATCAATCAACCTCGATTTTTTTTCGGATAAAGCCTGAATGTTTTTCAAAATTTCTTCTGGTGAAATTCCCAAAAGCGCGGCCATCCTTGTTGTGTAGTCTTCTTGCAATGCACCATTCCAAACAATAGCCTCTTTTACCATTTTGGTTATTTCGTCAAAACCGTCTTTTTTTTTCTTCATATTTATTCCATCACACTTTACAATAACAGCAATAGCCAATTAAAGTTACCTATGTCTCCAGGGGTACTAACGGAATTTTTTTTAATTTATTGAAACCAAGATTGAAATGGGATTAAAGTCAGTTCATTTAATCCAGTTGGTGTTACTATTCTCCAATTGAACTAACTAAGGAATATAGAAATATAATGCATTAATAATTTGAAGGACGATTCCGGTTATAGAGTTGTTAATTGTCATTGGACTGATACATTTTTCATATATTCGCATCTGTGAAACGCTTCATTGTCATATTTTTATGTCTGCAAATCCTTTCAGGAAATACGTTTGGCATGGAGTTAATGAAGGTGCAGTCTGCCATTGCTCATTATTTCGATCATGAATCGGAGGAGCATCCCGGCGAATCATTTTTTGATTTTTTGTATGAACATTATGTCGCTTGTGATCATGATGGTGAGACAGGTGGGCATTGCGATGAAGAAATGCCGTTTAAGCATTGCGGAGACTGCTGTAGTCACCACGTAGTGTTTCTTCCTTTTACGCTTCCTGAAGATTATTCTGAGATTTTAGTGACAGTCGAATTCTCACAATTTCTAGTTGAATATAACGAGCCATTCGTTTCATCTCTCGATTATTCTATCTGGCAACCGCCAAAAATAAATTAATGAATTGCTGACGTCTATCGTCGGCGGTATATTCGATATACCATTTTTTTATTCATTAATTAACGCACAAAATTATGTTGGATGCAATCATCCGCTTTTCTATACAGAATAAGCTCGTTATAGGCATATTTACATTAGCCTTAATAGCTTGGGGAAGCTATTCGTTAAAACAACTACCCATTGATGCCGTGCCTGACATCACTAATAATCAGGTACAAATTATTACTTCTGCTCCGTCGCAATCGGCACAGGACATTGAACGATTGGTCACTTTTCCGGTTGAACAGGCTGTTGCAACCATTCCAGGAATTGTAGAAGTCCGCTCTTTTTCCAGATTTGGGTTGAGTGTTGTAACAATTGTTTTCAAAGATGAGGTTGACGTTTATAAAGCGCGCCAACTTGTTTCTGAAAGGCTTAATGAAGCGATGAATCAAATTCCTGAAGGTGTCGGGATACCAGAATTGGCACCAGTTACAACGGGTCTTGGTGAAATTTATCAATACACACTTCACGCTTTGCCGGGATACGAAGATCAATACGACGCTATGGAATTACGTTCCATTCAAGATTGGATTGTACGCCGCCAATTACTTGGTGTTGAAGGCGTCGCTGATGTCAGTAGTTTCGGCGGATATTTAAAACAATATGAGGTCGCACTCAATCCAGACAAGTTAAAAAGTATGGATGTTACCATCAGTGAAGTTTTTCATGCACTTGAAATGAACAACCAAAACACAGGGGGTGCTTATATTGATAAGCAACCTTATGCTTGGTATATTAGGAGTGAAGGTTTAGTGGAAAGTTTAGACGACATTGAAAATATTGTCATTAAACAACTCGAAAATGGCACACCTGTTTTAATAAGGGATGTCGCTGACGTAAATTTCGGTCAAGCAATTCGATATGGAGCCCTCACTTACAACGATAAAGGCGAAGCCGTAGGTGCAATTGTCATGATGCTCAAGGGTGCTAACTCATCTCAAGTTATTGAAAACATTAAGGAACGTGTTGAACAAATAAAAAAGACTTTGCCTGAAGGCGTAGTTATTGAACCTTTTTTAGATAGAACAAAATTGGTGAATAGTGCTATCGGAACAGTGACAACAAATTTGATGGAAGGCGCCTTAATCATCATTTTTATTCTAGTCGTTTTTCTCGGAAATTTCCGAGCCGGATTAATTGTTGCATCGGTAATTCCATTAGCGATGCTATTTGCAATTTCCTTGATGAACATGTTTGGAGTTTCGGGCAACTTAATGAGCTTAGGGGCAATTGATTTTGGGTTGATTGTGGATGGAGCTGTAATTATTGTTGAAGCAACTATGCATCACTTAGGTCTTATTGCAATTGGTGGAAAACTGACACAGTCTCAAATGGACAAGGAAGTTTTTACCTCGGCAAGTAAGATTAGAAACTCTGCCGCCTTCGGTGAAATAATTATTTTAATTGTGTACTTGCCAATTTTGGCATTAGTTGGCATTGAAGGAAAAATGTTTAAGCCGATGGCGCAAACAGTTTCGTTTGCAATTCTTGGTGCTTTCATTTTATCATTGACATACGTGCCGATGATGAGTGCGTTGGTACTGAGTAAAAATATCAATCACAAAAAAACCATTTCTGATAGAATGATGGATTTTTTCCATCGAATGTACGCACCTTTTATTTCGGGAGCATTAAAAGTCCCAATAGTTATTGTTGCAAGTTCCGTTATGTTGTTGGTTGGAAGCCTTTTTATTTTTAATCGATTGGGGGCAGAGTTTTTACCAACGCTTGATGAAGGTGATTTTGCTGTTGAAACTAGAGTAATGACCGGAAGCAGCTTGGAGGAAACAATAGATGCAGCGAATAACGCAGGAAAATTAATTCTTGAACGATTTCCGGATGAAGTAGAAATGGTTGTAGGAAAAATTGGATCAGGAGAAATACCAACCGACCCAATGCCAATTGAAGCGTGCGATATGATGATCATTTTAAAAGATAAATCGCTATGGAAAAAAACGAATAATAAAGAAGAATTAGCCGTTTTAATGGCTGAGGAACTTGAAGATATTCCAGGTGTAATTTTTGGATTTCAACAACCAATTCAAATGAGATTTAATGAGTTAATGACTGGAGCACGACAAGATGTTGTTGTAAAGGTTTATGGTGAAGACCTAGAAATGCTCACTTACTACTCAGAACAAATAGCTGAAATCGTACCGACAATTGAAGGTGCAGAAGCACTGTACGTTGAAAAAGTTACTGGCGCTAGACAAATTCTCATTAAATACAAACGTGAAGAAATTGCCAAATTCGGAATGAATATCGTTGAAATAAATAATACAGTAAATACTGCTTTTGCTGGACAGGCAGTTGGTCTGGTTTACGAAGGCGAAAAACGTTTTGATCTTGTGGTGCGATTGCAAGATGATGAAAGGAAGAGCTTAGAGGATGTACAGAATTTATTTGTGACTACTCCAGGAGGAATGCAAATTCCTTTATCGCAAGTTGCTGAGGTAGATTTTGATTATAAAGCTCCAATACAAATTCAACGTGACGACGCCAAACGAAGAATCACAATTGGTTTTAACATTCGTGGACGTGACGTTGAGAGTGTTGTAAATGAACTGAAACAGAAAATTGAAGATCAAGTTGATTTTGAACCCGGCTATTATCCAACTTACGGTGGGACATTTAAAAATTTGGAGGAAGCTCGGGCGCGACTATTGATTGCAGTTCCTGTAGCGTTGCTTTTAATTTTTGTGTTGCTCTATTTTACATTTGGTTCAATCAAACAAGGACTACTTATTTACACAGCAATTCCGCTTTCTGCGATCGGAGGAATTTTAGCCTTGTGGCTAAGAGATATGCCATTTAGCATTTCTGCCGGTGTTGGATTTATTGCGCTATTCGGCGTTGCGGTTCTAAATGGAATTGTTTTGATTGCTGAATTTAATCGCCTTAAAAAAGATGGAATGACGGATGTGGTTGAGCGAATTTTTACGGGAACAAAAACAAGATTACGTCCTGTTATTATGACCGCTGCGGTTGCCTCTCTCGGATTTTTACCAATGGCAATTTCGCACGGAAGTGGAGCCGAAGTTCAAAAGCCTTTAGCAACTGTTGTTATTGGTGGATTAACAACTGCAACACTCTTAACACTCTTAGTTCTTCCGTGCATTTATTTTCTCGCCGAAGGCGGATATAAACGAAAATCAAAAAGAAAAAAATGAAAATTTCCGAACCTCTCGTTCTACTATTATTGCTGGTGGGAATTCCATCTTTTGGACAAGTTCAGGTTGTAACGCTTGATTCTGCATTGAGCATTGCTTATGCAAATAACAAAGGCTTACAAGCCGTGACAGCCGAATCTGAGTACTATAGTTTTCAGAAAAAAACAAGTTCAGAATTACCAAAGACAGATGTTAGCTTGACTGTTGGGCAATACAACAGTTATTATCGAACAGATAATAACCTGACAATTTCTCAAACGATTCCTTTCCCAACCGTATTTACTGCGAAATCATCTTTAGCAGAAGCAAATATTCAGTCCACTGATCTAAAATTCGAGATGTCGAAAAACGAACTGACCTATCACATTCGTGATATTTATTATCAGCTTCTTTTTTGGGAAGAGTATAGAAATTTGTTACTGAGTCAAGATACGATGTACACGAATTTCTACAAAATTGCAGACCTTCGTTTGAGTGCTGGTGATGGAACACTGCTTGAAAAAACATCGTCCGAAACGCGTCTCAACGAAGTCAAAAATAATATTCTTCGACTTGATGCAACAATGGGCGGGCTTGCAAGTCAGTTACAAAGTCTAATGGGTGTTCCCATTCAAATCCTGATTTCTAAAGAAGAGGAATTTAAACGAACATTTATACTAAACTCAGATTCTTCTGCAATCGCATCTAATCCACAATTGGCTTATTTGCAACAACAAATAGTCATTGCTGAAAGAGAACGTTCATTGATTAAAAGTGAGGTACTTCCAGAATTCAGAATTGGCTATTTTAATCAGTCTCTATATGGAAGTCCGCTTGACGCAACGAACACTACTTTCGCAGATGGATCGAATCGATTTCAAGGTATGCAGGTCGGTATAATAATTCCACTTTGGTTTGTTCCAGAAATGAACAAAAGTAATGCAGCTGAAAAACAAATTGAAATCGACCAGTTGACCTATGAAAATGAACAAATCATGCTACAAGGGTTGTACCAACAGGGCATTCAGTTTTATCTCAGTTCACAACAAAAAATAACCTATTACGAATCATCAGCGTTAAAAAATGCTGAGTTTATAAAACGTCAATCTCGAATTGCTTATGAAAGTGGAGAGATTGGTTATACAGAACACTTGTTGAATTTTCAGCAGGTTGTTTCTATTGAGGAAGGTTATCTCGAAGCAATTCAAGAACACAATCAAGCTGTCATTTATTTAGAATATTTAATTGGTCTTTAGATCAGAAAAAAGGAAGATATGAAAACGATTATAAAAAATAAAATAATAGAAACGAGTAGAAGTAAATTCTTCTATTTGTTTATTATCTCTCTTTCACTCTTTGGATGTGGTGGAAGTGCGGAGGAAAAAGTAGATGAGCATGCAGGCGAACACGAAGATGCCGAAGATGTTGTTGAATTAACTCAGTCGCAATATGAATCCGCAGAAGTTGGTTTGGGTAATGTGGAAATGCGCACGATCAGTGGAACAATTCCGGCAAGTGGTTTCTTAGATACACCTCCCCAAAGTAAGATAAGTATTTCTGCACCAATGGGAGGCTTTGTTAAATCAACAAAATTGCTTGAAGGTTCGCCTGTTAAAAAAGGTCAAGTTGTTGCTGTGATGCAACACCCTGATTACATTAAATTGCAGCAAGACTATCTAGAGAATGTTAGTCAACTTGAATTTCTAAAATCTGAATATGAACGTCAAGAAGAATTGGCGAAAGAAAATGTGAATGCAAGAAAGTCACTAGAAAAAGCGAAAGCAGATTACAATACAACTAAAGCTACAGTTCAAGGACTAAAAGCAACATTGCAAATGCTTAACATTTCTATCACAGAATTAGAAAAAGGAGAAATTCAAAATACAGTGAATTTGTACTCACCCATTTCGGGTTACGTTACAAAAGTGAATACAAATATTGGTGCTTTTGTAAATCCTACTGATGTACTTTTCGAAATTGTTAACACACAAAAACTCCATGTTGAACTGACCATTTTTGAAAAAGATATTCCGAATTTGGAAATTGGTCAACGGGTACTTTTTACATTGGCGGATGGAACAGAGTCGCGCGTTGCGCGAATTCAATTAATCGGTCGTGAAATTAGCCACGATAGAAGTATTCAGGTTCATTGCGAAATTGAAGGAGACGATATGGATTTAATTCCTGGTATGTATTTAAACGCAGTTATTGAAACAGATTCGGCGAAAGTAACTTCCTTGCCTGAAGAGGCCGTAGTACACTTTGAAGGAAAGGATTATATTTTTGTATTAACAGAGGGAGATCCGACATCTGATGAACACGCAGGACATAACGAGGAAGGACATGAAGAACACGAAGGAGAATCTGAAGAAGGACACGACGAACATGGACACGGTGGTGAAGGTGAGGAGCCTGCGGCCTACCATTTTCAAATGATTGAAGTAACCAAAGGTGAACTTGACCTGGGCTATGTTCAAATAGTTTTACCTGATGGTTTTGATGCGAGCTCAAAAGTTGCTGTTAAAGGTGCATACGCCATTCTTGCAAAAATGAAAAATAGCGAATCGGAAGGCGGACACGCACATTAAAAAAAAATCAAAGTCCCTGCCCCTTTTTTCATAACCTAATAATTAGTTTTCGGGGCGGGGTACTTTGAGATTTATTAAACCACAACATGAATATAGATCCAAATCATAAACACACTTACGACGAACATGGTCAAATGACTTGTTGTTCGTTAGAAGAGAAAATTAATGCTAAAGCAGATGATAGTCACGATCATTCTCATGAGCACGGTGATAAGCATGTGTCTCATTGGAAAGAATATCTTCCAGCAATAGTCAGTTTTGTCTTATTACTTTTAGGAATTGTCCTCGACCAATTTATTCAACCCGAATTTTTCAAAGGAACTCCTCGATTAATTTTGTACATCTCTGCCTATATACCGGTTGGAATTCCCGTTCTTAAAGATGCTTTCAAAGCAATGCTGAAGGGTGATTTTTTCAGTGAGTTTTTCCTGATGAGTCTTGCTACTATCGGTGCATTTGGAATTGAGGAATATCCTGAAGCGGTTGCTGTCATGTTATTTTATGCAATTGGTGAATTGTTTCAATCTGCTGCGGTTAAGCGCGCTAAACAAAGTATAAAAGCACTGCTGGATGTAAGACCCGATACCGCAACGGTTTTACGCGATGGAAATTCAATCACCACAAAACCGGATACAATTGCAATTGACGAAATTATTCTTGTAAAAGCCGGGGAAAAAATTCCGTTGGATGGAATTTTACTAACGGAAAAAAGTAGTTTTAATACAGCTGCTTTAACAGGTGAAAGTAAACCGGATACAATCTACAAAGATGGAAATGTCTTGGCTGGTATGATTAATCTAGATCAAGTAATCGAAATTAAAGTCACAAAAAAATTCGCAGATAGTTCAATCAGCCGAATTTTAGAAATGGTTCAAAATGCAACTTCACGAAAAGCAAAAACAGAATTATTTATCCGAAAATTTGCAAGAATTTATACGCCGATTGTTGTTTTGTTAGCTACACTTTTAGTTCTAATTCCATATTTTTTTGTAAGTGAATATTCCGTTTCAGAGTGGCTTTATAGGGCGTTGATTTTTCTAGTTATTTCTTGTCCTTGCGCATTGGTTATTTCAATTCCGCTTGGATATTTTGGCGGTATTGGTGCAGCTTCGCGCAACGGAATTCTTTTTAAAGGATCTAATTATTTAGACCTGATGACAAAAGTTGATACAGTAGTAATGGATAAAACCGGAACACTCACAAAAGGCGTTTTTAAAGTGCAGCAAGTAAAGGCTGAAACAATGCAGGAAGAAAAATTTTTAAATATTGTCGCTGCGCTTGAATCAAATTCAACTCATCCTGTTGCAAAGGCAATTGTTGCGGAAAGTGATAAAAAGTTTAAAGACATTGATATTGATAGTGTCGAAGAAATTTCGGGACATGGTTTGAAAGGAAAATTAAATGGAGCTGTGATTTTGGCAGGTAACACAAAATTGCTAAAGAAGTTTAACATTGTTTATCCTGTTGATGTGGATAAGATTGTTGACACAATTGTTGTTGTTGCAATTGGAGAAAAATATGCAGGATATATTACCATCGCTGATGTAATAAAACCCGATGCAAAAAAAACAATTCAGGATTTAAACGCAATGGGAATTGAAACGGTGATGCTTTCGGGTGATAAGCAATCAGTCGTAGATGAGGTTGCAAGAGAACTTAAAATTGATCAGGCATTCGGAAATTTATTGCCCGAAGAAAAAGTGAAACATGTTGAGCGAATTAAAAATGAAAAATTAAGAACACTTGCATTTGTAGGAGATGGAATAAATGATGCGCCTGTTTTAGCCTTGAGTGATGTGGGCATTGCAATGGGCGGACTTGGAAGTGATGCCGCGATTGAAACTGCAGACGTGATTATTCAAACTGATCATCCTTCAAAAATTGTTACCGCAATTAAAATCGGAAAAACGACCAAAAAAATTGTTTGGCAAAATATTGGATTGGCTTTTGGAGTGAAAGCGATTGTTTTAATTTTGGGCGCAGGTGGATTAGCAACGATGTGGGAAGCTGTTTTTGCCGATGTTGGCGTGGCGCTTCTTGCAATTTTAAATGCGGTAAGAATTCAACGCTTTAAATTTAATTGATTGAATTATGCAGGATAAAAACTTCATCATAGAAATCATTATGCAAAACAATCCCAGAATAAAAAGGGAAATATTAATGCCATTAAGCATTGAGTCATTAATAATGATCCAATCCCAAACGGAACTTGAAGTTTTGAATAACAAATAGTACAATTTATTGAGTAATAATTTGGCAATTAATTTTCAAAAAAAAATCACAGCATCATTTGAAATGGATTGCCATTTTTTTATTGTCTAATCCTTTAAAAAGGTTTTAAAGGAGAATTTTTAAAACTTATAACTGTAGCCAATTCTTATAACCTGGGTTTCATAATAATCGGTACTTGTATATCTAAAACCGTCTCCAAAAATTTCTTTTTTAATAATCATTGTATTGAAAAGATCAGTTGCATTTAGAAAAAATTCACCCTTGCCTTTTTGAACGTTTTTTTTCAGACCTATATCAATTGTAAATCGTGAGTTAATTTTACCCTGAGGAATAAGGTCAGGGGCTAGATAAATGATTGTAAATTGTGCGTCAAAATTCTTTTCGAAATGAAAGATACAATTCAATTTTCCGTTTCCTGAAATTATTTCTTGTTTTCCGGCTGTGAAACTGTGAACTACTGGATACAGATTTATTACAGTAAAACTATCAATTTGATTGTGATAAGCATTCGCACTTAAATTCAGTGAAAACCACTTTGATACTTTTTGCGAAAACATAATTTCAATCCCTGTGCTGTAACTTCGGTTCACATTTTGAAAAATCGCATAAATTAAATTACTCCCGGCTACCGTACTTGAAATTCTTGTAATCGTTCCATCTGCGATGCGATGATAAAGAGCAGAATAGAAATAGCCCTTTTTCCAATTTGTTTTATATGCGAGTTCAAACGAATTTGTAAACTGTGGACGCAGCGCAGGATTTCCAACTTTTATTATTTCTGCATCATCATATTTTGGAAAAATCCGAATATCAACTTCATTTGGTCGGTCGACTCGGCGATTATAAAATGCAGACAATTTATTGTTGTCATTGAATTTGTAGGCAAATCTGAGGGTCGGAAAAGGTTGAGCATAATTGTAGCCATCGCTTTTATAAGTATTATGATTCGGATTTACGTTATACTGCAACCCTACATATTCAGCCCGTAAACCAATTTCAGCTTCCAGTTTTTTTGTTTCAAAAATGTAATTACCGTAAATGGCAGGAATTATTTCGCTGTATGTAGCCCATCCACCTGCACTTGTATCTAACGGAGAGTTCAGTCCTGGAATAAATTGCATGTTTGTTGGAATTTCTCTTCTTCTCAATTTGATTCCTGCTTCAATTCGACCATATTTTAAAGGCTGTACATAATCAATGTTAAAATCTGCAACCTGTTCATCTGAAATTAATTTGAAGGCGTCGTAACCTGTATAAGATGGCATAATATTATCAAAAAAATATTTTTCGTCTTCGCGGTGAAACGTGTAATTGAAGCCAAAGTTTACCGAATGTCCCGGCTGTTTAAATTTATGCTGATAAAATAAAGAAGCCATAATGGTTGTCTTTAATTCATCTTCGAGAAATTGCCAAAGGCGGTAACGGTCAGACAAGTCTTCGTTAAAAAAAGGTTGATCACCGCGATCAATAATTCGTTCACTGCTAAACAATCCGGACAAAGTAAACGTATTGTGTTCATTGATGTTCCAGTCAAACCCTGTCTTAATCGCAATCAATCCTGTATTTCTGTTCCGTTTGAGTTGTTGATTTATAATCGTGCCATCGTCATACGTGCGGGTCACGAATTCATTTTTATTTAATGTTTGGGTATATAAATAATCTCCTTGAAAAAATAAATTGATTTTATTCTTTCGATAGTTCAGCGAGAGTGACGGATTTATTTTTGGGGTAAACTGATATTGGGGTCGAATTGTTGGTAAATTTTCTTTACGTATCCATAATGAACCTAGCCCGGTTGAAAGTCCCACCTTTCCATTAAAACCTTCCTGTTTCTCTTTTTTCATTATGATATTAATAATTCCTGCGTTTCCATTAGCATCAAATTTTGCTGACGGATTATTAATAATTTCTATTCGTTCTACAGAAGATGCCGGAATATTATCAAGTCCGGATTGACCGCCAAATCCTGTTAAGGAAGTTTGTTTACCATCAATTAAAATTGTTACCTGATCACTTCCGCGTAAAAGCACTTTACCATCTTGAATTGTAATGCCGGGTAAGTTTTGAAGCATTTGTAAAACAGACCCACCGCTTTGAGAAATATTGTCTTCGACAGAATAGATTTTTTTGTCCATTTTAATACTGATGTCATCTTGATTTACGCTAATAGTTACTTCGCCCAAAACAGAAGTCGATTGATCTAATTCCACCGTTGTTAAGTTTAAAAATTCACTAAGAGTTCCAACATACAGAGGTTCACTTTTGGATTGATATCCAATGAAAGAAAATGCCAAATAATAATCTCCGGGTTTTAAATCTGCAATTGTAAATCGACCTTCTTCGTTGGTAATTGTTCCTGTAACAAAAACGCTATCGCTTGCTGTTTTTAAGACAACCTTAACAAACGGCAGAACGGCTTGTGTTTTTTTATCTATTACCACACCTGAAATTGTTATAGACGTTTCCTGAGCAACTGAACTCAAATCACACATGGTGAAAAGTAAAAGTGCGAAAGTTGATTTAATTAATAAGTGTTTCATCAATTTTTGAAATTTTGAGTGTATTTTAAAACATTCAAATCATCACTTTTTCTTTTTGTCAAAGTTAAAATTTGTAACCCACATTATTTGGGCAAGATTAAACAGACGAAGATCGTGCTGTTGATTTCGAGTAGCCGTCTGTAATAAATAACCAAGTTCAATTTTTCCCATTTTTCCCAGATTAAGTCCAACACCTACGTATGACCAATTTTCACTGAAAGTTGCATTCTTGGCTCCTGTCAGACTAAAATAGAATTCGTTGTAAGTGTTAAAATAGAACTCGTTTTTTTCAAGTGTTTTACCCTGCAAAGGCATATTAAAACCAACCTGATACCTAAAACGAGTAGATAACGGGTAAGTCGCTAAATTCTTGTTTTGTGTAAAGCGTTCTTCAAATCGAAACCTATTTATTAAGCGACCTTTAGAAATAGGAAATGAAAAAATAACTTGTTGCCACAAACGATGCTCATTAGAGAAAGCGCTATTTAACGGATTATTCCGTTGGTAAGTATAACTTCCTGCAAAATTGAGATTTGGAGAATAAACGTATATAATACTAGGTTGGATATACAATTGAAAATCGGTTGCCGGATAATCTATGCCATTTATAACTCGATCAAATCCGTCAATTGTAGTGGAAGCAAAAAAATTGTAGTTTATTTTTTTTGTAATTTTTCCGGTTTGATTAATGGCAGGTAAAAATCCAAAAAAGGTCAAATTTTGCGCCATAGAGGCTGAACCAAAAAGACCAAACGAAATGACTATAATAAGTTTTTTCATAGTGTCAATTTTGTGATGGTATTGGTTCAGCTTCAACCTCAACTTTCCGCAAAAGACTTCCTTGCGAATCAAAGAATAATTCGAAATAGTTCGTTGACTTTTCAGAAGTCCCTTTTACCAAAATTTCATAACGTAAATTTGTTTGAGGATTCACTTCTTGGCATTCAATAATTTTATACGCCGAAAAGAGACTGTCTAAAGAAACTGTAATTGTCGCTTGAACATTAGAGGGAATTGCGACGAAATTTCTAAAAATCTCAATTTCAATTAATGTGTCGTTTTTGAAAGCGAGGGAATATTTTTCGCCATTAAAACTAAATTCACTTTCTATTAGGATCAAATCTTCGCCTTTTTCTACATAGAATTTCAGTTTGGTAGCCGAAGGATAATTTGAAGATATATAATTTTGAATTATCGCAGGCACATCTTTTGTGCGCATATTTTTCTCTTGACCAAAAAGTACTTGATGGCCTAAAACAGATGCGAATAGTATTATGAACGATTTCAATTTCATTTCAATTTTATTTGGATTAATTCAAATCATCTGGTAAATAAATAAACAACGAGCAATTTCACGACACAATAAAATCAATCATTAAATTATCAAGTCGTAAAATCCATCTCGCAATTTTATTTAATCAACTTTCCGTCCACGTCGAAAAAAATATCTTTGCCACCAATCTCCGCTTCATATTTTATTTTGCCGTCAGCTGATGTAATTTTTGCAGCTTCTGTAATTTCTTGCCCAGCGTAATTTTTTTCTATATAAGCTAAGGCTTCTTTCGGCAACTCGCTCACAGCTATTTCAAATTCGGTTTCAAGAACCTTTCCTGAAGGACTATAAGTAACTGAGTTTTTATTCCCATTCACTCTGAAATTTACTTCGTAATCGCCATTTCGTTCTTTTTCCCACTTAGCAGTGGTGACCTCTGGGTACGCCAATTTAAATACTGATTTAACGCTATCCGGCACAGCCGATTCTTCAATTTTTTGAGTGTATGCTAATGATCCGAAAAGGATTAATGCTGTTAAAAATAATAGATTTTTCATTTGTTCAATTTTAATAATTAGTTATTGGTAAATGTTTTGTTTCTGCTCAATACTTAATAATAATAACAGAAATTACGAATGAAGATTAAACGAATCCGAGCAAACCCGGATTCGTTTTTCTTTTTTGTGAAAACAATTCTATCCTTCAAATTTTAATGTTATCCTTCTTCGTTCAGGTCACATTCGCATCCATCATCATCACTTTCTTCGTTATCTGCCTCTTCACCATCATTCTCTTCAGCATCGTTTTCTTCAACATCAATTTCTTCAACTTCTGTTTTAAGAATCGCTCCGCTATTGTCATAATATACCTTTGTTTCCATTGCATCTTTGATAAATAAGGCCGTGTAACCTTTACCATCAACATTGAACCAGGTAGTTACTGCAATACCTGCGTAATCGCGTTCTTGAGCCGTTTTAACAGCGGTAGGCACGTCTTCAGTAGCAACTGTTGGACATGGTTTATCTTTTTTATCGAACAAACCATGTTCTCCTTCTTCGCATGCAACGAAAGCAAGGATAGAAAATGAATAAATCAGCAATTTTTTCATAATGAATAATTTTAAGTTATTTGTTAGTATGAGTACAATATTAGTTTACGTTTCTGAAGCAAATCTGAAGTACTAAAAAAACAGACTTAATAGGACGGATAGACTAAAATTCAATTTTAAACTGATGCAAATTTGAAATGAAATTGTAAGATACTTTGCAGTTGTGCATTTTGCAAATACTTTCAACAATCGCCAATCCAAGTCCTGTAGATTCTGAATCGATATTGTCCTTGTAAAACCGCTTAAATAGTTGTTCTCCGTTTGAGATAAGTTTTTCACCAGAATTCGAGAACACCAAACTGTTTTCATTTGAAACAATATTTATCTCTCCTTCTTCAGGACAATATTTAATAGCATTGGTTAACAAATTAGAAACCAAAATATCGGCTAAGTCAGGATGGAACGGAATTTTTACTGAAATTAGTGAAGTAGATAATCTGATTTTTTTCATTTTTATCAGGTCATCATACAATTCTATTTTGTCTTTTATCACTTCTGATAAATCAATTTGATTAGTAATAGTAAATTGGTTATTTTCAATTTTAGTTAATAGAATTAATGATTGATTAATTCTTCGCAGCCTTGCAATTGCACGATTAATTTCAATCAACTCGCTCATCTGCGCTTGTTCTAATCCTACACTTTGCAATAAATTTTCTGTCTTAGATTGAATAATAGCAAGTGGAGTTTGTAATTCGTGCGACGCATTTTCGGTAAAAGTTTTCAGATTTTTAAATTCGTTACTGATTTTTACAGACATTGATTGTATTGCGTCATTCAATTGTTGAAACTCCAAAATGGTGGATTTTTTTGTAACAATTAAATTGTTCTGTGATGGTTGGAAAATTCCAATCTCCTCAATTGTATTGAAAAAAGAACGCCAAATGAGTTTTGAAAAGAAATAATTTACTGTCAACAACAATATAATGAATGCCGAAATAATCAAGGCAAACGATGCGAAAATTGTTTCAATTAATTCATCCTGTTCAAGCACAGCATCACAAATTCTGGCTTGATAATTTTGTCCATTTAATTGTAAACTAAAATTCAATATTCGATAGGGCAAATTTTCGCTTTGCATTTCACTGTATATAAGCGTATCGCTAAAAGAATCAAGCGTATTTTCGGTGGACGGCAGAAATACCATAAACTCTTCACCGGTTAACTCATTTGGAAGTCGATTATTCTTTGCTACAAATTGCAAAACTTCATTCTTTTTTTCAAGCAATTCTTCGTTGGATTCCTCGTCAATTATATTTGTGAGTTGAATGTAAAAGACAAAACCACCGACCGCAAAGACGATCACTGAAACAACTAAAGAAACAAACGTGTTTTTAGTAAGTAATTTCATGGTTCACTGAACTTATAACCTTCGGCATAAACTGTTTTGATATAATCTTCACCACCCTTTGCTAGCATTTTCTTTCGCAGATTTTTAATGTGTGTATAAATAAAATCAAATGAGGAAGACATGTCCATGTCATCTCCCCACAAATGTTCAGCTATTATTTCTTTTGTAAGGACTCTGTTTTTATTAGCGATAAAGAAAAGCAACAAGTCGTATTCCTTTTTTGTCAAATTCAATGATTCACCATGAATGAGTGCAGATTTTGAATCAGGGTTTATGCAAATTTCATTAAAAATTATATCTGATCGACCGTCGAATTTTTTGCGCCTAAGCAAAGATTTAATTCGTGAATTAAGTTCTGCAAGATTAAATGGCTTTGTCAGGTAATCGTCAGCGCCTAAATCAAGTCCGGTAATTTTATCGTCAACGGAGTTTTTAGCTGATATAATAATAAGACCCGTTCGTGGATTATGCTTTTTGAGACTGCGCACTATGTCTAAACCACTTCCTCCCGGCAGGGTGATATCTACAAGAATACAATCGTACTCATAAAGCACAACCTTTTCTTCACCGGTATTAAATGTTGATGCATGTTCACAAATATAACCCTCGTGTTTCAAGTAATCGATTATCGATTCAGCCAATGCTTGCTCATCTTCAATCAACAAAATCTTCATGAGCTAAAATTAAGGGTTAATTCTGAAGTAATTCTGAGTTAATGAATTATTGGCAGAATTGACAATATTCAGCAGCTATTGTGATGAGGGAAGGTGTTATTTTCTCAATATTCGAACTCCAATTGTCAGCATGATAACGGGTAGCATGGCCTAATATCGGTGCTTGGCGTCAATGACGGATTTATTCTTGAGTTCTCAACTGAACGTTCAAAATTGTAAACATTTCGTCTAGTTCTTCTGAAATTTTAAATTTAATTCGCTTTTTTTTCTTTGCGTCTTCCATCAATGACAGTAAACGAATCATCAAAAATCGCAAGAATTGTTTAAATGGATAATCTTCAGGCAGACAGTAAGCAATTGAACCGTCACAAAATTCACGAATCTGGTCATAACAACTACATAGTTCTCGATGGGAGATGATTTTATTTCGTGACGCCAAACACAAACGTTTAAAAATTTCCAACATTTTTTCATTGACATATTGCGAAAGCCCCCATTCTTTATTCGACCAGTTAGGAAATAAAAGGCGCACATAACCCTTTGGAGGTATTGGAATCGTGAACTTGTGAAGCAGCATAAGCTCAAATACATCTTTCGCTTCAATTACCGTGTCATTATATTGTGTTGATGTTGTTGGTTCTCCCGTTTCGTTTGCTTTCTTGATAAAAGTCTGGTCTTTTTTTTGCTTTTTCTCCAATCCGTCATTGACGTTTTGTGACGGATTTTGTGTAGAATCATGGGATTTTATAGGCCTTTCTGATTTATTCGTCAAGTTATCTGTCATTGACGGATTATTGACGGCACTGCTTAATAATTGCATTAGCATTTCCGGATTTACTTTACCCAGCATATTTGCAAGTCCGGCCAATTGATCCGTAGACTTCGGCTCAACTGGATTTGTTGAATATTTTCGCTCAACATACGCTAACTGCCTGCACGATTGTGTGCAATAAAACTGGTTCCGACGTCTCTGCCGGAACTCAGTTTTGCAATGATTACATGAATGTGTCATATACAGATTATTGACGTTTTACAATTCAAACACCTTATCATCCGAGTCTTCATCATCTGCTTTGGACTTTTTCTTGCCATTTGCTTTTAGAATTTTAGTGATGGCCTTCTCGAATTTTTCATTCGATTTCTTTTCACCGCGGCGTTCACCAATAAAGTAACCGATAACACCACCAACCAAAGCAGCGAGACCGGAATAGGTCAACACCTGTGTTTGTGTATAGGTAGCTTGTTCAGCTTTCTCTTCTTCTTTCTTTTCCTCAGCCATAAAATTGTTTTTTAAAATTGTTTGTCGTTCAATGTGTCATTGACGGATTTACTTTTTTGTCGTCAGCACGTAGGTTGCTGCTTCACCGTCTATTTCGCCGGTAGTTTTTACTTTTCCTTCCATGATCCATTTTTGCAGATCAGAAAGATTGAAATAGAGTTTATTCCCTTTTTTGAAATGTGGAATGAGCTTACGCGAAGTTTTTTCGTAAAGTGTTGTAAGTTGCAACCGCAGGAATTTAGCTGCTTGCCTCACATCAAGGATATGAGATGATGTTTCTGTTTGTTTAGTAAGTTCCTCTTGCAGGACTTCGCGAATTGCCTCTTTCAGGAATGCTTTGAATTCCTTTTCGTCGAGATTTGTCAAAAATGATAGTGCCATTGTAGTAAAATATTAAGTGAATATTCACTACAAAGATCGTGATAAGGGTAGCCCTTTTCAGGGTTCCTGAAGGTTCAGGCAAGGTCGTGGATACTTACTTTTTATCCTTTAACTCCTTGCCAATCTGTATTCTAAGCTTAGCTAAAAAATTATCGACTTCGGTCAGGTTTTTACGGTTTCGGATGGGTTCCAATTCCGTAGTTGACAGTTTTTGACGGATTGTATCCGCACTAAAGCCAGTTAAAATGTGAAATGCCTGGCCAGCGAGCTTATTACTCAAAAAATCTCCTTGTAAAATGCCTTTTGATTCCTGTAAAAGACGGATCAGAAGAACCGTTTGTTCCTGATTTAATGCCGTGAGTTTATCCTCAGACGTGCGCTGTGGTCTTCCTTTTACTTTGATTGCCTTGTCATCGTCAGTCGCCGAATTCATTTCCGCGTCTTTTTGCTGCGCCCATTCAGAAGCAGTTAAAAAGTGATTTCTTTCCAATAGGTCATTGCCATATTTCCGCAACGCTAATGTCAGGAACCGGCAAAATTTTTCAAAGTCGTTGCTAAAGTGATTGAGCAAATGATAATCCAGGAAATCGTCAATGTCCATTAAGTCAATGTGACGGATTTTGTAGACAAAAAAGGCACTGTAGAGTTTATCCTTTTCGGTTATATGAGTATCTGCGCAGGTATCATACCATGCGTTTACTTCATTACCATCCCTGAGTTTCTTGCCTGCGGATACGTATCGCGCTTCAACATTTTCAGTCACTTCTAACATTGTACCTTTGCCATGACGGGCGAGGATCTCATCTTCCCAAGCGTATTGGTTTCTCATGTCCATTATTCTCATAACACCTTCTTGAAATTTGGCGTAGTTGTGGCCGAAATATGTTATTTCAGTTAGTGCCATTAGGGGCAGGTATAGTTCGAGGGATTTATCCATAGTTGACGGATTGGGTTTGGACTACTAAGTGAATGTTTCTTGGAGAACGCGGAAATAGCGGAAAAGTTATTCTAATTATTGTTAAAGTAAATGCTGCATCTGTCAATTGATACTTTCAAAACCATCAACAAGGTTCTTTCCAAATCACTTCATTTTCAAGTGAAACGAAATCACCCTCTTCTTTTAAATCTAAAATATAATCACTTTGCGCTTTCTCGATTTATGTTCGACCTCCCTGTCAACGGTCTTATTGACAAATATCCGTTTCACCAGTTTATTTCTCACGATATATCCCTTCTCCTGACATATTTTTAAGTTTCGGTGATAAGTAGCTTTGGACCTGGTTTCTTTTAATGCCTTAAGACTCTTCGAATAATATAGCTCAATTAAAAACCATCTCACCGCTCTCGGTTCTTGCATAAGCCATGTGGTAGGTGATTTTTCCTTTAGCGGCTTTGACATCGTCTTCTCTGGTACAGGCGCAAATTCGCAATCCTGTTCAAAAATGTCCGTTAGGCCATCATTAATTTCACATTCAATCTCGACTTGATATTCGGCTAGAAGTTTTGTCTTGTCACGCCAATCAAAGAGCATGACTTGATAAATGCACAATTTGGAATTGGCTCGAATTCTTTTAACAAAAGCGAAGTTATCGAGGAACACATACCTATCCGTGTGTTGATAAACCGATTGGCATAAATCGTCAAAGGCTTGATTGATTAACACGTCTTCGTAAGATCGTCCATGCAGAGATATAAATCCTCTAGCACCTCTCGCTTTTCCAGTCCTGTAATATTTTACTCTGAATACACTCATATACTTTTCTCGCAAAGATCATGGCTCTGAAGTCCAGGTAAAAATTGCTTAAACAACTACGTCTCATATTGAGACTAATATCATCAAAAGTAATTGATTATAAGTAAATTAAAAATTATTAATTTTATGAGTTCTAACGATCAACTTGAAGATTAATTGTTTTCAATCGCAACCATCCTTTCAATTATCTTTATAGGCTTATTTGGCTTTCAGGAATATAGTGTTGACAAAAAAAGTCGTTTGTTTTTCGAGTCTTATGGCAGTGAACAACTTATAATCAATTCAAACGTCGTCAACTGAATGTGGCAACTTTTGATCTAAGGTACTAAGCAAATTAAAATTTATGAATCCAAAAATTATGGACCCTTTATCAAGCTTTGCCATTAAAGTGGCTGCCGGAATCGCGCTGAAATTGATTCAAGGACCGCAAGGAGAAGTGAAGTATCAAATGAAAAAAGCTTATAAGAAGGCTTTAAAATTATGGTCGCCTAATGTCTGGATAAGATGGCGAAATCAAAATCGCATAAAATTATATTTCACTGAGCTATTTGAAAACCCGGACCAACAAATCAATGTACATCTGGAGAACACTGAACTTCAAAGATTTTTTGAGAAATATAATGAAGCTCTTGCGCAATTCCCTTCAGCCTATGCGCATGTGAAAGACATTAAGGATGAAGCCCGTTTCAAAATTGTGATTAGACATTTCCAAAATATTGAGAGGAAAATTGATGTCCTTGATGACGGCCAAAAGAAAATGATGGATTATCTGGAAAAAAATCTAATAAACTCAGATAAGAAATTAGAGATTGAATGGAGGAGACAACTCAGTGTTTACAGAGAAAGCATGGAGAAATTCAAGCCACAAACAGCTCTTGACCTACTCAATGAGCTAAATAACAGTTTCGTTATTAATAATACAAACCCGCATCATACAATTAAGGCTAGCATTGAATTCTTAAAAGCCCAATGTTATGGAATGTTAGGAGATACGGCGGTATATCGGGCATTCATAAATGCACATAAGTTGGACGCCACTTCTAAGTTATTTAAAGAATGGGCTTGCTTTGGATATGCTAAAATTGGCGAGTTGAATGAGTCTAAAAGATTAATCGACGAAATCCTCGCAGAGGATAATTTGAATTTGATGGCATGGGTTGTTAAAGTCATTATATCAACCACTGACGATTTGAGAAAAGAACTGATGGCTGTTCCAAAAATTGTGATTGAAAAAATGGACTTCAAAAGAATTCTATACTTCAACACACGTTCCAATCCTCAATTTTTGGATCTATTGGAGGCATACCAAAAATTCGCAATTATCCCTGAACTATCTGAATATAACGACGAGACGCTAACTTTTAGCACTTATAAAACCAAGATGTTTCTTATTACTACAGCAGTTACAAAAATACTCCAAACGACGGGTTTCGATTTAAATCGACCGTACATAGGAAATATTGAATTGTTAAGGCAAGTTAAACCGACATTGGATAAATTTTTAGATGATATAAAAGATTCGGAAATAGGGTTGGATTTTCAATTATTTGAGCTATTCCGGCATTATATAGACTTTATAATTTTGAAACAAAAGGAATCTGCCCTCAAAATGAAATTCGTTTTTTCAAGTTTGACTACGAAAGATGAGCCTTACGTTATGATGACAGGAAACACGCTTCAACACGTCAAGGAATTTGACCTAGCTATAGAGGTCATAAATAGCCTAAAGGATAAATCTGCTGAAATTGTTCTTCTAGAAGCAATTTGTTTTTTAAAGAAGGGTGATATTAAAAATTTTGCAAGGTGTTCGAGGGAGTTTATTTCAAAAATTACTTTCGTGGATGAAAATCGCTGTTCTCAAATCCTGGATATTCAAAACCATCTCTATTTCCACTACAAAGAAAACGAAATTGATGTCTACGAAACGCTCAAGGATAAAGAATTTGAAAATGACCACTTAAAGAATCTAATTTCGGAATTCTGCGCAATTACAAGAAAAAATAATGATACTGAAACAATTACGAACTTAAAAAAAATTGAAACGTTTCTTTTAGAATCAAAGTCTCCTTGGATTTATTACGTGGCTTATTCGTATTTTTTATTGAATGAATTCGAGATAACGGCTGAGCTCTGCCAGAAGTTTGTCAGAGACGATGTGGAATCCCAAGAGTTGGAGATTTACATAAAATCCCTGCATAAATCAAAAAGTAATCACAAAGAACTGCTGAGGTTATTAAAAGTTTGGCGTACTAAATTTTCTTATAACGAAGAATTGTTAATGATTGAAGCCAATCTATGCAAGCAAGTGCTCGATTGGGAGAGATGCGTTGAAATATGTGAATTCCAATCGAGCAAATCTAAGGACCAAGAATTCTTTCTGAGTCTTTATCTCGTTAGTCTAAGTCGCAGCAACATGGATCAAAAGACATCGAAAATAAATGAGTTAGTGGACAAATTTAGGACTTTCAAATTCAAGTTCTATAATAATGCGAGTGTTGTCAGCAGAGCACTGGTCGAAAATAATCACCATAGAATTGCTTTGGATGTTTTATATCCATTTGCCATCGAGAAAGAAAATAAGCCGGCAAGAATGGAATATTTTATGTTATCTATTGGCCTTCCGTCGCAGCTGATAAAAGAAAACGAGATTGTCGAAATAGGATGGTTTGTCAAATATCAGCTAAACAAAGAATCAGCGAAGTTCATTGAGATAGTCGAGGGTAATCATCTTGCAAAGGAGCTGCTGGGTAAGCATGTAAATGATGTCTTTTCGATTAAACGTCAGATGGTCGGAACTACTGACACCGTTAGAATTTTGCGAATTATGGATAAGTACCTTCATTTAAGTGAGCTGATTATGGATGAGGTTACTAACGACCCTCATTCAGGCATGCCAATGCAAAGTATCCAGATTGAAAAAGATAACCCAAATGCACTTATTGAGACTCTTCTGTCGACTGTTGGGGCGGATGCGGCTGAAAGGGAAAATAACGCTGAAAATGCATTCCAGAAATATTACAGTAACAAATTATCATTTTCGGAATTGGTAGCTGTTAACTATTCATCTAATCACATTCAAGGTTATTTTAATCTGACACGCTATAGAGAAGGATTTACTATTATTCCGAGAGTTGCTTTTCCACAAATTGACCTCACTAAACGGAACCTTGTATTAGATTTTTCATCTCTACTTATCATTTTTCAAATTCATTGGGAAGTTAAAACGGAATTCCCCGGTAAGTTTTTAATCTCTGCTGCGATTCGTGATTTCATCAAAGATTATTTAAAACAAGAAAACGCACTGCCCAGGCCAGAAATGTCAATTACTTTTACGACCGCTGGAATTGTACATTCTGTAAAACCAGAAGATGTTTACAAAAATAATGTGGCCTACCTTAATAATCTCCTTGAATTTATTGATAAAAAATGTACTGTTGTCATAGCTGAGTCAAAATTGGACTTAAGCAGAAAATTAGACCAGAAGCTTGACGACCTGCCAATCGTACACTACCTTATTGATACGTTAGCCGTAGTTACTGAGAATGATGGCATATTGATCTCCGATGACGCCTTTTTTCTCAAATTTTTGAACTATAAAAACGGGCAAATTATTAGTAGCGAGAAATATGTCGAACTAGCGCTTGGTGAAGAATCCAAGTACAAATACGAGTTTGTTAAAAGTAAATATATTGGTCTCACAATTTCTAATGAACTTATCAAATTAGAATTCGACAAGAAGCGGAAGGGCCAAGAGAATTTCTATGACAATTGTATTGCTAATCTTTCCGTTTCACTGAATCCAAATGAACTTAATATATATACTTGTGTTGAATTTTTAAAGGAAATTGCTTCAGATTCAAGTTTAAGCGAAAAGGAATTAATTCAAGAAGGCACTCACTTATTTGTAAGCTTATTAAAGGGGCAAAAGGAACTAAAAGTTTTCCGTGGTGTTGCCTTCTTAATTCAAAAAGAATTTCAAAACGATCCGGTTAAACTTGGGAGTATGTTTACCGCTTATGACGAAGCCCTGCGTGTTTTAGGCGTGCCAAAAGAAAATTAGCTTCCGCTATCCTTTAAAAATCTACCTGGCGGGATTGCAGTATTCAATATTAAGCTAATTAATAAGAATAGCCACATCCATTAAAGCAAAGAGAGGAGGCCCCAAATTGGGCTCCTCTCATACGTTTTTAGACTTTGGTGAGTCAAGTAAGTCTATAATTCACCATTTCTGGTGGCTTTTCTAATAAAGTTGCTTATGCTAATAAATTCAATGAAGGAAGCGATTTTACCGCCGCCATTTTTCTCTTATCCCTGATCTTAGCATAAATCTGCGTAGCCTGAATTGTTTTATGCCCCAATAGCTTTGACACGGTGTATAAGTCACCTTCAGGACAATGTTCCAAAACATTGGTTGCAAAGGTGTGGCGTGCAGTATGGAAGTGCATTAGCTTTCGATTCAATCCGGCAGCTTCAGCCCACGTTTTAAGATGGTAGTTTACCTTTCGGTTCATTGCACCATTTTTATTGTACTCTTTAATAGCCGGAAAAACAAACACACTTGGTTCTTCTTTCAAATGTTGCTGCCTTCTGCGCTTGATAATTTCAGTCGCTTGGTCAGAAAGTGGTAGATACTCGATGGCATCCGTTTTTTCTTGTTGGAAGTAAATAAAGTAGGTTTCTACTTTGTCAATTTTCTTTGCAGTTATCTGATCCCACCGCAAGCAGTTTACATCGCTCCAACGCAAGCCAGAAAAACAACTAAATAAATATGCCTGTTTAATTTGCGGATGAATGGCGCATGGTGTACAAATCAAATGTTGCAATTCTTCCAACGAATAAGCTTTTCGGAAACTGTCCTGCTTCTTAACCAGATCTTTTCTGTCAATTAAACTAAATGGATTCTTGCGGATGATGTCTGCTCGTTCCGCGTCCTTCAATGCCGTATTCATGCTTTTGACATAATGACGCGCGGTGTTGTTGCCCATGTTGGTAAGCAGATAAGCAATGAAAGATTTAATCCAATCCGGTGTCACAGCTTGAAAAGTCAGCGGGCGATTTCCTAAATACTTTTTCAGGTAGTTCAAGGTTTGCTTGTAAAGTCGGTTGTGCGATTTTTGTTCGGCGTATTTTTCAAACCATTTTACAAAATCGGCTTTTTGACTGTTCTTATTTATTAACCCATTGTCTTGAACAATCAATTCGTTTTCTCTTTTGATTTTAATTTGCTGTGCATACAATTTTTTCTCCTTGTCTTCTGGAGTAGGTTTGTTCCTATTGACATGAATATCTAAAAATTCATACCACCGATGTTTGTTATGGTAAATGTCGAGGTAAAAAGATACCTGTCCGTTCCCTAATTTTTTTTCTCTTAAATAAACTCCCATTTTCTCTAATTTTAAGGTTAAACATTACCCCTGCGATACAATATCCGAAATCGCAAAAGCGTCTGAAGGGTTCATGAACCTTCATGTGATCCTTGAAATATTTTTGGGTAACAAATGGGTAACAAAAGCCGTCGAAAGAAGCCGAAAGACATCCAAACAGGCATAAACTAAAAAAGGAGGGAAAGCCACTGAATTTGTGGCTTTTTGATGGTTTTGTTGTTTTTAGTTAGATTTGAGACAATATCCGATAGCTATCGGCACAGTAGGTGCTTGGTTCGATTCCAAGTGGGCCCACCACGAAAGCGAGACATCATGTTCTCGCTTTCTTTTTTATGTACTCGGTATATATTTTGTATAGCAAAAAGTTAGGCAAACACTACATTGGGTTAACCAGTGATACTATTGAGCAACGAATTGAAAAGCACAACACAAAACACCACGGGAATCATCGTTTTACGGCAGCGACGAATGACTGGGAATTATTCTTTCAGATAGCGTGTGAATCATTAAGTCAAGCTAGAAAAATAGAACTTCATATTAAGTCAATGAAAAGCAAAGTCTATCTTCAAAATCTTACAAAATATCCGGAAATGACGGAAAAACTCCTTATGAAATTCAACAAGAGCACTTGACTCTGCCGATAGCTATCGGCACAGTAGGTGCCTGGTTCGAGCCCAGGTGGGCCCACCACGAAAGCGAGACATCATGTTCTCGCTTTCTTTTTTATGTACTCGGTATACACCGGGGGTTCACATTTCTTGTTTTCATTTTGCTGCTTGTGAATTCATTTCGCCCGTTTGTGAATTTGATTTGGTGACGCTTCATCAAAGAAATAATTTTAGATCATAATACATGCAAAATCATTTCAATAGAGTGAAAAAATAATTTCAAATACATAATAATTCTAATTATGAAAAAACGTATATCCATTTCTGGCCTGGTAAAAAAAATGCTCCTGCTTCTTATTCTTATGCTAAACAACTTGGTTGTGCTGGCACAATTTGAAAGAGAGTACGCTATTGAGCCTTGTAAAGGTTGCTACTGGAAGGACAGAACATATTACAAGCCGAAAGGTCAAACGGCCGGGTGGTTACCCGGTAGACCAATTAAACTTTATTCATGCATGAATGGAGAACGGATCAAAAATTTATTTGCATTAGCCAGCAGAGAAGGTACAGAGGATATTGACTGGATTGTTGACTTGACTACTAATCAAATTTTAATTGATGTAAGATCATGGAAGGATGGAAAAATCTTGCTCGCCTCATCAAAGCTTAAATCTACAGAGGGTTTTGGAAGTAAGTGCGCCAATGAGTATTGGTTGGTTATCTATGATGGTGGATCTGTAGTATTAGACACAAATTTTGTAGAGCTTCTACCTTTTGTTAAAGGAAGTCCATATGAATTTCGAGGTCAGTTAATTGGTGATGAACCTATGAAAGACTTGAACGATTGGGCAATCAAAAATCCAAACTCAGGTGAGTTATTTGATATAAACGGCAAACCCATAGGAGGTTTTATTGCCGATGTTCAGTTTGATTTTGGGAATGACATTTTTCTTGGCACTGATAACAAATTGTATGTTAAGGGAAAAGTAGTTAATATGGGCTTTGGTGTTGAGGCAAATTATTTTGGACGTAAGATGGAAGATTTTATATTTTACCAGAACGAAAATATACTAGTTGTAAAATCTAATGCTGAAAACGGTAATTTGATAAACCTCGAAACATTGATTGATTATGGTTCATTTTATTTTAAAGAAGTTGAAGATATTAACCATAAACCAATACTGCGAAATGGCAAGTATTTTTTGATTAAGCCGCAAAGTGATGCATTGGGTGTATTGAATGCTAAGACCGGAAAATACTGTAATGAACAACTCGGAACTATAGTTTATAAAGACGGGGCATTCTATACAAAAGGAACCACAGGTGATTATTCATTGGAGGTTGATCCGGAAACGTGTGGTACAAGTTATGTTGGTGCCAAGACTGAAACTTATTCGGTCTATGATATTAATATTTTTAACAGTATCAGTTTTCTTTCATCCATGTCATTATGCCTGACACAAAGCGGAAAACTAATGAGTCTTGAAAAGGGATTTGATGGTGATCTTCACTTGAAAAAATTTAATTATCCCACAGCAAATACCTATTCAGAGAATTCAATCTCAAGTACTGATTACATGAATAAAATTATTGCCTTACAAGGTGGTGGTTACGCAGCTTGTGGAAGAGATCATTTAGTGTTGATGGACGATGAATTGAATGTACATTTTCAATTAGATGACCCAATGTTGAATTATAGAGCTTATTCATCCAATCCTGACTACGCAGGTGCAAAAATGGATACTTGGAAAACCGGATCAGGTACTGGCACGGCGGTTGATTTTCTGGATATAGCGGAGAATTCAAATGGTACTGAAATCAGCTCCGTGTTTTTATTTCATGCCTGGGTGAATGGTGCACAAAAAATGTATTTGGGTCTCAGTGTGCAAAAACTTTCAAATCCCAGTGAAGTCATTTTACATGATTTGGCAATTGAAGTGCCTGAAGGTTTCATTACATCAACTAATCAGGCTTCTATCCGTGTTAACGTCATTTACTTGAATGACACTCACGTGCTCATTTCTTTTGGAGGTGATGGGTTTCAACAAACAGTTGTTTCTACAGAATTATTATTTCAGAAAAAACCACTTAACGCTAAACTATGGCAAGGAAATCTATTTGATGTTGATGATTTTGTCAACGGTGGTTTAGTAAAAGATGGGGATAATACGTACATCGTAGGTTCTGGGCATAAAAACGGAACAAGTTTTTTAGCAATTGGTAGAATTGAATGGCAAAATAATGTGCTTACTCTTGAAAAAGTATGTTATCGTACTTTTGGATTTTCTAATGCAAATATTGGTGAAGCGCATTGTGTCACTCAACTCAATGAAAATGCTTTGATAATTTCCGGAATTTCATCATCTGATTATTCAGCTTTTTCAGGGTATCCTTATTTTGTTGAATTTGATTTGAATAAATTTGATTTGAATACCGATAGGGCTTTCATAGTTAAAAATGATGATCTCTATAATGCTCACGTGGCTGATTTAGTGCCGTATTCAGATGGAACTGGAAAAGCTGGATTTGTTGCTTTGTACGGAAATCATTTTGACACTAAATCAAAGTTCACCATCACTCAATTTACCTTTAGTAAATAACCTCACAGATTTGCTCTTCTTTTATATCTCCTGACCTTTTTCGTGTCAGCTGATTTAATGCAATTATGAAATTAATCATGTATTGCCGACAGCATTTGAGTTTAAATTTGCAATCATTGAAGTTTTATCATGGCAAATCAAAACACGACATCCGACGACCTGCTCTTCCTCGATGGCCCCCGATCTAGATGGAAAGAATTCACTTTTGTTTTAAAAACCATGCGTGAGTTTATTCGTGGATTCAGAAAATTACATTTTGTTGGTCCTTGTGTTACTGTTTTTGGTTCTGCCAGGTTTAAAGAAGATCATCCGTATTATGAAATGGCCAAAACAATGGGCGCTGCTATAGCGCGTGAAGGTTTTACGGTGATGACAGGTGGAGGTCCCGGTATTATGGAAGCTGCCAATCGTGGTGCGCATGAAGCCGGTGGCCGTTCTGTTGGTTGCAATATCGTTCTGCCTATGGAGCAAAAACCAAATCCTTATGTACAACAATGGGTAAATATAAAATACTTTTTTGTGCGCAAAGTGTTGCTCTCTAAATACTCATACGCATTTGTTGTATTGCCCGGCGGGTTTGGAACGCTGGATGAATTGTTTGAAGCATTAACCTTGATTCAAACCGGTAAAATGGAAAAATTCCCGGTGGTTGTGATGGGCACCGAATATCATCAGCATCTCAAAATCCACATTGATAAAATGGTTGAAAACAAAACAATCAATTCTTCTGATTTGGATCTTTTCTTAATGACTGATTCGGTAGATGATGCAGCAAATCATATTAGACAAACGATTGCTCAATACGGGCTCAAGGGACAACGCAAGTTTAAGCCCAACCGCTTGTTAGGGGAGAAGGGGATGAGGTGAACGCCATAAGCAGAGCCAATAATTACTATGTTTCTGAATCACTGAATAAACCCTAACTTTGTGATTGTATTATGTCACAAGTCAAACAAAACATCCGTGATCTCTCACAAGACGAATTAATTACTCTACTTGAAAATCAAGGGGAGAAAAAATTCCGCGCCAAACAGGTGTATGAATGGATTTGGAAAAAAGGTATTCGCTCGTTTGATGAAATGAAAAATGTGCCCAAAGCATTGGTTGAATTCCTTGATCAACATTATTTTTTAGATTGTTTGGCTATTTCTGATTTGCAAAAAAGTAATGACGGAACCATTAAATGTGCTTTCACAACGCATGATAATAGAATTACTGAAGGAGTTTTAATCCCTACTCCAACAAGGGTTACTGCTTGTATATCGTCACAAGTGGGTTGTAGTCTGGCATGCAAATTTTGTGCAACAGGTAAATTAAAAATGCTGAGAAATCTGAGTCCCGGTGAAATTTATGATCAGGTTTTGTTGCTCAATCGTTTGGCTGAAAAAGAATATGGTCAGCACCTGAGCAATATTGTGTTTATGGGAATGGGTGAGCCACTGCTCAATTATAGCAATGTATTACTTGGAATTGAACACATCACATCTGAAATTGGATTAAATATTTCATCTAAACGAATCACCGTTTCAACTGCCGGTGTAGCTAAAATGATCAAACGTCTGGGTGATGATAAAGTGAAGTTTAATCTGGCTCTTTCATTACATGCCGCTGATGATACAAAGCGAAGCGAAATCATGAATATCAATGAAACAAATAATCTTGAAATTCTTGCTGATGCTTTGCGTTATTTTCACAAACAAACTGATGCACGCATTACGTTTGAATACATTATTTTCAGAGATTTTAATGACTCAATGCAAGATGCCAGAGACCTGGCTAAATTCTGTAAAAATGTGCCCGTAAAAATTAATATCATTGAATATAACCCAATTGATGACGGAAAATTCAAGCAGGCTGACAGTGATAAGGTGGATAGTTTTGCAAAATTTTTGGAATCACTCAACTTAATTGTGAATATTCGCAGAAGCAGGGGGAAAGATATTGATGCCGCTTGTGGGCAGTTGGCTAATAAAAATTCTGCCGTAGAATTGAAAGACCGCGTTTTAAAATAACCTATCTTTAGTTTGATATCTTACATTCACCGGCTCATGGCATTGCAAAATCACAGATTATTATTCTTACTTCTGGCCTGTGTTGCTTTTACCATGCATTCCCGTGCACAGTTTGGCCAGGTGGTGAAAGGAGATGAATATTCAACTGCACGCAAAGAAAATTTCAACGGGTTCATTGGTGAAAATCAAACCACGCTTTTTACTGTTGATTATCTCTATATCAGTAGAAAAAAACAAGAACTTATTCTCAGAAAATTTTATAAAACAGATCTTTCCTTGGTGGATTCAAAAAATATCTATGAAATTCCACCCGATGGATTTTATGGCGAACCCATTGAAGTGTTCTATCAAAACGACTCTGTTTTTCTGTTCAATAACCTCTATGATGAGGCGGCAAAAACTTTATATATCACCATGGAAGTTTTTAATATCAATTTTGAAAAATTATTGAGCTTTACTGTTGATACCTTGCCTGATGATGAAACAATGCACATCAGAGAGAGCGCGAATAAAAATGGATTCATATTGTTGAAGTCAAAAAAATTCAGCAATCTCACTGAGCAGGAAATTGGCGCAAAAATAATTGATCATTCCGGTGAGTTATTTCTCAATGAAACGCTCAAGTCTCCGCTCGCTTTGCAGACCCTGAATATTGAAGAAATTGAATTTACCCTGCATGGGCCAGTGTATATTTTGTGCAATTACAATTTTGATCCGGCTAACAGTGGAATTCAAGACGAGCGAACTGTGATAGCAAATAAATACGCAATCTGGTCGTATGATATTGAATCAAAATTCATGAAAGAAATTGAATTGCGTATGAAGGGTAAATGGATAAATGGCGTGAAAATGAAATTGAATGATGCTAACCAACTCATCTTATCAGGATATTTTAATGAGTCAAAAAACAATACGGTGAATGGGGTTTTTAGTGTATTGATTAATGAAGATCTTACCATTGCAAAATCTTCGTATGAAAAATTTTCAGATGATGTATTATTTAAATTTATTGATGAAAAAGACAGATCAAAAATTAAAGAACTTGAAGATTATAAATTGAATGAAATGGTGATGTTGGAAAATAATTTTTACTTTTTATTAGGTGAACGTTTCTATAAATATGTTGAACGGACCTACGATCCTCGCACAAATATTACTACTACAACAGAGCATTATAATTACAATTCAATTATTGTCTCACTGTTTGATAGTCTTGGAAATGAACTATGGACTGACAGAATTCCAAAATATCAGAATTCAACGAATGATTATGGCTATTTTTCATCTTTCGCTACCATGACTAACGGCAGCAAATTATTTCTGTTCTTTAATGATACAGATAAAAATAACGAACTTGCCCTCAACGATTATTTCAATTATAAAAGTCTTTACAACAACAGAAGATTTCAAGTTACCGGCGTTGAAATTGACACCAGCGGAATCATTTCAAGAAAACAAATTTTAGGCACTGATAACCCATTTATGTTACGCGCCAAAGTATCAAATCAAGTGAGTGATTCGGTGATGTATATGTTTACTGAAGTAGGCAGATCAGCAAAGGTTTTTGCTGTTGGGGTGGAATAGTAAGAATAGAGTTTATTTAATTGTTACCAGTAATTAGCCCACCTTCTGTACTAACTACATTCTGGCTCCCATAGCTTGTTCGGAAGCCGCAGTAAACCATTACTACTACCTTTAATTGTAAAATTCGTAACTTTACGCTTAATGAAACGCCTGTATATAATAGCTGGACCGAATGGAGCAGGAAAAACAACTGCTTCCTATACAATTCTTCCGGAAATTTTTGACTGCACAGAATTCGTAAATGCCGACGAAATTGCGAAAGGAATTTCTCCTTTCAGTCCGGAAAATGTTAGCGTAAAAGCTGGACGAATAATGCTCGAAAGAATAAATGAATTATTGGAAAAAGAAAATTCATTTGCGTTTGAAACTACTCTATCGACAAAAAGCTACACCGAATTCATAAAAAAAGCTCATCAAAAAAAATTCGAAGTAATTTTACTTTTCCTCGCTCTTGACTCGAAGGAACTTGCTTTAAAAAGAGTTCAAACAAGAGTTGCAGAAGGCGGACATAATATTCCTGAGGAAGCAATTATTCGAAGGTTTAAATCAGGCTTAGAGAATCTGTTTCGACTTTACATTCCTATCGTCGACCAATGGATTTTAGTTGACAACTCAGGTGAAAAATTTGAATTCATAGCTGAAGGATCAAGACAAGAATTAATTATTAAAAATGAAAACATTTGGTCATCAATAAAAAACAAATACAATGGGAATTAAAGAACAATTGCTCGATTTGGAATCTAAGATTAGCAAAGGGCTCGAACTTGCTTACAAAAAAATGATTGAATTCAAAAAGCAAAAAAATAGTCCCATCATTATTTCGAAGAATGGGCAAATAATCGAAATATCTGTTGACAGCATATTGCCAAATAAAAAATAATTTATTCCCGTGTCGCAATTGATACAACATCACTTGCCCATGTCTCGAGCAGTGGTAAAATAACTACTGGTAACAAAAGCTAAAATGTAATTGTGTTGCGCTCCTAACAGGAAAAATTTACGCTCCTTAGAAAAAACGCAAACAAAAATTTTAGTAAATGAAAAATTTACATAAATGTTTTGTTGGCTTGCCTTATCAGGAAAAATCCTATCTTTAACTACGGCGCAATCACAACTACAATTAGCTCGCCGTTATACGCAATTGCATAAATGAAAAGACTTTTGTTGTTAATATTTATTGTTGTCGGAATTTTAGCGGTCGTTATTATTGCTTTCAACTTCTTGAATAAATCAGGACCTCATCAAACTTCTCTGCATTGGAAATTTGATTGTAATGACACTACATTCTATTTAACTACCCACCAAGGGCCACTGTTCACTTTTAATTATTATGACTCAACCGGAAATGGTCAATTATACGCAAGTGGGGAATATAAATACGAACAGGAAAAAATAGTGCTTTACGCCGGAAACCGGCAAGACAGCATAACACCTTATATTATTGAGAATACTTTATATGACTTTTACAGCCACGCAGAAGCGATCGTGATGGAAAAAACGACCGACTATTTCGACGCACAAGAAGAATAAACAGCTTATAACACCACATGCTATGTAAACCCTTAAGTCCTGATCTCAGCGCTCACCTTGGTTTCAGTATGTCAAAAACATAGTTTTTATTTTTATGCTGTTAATTGTTGGAAAATTGTGTTGGCATTTTGTGCCGGATTTTTTCAGTATCAATAACTGTCATTGGTTTTAATTTCGGCAAAATTGCGTGAATGGAGAATTTCACGCACAGTTGTTTTAGAACGCAGAATGAAAATTTCTTGCAAGGCTTTTTTGTGCATGATTAATCGCAAAAAATGAAATTCGCCTCAAAAAATTCACTCATGAATTTCAAGAGGCTCTTCATAGCGCACGCGTGCCTTTTTTCCAAAAGTTGCCAGATAGAATGCAATGAGAAATAAGATGACAGCAGCAATAGTAAAAATGAGCGGAACCTGATTCATGTCGTTTTGATAAAGCAGCATGCCGAAATAAGTTCCAACCATTAATCCAAATTCTAAGCCCATCCAAAGTGTCCCAAGTCCGCGGCCTTTTTTAGTTGGTATTGATAAATCAGTTGCCCAAGCCATGGTGGTAGGTGATATAATTGCTGTACCTATTCCGTATAAAAATCCACAGATAAAAAAGAGTGCGACACTCTGCACAAAAATCATCAGAGTTGTAGCGCAGGCAAAGATGAATACGCCTAATAGCAGCGCTTTTCTGCGTCCAATACGATCTGACAATCTGCCCGCAAGATAGCGCACCACCAAACCGCTTAGCATGTGGGTAGTAAAAAATAGTCCTTTATTTTCTACTTCAAGATGCAGTGAAATTTCTGGAATTAATAAAAAATAAAATCCTGTACACACAGTAATCAAGGTCATAATAATTGCCGGAACAAATACCTCCGGTGCAATAATTTCGTCAGGACGTGGAATAACATCTGTTAATTTGAATTGTTTTTTTCTGGCTTGTGTTTCTTTGACCGGCAAGGTGATGAGCGTTGCAATTAATCCAAAGAATGCAACACTGTAAAATAATCCGTCCAAACCTAACCACTCTTTGATGGGATAACCTAAAAATGAACCTAATCCAAAACCAAGTGAAATGGCAATGGAAAAAAATCCCATGGCTTCACCCCGCATGTCTTCAGGTATAAGATCAGCCGCAAGGGTGGATGCACCTGTGGGTTGAAATCCAACAGAAAATCCATGAATTAATCGTACAAGAAAAAACAGAGATAGAGCGCTTATCACAGGGTAAAAAAATGCGATACCGATATTGACGATCAATCCAAAATAGATAACAAATTTACGACCAACTACATCTGACATTTTTCCACTCAAGGGTCTAAGCAACATGGCTGAAATTGTCCAGGGTAGCAGTACAGCCCATTTATTTTCACCTTCGCCAATTAGTTCAAGAAAATGATTCAGTTCTGGCAGAATCAAATTAAAGCTGAGAACAAAGATGAGTGTTGAGGCGCAAAGCAACCAAAAATCACGCGGGAGCCGTTTCATGAATTGCAAAGGTACGCTGTAGATGTTATTTAATCATCAGCCCAAAAAATTTATTTAGCGATTAAGAGGTAGAAGGAAAAGGGCGGGATTCTAATATGAAGAATCTTGCCCTTTTCTCTGTAGGCGCAGGTCGCAATCTGTGTCAATTTAAGAAGGATAAGAAATAAAAAAAGCCTCCGTGTGGAGGCTTTCTATGTTGTTTGATTTTTATTTTCCGTCATCGTCCTGATCGAAATCTTCGTCTTCGTCCGGATCAACTATTCCATCAAAATCTTCATCTTCATTTGGATCGGTGATGTCTCCATCAGTTCCGCCTGTGTTGTTTAGATCAAAAATGTCGTCATCTCCGCGTGAACCATCTGTATCATTTTTGTCAGATTCAGCGCCACGAGTATCAGAGTTTACAAAAGGATCTTCTGTAATAACAGGCTTTTGGCATTTCTCGCAAGCTGCAAAAACCAGCAAGAACGCTAACAAACTCATTATTTTTAATCCTTTTTTCATCTTATGTATAACCGCATTTACCACGGTCTTATAACAAAAGTACGTATAAAAATGGTTCAAATCAAGTTTTCAACCTAAAATTTTTAATCTTTTTCTTGATTATCTACGTGAACCTTAATGATTACCTTGGTTCCAAGGCATTCTCCTGATTCATTATTGAGTTGAAACGGACCAATAATCATCAGGTTTTCACCGGTTAGTTTGCGCAATAGTTCTATTCTGCGATTGGTTATCTCCATGCCCATTGATTCATGCGCATCATCAGATTTTCTTGCTTTTTTTTGCGCAAGACTATTGTCTATACCAATACCATCATCGGTAACTTCAAAAACCAAAGAATCAAATTCAAGGTAAATTCTCAGTTTGATGTGACCTTTGCGGTTGATTGGTAATACTCCATGGATAATACTGTTCTCAACAAAAGGTTGCAATATCATGGATGGTATTTCTATGCTTTCTGCATCTATCTCATCTTCCAAATCAATTTCATATTCAAACTTGCCTTCAAAACGCATTTTTTCTAATGACAAATACAATTCTATGCGTTCAATTTCTTCTTTGAGTGTCACAATAAAATTATCTGCCTGCGAACTGTCCAAATTTTTTCTGATAAGTTTTGCAAAGCTGGTCAGGTATTTATTTGCCGCCAATTTATTTGAACTGTTGATGAAGTATTGAATTGAGTTCAATGAGTTGAAAATAAAATGTCGGTTCATACTTGCATTGAGTGATTGTTGTTCAAGAAATAATAATCTATTTTTTATTCCCAGTTTTTCGTTTTCTTGTCGTTGTTCTATTGACCGAATGCGCGCATTGTAGATAGCCAATAAAATGATTAGTCCGCAAAGAATACTCAATGATATAAACCACCATGTTTTCCAAAACGGAGCAGTGATGATGACGTGCATTCGGTTTATTTCTGACCATTCTCCTGATGCGTTGGTGGCGCGCACTTCAAAATCATACTCACCGTGTGCAATGAATGAGTAAGTGGCATAATTGTTTGAGGTGACAGGTGACCAATCCTCTTCAGCACCTAACAAACGGTATTGATATTTTACACCTTTTGGGTCTTTGAGATTGATGCCAATAAAGTCAAACGTCAGGTGATTTTTATTGTAGGGAAGCGTAATGGTAGTTGGAATGCCAGACCGTTCATCCAATGTTGTTTTGTATTGATTGTAATCAAATTTTTCCATGAATAATCGCATGCCGGTAAATACAAGTTCTGGTCTTCTAAAATGAAAAAGTTCGTCATTTTGAGAAGGGTTAATTCTTACAAGTCCTTCTGAAGTTCCTACCCAAATAAAATGATGATGATCTTCATAAATTGCATTCTGGTTACACTCTAGGGTAATTAAACCTTCTGGTCTACCAAAATGAAATATCTTAAATGCAGATGAAGTTTCTTGATCAAAAACAATTTGATAGACACCGTTTAATGTACTCACCCAAATGTTTTGATTAGTTGACAAAAGTAAGCCCAGCACAGTGCGTGACTTGGTGTCATTAGCATCTAATTCAAAGGGCAAAATTTTTCCGGTAGGTAATAGAACAAACAAACCTGAACTATTGGTGCCAATCCAAATATTTCCCTGGCTATCGCTTGTAATTGTTTTGACATTATTTTCTGGAAGAGAAATAAATTCATAATTAGATTCATCACTTAAATCAAAAATGAACAAGCCCGTTGTTGATGCTATATATATTTTCTCATGATGCAATAAGAGTTTGTTTACATCCAGTTTGAGATCCGGGAATAAATTTTTTACATTTTCTTCCTTTATACAATACACGCCTGCTGATCCGCCCACAAAGGTTAGTGAATCATGAACATGTAGAATAGATCTGACTTTAGAGCTGATTTGTTGCGTGATTTTATTCTCAATTATCTTTCCGTTTTCAATCAAATCAATACCGCTTGATGAGCCAACCCAACATCTGTTATGGTGATCTGTTTGCGTAATCCAGATGGTTGAATTTTTTAATTCAGTATTGATTTGAATGGCAGAAGCACTATCTCCTGTTGGTGTCCAAATAGTCACACCGGCATCATAGGTTCCAAAATAAAATTTACCTTCTCTGTCTTGTGAAATGCTCATAACAGCGTCACTACTTAAGCCGTCAGTGCGTGTATATGACAATACTGATTTTCCGGTTAATTTGAGTAAACCTTTTCCATCTGTACCTAACCAAAGATTAGACTCACGATCAATAAATACACTTCGGATATTTTCAAAAATTAAACCGTTTCCAATGTTGTAGTGATAAATTGCATCTTGCGTTAATTCTATGGCTCCGTTTTTTGTTGCGCACAAAACTGAACCTGATGTCACACAGATGTTCCTGATGCGATTCAAGGGTAATTTTGGGCTATTGATTTCTTGGGTTTTGGTATTAAAGAAGTAAACGCCTTTTCCATACGTAGCAATGATGAGTTCATCTTCTCTAAATTCTATATCACTTATATTAATTGAATCAAGTATGGCATGATGAAGCGTTTTTCCTTCAATTTCATCAAACGTGTACAGACCGTTTTTTGATCCGCAATATAAGATGCTGTCATTTTCATTGGCTAATGCACGCAATTGTCCTGCCTGCTCAAATCCTTGTGTGATGAGCTTAAACGTATCTGCCTGAAATAATAATAACCCCTCATCACATGCAAGATAAAGTTGATCTTGAAAAAATATTAAGTCATTGACGCGATATTCAACATTTGCTGAATCAGAAAAAAACCAAGAGGTAAAACCTTCAGCAGTTTTTTTAGAAATTCCTTTGGGTGTGGCTATCCAAATATTGCCTGATTCATCGGTGTAGAGTTTGTCTATTTCGTTATCCGGCAAACCATCTTCAGTTGAAAAGCTGGTGAAATTAATTCCGTCAAATCTACTTAAACCGGTTTCTGTTCCTATCCACAAATAGCCATACCGATCTTGACAAATATCTGATACTTGTGATTGCGGCAAACCTTCTTCAAGCGAATAATTGACAAAATTAAAGCGTTGCGCAAAAACTTGCGCGGTATAAATAAACGATACTAAAACAAGAAATCGCACTAAAGTGATTTAATTGTTTTTACAAATGAAGAAACCCGGTTGCGCGCAACCGGAATTAATTTTCCGTTGTTCATGACTGCAAAATGACCGTCTTCATTAATGTATTCTTTCAGGTAGTTAAGATTGATGATGTGAGATTTGTGAACACGATAAAAAATGGCTGGATTTAAAATGCCTTCATATACTTTAAGCGTGCGTGTATCTAAATAGCGTTTGCCATCTGTAAAATGAATCATGGTGCAATTGCCTGAAGCTTCAAGAAATATGATGTCTTCTATGTCAATTAGCTTGATTCCTTTAGTATGTGATATGGCTACTTTATGACCATACCCTTGCGTGTCTATTGACTGTGAAAGATTGCGAATAGACTCAAAATAGGTGTTATAATTCTCAGGATTTTCTTTGAAGGCAGATCTTGCTTCTTTTACTTTTTCAACGGCTTGCTGCAAATCTTCAATATCAACCGGTTTGAGCACGTAATGAACGGCATTGGCATTGAAAGCGCGCAGTGCGTAATCTTTAAAGGCCGTGACAAATACCACCAAAAAATCTCTTTTATCAATGCTTTCAAGTAAATCAAATCCCTCAGATCCACTTGGCATTCTGATATCCAGAAAAACCACATCAGGATTCAGTTCTTCAATGCGCATGCGTGCATCGTTAATATTGCCGGCTTCACCTATTACTTCAATGTCTTCACAATATTCTTCTAGTAACATGGTCAGATTTTTTCTGGCCAGATCTTCATCATCAATAACCAATGCACGTAATTTCATATTGCTCGTTTTGTGATTTGATTTATTTCAAATCGGTTGTTGAAGTAAAGATAACAATTTGGGTTTATCTCTACTGAACCATAAAATTTTGATTACCCACCGTTCAATAGGAAATTGACACAGTTGAATTTTTTTCCGATTCTGGCTTGCACTAACTGCGTAACTTGGATATGAAAATTTTAAGGTTTACTTATGACAACAAAATTACACTTGGTTTCTGCTTGCAAAATCTGGATCTTCAACGACAACGGCAATTAGATCTGGTCCTGGCTTTGCTACAAATGAAAAGAGGGTTCAATGCGAACCCTCTTTTTCGTTTATGTGAAATGAAATTACAGCGTTCCTCTGTTTTCCTGTTCTCTTTCAATTGATTCAAACAAGGCTTTAAAATTTCCTTTACCAAATGATTTGGCTCCTTTGCGCTGAATAATTTCAAAAAACATGGTAGGACGATCAACTACCGGCTTAGTGAATAATTGTAGCAAATAGCCTTCATCGTCACGGTCAATCAGAATTTTATGTTTTTTGAGAAGTTCCACGTCTTCGTCAATTTTCCCAACTCGGTCAAATAAATCATCATAATACGTGTCAGGCACATATAAGAACTCAACACCTCGATCTCTCATTGCGCTGACGGTAGCCACAATATCATTAGTAGCAACAGCGATATGCTGACAACCTGCTCCGTTGTAAAAATCAATGTATTCTTCTATTTGTGATTTCTTTTTTCCTTTGGCAGGTTCGTTAATCGGGAATTTAATACGACCGTTTCCGTTACTCATTACTTTACTCATGAGCGCAGTGAAGTCGGTTGAGATGTCTTTATCATCAAATGAAACTATTTGCGCAAAGCCCATCACTTTAGCATAAAATTCTGTCCATTGATTCATTTCTCCCCAACCTACGTTGCCAACCATGTGGTCAATGTATTTTAAACCAACCGGTGATGGATTGTAGTGTGATTCCCACTTGCGATATCCCGGTAGAAAAATGCCGGTATAATTTTTTCTTTCAACAAAAATATGCACGGTTTCTCCGTAGGTATGAATTCCTGAGCGCACCACATGTCCGTTTGCATCTTCTTCACGGGTTGGTTGCATGAAAGATTTTGCTCCACGGCTGGTGGTTTCTTCCCACGCTTTGGTTGCATCTTCAACCCATAAGGCAATTACTTTTACACCATCACCATGTTTGTTGATGTGTTCATTGATTGGTCCGCCAGGTGTTAAAGGGGTTGTTAATACCAACCTGATTTTGTCTTGTTTTAATACGTAAGATACGCGATCTTTTACTCCTGTTTCTAAACCGCAATAGGCTTCACTCTGAAAACCAAATGCTGTTTTATAAAAGTGCGCTGATTGTTTTGCGTTGCCAACATATAGCTCAACATAATCAGTACCAAGCAGGGGCAAAAAATCTTGTGCATCTGCAAATTCTTTCTTCAGTGAATACTCGTAGTTCTGAAGATTTTGAAGGTTTTTAATTTCTGACATAAAATGAATTTTTTCAAGATCAATAATTTTTTATTCTATCATCCATGATTTGTAATAATCAGACACCTCAAGTGCAATGGCATCTTCAGTAATGCTCATGGGCGCAAATGGATCAATCATCACGGCTAATTCTTGTGTTTCTTTTTTACCAATACTTCTTTCAATTGCTCCAGGGTGAGGCCCGTGAGGCACACCTCCGGGATGAAGCGTCAACTGCCCTTTTTCAATATTATTCCTACTCATAAAATCCCCATCAACATAATACAATAATTCATCAGAATCAACATTGCTGTGATGATATGGTGCCGGTATAGCATCGGGATGATAATCATACAAACGCGGAACAAATGAACAAACAACAAAGCCCGCTGATTCAAAGGTTTGATGAATTGGTGGAGGCATGTGAATGCGTCCGGTTATGGGTTCAAAATCAAAAATAGAAAACGCGTAAGGATAATTAAAACCATCCCAACCAACGGCGTCAAACGGGTGGCGTCCATAAACATATTCCCACATCATGCCTTGCTTTTTTATTTTCACATGAAATGATCCTTTCTCATCATGAGTTTTCAAATTTTGTGGAACGCGAATGTCTCTTTCACAAAAAGGAGAATGTTCAAGAAATTGTCCGTAATTATTCCGGTAACGATCAGGAGTAAATATTGGGGCAAATGATTCTATAAAAAGTAGTCGGTTTTGCGTAGTATTGAAATCCAAACGGTAAACTGTACCGCGAGGAATAACCAAGTAGTCTCCGTATTTAAAAGGTATTTCACCATACATGGTTTTGAGAAAACCTTCGCCCTGATGAATAAAAAGCATTTCATCTGCATCAGCGTTTTTGTAAAAATAATCTTTACTAAAACTTTCAGGGGCGGCTAATCCAATGTGAAGTGAAGTGTTTACAAAAAGTGTTTTGCGGCTTTCAAGGAAATCTTTCTCCGGCTTAAGAGAAAAACCTTTAAAGCTGAGCGCCTTCATGTTTTTTTCAATGGCAATTTTAGGTGCAACAGAATAACTTTTCACCGGCTCTGTAACTATGGTTGGCGGATTAAGGTGATAAATTAAAGATGACATACCTGAAAAACCAAGGGTACCGAATAGTTCTTCGTGGTATAATTTTCCGTCTGCGCTGCGGAATACAGTATGTCGTTTTGCCGGAATTTTTCCAAGCGTATGATATCTGGGCATAGAATGAGTTTTGAGATGTAATTATAAATAGAAATAGCTAAACCTAGGGAATTTTCATTCCGGATTACGTTTAAGACGAAATTTCCAGTCAATAAATGAAAGGTTGAATGATTGCATAGTTGTCCAGACTGCAATTTAGGCAAATATACAGCAATCTGATATTTTTTAATTGACTTTTATCAGACGGCTTTAAATAAAATATATTTTTGCTGGGTGAATGGTGTAGTCGTGCATACCGCCGCAAACCTGCAAAAGGAAATTAATTCATGAAACTGAGCGGATTAGGATAAATTCATTCTCTATCAACTTTTAGTTTTGTGATACATGAAAAAACAGATTGTGTAGCATGAAAAAAATTCTTGTAATTGGCTCATCCGGTCAGATAGGTACTGAATTGGTGATGGCGCTAAGAAAAAAATTCGGTACTGATGCTGTAGTGGCGTCCGATGTTCAACCACCAAAGCAGGCTCAAGGCGAAGGCCCGTTTGAAGTTCTTGACATTTTGGATAAATCACGATTGATTGAGGTTATTCAAAAGCATCAAATTAAAGAAGTGTATTTATTGGCGGCCTTGCTTTCTGCTACGGCTGAGAAAAATCCTGCTTTTGCATGGAAATTAAACATGGATGGTTTATTCCACGTGCTTGATTTGGCAAAGGACAAAGTGATTGACAAAATTTTCTGGCCAAGCTCAATTGCTGTTTTTGGTCCAAATACGCCCAAAGTAAACACGCCGCAATTTACTGTAATGGAGCCAAGCACCGTATATGGAATCAGCAAACAAGCAGGAGAACGCTGGTGCGAGTATTATTTTCTAAAACATGGGGTAGATGTACGGTCTATCCGCTATCCGGGCTTGATTTCGTATACCTCGCCTCCTGGTGGTGGTACTACAGATTACGCGGTGGATATCTTCTATTATGCAAAACGCAAAGAAAAATACACGTGCTTCTTGAAAGACAATACCCCGCTGCCCATGATGTATATGGAAGACGCAATACGCGCCACCATTGATTTGATGGAGGCTCCGGCTGAAAAAGTAAAGATTCGTTCGTCGTATAATATTGCCGGTGTATCGTTTACACCTAAAGATATTTATGAGGTGATTAAAAAGTATGTCCCCGACTTTGAGATTGCATATCAACCTGATTTCAGACAGGCAATTGCTGATTCATGGCCTGGAAGTATTGATGACACTGAGGCCAAAGCCCATTGGGGATGGAAAGCTAAGTATGATTTGGACGCTTTGGCACAGATTATGCTTAACCATATTCAGGGATAGACAAAGATGATTTATCACGGAAAAAATGGTCTGATTGATCAGTTTTTTTGTCTTTAAAAATTCTATGTTTATCGAAAACTTAATAGAGCGTACGAATAAAGTTGTAAATTGTAAGCAAAATGTATAAAACCCTCCTGTTATGAAAAGCATTTTTACCACATTTATTTTCATACTACCACTACTAGGGCTAACTATGCCCGACGACCTGACACGCACAAATGCAAACATAGGAGTAGAAGGTATTGACCCACAAGCTAATAACCAGAAAGACGCGAACGGTCTTAAGCAGGGTTATTGGATTTTCTACGGTAAAGATATGCCTGAGAAAGGATATCCTGATGATGGAAAAATTGAAGAAGGAAACTTCAAAGACGATAAGAAAACCGGTGAATGGATCATGTACCATAAAGATGGTAAAACGCCCCGCACCAAAGGATTCTTTGAAAACGGGCGCCCAAAAGGTGCTTACGTGAAATATTACGAAAATGGTGCTGTGATGGAAGAAGGAACCTATTCAAATGGTAAACAAACCGGATCTTTTGTGCGCTATTATGAAAATGGCAATAAAGCGCAAGAAAAAAACTTCAACACAGAAGGCAAAGAGGAAGGTAAAGTAGTTCTATATCATGAGAATGGTCAACCTGAATTTGTCTACAATAAAGCCAATGGTGTAACAACCGGTCCTGCAACCAGATATTATGAAGATGGCAGCGTGAAAGAAGAGATAGTTTATGGTGCTGATGGAGCTGTTCAGTCATCGGTTCAAAAAGATCCTCCTTCTGGTGTAAACACTAGCAACAATACTACAACCGGTTCAGGTGGACCAAGCGGTGCAGGTGGTGTTATGAAAGATGGTAAAAAATTCCAAAGTGACGGTTACAACAAAGTCTACAACAAAGACGAAGAGTTGTGGATGGATGGTCAGTTTAAAGGTGGCAAACTTTGGGATGGTAAATTGTATAAGTACGATAGTGATGGTATCCTCCTGAAAATTGAAATCTGGAAAAATGGTGCCTACCACTCTGATGGACAACTATAAGATAATTTCTTAATCATACAAAACCCGGGTAATTAACGCCCGGGTTTTTTGTTTTATCTTATTTCCTTTCAGGTTATTCTAGCTCGATGGCTGACTGAGTTTCCTGTCCTTTATTGATTCATCTCATAAAATTGATCACCGGTCGAAAATTTTTGATGGATATCATTTTTTTTTGTAAGTTAGTTATTGTCAAATGATTTTGTGTAATATTGTTCAGGTCATTTGACAAGCATGCACACCCCTAAAAGCAAACCCTTATGAAAAAAGTCGTGCTATTTTTGGTATGTTTAATTCCGGTGCTGAATTACGCTACCCAGGTAACTGTTGATGTTGCACTTGTTGCAGATGAGGACGAACCTCGTGTTGCCGGCTATATTGATGCCAATGGAAAACAAGGATGGTGGATTATCAGAGGGAAAGATGTTACGGACCAAACTGAATATTCTGCTGAAGCAATCATTGAAGAAGGGAACTATAAGAATGATCGTAAAGTTGGTGAGTGGACAACTTATCATCCAAATGGTAATCCTAAAACCATTGGCGTTTATGTTGATAACAGACCAAATGGAAAATATCGGAAGTTTGATCTTGATGGGAATGAAACAGAAAGCGGAACCATGCTCAACAAAAAGCAGGTAGGTACTTTTGCTACTAAATATAGCAATGGTCAAACCAAATGGTCAAAAACTTTTGATGAAAATGGATTGGAACAAGGCACCAGTACCATGTATTATGATACGGGTGTGAAGCAATATGAATACACAAAAACAAATGGTGTATTAACCGGACAAGCTATTCGCTATTGGGAAGATGGCAGCATACGTGAAATAAAAACGTATGATAATGAAGGCAATGTTGTTTCAACTGAAGTAGTGAACGCTGAACCGCCGGTTGCACCTAAAGTTGAAGAGGGTAAAGGCGGACCTGACGGAAGCAGAGGTAAAATTCTGGATGGTAAAACATTTGATCCTTCAGGTTATAATAAAGTGTATAATGAAGACAAAGACCTCTGGTTGGATGGTTTATTCAAAAGTGGAAAACTCTGGGACGGAAAACTGTATAAATATGACAGTGATGGAATTCTCCTTAAAATTGAAATCTGGAAAAACGGAGCGTACCATTCAGACGGACATTTGGATTAGTCACAACAAGACACTGAGTATTTGTTAAGCATACTCGCGTCTCACGTAAAATATCTAATTTTAAACCCGGACAGCAAATAGCGTCCGGGTTTTTCTTTACAGATCATGGAACAACAATTAAAAATTTACAACACGCTCAGCGGAGAAAAAGAAGTATTCAAACCATTGGTTGAAAAACATGTAGGAATGTATGTGTGTGGTCCTACTGTGTACAACGATGTCCATTTGGGTAATTGTCGGACATTTATTTCGTTTGACATGATCTATAGATATTTGTTACATCTGGGATTTAAAGTGCGATATGTGCGGAATATTACAGATGCCGGACATTTAGAAAATGATGCTGATGAAGGAGAAGATAAAATTGCGCAAAAAGCCAGGTTAGAACAATTAGAACCCATGGAGATTGTTCAAAAATATACTGTAGGTTTTCATCAAGTGATGGATCAATTTAATAATATGCCTCCTTGTATTGAACCCACTGCCACCGGACATATTATTGAACAAATTGAAATTACAAAAACTATTCTTGAAAAAGGATTGGCTTATGTGAGCAATGGTTCTGTTTATTTTGATGTTGAGAAATATAATGTCTCCGGAAACTACGGCATCTTGTCAGGTCGCAAAACAGAAGAGTTGATAAGTGGCACGCGAGATTTGGATGGACAATCTGAAAAAAGAAATCCACTTGATTTTGCCTTGTGGAAAAAAGCATCACCATCACATATCATGCATTGGCCTTCACCGTGGAGTATTGGTTTTCCAGGATGGCATTTGGAATGTACGGCCATGTCAACAAAATATTTAGGAGAGCAGTTTGATATTCATGGTGGTGGTATGGACTTGAAGTTCCCACATCATGAATGTGAAATTGCTCAAGGAAAATCTTCGACCGGAAAATCACCGGTGAATTATTGGATGCATGCAAACATGCTAACGCTGAATGGAAAAAAAATGAGTAAGTCAACCGGCAATACCTTGTTGCCTGATGAGTTGTTCAGCGGAAAAAACAATTTGCTGAGCAAGGCATTTCACCCTATGGTGGTAAGGTTTTTTATGATGCAGGCGCATTACAGAAGTGTTTTGGATTTTTCATCAGAAGCCTTATTGGCATCTGAAAAAGGATTTATTAAATTGATGACAGCGGTTGCAGATTTGCAATCACTTCAGGCAGGGAATACCAGTTCTGAAAACGTGAATGAACTGATCGCAAATTATTATGCTGCCATGAATGATGATTTTAATACCCCGGTGCTGATTGCAAATCTTTTTGAAACGGTGAATTATATCAATAAAATCAAAGATCAAAAAGCAGAAATTTCCGGTGATGATTTATCCAAATTGAAAGCCGAAATCAATGCCCTAATTTTTGATGTACTTGGTCTGAAAGAAGTGCGTGATGGCAATGATTCAAAATTGGATGCCGTGATGCAGATTATTCTTGAGATAAGAAAAAATGCCCGTGAGCAAAAAGATTGGGCAACATCAGATTTACTACGCGACCGATTAAGCGCAATTGGCATTCAAATCAAAGACGGAAAAGAGGGCGCTAGTTATTCGGTTTCGTAATTTTGGGGGATGAATACAATCTGTTGGAGCATTCGTATCGCGCGCGTATGATGACAAAATATATCCCAGATTACGCAATAGAATAACACACCCACTGGGGTTGCAAAATAAAAAAAACATTCTGTAGGCACAGGTCGCGACCTGTGCCTACGTGGAGAATCTAAATTTGCAACCTGAAGATACATCTTTCCAATTCTATTGCTTAATTCGTTAATGGACAAAATACCTCCAAACTTCTTGAAACGTTCAAAAGTAAATCATGCAAAAGTTGGTAAGAATAATGGTGGAAAGATTATTGTTGCTTATCCGGCTTGCACTTTCCCTTTTACATCAGTACGACCAAGCATTTTAACAGCGGTGTTTACCATGGTTGCCGTATCATAATGACATTCTGCATAGAGTTCATCCTGGGTGCCGTGGTGAATAAATTCATCGGGTATTCCAAGGCGAGTTACTTGTGCTGAATAGTTGTGATCAGCCATAAATTCTAGAATTGCAGAACCCATACCACCCATCAGGCAACCATCTTCAACCGTAATGACTTTAGAAAATTTTGAAAAAACTTCATGCAACAACATTTCATCCAGCGGTTTTACAAAACGCATATCATAATGCGCCGCAGAAATTCCTTGTTCAGCTAAAATTTCAACTGCTTTTGTGGTATAATTACCAATTGCACCAATGGTAAGAAATGCAATATCATGACCGTTTTTTAATTTGCGTCCGGTGCCAATTTTAATTTCTTTGAATGGAGTTTTCCAATTGGTCATTTGACCATTTCCACGAGGATAACGAATTGAAAACGGTCCCTGATCAGGTAATTGCGCCGTGAACATCAGGTTGCGTAATTCTTCTTCATTCATTGGAGCTGATACAATCATGTTGGGAATTGAACGCATGTATGAAAGGTCATACGCCCCGTGATGCGTGGCACCATCTGCACCAACTAACCCTCCACGATCAAGACAGAATACAACATTCAATTTTTGCAATGCAACATCATGTACCACTTGATCATATGCGCGCTGCATAAATGATGAATAAATATTGCAATAAGGAACCGTGCCTTGTGTTGCCAAACCTGCTGAAAAAGTAACTGCGTGTTGTTCTGCAATACCTACGTCAAATGCACGGTCAGGCATAGCTTTCATCATGATATTGAGTGAACAACCCGACGGCATGGCAGGTGTAACGCCCATTATTTTTTCATTCTGTTCTGCTAATTCAACAATGGTATGTCCAAATACATCTTGATATTTTGGTGGCTGAGGTGAAGCCGGAACAATTTTAATAATTTCACCTGTTTCTTTATTAAAAATTCCTGGTGCATGCCATTGCGTTGCGTTTCCTTCTTCTGCCGGTGCGTAACCTTTACCCTTTTTGGTAAGTACGTGTAAAATTTTTGGACCGGGAATGTCTTTTAAATCTTGCATTGCTTTCACCAAACCAATCACATCATGCCCATCAACCGGACCGAAATAACGAAAGTTCAGCGACTCAAAATAATTACTTGATTTGAGTAAAGATCCTTTTAGTGCATTCGAAATTTTTGAAGCAATTGTTTGCGCGTTGGGGCCAAACTTTGAAATTTTACCTAAAAGATTCCAAACCTCATCTTTCATTTTATTGTAAGTATGCGATGTGGTAATATCCATCAAATATTCTTTCAATGCACCAACATTTGGATCAATAGACATGCAATTGTCATTGAGAACAACAAGCAGGTTGGTGTCTTTTAAACTACCGGCATGATTCAATCCTTCAAAAGCAAGACCTGCAGTCATAGATCCATCACCGATAACAGCAATATGATGACGATTATCTTTTTTATATTTATTGGCTACTGCCATTCCAAGCGCACCGGAAATTGAAGTAGAAGAGTGACCCACACCAAAGGTGTCAAATTCACTTTCACTGCGTTTTGGAAATCCGCTGATGCCACCTTTTTGTCTGTTAGTATGAAACCGCTCACGACGACCGGTTAATATTTTGTGTCCGTATGCCTGATGGCCAACATCCCAAACTAATTGATCAGTTGGTGTATTGAAGGCATAATGCAAAGCAACAGTCAGTTCAACCACACCCAGACTTGCACCAAAGTGAGAATTGCCAATTTCAGAAATTACATCTACAATATATTGTCTGAGTTCATCTGAAACCTGCGGTAACTGATCAACGCTCATCTTGCTGCGCAAATCAGCGGGTATTTCAATTTGTCCTAATAAAGGACCTGCCTGATAATGTGACATAGACACCGGTTGGTATTACAAAGTTATGAATAATTGTTACTGGTTGTAACGTATGAATGCATGAAGTGTTCAAGGGATTTTAGAAAAATTAGGAGGAAAAGACATGAACGAGGCTGGTCGAAGGATGATCTCAATACCCGGTAAGCCCAGCCAGATGAAGCTATCTGCCTATTATTTAGCCCCTCCTTTCAGTAGTTATGTCCCTAACAAACGGTCAATTTCGGTCTTAAAAACAGGGAGATCGCGCATAACGATAGCCCAGATTATGTCATCTGAAACACTGTCATAACCGTGAGAAATTCTGTTTCGGGTATCAACTATTTTTCTTGAACTTGTTATTGCAATGTTTGGATAGTGAGACAAAATTCTGTTTACAGCTTCTCCGATGATTTCAATATTTCGTTCAATAGCCCGCTTTGTTTTCAAGTCTTTTTGAAAGTCTTGAAACATTTTTGAAGAAGGGAAAAATTGCTCTATTTCAGAAATTGCTTGTTTAATATCAGAAAGCCAAATTTTGATTTCCTTTTCCATAAACAAGAACTTTAGTTTGGTCAATTTTTTGCTTCAGGAACTGGTTCCTGATGGCGCGCAATTCTAATAAGTCAATTCGTCGGTTGAGTAGTTGTTGAAGCTGAAATTTTAAACTAAAATAATCATCCGCGTAAGACAGCGGATCGCTATTATCAATGTCAACAATTAAATCAATATCACTATTTGGCTTCAGGTCGTCACGCGTTACGGAGCCGAAAGCAAACAGCGATTTCACGTGATGCTTATCGCAGAGTGTAGTAATCGTACTTATGTGGCTTGAAAGAAGTTGCATTGCCTAACAAGGATATGGAAATTTTCAGGACTTTTATCAGGCAATTTTCAGAGGCACTCGCACAACACCGGGACTTATCAATACTTTATATAGGTAATAGTTTGCATTTCACCCAGATTTAGAAAATAGATACCCGGTTGAAGATCATCAGTTACAATAACATTTTCACCTTGCACAAGTTGAAATTGATTTAGCATTCGTCCTTGAACCTCAAAAATTGACAACGCAGATTCAATATTTGTTTTGATAGTGATATTGAATTGTGTTGCGGAATATTCATACGAATTGGATTCTTCTTGTGTGGAAATATATTCACAACTGATTGGATTTCCAATGGAAAGATTATATGCTGTTCCAAGTGAATCAAGATAAGTTCCGGAAAAGGAGCAGAGGTTGCATGATGATTCAAAATGCTGAAATACCGGACGAAAAAATCCGTTGGTGCTACCTAATCCTTCTACCCAAATATCAGGCACAAAACCTGAAAAATAAAACGTACGTCTGTTAACACCAAGAATATTTGAGTAACCAATACTATCTATTATTTGAGGTATAGAGCTATCAAAATAAGCTGTATCTCCCGCATTCAGTGTAAAGTCATACATTAGATAGGGAATACTGGACATGAAACCTCCCCCAGTGCCAAAAGAAAAATTTGAATAACCAAGATAATATACCTTGCCGCTGTCTGCCCTCACGCAACCTCGGTCAATACCGAACTGATCAGTCATAGAATGCCAGAAAAAACCTAGGGTATCAATCGTATCATTCAACATCGTACATTTATAAAAACTAGAAATTGAACCAGAACCGTCCCAGCTTGATGCACCAACTATCCACTTGGCAGATATGTTCGGGAACAAGGTGTCTGATTGAGCGTTTGATAAGTGGCAAAAACTCCACAATGTAATAGCTGTTAAGAGATTTTTCATGAACTGTGAATTTTAGTCCACTTTTAACAACGATTAAATAGTGGTTTTGGTTGGGATTTGGTGAATGGTCAAAACATACTGAATGCTATCCCTCAGCCCTAACCCCTAATCCCTAATCCCTAACCCCTAATCCCTAATCCCTCACTTAAACCCCCAATCATACTTATCCAAATCAATCAGGCAAGCGGTGAGCAAATCAATACCTGCTTGAATATCGTCTTTGTCGGCCATTTCAATTACCTGGTGCAGGTGTCGGGTTGGTACAGAAACGGCGCCGGCAATGGAACCTCCTTTGGTCATACGTTGAATTCCGGCTGTATCGGTTCCGCCTGCGGTGAGAATTTCAGGTTGCCATTTAATTTTATGTTTATCTGCCGTTTGTTTCATGTAGCGCACCATGCGATAATCACAAATTGCTGATGCATCCATAATTTTGATGGCAGTGCCCTGACCAAGACGTGTTATTTTTTCATGTTCGGCGGCGCCGGGTAAATCAAATGCAATGGTGGTATCTAAGCCAAATCCAAAATCTGGATCTATTTTCAGTGCAGAAACATTAGCACCGCGAATGCCTACTTCCTCTTGCACGGTAAAAACACCATACACATCATACGGCACTTTTTTTCCTTTTAATTTTCTCAATGTTTCAATCAACATAAAAACAGCCAATCGATTATCTAATGATTTGCTGTTAACGCAATTTCCCATTTGAATGAATTCACGTTCACGGGTTACAGGATCACCAATGTTGATGTGTTTTTCAACTTCTTTTTTTGGCAGACCGGTATCAATAAAATAATCAGTGAGTTTAGCAACATGATTCCGTTCTTCAGGCGTCATCACGTGAATGGGTTTTGAAGCCATCACACCCATAATATCTTTTTTACCGTGAATGATAACGCGCTGTGCTGTGAGCGTTTTTGGATCAAATCCACCTAAGGTAGTAAAGCGCAAAAATCCTTTATCATCAATATGTGTAATCATGAATCCGATTTCATCCATGTGCGCACCAATCATTACTTTTTTGCGATCTTCTGATGATTTTGTTTTTTGCGTTCCTTTTTTTACAGCATACACATTGCCTAGATTATCGGTTGAAATTTCATCAGCCAGCGTTTGAACTTCTTTGATGACTAGTTCGCGCACTTTTTGCTCAAAGCCTGGCGCACCGGGTGTTTTACAAATTTGTTCAAGTAGTTTCAGGTTCATAGTGGAGTTAATTTATTGCGTGTTGGAATTCTTGTCTTTGCCAAATCGCACAGCTATCATAACAGGCAAAGCAATGAGACAAATAAGTAAAATTAAAATTCCTTGCACGGTGGGTTGGACTGATGTAATATTTTCTTTTAACAAGCCATTGGGTAATGATTCATTAAAAAGAATTGTACGCAAAGAGACATCTGTTGTAAGTTCTGCAAATTCACCTTTTATAGTGGCTTGAAAAATTTCAGCGGGATAGAAATAAAAAAACGAACCCAGAATTCCGAACGCGATAAGGAAGATGAGAATATACTTTACCATGAATCAAAATTAAGTTCAAGCAAGCAGTATTTAACCAGGTGCGCAGAATACTTATCAAACGATGAAGGTTAAGCAAGCCACCAAGCCTTTTCATATAATTTATTGACAATTAGAGAGAAATATTTTATGCCGTGGCTTGTGGTAATAAAAAAATATTATCTTTAAACCACTAACTACTAAAGCGATAAACTATGTTAAAGAGTATTGGAATGTTATTATTAGGGCTAGGTGTAACAGGCTGCATCATCTATCCTATGGGATATATTCCCACATCATTGTATTTTATTACAGAAATGGGAGCAGGAGCTACATGGGGAGCATTAATTGGGCTGGTTGTGCTGGGCGGTATTCTTACATTCATGGGAATGCGTGCAGCAAAAGCTGAAAATAAATAAGGTAAAATTCCTTGAAACAAAAAACGCCTTCGAAAACCGAAGGCGTTTTTTTTGTTTAGAATTATCAATTAGCAAAACTGATCATATACTTGTTTCAAATGATCAGAAAGCATTTCAGCAGAGCGACCTTCAATATGGTGACGCTCTAAAAAGTGCACTAGGGTACCATTTTTGAAAAACGCAATAGAAGGAGATGAAGGAGGATAAGGCAAGGTATACTTGCGAGCCTGAGCAACTGCGTCTCCATCAACGCCTGCAAATACGGTAAGTTTTTTCATTGGCAGTTTTGCGTGTTTCAATGAACTTAAAACACCCGGACGCATAGCACCGGCGGCACATCCGCAAACTGAATTAATTACTAATAAAGCCGTATCCTGTGTATTTAATGCATTGTCAACAGCCTCTGCATTTTCAAGGCTTACAAATCCTGCATCTACTAATTGTGCCTTCATCGGCATCGTGAGTTCTGGTGGGTACATGGTCAATAATTTATAAATAGTACTGGTGCAAAGGTCGTAAGAATTATATGAATAAATTCATCCAACAAAAATTTTTAACGGGTCAGGTATTGTTGCTTGGTATGCAGAATCAATGAATTGCTATCTATTTTTGTTTTTTATTGAATTAGATTCTATCTTTGTCGCAGTTCTTACAATTATTAACTTATAAAGAAAGGTGGAGGGACCGGCCCTGTGAAACCTTGGCAACCTGGTCAGTCAAAAGACTAAGGTGCCAATTCCTGTTCACTTCAGGTGAACAATATAAGCCATGATCACTTTTCCGGTCTCGCCCCTGCACGTGTTATGAATGACATCAGGGAAATAATTAAACATCGCATTTTGGTATTGGATGGTGCCATGGGTACCATGATTCAGCGGTATAAACTCACTGAAGAAGATTTCAGAAAAGGTTGGTTTGAAGATCATCCAAAATCGCTTAAAGGCAATAATGATTTATTGGTGCTCACACGGCCGGATATCATCAAAGCAATACACCGTGAATATTTAGAAGCCGGGGCAGATATTTTAGAAACAAATACCTTCAGTGGAACAAGCATAGCACAGGCAGATTATCAACTTGAAAAATATGCGTATGATATCAATTACCATGGTGCAAAAATTGCACGGGAAGTTTGCGATGAGTTCACTAAAAAAGATCCATCAAAACCCAGATTTGTTGCCGGTTCAATTGGACCCACCAATGTGACTCTTTCTATTTCTCCTAATGTGAATGATCCGGGTTATCGTGTGACTACGTTTGACAAAATGGTAACGGCTTATGAAGAACAAGTAAAAGGGTTGATTGACGGTGGTGCAGATATTCTGCTGATTGAAACAATTTTTGATACACTCAATGCAAAAGCCGCCATGTTTGCTGTACAAAATGTGCAGGAAAAGATGCAAACTAATTTGCCAATTATGATCTCAGGCACTATTACAGATGCCAGCGGAAGAACCCTTTCAGGTCAAACAGCAGAAGCCTTTTTAATTTCAGTTCAGCATGCAGATTTGTTGAGCGTGGGATTAAATTGTGCCTTGGGTGCATCTACCTTGAGACCTTATCTTCAAGTTCTGAAAAACAAAGCACCCTTTGCCATTTCAGCACATCCTAATGCAGGTTTGCCGAATGAAATGGGTCAATACGATGAAACGCCTGAACTGATGGCAAAACAAATTAAAACCTATTTGGATGAAGGATTGGTAAATATTGTTGGAGGCTGTTGCGGTACAACACCGGCTCATATAAAAGCCATTGCTGAGCTTGTAAAAAATTATCTACCGGTTGAAAAAGCATAAAGAGACACATTGAAATATCTGAGGCTGATGTTCGTCTGTATAGGCATATTTTCAGAGCTAATTGCTGAGTATAAAAGATGAAAATGCATCAAAAGAAAAAAACAAGATGGCACATTTTGGAAAAATTTTAGGCGGAGGATTGGGTTGGGCTTTTGGCGGACCATTAGGTGCATTAATTGGTGTAGCTATTGGGGGCATATTAGATGTGGGTGCAACAAAAACTCCCGTAAAACAACAAGCACATTCACATCAAAACAGAAATTACAGACAACACCAAACGCAAGAAGGAGATTTTGGAGTTGCGCTCATTGCTCTGTCTGCCGTGGTGATGAAGGCAGATGGAAAAATATTAAAGTCAGAAGTACAATTTGTTCGTGATTTTTTTGCTCAGCAATTTGGTCATCAACGCACCAATGAATACATCAAGCTACTGCAAGAAATTCTCAAACAGAATATTCAGGTGCGTGAAATTTGTTTCCAGATCAGACAGAACATGGAACATCCACTGCGTCTTGAATTACTCCGTTATTTGTTTGAAGTGTCACGTGCTGATGGCAATGTTGACCGATCTGAAGTAAACATCATTCAACACATTGCCAATTATCTGGGTATATCTGAGAAAGATTTTCTTTCATTGAAGAACATGTATTACAAGGATGTTGACTCAGCCTATAAAATTTTAGAAATTAATACCAATGCTACCGATGAAGAAGTGAAAAAAGCTTATCGGAAAATGGCAATAAAATATCACCCTGATAAATTGAGTGGACTTGGAGAAGAGTTTGAAAAAAACGGCAAAGAAAAATTCCAAAAAGTGCAGGAAGCTTACGATAAAATTAAAAAGGAAAGAGGATTTAAATGATATCCAGCCATCCAAAATGAATGGATATAAAACACACATATTAAAATGAATTTACACACGGATTATAAAGGAAAATATCAGTACAAATGGTCAAATCTACCCAACATGAAGTTGAGTGGATTAGAGCCATTGGAAATTACAGCAGAATCAAATTTTGTGAATATTGGTGAGCGTACTAACGTAGCCGGTTCTGCTAAATTTTTACGACACATCAAAGAAGGTCAGTTTGAAGAAGCATTGCAAATTGCCAGAGATCAGGTTGAGGGTGGTGCACAAATCATTGACATCAATATGGATGATGGTTTGATTGATGGAAAAGAAGCCATGGTAAAATTTCTCAATCTCATTGCATCTGAGCCTGACATTGCGCGTGTACCGGTTATGATTGATTCATCTAAATGGGAAATCATTGAAGCCGGTTTGAAATGTGTGCAGGGAAAATGTGTGGTGAATTCTATCAGTTTGAAAGAAGGTGAAGATAAATTTATTGAACAGGCAAAAAAAATAAAACAATACGGTGCAGCAGCTGTGGTCATGGCATTTGATGAGGTTGGTCAGGCAGATTCTTATGAAAGACGCATTGCTATTTGTGAAAGAAGTTATCGTATTTTGGTTGATAAAGTAAAATTTCCGCCGCAGGACATTATTTTTGACCCCAATGTTTTTCCAGTTGCAACAGGTATGGATGAGCACCGTCGCAATGCGTTAGATTTTTTTCTGGCAACAAGATGGATTCGCGAAAATTTACCCGGTGCACATGTGAGTGGGGGAATTTCAAATGTTTCCTTTTCGTTTCGTGGCAACAATCCGGTGCGTGAGGCTATGCACTCAGCATTTCTTTTTCACGCAATCAATGAAGGTCTTGATATGGGTATTGTAAACCCAACCATGTTAGAAGTGTATGATGAAATTCCAAAAGATTTACTTGAGCATGTAGAGGATGTTTTGCTTGACCGTAGGGCTGATGCAACCGATAGATTGTTAACTTTTGCTGAAACGGTGGCCGGAACTTCCAAAGAGAAAAAGACAGAGTTAGAATGGAGAAAAGAATCTTTGCAAGAGCGCATTACTTATTCACTGGTAAAAGGCGTAACTGAATTTATTGAGCAAGATGTTGAAGAGGCAAGGTTGTCTGTGAAACTGCCTATTGAAGTAATTGAAGGACATTTGATGACCGGAATGAATGTAGTGGGTGATTTGTTTGGTGCCGGAAAAATGTTTTTACCGCAAGTAGTAAAATCTGCTAGGGTTATGAAAAAGGCCGTGGCTTATCTTCTACCTTATATTGAAGCATCAAAAACTGAAACAAAAGCAAAGGGAAAAGTTTTACTTGCAACCGTGAAGGGAGATGTGCATGATATAGGAAAAAATATTGTGGGTGTTGTGCTTGGTTGCAATAATTATGAAATTATTGATTTGGGTGTCATGGTGCCGGCTGAAAAAATTCTACAGGCAGCGCGTGAACATAATGTAGATATTATTGGATTAAGTGGTCTTATCACCCCATCGCTGGATGAAATGGTACACGTTGCGAAAGAAATGCAGCGAGAAGATTTTTCTATTCCGCTTTTAATTGGAGGTGCAACCACTTCAAAAGTTCATACGGCGGTAAAAATTGAACAGAATTATCAGCGTGGGCAAACTGTTTATGTATTGGATGCATCTCGGTCAGTTACGGTTGTATCAAGTTTGTTGAGCGATGAGAGGAATAAGTTTGTGCAAGAAGTGAAAGCAGATTATCAGCGCATGCGAGAAACTTATGCCAGCAAAAAACAATTCAAAGTATATCTGCCAATTGAAGAAGCAAGAAAAAATAAGTTAAGTATTGACTGGAAAAATCAACCTCCCGTAAAACCGGCGTTTATTGGCACTAAAGAATTTATTGCTTATGATTTGAATGAGCTGCGCGAGTATATTGACTGGACTCCGTTTTTTCATACCTGGGAATTGCGTGGAAAATATCCTCGCATTCTGTCAGATGAATTAATGGGTGCTGAGGCAACAAAATTATTTGATGATGCAAACAAGATGTTGGATGATCTCATTCGTGAAAAATGGATTCAGGCAAATGCAGTGATTGGTATATGGCCGGCAAATTCAGTCAATGATGATGATATACAGATTTATAAAGATGAATCAAGAAAAGAAATTTTGTACACTCAAATTGGCATGCGTCAGCAGTTGAAAAAAGCAGCAGGTTTACCAAACGAGTGTGTTGCAGATTTCATTGCTCCGGTTGAAACAGGTTTAATTGATTATGTTGGTGGATTTGTTGTAACCGCCGGTATGGGCATTGAGAATAAACTTGCAGAATTTGAAGCTGATCATCATGACTATCATGCTATTTTATTAAAGGCATTAGCTGATCGTTTGGCTGAGGCTTTTGCTGAGAGATTACATGAGCGTGTGAGACAAGAATTTTGGGCTTATGAAAAAACAAATCTGGCTAAAGAAGAATTAATTGCAGAAAAATATACTGGAATTCGTCCTGCACCCGGTTATCCTGCAAACCCTGATCATACTGAAAAGCCGGGATTATTTACTTTACTTGATGCACAACAAAAAACAGGTGTTCACTTAACTGAATCATTGGCTATGACACCTGCCGCATCTGTGAGTGGTTGGTATTTTGCACATCCGCAGTCACACTATTTTGGTGTTGGTAAAATCACCGAAGATCAACTTGAAAGCATTGCAAAACGAAGAGGAATGGAATTAGAAACCATGCGCCGCTGGTTGTCACCTTGCATGGATTAATGATGAAGCAATTTTAATGCATTGCTTCAAAAAATTGTCGTGCTAAAGTAATTCGTTTGCCAAATTTGCAAGCTCTGATCTCTCACCTTTTTCAAGTCGGATATGCGCAAACAAACGATGTCCTTTTAAGCGGTCAATCAAATAGGTTAGGCCGTTGGATTGTTCATCCATATACGGTGTATCAATCTGGTTGATGTCTCCTGTGAAAACAACTTTGGTTCCTTCACCGGCACGGGTAATGATGGTTTTTACTTCATGCGGGGTAAGGTTTTGTGCTTCGTCAATTATAAACATCATGTTAGATAAGCTGCGTCCGCGAATAAATGCGAGCGCCGTGATGGAAAGTTCACCTGAAGTTTCCATATCATCAATGATCTTATATTTTTTTTCTCCGGGTTTAAATTGACTCTTAATGAATTTCAAATTATCCCAAAGCGGTTGCATGTAAGGTGATATTTTATCTTCAGCAGTGCCGGGTAAAAATCCAATGTCTTTGTTGCTTAGCGGAATAATTGGACGTGCAAGTACAATTTGATTATACAAATGTTTTTGTTCAAGCGCGGCTGCCAATGCCAGTAATGTTTTTCCGGTGCCGGCAACACCCTGCATCGCAACTAATTTAATGTCCGGATTGAGCAGCGCATTGATAGCAAATGTTTGCTCAGCGTTTCGCGGTTTTACACTAAAAACATATTCTTTTTCTACGCGTTCTATTTCGTCTGTTACTGCATCATAACGACAAAGCACTGAATCGTTCCCGTTTTTTAAAATGTAATATCCGTTGGCAACTTTGCGCGGACCAATTACTTTTTTTTCTTCAATGCGTCCACGTTTATATAATTCTGAAATCAGTCGGTTATCCACATCTTCAATAATTGGAAATCCCTCTGATACATTCTCAACATCTTTCACCTTACCGGTCTCATAATCTTCTGATGTTAGACCAATGGCTTTTGCTTTAAGGCGCAGGTTGATGTCTTTTGTAACCAAAATAACCTGTTTGCCTTTTTCTGAATGTGCAAGGCCAAGGGCTGAGTTGATTATCTTATGATCATTTTTTCCGTGTCCGTAAATCTCTTCGGCATTTTTTCCGTTGACCAAATTGGACATGACAATTTTCAAACGACCACGTTTTGGACCCAATGATAACCATTGATCCATGTTGTGATTGCCTGATAGTTTATCAAGGTAGCGAATGATTTCACGTGCTTCAAAATTTTTGGTGTCATTTCCAATCTTGAAACGGTCAAGTTCTTCAAGTACGGTGATTGGTATAGCAACATCGTGATCTTTGAAATTCTGGATTGATTGGTGATCAAATAGCAGTACTGAGGTATCCAGAACGAAAATTTTTTTTGGGCTGGTTTTTGCCATAAAGAGCGTTTTGTTGGTGAAAAGGTAAGTACTAATTGCAAAGTGCAGAGTAGATCATTAAATAGTTATTAACCAGTTGATATTAACTACCTGAGGACAAAAAAAATCCCGGTTGTGTATGAACCGGGATTTAACATTAAATCAAAAATGAGGTTACATGTATTCCAGTTTCTTGCGGTTGTCTTTTACGTCTGCTTTTTCACGCAGGGCTTTTATGACAAGTCCGTCAGCTGCTCCGGCACGGGCAACTTGCAAACTAAAACGGGTAGGGGTATAGTCAGTTGTTTCAGGTGCCTGTGTTTCGCTGTCTATGATAACAACGTAAACTCCCGTATTTCCTTTAATTGGTTTGGTCATTGATCCGGTAGGAATTTTAGTAAACAATTTTCCTATTACCTCAGGCTCATTACCGCCACCACCTTGTATTACCGATGAGGCAAAATAAACTTCAGCAGTTAAAATTTGTCCGTTGTGAATCAATGGCAAAATTTCTTCAAGGCTTTGTTTGCCCGCCATTTTTTCCATATAAATTTTTGCCTGTTTGTCTTTCAGCGCAGGATAACGCATTTGATCTTTTACGTCTTCAAACTCAGGCGCTCCTTCAGGTATTACATTGGCAAGATATGCTACCACGTATTTATCTCCATCTAAAATTGGATCTGAAATTTGTTTTTCCAAGGTGTTTTTGCTGAATGCAAAACGCATTGCACGTTCAGGGTTGTTCATACCCATGACAAAATTGTTAGTCAACCAAACACGTGTTCTGTTAACGGTTAGATTGCTGTCTCTTGCAGTGAAGTGAAAGGCTGAATCTCCTGATGCATTATTCACTGTATATATAAAGTTGAACACGCGCTCTTCCATCAATTGTTTTGTCTCTTCACTTGGCTCAACTTTTTTAGTGATCACTGCCAATGATGGTACGTTTCTTTCAGCGCGACCAAGTACTTCTATGATGTGAAAACCGTACATGGTTTTTACTAATTGTAATTTTCCAATTGGCCCTTTAAATGATGCATCATTGAATTCAGTAACCATGCGTCCTTCAGGAAACCATTTATATTCTCCGTTGGTTGCTATTGATCCCGGATCTTGTGAAAATTTCTGAACCATCTCAACAAAATTATCTTGTTCATTAATCACTTTCATGATTGAGTCACAAAGCGCTTTTGCTTCTGTGTCAGGTTGATTTGGATCTGTTTTAATAAGTATGTGGCGTACCCAAGCTTGTGTTTCTTTTTTCAGACGAGTAACTTTTGCAATGGCAACATTTTGACCTGATTTAAATGGCCCGATAACATCACCTATTTGTGCTTGCTGTACCATTTCATCTGCTGATTCAGGATATTGATTGTTTCCAAAAAATGAATCAAATACCAGTTCTTGATCTCCCTTTGAAAAAGTAGCTGTGTCATTATAATACTGCGTTGAACTATTACGCTGCATAAATGAAACATTATCTGTTGTGGTAGCAAATTCTTTTTTTCAGTTGATCAAGATTTGACATGATGTTTGCCACATCTGCTTCAGTAGGTTCAATACTAAAAGTCACAAACTCAAGGTCACGGGCTTCATCTTGCTCATATCTTTTTTCATGTTTGTGCTCTTCATAATAAGCCTTGATATCTTCGTCAGTAACTGTGATTTCATCTTGTGGAATATCTGTGTAACGTTGAATCACGAAGCGAATTTTTTTCTTGTGCATTTCACCATAATACTGATCTTTTGCTTCAAGAGAATTTACATACAAACCTCGTTTAATCAAGGTTACATATTTGTCTGCAATGCGGGTAGATTTCAACTCTTTTTCAAACTCAGCCCATTGTGCTCTTGCTTCTAACCAGCTGGCGCGAGCCTCTTCTGTTGGTGGTTCATTTTCAAGATAGGTAATGAATGATCTTACGGAGTCTCTTGAGAATCCCATTGGCCCGTTAAAAATTGGAATTTGCATCACCCAAGGATGCACATGATTTCCGTGCAGCATATCATTTAACTCTGCCGTGGTACAAGTAAGTTTCAATTTGTCAAACTCACGATTCATCAGATTACGACGCACAACCTCATTGAAAGCCTGATCTTTTGATTGTTGTTGCGCAATCTCATCATATTCACGTCCCTGCATCATAGAGTTTTGACGGTCACGAGTCATGTAACTTTCTACGATATAATCATACTCTTCTTCATCTAAAGGTTCATCGTAGGCAGAACCGAACGGAGTAATTTCAGTATCATTACCGGCTCCTGACTGATACTCGGTATAAATAAAGGCAAACATTGCCAGACCGATTACAATAAGAAGCAATACCGAATTGCGTTGAATTTTTCCAATTATTGCCATTTTAATTCAGCTTGTTTAAAATTTTGAGACTGCGAATATAGTCTGATTCCCTTAAATAGCACAGCACAATAAGTAAATTTTACCAAGATTCAAGGAATTCAGGCATTGAAAAAATCTGAAAGAGACCAGAATTATCTGGCAGACATGCGTCAGAAAGCGACATTTCAGGCAATTACCTGTAGGAGGTCACTCAGTGTTTTTGTGAGGTCAAGTCCGGCTGCACGTAATTGTTGCGGAATGATAGAGGCAGCCGACATGCCGGGATTAGTATTTACCTCAATCAGATAAGGCACTCCGTCAGCAGTCACAATGTAATCAACGCGCGCAAATCCTCTTAAACCCAACCTACGATATACGTGTTTAGTGGTGTTTTGAATGGTGGTGGTCCAGCTTGCCTGAATTTCTGCCGGGGTTACTTCTTTTGATTTACCTTCATATTTGGCGGCGTAATCAAAGAACTCATTCTCTGAAATAATTTCAGTTGGAGGAAGGGCAATGACTTCTGAACCGTTGAAAAATACACCACAGGTAATTTCTCGTCCGGTAACGGCAGACTCAATTACTACTTCTGATCCTTCTTCAAAAGCTGCGGCAATGGCACCCGGCATATCCATCAAAGTTTTCACCTTGCTTACACCAAAGCTTGACCCGCCATCATTTGGTTTTACAAAACATGGAAAACCTAATTCATCTGCAATTTCTATTGCATTGGGTGTTTCTCCTTTTCGTATTAAAATTGCTTTAGCCGTTGCTATTCCAAATGCCCGCAAGAAACTATTGCATGCCCATTTATTAAAACTTAGTGAAGCGGCAAAACAATTTGAATTGATGTAGGGCAAACCTACCATGTCAAAGTAAGCCTGAAGCTTGCCGTCTTCACCGGGTGTACCATGAATGGTGATAAACGCAATATCAAATCCGCAAACTTCTTCTTGATTTATAAAGGTGAATTTATTTTTGTCAATGGGAGAAACGCCACCATTCAAATGAACATGCCAACTGTTTTCAGTAATTTCTACCAGATAGGGTTCATACAATGTGCGGTCAATGTTTTCGTAAATCACTCCACCGCTTTTTTGAGAAATTTTTGATTCTGAAGAATATCCCCCGTAAACTACTGCAATTTTCTTTTTCATGGCATGACAAATTTTGATTCAATGCAAATCACGCGAACATTACATGATGCCTTGCTGTAAAGTTAAGGCTAAACCTGCCTATGGTCATGCAGCAAATAATAAGATATCAACAACGAATATTAAAAAAATGCGAGGAATTCGTCAAAGGTCATCTTGTAGGTATAGTCTACAGTCCACTTTGGTCTGAAAATAAAAATACCTGCCTTTAATTTTCCTCTGATGGTAAAATCAATTCCTTTGCCACTCATCATATTCCAGATAGAAGAGAAAGTACTTTTTACAAATTGAGATTGTTCTCCAACCAACACAAAATGATAAGGTGCTTGTGTTTTTTTCTTGAGTTTTATTTTTTCTTCAACATGCACCCAGCCGCAATCCTGATCAGCAATGATGAGTTGAAGACTTGATGGCATAATGATGGCACTAAACCAGTTTGGATTGTTGATTACGTAATCAAATCCAACCAACACCTTACCGTCTTTTTTTTCAACAGAAAAATTTTCCATGCCGATAAACTCAATGTCTTTGTACTCATTGCCAGCCAAGGTGATGGATGAAACTAAAAGAAAAAATGGAAAGAAAAATTTAATCATGATTTTGAAAAAAATGCAATTCAGTACAAAACTAAAGTAATTAATTAAATGACACTATTTTTTCAGTGCAGCATAATGTTTGTAATAGAGTGGAATTGTTTGAATCCCTTTAAAATAATTGAACACACCGTAGTGCTCATTTGGTGAGTGAATAGCATCAGTATCTAAACCAAATCCCATGAGAATAGTTTTTAATCCCAATACTTCTTCAAACATAGCAACAATTGGAATAGAGCCTCCGCTGCGCACAGGAATAGGTTTTTTTCCAAAACTTTCTTCCAATGCAAGGCTGGCCGCTTTGTATTCAATTGAATCAGTTGGTGTCACCACAGGGAAACCCGCATGATGCGGCTTTACAATCACCTTTACACTTTTAGGTGCAATCTTTTCAAAATGATCTTGAAAGAGCTTGGTAATTTTTTCAGGATGTTGGTTAGGTACCAGACGCATTGAAATTTTAGCGTATGCTGCTGATGGAATTACTGTTTTTGCACCAATGCCCGTGTAGCCCCCCCACATACCATTCACATCTAACGTTGGACGAATGGTAGCCCGCTCAATAGTTGAGTATCCAGCTTCACCAAAGGTTTCTGCAATATCTAACGCTTTGCGATATCTCTCTTCAGAAAACGGTGCGCGTGCCATTTCTGCTCTCTCTTCGGCAGAGAGGTTTTGAACGTCATCATAAAAACCCGGTATGGTAATGCGGCGCTGATCATCATGCATAGAAGCAATCATCTGACTTAAAATATTGCACGGGTTTGCAACTGCACCACCGTAAAGACCACTATGCAAATCACGGTTTGGACCAATTACTTCTACTTCAAAATAGCTTAATCCGCGCAAGCCAACTGTCACTGAAGGAATTTCTTTGCTCAACATGCCGGTATCAGAAATTAAAATGACATCTGCCTTCAACTTCTCTTTATATTCTTTGATAAATGTTTCCAGATTTTCTGAGCCAACTTCTTCTTCTCCTTCAATCATAAATTTCACGTTACACGGCAACCCCGTTGTTTTGAGCATGGCTTCAACTGCTTTTACGTGCATATAAAATTGCCCTTTATCATCACACGCGCCACGGGCAAAAATTGCTCCTTCAGGGTGAACATCCGTTTTAATAATTACAGGTTCAAATGGAGGTGTCTTCCATAGCTCCAAAGGGTCAGCGGGTTGTACGTCATAATGACCATAAACCAAAATAGTGGGTAATGTTGGATCAATTATTTTCTCAGCATAAACCACCGGATGCCCTGCAGTTGGAAATACTTCAGCTTTGTCCAGTCCGATTTTTTTAAACGCATTGCACACAAAATCCGCCGTTTTTTTAACGTCTGCCTTAAAATTTGCGTCAGCGCTAACAGAAGGAATGCGCAATAAATCAAACAACTCATCTAAAAAGCGTTGTTTGTTTTCTGAAATATAATTGTTCAACATCTAGTATTTATTGGGGTGTGAGCAAATGTAACAATAGTTTGCAAACCGCTTTTTTTGCGGCTGGAAAAAAATTGAACTATCTTGTGCAACCTTTTAAAAGCAAATTAGGTCTTTCACATCAGAACATCATTTAAAATAAGATAAAATGAAAAAAAGAAATCTAGTACTCGCCAGTGCATTCCTGTTCAGCTCTTGGACAAGTATGGCACAGTCAATCACCATTGACCAAACCATGACTCCGGCTGAGTTGGTGAATAACGTGCTAGTTGGTGCAGGGGTTGTTGTATCCAACGTTGAATTCAATTATTCAGCTCCTTTAGCTAATGCCGTTCAAACTCAGGTTGCCTATTTTACTGCGGGCACATCGTCATTTCCAATTTCAGAGGGAGTGATCATGGGAACAGGTAATATGATTATGGCGCTTGGTCCAAATACGTCACCATCAATGACTGATAACTCAGGGGTAGCGCCTGATCCTAACGATCCGGATTTGGATGCTATCAGTACGGCAGTCATGAATAATGAAGCTGTATTAGAGTTTGACTTTATTCCTTCAGGTGACTCTGTGGTTTTTGAATATATTTTTGCCTCTGAAGAATATCCAGAATATTCACCTTCTTCTTTTAATGATGCATTTGGTTTCTTTATCAGCGGACCGGGATTTTCAGGGACATACACGGGCGGTGCCGTAAACATTGCTCTACTTCCTTCTCCGGTAATTCCCGTAACTATCAATAACGTGAACCCAACGACAAATGCTACTTATTATGTGAGCAACGCGGGTGGTACATCAACCCAGTTTGATGGATATACTGTTACCCTTACGGCTGCAGCACAAGTGCAGTGTGGTGAAACGTATCATATTAAATTAGCCATTGCTGATGCAGGTGACCAAGCTTATGAATCTGCCGTTTTCCTTAAGGCAAGTTCTTTCTCATCAAATGGGGTACAAGTTGAAATTGCTTCAGCTACGGGTAGCGCAGCTATCACTGAAGCGTGTGACTCTGCTATTGTAAGTTTTATTCGCCCTTCAGATCAAACATCTACTATTCTAACGATCAGTTATGGAATTGGAGGAACAGCAACCAATGGTGTTGACTATCCTGGCCTTTCAGGTTCAGTTACTTTCCCTATTGGTGAAGATACTGTGCAGTTTTATGTGACACCTAATGCGGATGGATTAACAGAAGGAACTGAAACGGTAATTCTTTCAGTGAGTATTGTAAACGAATGCGGTGACACAATAACTACTGATGCAATCATTGAAATTGTAGACCCCATACCATTCAACGTCGTCCCCGCGGATGTTACTATTGATTGTCCAACAGCTACGGTAGATATTTCTGCTTCACCTGATGATGGTGTACCTGCATTTACGTATGATTGGGGAATATACGGAACGGGCACTACGGCTAGCGTTCCGGGTGATATTGTTGGAACAACGAATTACAATGTTGAGATTACAGATGCTTGTGGTACAACTGCCACCGGAGTTGTTGCTGTTACATTGGCTCCGGCTCCTGAACCAACTATTACATTTAACCAGAATACATTTACAATTTGCCCTAATGATGACGCAACTATTATTGCTACAGTAAATAACCCGTATAGCGGAACCATCACGTATGACTGGGCTCCTGATCCGGGCACAACCAATACAATCACTGTTTCACCAAACGCATTAACATGGTATTATCTCACCATCAATGATGGATGTTATGATGTGACAGACTCAGTTAAAGTTGAAATCGGAAATATTGATTTGACTAATATTGTGGTTACAGATGCTACGAATTGTCCTGGTCTGCTTGGTTTACCTGGCTCTGTTGAAGTGTTTCCGGATGACCCTACATTTACTTACCAGCTAACAGGTGGTGGTGATGTGTTCGGTCCACAAACAAGTAATTTATTCAGCAACTTGGATGGTGGAATTATTTACTTCCTCCATGTTGAAGATGCTGACGGATGTTCAATTGATACAACAGTGGAAGTTACATTGGGATCTAATGCTGTACTTGCAACCTGGATGCCAGGCTCATTGCAAGATGTGACTTGTTTCGGAGACTTAAATGGCGCTGCTGAAATCACGAATGTCAGCGGTGGTATTACTGCACCTTATGATGTCACTTGGACTCACACTACCGGATTGTATGATCAAACAACCATCAACCTTGGTCAAGGTGATGCTATCAATAACCTGATGGGTGGTAACTGGGTTGTTACCGTAACTGATCAAGAGGGTTGCGCATGGTCTCATTTGTTTAATATATATGAACCTGCTGAACTTACCTTAGATTTTATATTCAATGATCCTAGCTGTTATGGTTTTAATGATGGTTCAGTTACTGCAAGTACCAGCGGTGGTAACGGAAGCAACGTATTTACTATGACAAATAGCGCAGGCACTCAATTAAACGTAAGTAATTCAAATACCATCAATCAATTAGTTGAAGGCTGGTATTATACAACTATTGTTGATTCTGAAGGATGTAATGTTGAAGATTCTGTATTCATTGATGATCCGGGCGAAATTTTAATTGACTTGGATATTGATCAACCACTGTGTTATGGTGTTGAGTCAGGTTTTGCAGAAGTTGATACCGTCTATAACTACACCGGATCTTATGGTAATGTGGCTTATTTTTGGAACCCAAATCCATCAGGTACGCAAGGAATAGGTGCAACCTTCTCAAATCACATGGGACCTGGAACTTATTCTTTAACCATCAATGATGAAAACGGATGTTCTAATGTGTTTGACTTTGTGATTGCTTATCCTGACTCATTATACTTTACTGAGTTTGGTACACACCCAGCACATTGCCGTACTCAACCATGGCAATCAGGTAACGGGGTAGTGTATGCTGCTGCTGCCGGAGGTACCCCTGATTATGACTATCTATGGACTTATGAAAACACCGGGGCCACTACAACTAATACTACCTGGGGTGGACGCAATGCGGGTACTTATTTTATCACAGTAACTGATGAGGCGGGATGTGTATTAACCAAATCGGTTGAATTGGATTCTGTTAGTCCAATTGCTGATTTTGAAATTTATTCAGCTTCATTCTTAACTCCTGGTACCTATGAAGGAACAGGAACGGTATGTGTTGAATTTGAAAATCAATCACAATATTTTTCAAATGATCAGGATCCATTAACAGATACAACGTTCCAGTGGAATTTTAATCATCCAACAAATCCTTGGATTACAACACATGATTATTATGCAACATTTGATACTTGTTATACCGGCGAAGCTGAATATGAAGTTTGTCTGATAGCAATTAATAAAAATGATTGTCAAGATACCTTGTGCAAAACAATTATTGTGCATGATGATTTGCTTTTCAGTCCTGTAAACGTATTCTCGCCGGATGGAGACGGAGTGAACGAAACATTCACATTCATTCATCTTTCAAGAGCGGTTGCTGAATTTAGCTGCGTGATTGTTGACCGTTGGGGTATCGTAATGTATGAAATGGATAACATTGCAGACGAGTGGGATGGTACTGATAAAAATGGAAGTAAATGCACTGACGGAGTTTATTTCTATACCTACGAAGGTGTGTCAACTGATGGAACAGAATTCAGTGGACAAGGAAATGTAACCATTGTGAATTCGAAATAGCATATCGAAAAATAAATAACGAAAAAACCCGGCGTCAACTGACCCGGGTTTTTTTAGTTTTTATCTGTGAAATTAATTTACGTTAGTGTTTGGGCGAATTCGATTCGCCCTTACGGAAATATTCTCCGCTCTCGCTCTCCCACTCAAACTGTATTTTTTATCGTGTGGTTGAATTATGCGGTATATGTAATTAACCGATGGTTTGTATTTATCTTTGTGAAAACATTGAATTATGAATGCAAAATCACCGCGTGAATCAATAGCCATAACAACCAAGGTTGTGTTACCGCATGAAACCAATACGCTTGGAAAATTATTTGGCGGTGCTTTATTGGCATGGATGGATGAAATTGCAGCAGTGGCTGCGCATCGTCATTCACGCGCGGTGGCAGTGACGGCATCGGTGAATAATGTTTCATTTAATGTGCCAATTGATTTGGGTGCCTTTGTCACGCTTGAAGCTAAAGTTTCTCGCGCATTTAAATCAGCCATGGAGGTGATCATAGATGTATCCATTGAAGATCAGAAAACCGGAATTCGTCGGCCAAGCAATCAGGCTATTTATACATTTGTTGCTGTTAGTGAACAAGGCAAGCCGGTTGAAATTCCTGAAATCATTCCTGAAACTGAAGAAGAAAAAAGAAGATTTGATGCTGCGCTCAGACGCCGACAACTCAGCTTAATACTTGCCGGTAAAATGAAACCTGAAGATGCAACAGAATTGAAGTCGCTTTTTAAACTGCCTTAGCATTTCCGGTGACCATATCACCACACCCTTGATTTACACATTTGACAATGGCATCTACATTTTGTTGTTGCATGCAGTTGAAGTGTTTTTTTGGGCATTCAGGATATCCAATTTTGGAACAAGGTCGGCAATTGAGTCCCTTCACTTCATGCATGCTGTAAAGATGTGGATCCATGGGTGAATAAGGATACATACCAAATGAAGGAACGGTGTTGCCCCAAACTGAAATAATTTTCTTTTTAAAGCAACTTGCAATGTGCATCAATCCTGTATCATGTGTTACCATTTTTTCACATTGTCTAATGATAGATGCTGACTGATTCAAGTTCATTTTACCACATAAATTAACGGCATTAGAACATGCTGCGGCAATTTGTTCACCGTTTTCAAAATCAGTTTTTCCACCCAAAATGGCAACAGGCATTTTTATTTTTTGAATGATGGAAATTATTTTTTCGTTAGGTAATTTTTTCGTGTTGAGTTGCGCACCAATAGCAAAGGCTATGAATTTTTCAGGCAAATCAAATTGTAAAGGATTCACTTCATCATGCGGTGGAATAAAATAATCACAGGGATTCATATCAGGGTGAACGCCCCATGATTTTACAGCAGCAAAATAACGATCAACCACATGCAATTCTGGCAAACGATCAATTTTAAATTTAGTCAACAGAAATTTTTTGACATTGAGTTTTGGAAATGAAGCTGACTTAACACCCAGTTTTTGTTTCAGAATAGATGAGCGTAAGTTGTTGTGCAAATCAACAATAAAATCATATTGCTCATCACGCAGCGCGCCGGCAACCTCACTCACATCTTTTTCAATAGTGAATATTTTACTGATGTGCGGATTGCTTTCCAAAATATGACTGAAACTTTTTTTAGTCACGTAATGCACCTCAGCGCCCGGCACTTGTTTTTTAATACAGCGCACCACCGGCGTAGTCAACACAATATCACCAATAGAACTAAATCTAACAATGAGGAATTTGGGCATAACCCAAAGATACGAAAAAACATCTGCTGTTGCTGCATTTTACTGTGATGCTAATATCAAACCGGTGAGGTTATTCATTCAATGAACTTGCAAATCAGGAAAAAATATGGTGGGTTGAATCGTTTGAATTTTGATGATTACTATTTTGAAAAACAATTTTAATGTACATGCGACGGTGCATAGTTTAAAACAAAGCACCTAACTACATGATACAAATCATGTTGCAGTTTATTTAAATTTTAATACATTAGCATAGTTTAATCCAATAAAAAATCAAATTTTATGTTTACCCCCCCCCTAATTTCTAAAAAGGGCGTTATGCGTGCGCTAATTGCCTTTTGTGTTGTGCTTGCAAGTACACATTACCTCAATGCACAAAATCCTACAGTCATCAGTGACTCACTAGTTGTTCAACAACGGTTGTATGCAAAAGAAAAATTGGTAGTTGATCAAGAGGCAAGGTTCAAACAAGATGTTATTGTTAAAGGTGATTTGAAAGCCAAAAGTGATGTACGCATTGACAGTTTATTGAAGGTTGACGGAACAACAAGATTGTTAGGCAATGTAAAAATGGAAGGGCTGGGTAATGCTACCACAATTACGGCAGAAACAGAAATTGTTCTTATACTGCCAAACGGAAGTCTTATTAAGGGCTCAGTTACCGGCATTGTAAATGCTTTTGCAAACCCACAAGGCATTACCACGGATTATTGTACTGCAAATGGTGGTATTGCAAAATGGTGGGCAGTTGCACAGAAATTATTTACGGCCTGCCCTGATGTAAATGTGGGTATTAGAACAGATGATCCGCAGTTTGCATTAGATGTGAAAGGTTCAACCTATGCAATGCGTTTTTTAGCGGGAAATCCTGGGGCAACTACAGACGCTCTGCTTAATGGATATTCAGAAAACACATCTCAGGATTTAATTCGGTTGGGTGGAAAAATAGGAGCCAATGATGAAGAAGTCCGGTTTAAAATTTTAAATGATGGTACGGTCTTCGCTAAAGAACTGCGTATTCGTGCCATTTCAGATTTCCCGGATTATGTTTTCGATGAAAAATATGCCTTAATGAGTCTGAAAGATTTGGCAAATTTTATTGACCTAAATCATCATTTGCCAAATATGCCAACTGCAGCTGAAGTAAAAGCAAATGGAATGGCAATGGGAGAATTAACAATGAAAATAGTTGAGAAAATTGAGGAAATTACACTTTACTGTATAACTCTCAATAATGAAAATGAAAATTTGAAAGAAGAATTGAATAGGCAATCTCATCAAATTAATGAGTTGCGCGAAGAGATTAATTCTATTAAGGCTCAACTTAAAAAATAGATCCATGAGAAAGCTATTGATGTTTTTACTTTTGCTGTCTCTTGGAAATACTGTTTCTGCTACACATTTAGCTGGTGGACATATGGAATATGAATGTCTCGGTGATGGTCTCTACAAGGTGCGACTAGTGTTCTTTCGTGATTGTTCAGGACTTGAAGTACATCCAAATGACGGCCCTACTTTGTGGCTGGAATCAACCACATGCGGCGTAGCTTGTATAGATATGGGTCAGATGGAACATGTGTCTCATGAAAATGTAAATTATGGATGTGGGAATACCTGCCTTTTTGGGTCATACCCTGGCTTTCAAAAATGGATTTTTGAGAAAACAATATTCTTGCCATTTGAATGCCCTGATTGGAAAGCATCAATTTATATTTCAGCCAGAAATACTACTGAATATGCAGGGTCTGGAAATTATTTCAACTACATTCTCATTAACAATCAAGCTGGAGTGTGCAATAACTCTCCAGTTTTCACCGACATGAGCGTATGGGTTGGTTGTTTAAATACGTTTAGCCAATTTGAAAACTCGCACACAGAGGCGGATGGAGATCAACTTATATTTGAAATTACTTCGCCTCTGAACTTAGATTTTCCACCTAATTGTAACTCTGCTCCAATAACATACGACAGTGGTCTAAATTTTGGTCAGCCATTTCCCTCTACATCTCCTTTTACAATCAATTCCACTACAGGTGTTGTAAATTTCACGCCAATTCTACAAGGCACATCGTATTTTGGCATCAAGGTGAAAGAATATCGAAGTGGTATACTTGTTAGTGAAACTATTAGAGACGGTGAGATTATTGTTGTTTCTTGCACACCTGCCGACGATGTTACCTTTGGTTTTTGGAATGGCTCGGACTCATACAGCTTAAGCGTATCTCCTTACCAAGATTCTTGTTTTGTAATTCCAATAACTGCAGATGCAGATATTATCGACGTCTCAACTCTCGGACTTTCGCCGAGTAACTATAATGTTGCTTCCGTAGGAATTGGAACGGAAAATGCTCACTTGTCAATTTGTCCAATTTGGGATAGTTTTGGTGGCTTTTGTGATCCAATTTTTGCTAAAATTACTGTCATGGTCACAACCGAATTGGAAGCATGTTTTGCCAACGGAGGTAGTGGAATCAAAATATATAATTTGATTATTAATCCTGTTGGATATTGTCCAGAGTATAGATTTTTTACTAATCGAAATCCTGACACAGGAATATTAATGCCTCTATACGCAAAAGCAAGCAACACTATTTGGGTTGGTGATAGTATGCCTCCTTTTGGCCCATCACCGAGTCAGTGGGGAGAGGTAATTTACTCTGGAGACATTACATTGGAGGCTGGAGTAGAAATTATTATTCCAAATTGTAGTGGTGGATCTGGAGTTACGGACTGCGTGATTCTCAGCGGAAATCAAACACTGATATTAAAGCCATCCAATTGCTCTCCCGATTGTGAACTTATTGAACTTGAGATTGACGTTAAAGATACGTTTAATTGCCACGAAGAGAGCGTTCGTGTAAGTGTTTTAAGTGGGACACCACCATACACTTTCGTATGGACTGATGAATCAGATAATATACTTGGTTATGGGAACTCAATAAATGTGCATGACTATGTTTCTTCACAAGAATGGGATTCAGTGTTTCATTACAATTTATATGTGGAGGATGCCGTTGGTATGACTGCAAATTATTCTGGATTAGTTCATGGCACATCCAGATTTTATTCTCCGCTTTGGTATAACATGTATCCTTTCCCGGTAGCAGATTTTGAGGATAATAAATGGTACTGTTATCCTGAACTGGAAATTGATACAAATGCAGTATATCTCTATGATGGAAATTTTTCGGTATATTATAATTATCCAATGGTTCTTTGGGATGGTATAAATTCCACCCCTCCATGGTATGGAGCAACTAAAATTGAGTTTAGAGTATTTGATAGTTATGGTAGTATTCAACGCGAAAAAATAGTTGATCTTGAAGAAACAGATGATTGGTCAATGGATAATTATGAATTTTACTGGGACGGTACTACTGGCAATACTGGAGACCCAGATGACTGCTTAAATTCACCCCTTGATGTATTTAATTATACCCTCTTAGCTGAAAATTGCCAAACTATTCCTCATTGTGAAACAGGAATGATTATACATTTTGCTTGCTATGAGGGTGATTGGAACGATTCAGTTTGGGTAGTTAAAAGTGCAGAATCAAGTAATTATGGCGGGGTCATTTTTAATGATGGTAGAACAAGTCTTGATCCTTTGTCTTTAGATGTAAAGAATTCAAATTGGACTCAAAATATAGAAATCTATCCTAATCCTGCAAACAACATAGTTTATCTCAATGGTAAAAGTGTAGAAATAGATCGAATAGAACTATATGACATGAAGGGAAAACTTGTTTTAATGTCAACGATTACTTTTATAAATATATCAGACATTGCACCAGGGAGCTATCTCGTTAAAATAATTACTTCTGAAGGGGTTACTTCCAAGCAACTAGTTGTAAATTGACTTTATAAATTGAAAATATGCGAATTTATCGAATTGGAACGAGTATTGTTTTTTTATTGTTCATATTCTGGCAAAGAGGCTTTTGTCAAGACCGGCAATTTAGGTATGGATTATCACTTTATCCACATATGTCTGATGGATTTGCTCAAGCAAGTGATTCCAATACATTTTATTATAGCGGCCCAAAGACAATGTCCTTTACATATTCTGCCGGATGTACATTTGAATTTGAAACAAAATCACATTGGGGTGCAGCAATTGGTATAAACTTTCAAAGAACTGGTGACAGAAGTATATTAATCCCTTGGGATCCTCACCGTGGATATCCTCCTCGTTTATATAATCATTGGCATGATTATATAGAATTACAATTAAATGTTTTTCGAACATTTAAAGACAATTGGATTATAGAAATGGGTATTAGTCCATTACTAAATTTGAGCAATGAGGTTCGTTTTTTACTTGATGGTCTTGGTGACCCTTACTCGATGGAAATTGACCCTTATGTAAATAGTAAATTTGGGATAACTGGCAACTTAGGATTTGGCTATATTTTGAATGGAAATAATTTCCTGGTTAAGTTTACGCCATACGCACAATTCAATTTTATTCAAGCCATGAACTCTTATGATTTTAATTTTAGTGGAGTAGTCATGGATTATTTACCCGCAAGAAAGTATTTGAACTCTGGAATTCGATTGTCTGTAGTGATTAAATATCGGAGTGCTCAATAAATTGAATCCGTGAATGTGTTCAGTATAATATTGTGCTTATTTACTCTGTACCTAATAGTTTTTACCAGAAGAATCAATGGCGTCCTAAACGATTTTTTGATTCAGGTATTTACTATTCACTTTTCAGATCAAAGAATTAGCGCCGTAACGGATGATCAAATAATGCCCTGGATAAACAACATGACTGAACAACCGGGGTTTACCTTTTTAGAGAATTTTATGTGGAACATTGGGCACATGATACAAGTAAGTTATGATCATGATGGACCTTTGAAAAGTTCAGAACAGGGTGATGACCATGTAAGCGACTCAAGTGATCACATGATATTGGATATTTTTCTGTCGGATACTATGGACATTAAAATTTATCCCAATCCGGTGGAGTCAATTCTTGTTATTGAATCTCAGGAAAGATGGAAGTGGGATAATGTAATTTTTCAATTTGTTGATGCTAACGGTAGGGTAGTCATCCAAGATCAATTGGATAGCCAAATAGAAACAATAAATCTTACTGATATAGAGCCGGGATTTTACTATGTAAAAATCCAAAGTGAAGATGGTGTATTTGTTTTCCCTATTTCTAAATTATAGCAATGTCACCAAAACACTTCACTATAATTTTAATTTTATTGTCAGCACTCACCTGCCGGGCTCAAAGCTCTATTGGTATAAATGCGCATGGAAATTATTCAAACCGGTGGACTCATCTTTATGAAAAAGATAAATATTTTTTTAAGCCCGGATATGGTTTTGGCCTTGCATATAAGTATAGGTTTAATGAACAATCACATGTACTAGTAAATATCAGCTACGAGTACGCGGCTTTTAAAAAAATAATTAAAAAACCTACGCATGTGATTACCTACGAATCTAATGCGTCACTTATTGATGTTCCGGTTTTTTATTCAGTTGACCGCAAAATATTTAGTGTTCTGTTTGGGTTACAATTTTCTTTTGGTGTTGGAAATAGAAATGAAATACGTGTAGTACAATACGACGATGGAACAACTTTTGGGCCATATCCCAGTGGCTGGTCATCCAGAATTTTAGATATAGGTCCTACTGTTGCCATATCAATTAATGCAAGTAAAAATATTAGCTTCATGGCATCGGCGTATCAGGGGTTGATTGAAAATCACGGATTCATGACACAACATGTGTATTGGACCAGATTTTATTTTGGGTTTGTTTATACACCGGTAAATTTTCATAAACGTACTCCTAAATAAGAAATTTGAGTGTGTGGACATAATTATTTTGAAAATGGCAACTTGCAAAATGAAAAAAATTATTTTTATTCTTACACTGATCCTATCTGAATTTGCACCATTCTCACAAAGTTCAGCAGGGTTAACCAGCTCAGTTAATTTGGCAAATCGCTGGAGCCATGCAATTGAATATAATACCTACACGTTCAGGCACAATTTATCTATGGGATTTTTCTACAACTTTAAATGGAATGATCACTCTTCTCTAACCATGAATTTCAGTTTTGAATTTGTTAAATACAGAAAGATGAAAGAATCCCCTTCATTAACCAGTAAATATTACAAGAGCGCCTTACTTTATACTATTCCAATTTATTACAATTATACGCTTGATAGAATTAGTTTTCTTTTTGGTTTTCAACTTGCATTTGGAAGCGGTCGAGGAGGAGAAATGGGTTATCCTGAATATCCGGATGGAAGCACGACAGGCCCGTATGATGGCGGTTGGTTATACCGCAAAATTGATTTTGGTCCAAGTGTAGCAATCAGCTACAAATTGAGTGAAAGATTCAGTTTGTTTGCTTCAGCATATCAAGGTATAATTGAGAATAGTGCTGCTGTAAATACACATTCCTATTGGACAAGATTCAATTTTGGATTCACCTATAAACCAATCAGGTTGTTTGATGGAAAATCAGGTAGTAAAAAAGTCGTTGAGTAGTCTGTTTGACCTTGGTTGAAATTTCCTATCTTGTATTATAAACCAACAACATGACCGTCCAGCGTTTATCAATTATTTTTTTGCTGATTCAGTTTTGTTGTTGCTGTAATTCTCATTGCCAACCAACCTACGGTCTGTTCATTTCACCAACAGTTGGCTTGGATGTAATTGAAAACGAATATTACCGCATATTGGTACATGGATTTGGAAATGACCGGTGGTTACCGCTCATGGGAGTTCAAGCAGAATATGGTGAGTCATTTTGTACATGGGTTACCCGCTTTGGTTGTGAACCAATAGTCAATGTGGGCTCATATTATGGTGCATCGGTGGATGTGTTTCAACAGTTGAGAATTGGAAAATCATGGTTTAAACCAACTATTGGTGTTGGTTCTATGTTTCGGACATTAGACCATTTTTCTTTGCGACAGACTTATCTTTATTGTGCTGTTGCACCTGAATTTGTAATTCGAAAAAAAATTTCCATTGAGCCTGCTTATTGTTTTGGAATTATGTATGAAATTACTCGTCATCCTCTTTTGAACGGAAACAGTGACGGGCGTTACTTGCAAGATTGGCTGCGCATTAATTTAATTTATCATTTTTAAGCACTATTGTCCGGGGAAAAAGTAAAATATTCAGATAAAGCTTCCCCGGCCATCAAAAAAGATAGGTGATAATTCGCGGCGAATTCTTAGTAAGGACGGGAAGCTCCGTGCAGATAACGTTCCTTCAATTACAAATGTTCCGGAGATCACCCGTCCGCACTTAGAATTTGCAAGAAGTATTGCCTGTCTTTTTTGCGGGCCTTGACTTTTTGCTTCTTTTGGGTCAAGCCAAAAGAAGAAATAAACTAAATTGAAAAGCGGTAACCATAAGTAAGCCCCAAACGTGATAATGTGTTGGCATCACCTGATATTATTGACATAACGGCAGTCCGTCCAAAAACCCCTTTCAACCCCAACCGCCTCATTAAAATTAATCAATTAAATGAGTTTTAAGCGATGATTATTTGAGATTTTATAAAAATGATTTGGCTTTTGGCAAAAAAAATCGTGCTGAAAATCTGCTTAAAATGCTTTCTAATGGAATGAAAAAAATGGTCAAGTTCCAGGAGGAACTTTTTGAGTGTGATTTTGTCAATCAAATTAAAAATTCGGCGTAGGTTGTATGCTGTAAAAATAAATCCAACATCTGCTGAGGCATGCTTTATTGTTCGTTTTGTGAGGATGTAATAAAAGTCCCATTGGCGTTTTATTATTCCGTATGGATGCTCAACAATGGCTTGTCTTTTACGATATGTTTGCATGTTTTGATCCAGTCTTTTTTTGTTTGCTTCTATGAGATCTTGATGCTCTGTACGCTCAATTAATCTGCCTGATTTGTTGCGCGTACATCGAGCAAAAAAACGACAGTTTAAACAGGCTTTTGTTTTGTAATGTTTTATTTTATTGATGGTTTTTCCATGCGCTTTAGTGTACCAACTTCCGTTTGTTTTGAGTTGTTCACCGGCAGGACAAGTATATGCATCACGCTCTTTGTTGTAATGAAAGTTTTCTACATCAAATGCAATGTCCGGTGCGTGCGAGGCAACATCTGGCGCAGCTACAATAACTTCTACTCCGTGTTTAAATGCGTATTCAAATTCACTACCTGTATGATATCCTTTGTCATAAAGTGCGGTAAAATCACTGGAGCCTAAAATTGTTTTGGCTCTGCGAACCATTGCTCCCATTGCTTTGCTGTCGTTCTTGTTGGTTACTTTAAAATCAATGGGAATGTTGTGTTTTGCATCAACGGTGGTTTGAATGTTGTAACCAACTTCAGTGATATTGTTGCGTACAAGCAGTTGTCTGCTATCAGGATCTGATGTAGATATTTGGACCTGATTGGTTTGTTCCAATTCTTGTTGAAGGGATTCATACTTTGTTCTGTTCTCTTTGTGCTGATTGATTTTTGATTCAATTTCTGATTTCTCTTCAGTGGTAATATCCTTGTCTTCACTTGCCAGTACAGCGCTATAGTCGCTTAATTTTTCATCAATGTAAGCAAGATGTCGTTCTATTTTTTTCTCATTAAAATTATTCTTCTTTGAATTTTGTGCACGAAGTTTAGTGCTATCACCAGCGAGTAATTTTCCGCCAATGAGTTCAAAATTTTTAGCCAGCTCAACCGTTGACCGAAATACTTTTTGGATGGCTTTTGGATTGTCTTTTCTAAAATTTGAAATCGTGTTGTGATCAGGCGCAAGTCCTTTCATGAGCCACATGAGTTCAATGTTTCGTCTGCATTCCTTTTCCAGTTGTCTTGAAGATCGAATACGGTTCAAATAACCATAAATAAAGAGTTTCAACAAATCAGCCGGATGATATGCTGGGCGACCGTTTTCAATAAAATCCATCTTGAATCCAAAATCAAAAAGACGAATTGAATGAACGAACAAATCAATCAACCGAACTTCATTGTCATCAGAAACGGCTTGTTCTAAACAGAAAAACTCTGTCTGACTCCTGTCTTTTCCTTGAATAAATTTCATGAGGTAAACCTACGGTAATTCATCTCCAAATTCAAGTCATTTTTATCAACTTATCGACATGAAAAAAGTTGAAAACGTTACGAAAAAAGCGTGGAGGTTTTTAGACAGTCTGACGGATGCCATCAAATGTTTTTATCGGACAGTAGTGATTTTTAAGAATGAAAAGAATTTTCTTAATCATAATTCTTCTGCTCATTGGATTGAATGGTTATAATCAGGATGTGAAAAAACAGTCTGGCATTTACTGTGGAATTTTACCCATGCGAGATTTTAATTTTAATGAGCCGATTAATTACAGTCAGTATTGTTACAATGATGTCTTGCCATTTTTTGGGTATTACCACATTTTCAATTTAAAAAAAATTCAACTACGTCCTTTTATTGGAGGAGAGACTATTTTTATGTGGCGGGAAAATTATGGATTTTCACTGGATGCAGGTTGTGTTTTGTTGATCGGAAAGAAATGGATAAAAGCAACGCTGGGTGGCAATTATATGTTTAGAAATTTTCAGGTTGAACATGTCAGACAGCAGATGGTTGCATTTTTTGCAGGCCCCCATGTAAACCTTAAACAAATTTATTTTGCTGAATTTTTACTCGGCGGATCTTTGATTTATGAGCTGGATAAATCATCAAACTCATCATCCAACGGCTGGTACAAACGATTATTCATGCGCGTTAATATTGGCGTGAATTTTTAATATCAGCCACACTGCATCAACCCATCTATTTGCTATCAACCTAAATAGTAACGAGTCCATTATTTGTTATACCGGCTTGTAATTGGACTAAGTTATCATGGTAAATGGTATTACATGCATTTGTATGTTTGTGACAAAAATTCCGAGTTAACCGGTTTGAATTTTGATGAAGTCGTGAAAACTTCAGCAAAAAAAAGTGAAAAAGAAAAGCGGGTCTGTAGTACCCGCTTTTCAATAGATTACGATACAAACTACAACTACAGATATTTTTTCTCTATTTCAACAGCACGTGGAAATAGAATATTGTTTTCAAGATGAATATGCTGATGCAAATCTTCTTCAAATTCACGTAACTTATGATACAGTACTCTGTATGTATTACAAGCATGTTCAGGTGGCGTATAATTGTTTGAAATTTCAGCAATTTTAAATCCGTATTGACCAACTACGTCATGCTCATGTTCCATCATATTGATTGGATTTTGCACCGTACCAAAATGAGGTAACTGAAATGAAATATTTTCTTTCTCAACCAAAGCCAAATTTTTGATGTATGGAAAAAGTACCTGCTCTTCTTTACACATGTGTTTATTCAATTCGTCAGCAATAATTCTGAACAAATAATTAATTTGAACCACCTCAGGGTTTGCGTGACCATGCACTTTTGCTACTTTTTCAGCGTATTGACTAATGATTGGAATATTTTCAGTGACGTAAGCGTGATGTTTGTCAACAATATAATCAGTGAGTGTTTCTAAATCCCATTTGGTAAAATCGTGTTGTGCATCGTTACCTTGTTCAATGGCTTCTAATTCAGTTTTTATTTTTTCAAAGGGAATGTCTTTTTTAGAGCAAATCTCACGCACAGAAATTTTGCCTCCGCAGCAAAAATCAATGCCATTTTTTTTAAATACATCCGCAGTGCGGTAATTTGCTGTCACCAATTCTGCTACCGTCTTGTTTTCTATATCCAACATGGTGTACTAATTTTAAATCTGAGACCAAGGTATAGAGGTTGGCATCTTTAAAAAATGATATATATCATACAAAATCCTGAACTCAATCTTGTAAGTGCACTGAACATGAGGTTTTCAGGGTTTGTGGAGCTTGATACAAATTCAAGAAAATAGCCTATTAATCCTGTCGCTGAATGAGAGATAAAAGAATTTTCTGAGTGTGTTGCAATCATGAATTTTGTGGCTAGTTTATTTTTGCCACGCATACCTTGATAAAAGAAAATACCCTATTTAAGGTGTTCAATTTTAAGAAATAGACTGAAGAATAAGCGCGTTGAGTTCATCCATCAATTCGGCTCCTTTATTGGTGTTATACCAATCTTGAATTTTCATTTCTACGTCGTGTTTTGTTAACTCTCCGGGATTTTCTTTCCAGCTTTTCATGATAGCGGTTGCACCGGTAGGACGCGGCCCCCATGTGAACAAATCTTTTCCGTTTTCATCGCGGGCAAAAAGTTTTGGAATTGCACGACCTCCGTTGGTGAGATATTGATCCATCACTTCAGGATTGTCGTCACGGAATATGACCTGAAATTTTATTTTTCCTTCTGATGCTTCAGCTATTTTTGCCAGCACCGGCACGTTTTGAGATCCATCACCACACCATGATTCTGTAATTACTGTCCAACATTGTGGATGATTCATGCGCGCAAACGTAGTTTTCAACGCTTCACTTACTTGAAGTGTTTTGCTGAGTCTTTTCATGCGCGAAAAATTCAATTTGGTGTATCCAATGCGGTCAGCAGTTTGGTCAGGTCCGGATGTCATTTCAGCATTTGAAAAATGATCAACCAAATCATAATACTCTTGATAACTATATGCCTTAGCCGTTTTATTGTTTGTTGTGATAGCGCAGTTGCTCATATTCGTTTGAATTAAAAACAATGCAAATTTCTGTCAATCCAAAAGAGCAGATTATGACTTAAGTCACATAGTGACGCTACCAAACCTTGAATGAGGTATTATTTCAGATAAATTTCTTCAATTAAAACGGCGTATTTCTGCGCTATGATTTTGCGTTTTAATTTCAGTGTTGGAGACAGTTCACCACTAGCGGGAGTCCATTCATCAGGGACTAATTTCACGCGCTTAATTTTTTCATCATCACTGAGTGATTTATTGAATTCATTTACCTGATCATGGAAAAATTTTTTGACTATTGGATTCTCAATTTTTTCAAGTGCACTTCCTGCAATTCCATATTCTTTACACCAGTTATTGAGGGCTTCCATATTTGGTGAAATTAATGCACTGGCAAATTTTTCACTTTCACCAATCACCATTATCTGATCAATGTATACCCATTCTCTGAATTTATTTTCAACGGCTTGCGGTGATACATATTTTCCGTTAGACAATTTGAATATTTCTTTTTTTCTATCGGTAATTCTCAGAAATCCTTGCTCATCAATAGTGCCAATATCACCAGTATGAAACCAACCATCAACGATGGCTTCTTTGGTTGCGGTTTCATTTTTAAAATATCCCAGCATCACGTTAGGACCTTTGCAAAGAATTTCACCGTCAGAGGCAATTTTTACTTCAACACCTTTAGCGGCTGCGCCAACAGTTCCAAGTTTAAGTAATGGTGCTGAGGCTCGGTTGATGGTAATGATGGGTGCAGTTTCAGTTAGCCCATACATATTGAGTAATTTAATACCGGCTGCCCAAAATACCCGTTCAATGTGCGGAGGTAAAGCAGCGCCACCAACGCCAATTGATTCTACATTTCCACCCAAAGCTGCTCTCCATTTACTGAAAACTAATTTGTCTGCAACTTTTAATTTGAGGCGATATCCGAAACTTTTTTCATTACCCGGTGCAAACTCAAGTCCAAGTTTAATTGACCAGAAAAATATTTTCTTTTTTATGCCGGTCAGTTTTTCACCTTTGGCCATAATTTTATCATATACCTTTTCAAGTATGCGTGGCACAGCGCCAAATCCTTGCGGTTTCACATCTAATAGATCAGCTGCAATGGTGGCAAGATTTTCGCCGTAATAAATATCGCAACCTGATATTTGTGATTGATAACATCCCATACGTTCGCCAACGTGACATATTGGAAGTATACTGAGATACCGTTGTTCAGGTGTCATTTTAAAAACACTTGCAGCAGAATTTGCAGCACTCAATAAATTGCGATGTGAAAGCAGTACTCCTTTTGCATTGCCTGTGGTGCCTGATGTATAAATTAGGGTAACACATTCATCAGGTGATATATCTTTTTTTCTTTGTTCAAGGTTTGCTTGAAGTTGTGCGGCGCTATCATTATTTTCAATGAGCAAATTTTTCCAATGAGTTGTTTTATCGGTGATATCAAAAGTAAAAACTTGTTTTACTGAAGGCATTTCTGCAAGATGTTGTTCAAGTTCAATTCCCAGTTTAGGATCTCCGGTGAAAATGTATTTTGCTTCGCAGTCATTCACCAGCGTGATATAATCTGCAACTTCAAGATTAGCAAAAAGCGGCACATGCACTGCACCGGTCTGAGACAAGGCCATGTCGGTAAAATTCCATTCAGGCCGGTTATTTGAAATGGTTACAACTTTTTCTCCTTTTGCTAAACCAGCTTTTATTAGGCCAAGACTGAGCTGATCAGAAAATTTCACGTAATCAGCAGCACTATAATGTACCCATTGCCCTTTTTCTTTTCCGGCAAAAGCAGTTTTTTTTGTGCTGAATTTTGTACGATACAAATCCAGAATATCAAATGTTTTGTTCAGGCTCATTTCAGATTCTTGTTAATGAATAATGAATTGGTTGTGCTTTAGTTCTTTTTTTTCCTGTGCCACCGCGGCGGCATATCCTGCAGGTGCATTTACTGTCTTATAATATGCCTTTGTATTCTCTATTTCTCTGACAAGATAGCTATTTTCTGCAAAGTCAATTTCAAATTTATGAGGCTCAAGGCGCATGCCCAAGCCTGTAAGTTTTAAAAAGGATTCTTTGATTGTCCAGAGTTGGAAAAAATTTTCAGGTTTTTGGTTTTCATTTTTGCAGATGATGTGTTGTTCTGCAGATGTAAAGTTTTTTTCAATCAGATTTTCAAGATCATGGAGTGGTCTGATTTTTTCAATATCAATTCCAATTGGTCCGCTGCGCGACACGGCAACCATACACATTCCGCCGGTATGAGATACATTGAAATCTATTGCATAATCTGGTAAAATGGGTTTGTCCAATTGATTTGTTTGAATGATAATTTCAGCGGGTTCAATTTTTAAAAAGAGAGACAAAACATACTTGAGCAAAATGCGTGACGAAATAAATTGCGCTCGTGCGGCATCGTTCAAAAAAAAGTTTGCTCTTTGCACTTCGGATGTATTCAAAATAAAACCGGGATCAGAAACAAACGCTTGTTCTGACCCCGGTTGAGTAAAAATATATTCAGACTTTGGTTGTTAACACCTGTATCCACTTTATGCCCAATTAATGCCGGCCAGTGTATGGTATGTGTGTCAACAGTCTGCATTGGCGGTTAAGCCAGTACAACTTCTTCCAATTCGTCTGCTACTAATGGCAACAAATCTTCTTTATTATCTCTGCAGAACAAGTGACCACCTTTTACTTGTTTCAATGCAAAATGAGAAGACGTGTGTGCTTTCCATCCATTTACCTGATCAACTGAGAAGATATTATCTTCTGTTCCGGCAAATGCAATTAATGGACATGTCAGCGGAGCATCTTCATAATAGGTATAATTTTTACCTAATAGAATATCAGCTCTCAGAGAAGGAAGCATTTCATTGAACACTTGTTCATTTTCAATCACCGCTTCAGGTATTTCAAGTGAGCGCAAGTGATTTTTAATGTTAGGTATGTTGTGATCTTTGTATACTTCGTTGTCAGCAATGGCATCAAGGAATTTGAACGGACTCACCATGTGAGGTGCTCTCCATCCGCCAACCATAAATTTCACCGGATTCACGTCATACTTCTTGCGCAAATGTCTAGCAAGCTCAAGTGCAACACCTGCACCGGAACTATGGCTATAGAATGCACATGGTGCAGTTAAAAGCGGCTCCATTACCTCAGCTAATTTTTCAACCAGCTTGAATACATCATCAAATGGTTTTTCATTTCCGCGTTCTTCACGACCCGGGAATTGAACTGCACACACTTCAACGTTGTCAGGTAAAAACTCATGCCAGTTATTGAAGATAGATGCTCCACCTGCAAAGTATGGAAGACAGAACAGACGCAATCTTGGATTGTCTACTTTTTTTGTGCGAATAATCCATTTATCTAATTCTGATTTTATTTCATCTTGTCCGCCATCTGTTGATGTTGAACCTGAGAACATTTCTAAAATTTGTACGGTCATTTCTTCCATTGAAGGGCCGCGCATAATTTTCATCATTGAATAATCAACGCCAACGTTTGATTGTATCCAGTTTCTGATTTGGTTTGCCATCAATGAATCCAAGCCGTATTTTGTAACCGGTTCAACTACGCTCAATTTGTCAGCAGTAGTACCCAATACGCGACCAAATGTTTCTTTCAACTGATCAATCAGAATAGTGAATTTCTCTTCTGCAGATGCTTCAGTTAATGATGCTTTTAATGCGCCATCACCTGCACCTGCACGTCCACCTCCTTGAAGTGATTTTTCATTTACTAAATGCGCAAAACGACTTGATTTTGCTGTGTGTGGATAGAATCCTCCAATCACTTCCCAATCAGAATCAGTTGCAACGCGTTGTACAGGGTTCGTCAACAATATTTGTTCTAAAACTCCTAATGCTTGTTGCAATGAGAATTGTTTCCATCCTTGTTTATACAGTAATCCACCAACATTTCCACTGCGTGCTACAAATCCAACATCACCTAATACACCCCAGTTAATGGTTGTGGCGGCAAGACCTTGTGATCGTCTCCAATGTGAAAAATTATCAAGGAAACTATTTGCACCAACATAACTTACCTGCCCGGGATTACCATAAATTGCAGAGATAGAAGAGTAAGAAACAAAATGATCCAAATCCATTGCTTTGGTTTCTTCATGCAGCAACCAGCATCCTACTGCTTTTGGTATGAAAACTTTCAAATAACGTTCACGGGTAATTTCCGGAATACTTCCGTCATCAAGCACCATGGCCGCGTGTTGTATACCTTTTAAAGGCGGCATTGAAGATTTGATTTCAGCAAAAATGCGTTTGATGTCTTCTTGATTTGAAACATCGCCTTTTGCCATCATCACGTTAACTCCTTTTGCACGCATGCGGTCAACAACTGCTTTTTCTTGTTCTGTTTTTGTTCCTGAACGGCTTAATAGAATTAGATTTTTTGCTCCGCGTGATGACATCCATTCTGCAACAGCTAATCCAAATCCAGATGCTCCACCTGTTACCAGATAACTTCCGTTTTCTTTGAATTGTATTTTAACCGGAGGTGCAATTTTCACATCGCCTTCCATTTTCACAATTACTTTACCAATGTGTCTTGCGCCTGCCATGAACTGGAATGCGTCAGCCAATTTATCAATGGTAAATACTTGTACCGGGTGTGCAGGGAATTTATGTTCAACAAAATAATCAATTGACTGTTGGAATAATTTTCCACCCGCTTCTTTTTTCTGTTCAAATAAGCGGTCAACGTCTACACCAAAATAGCTCAGGTTGTTTCCAAAAGGTTGCAATCCAAGTTTGCTATTACGGTAGATATCGGTTTTTCCAATTTCAACAAAACGACCATACGCTGAAAGACAACGTACTGATTTGAAAATGGCTTCGCCTGAAAGAGAATTCAACACTACATCAACTCCTTTGCCATTGGTTTTTTCCATAATTTGATCAGCAAATTCAAGCGTACGTGAGCTCATGATATTTGCAGGTTTAACACCAATGCTTTCAATGTAAGCGCGTTTGTCTGCACTACTTACCGTTGCGTAAACTTCAGCACCAATAGAAAGTGCAATATGAATAGCAGCAATACCAACACCACCGGCAGCGGCGTGGATCAATACTTTTTCACCTTTTTCAAGTCGGCAATGATGAATGAGTGAGAAATAAGCTGTAGTGTAAACAACCGGTAAACTTGCAGCTTCAGTCCATGAAAGATGTGCTGGTTTTTTTACAACGTGCACCGCTTTTGGATAAGCAAATCCACCTAAACATGAAGGTGCAGTTGCCATTACTTCATCTCCTGCTTTCAGGTTTTTTACATTTTTTCCTACTGCTGAAACTACTCCGGCACATTCAAGACCAAATGTTTTGCCGAATAAACCACCAACAACTGCTTCATCTGACAACAAGCCCATACCAATCATGATATCTCTGAAGTTTAATGCAGATGCTTTAACTTGCACTTCTACCTCATCATCTTTTGGTGTTGTTCTGTCTGTGTGACGAAGTACCAGATTATCCAGTACACCATATTCTGTCATGGTTGCTTTGTATGATGATCCTTCAGCAGGCATTGTTTTATATGCGCGCTGTGCAATCACATCTGTAGTGATGCGCTCAAGACGATTCACGAATCGTTTTTTGCCGCGGTATGCAATCTCATCTGTATGTTCTGCTGAGAATAATTCATCTGCCAACTGATCTAATTCTTCAGGTAAAATGTCTGAACTAAAATCAACCAGTGATGATTGATAATTTGGGAACTCATTTACAATTACTCTGGCAACTCCGCGTAATCCTTCTTGTGAAAGATTCAATACTTGCGGGCTTCCGGCAACTGTTTGTGATCCGTTGAACAGAGTCCAAATGCGTGGATTTGAAGAAAAGTTAGTAGCATTCAATTTGCGCATGATATTCATGAGCATTACGGATGAATTGTCTTCAGCTGCAACTATAGTTTGTGCATTTAACTGATTGTTGGATACTGAATCAAGTCCCCAAGCAAAGATGATACCTTCTAAATTATTATTTGCGCACGCAGCATCAACTACGGCATTGGCATCATCTTGTGACAAAGCAGCAACCGAATAAGCATTATCGTTTGCTTTACTGAATTTATCAGCGCGTGAAACTTTAATACAGTTTTTGCCATTTGCATTCAGTTTGCTGATCATGTTATCAGCAATTCCTTTGTCATCAGCAAATACTAACCAGTTTGCATTTTTTGCTTTTCCTTGTTTAATGTGATCATCCGTGTGCATTTCCAATTTTGGAGCACGCGCCATAATGATATTCTGGCATGATGAATCATTTTTTTCAAAATCACCAAAAGATGCTACGTCAGTAAATTGATTTTTTTCAAGAACCTGTTTCCATTTTTCAGGAGCCATGGTTGCGTGTTCAGTTCTGATATCGGTATCTTCAAACAACCACCAACCCTCAGTCATACCAAAAATGAAATCAAGATATACCGGAGAATTTGTTACCTCAAGCATCATCAATACACCTTCAGAGGCAAGCAATTTTTTAGCATGTCCTAATGAAACGGCAAGATTACGGGTGGCGTGAATAACGTCAGATGCAATGATTAAGTCAAATGAATTTAAATCAAGACCCTGGTCAGCAGGATCTTTTTCAATATCCATGATTTTATATTGAACAAACGGATATTTAGAGAAGCGCTGTTGTGCTTTCAACATGAACATGTGTGACAAGTCAGTGAAAACATATTCAGTTCTGTCAGCGGGTAACACAGGTAATAAAGCCTGAGTCATACCACCTGTTCCGGCACCAATTTCAAGTACGCGCAAAGTTTTGTCTTCAGGTAATGCGGCAATGAGTTCTCTTATAGCACGAGCGGCAATGTCGTTGTATTTTTTGAAGGCGAATCCTTCTACATAATAGCGTACAATTGCGTCCCACTTATCTTCAGGGAAAATTAATTGAATAGGATCAACATCACCTTGAAGTACACCTTGAATTTGCGGACCGCAACGACCCAACAACGTTGATTCATGATGGAATTGCGGATATTTAGAATTTAATTCATGCATCCAAGTGAATACATCTTTAAAGTCAGGTGTTTTAGTTACAATATATTTTCCGTCAGCACCTTCAATAAATCCTGCGCGACTCAAAAGAACAAACATGTGATTAAATAAACGGTGATGGTTTTTCACCACGTTCATTTTTTCAGCAAGCTGCTCCACATTGATTTTCTCTCCTTTGTCAAATGCAAGTCCCATATCACGTAGGGCACGACAGATATAACCAATGGTTAATTTATATTGCTCAGGTTCATACGCATTGTAATATTCACCTTGCTCTTTGCGATTTTTTACTTCTTGTAATGTTTCATTTACTTTAGCGCGTAATTTTTCAGGTGCTGGTAAATATTCTCCCGGATTTCTGAGTTTTTCCAAATCAGCGCGAGATTTCATTTTCCAGTTGTATTCATAGAACCATTTATCTTGCTCACCACCTTGTTCACCGCGTGATCCTTTCAAATACTGAGAAAGGAAACCGTGGAATTCAGCTACCAATGAACCATCTTCATTAAAAATCCAAAGTTCACCTAAAGCATATTCATCAGTCCATTCTCTTAAGCGACCATGAACAAATAATTTGTATGAATTTACATCATTGTACCATTTGATACGGTCAATATGTCTTGGTACATATACACCCATTTTGCGTGACTTATCTTCACGTTCGTTGAAAATACCGAACACCGTTTGAAAGCAACTGTCAAGTACGCCCGGGTGAATATTGAATTGGAAAAATTCTGAACGAATGCTGTCATGCACTTCAATTTCACTCAATGATTCCCATTTTCCGTCAGTGCAATACAGTTTTTTAATTGCTCTGAAAGTTGGCCCTAAATAAAGTCCGCTTTCTAACAATTCATCATGCATAGGTTTAACCGGAACCGGAATGGTGATGCGTTTTTTCAGGTCTTCCAGATTTACAGGAATAGAATCAAATTTATCACCAATATGATTGATTTTACCATTAGAACACATAGTCCACTGCGCATCTTTTGAGCGTGGTTTTGTGTAGATAAAATAATCTCCACCATCATGTGAAATATCAATTTGAATGTACGGAGGCTCACCATTATCAGGCAAGAAAAGTGCATTCTCGAAATTTACATTTTCAATGAAAGAGAATTTATCACCAAATGATGCTTTTGCTGCACCAATCATTAAATCCATGTGTCCGGCACCAGGGAATACAATTGGTCCTTGCACTTTGTGATCTTCAATATATGGATACGTTCTTTTATCTAATGTAACATCCCAGATTATATTGTTTGCTTCACGACCTGAAATAGTTTTATTAGTCAAGTGCGGATGCCCGAATTCAACTTTACCAAGGCGTTGTTTTTTTCCTTCTTCAGATTCTATCCAATATGATTCTTTTTGCCAAGGATATTTTGGAAGTTTAACCCAATTGGTTTGTTTGTTATAAATTTCTTTCCAAGCCGGCATGAAACCGAAAGCATAGAGAGCTGCAAGAGCACTTAAGAAAACTGTTTTTTCAGTTTCACCTCTGCGCAGAGACGCAACAACCAATCCTTTTTTCTTGTTGTTAGCCAAAAGATCATTGATACCAATTGCGTGAATTGGGTGTGGCCCAAGTTCAATGAATGTATCAAATCCATCATTAATTTGTGCTTGAATTGCATCAGTAAAGAAAACAGGTTCACGCACGTTTCTGAACCAATACATTGGTGTCAGATTTTCACCTGCAACAATTTTTCCTTCTACGGTAGAGTAGAACGGAATTTTAGTTGGACCTGTTTTGAAATCACCTAAAGATGCCAACAATTCCTCTTTCAATGGTTCCATGTGATGACTATGGAAAGGCACATTTACTACAAGGAGTTTATGGAAAATATCTTTTTTATTGAGATCAGCTGCAATTTCTTCAATAGCATCAATATCACCTGAAAGAGCAACCAGCGCCGGGCCATTGACAGCACCAACAGACACGCGATGTTCTTTTCCTTCAACTAATTTTTTTGCTTCAGCATAAGGCAAACCTACAGCTAACATGCGACCTTTGTCAGTTGCTTTAAATTGTACACGGCTTCGGTGGAAAATAAGCAATACTGCCTGATCTAACGTAAGGGCGCCTGATACATACCCTGCAGCAACTTCACCAATACTGTGACCAACTACTGCTGATGGATGAATACCATGGGCTTTCCACATTTCATATAAGGCAACTTGAATTGCAAAAATGGCCGGTTGACAAATATTGGTTTCGCTAACACGAGAATCTTTTTCACTTTTTGTGAGCTCATCAATCAATGACCAGTCAGCAAGTTTTGACAACATGCCGTCTAATTTTTCTATCCATGATTTAAAGAGCGGTTCTTTTTTCAATAACTGACGACCCATTGCCCACCACTGAGGACCTTGACCTGAGAAAACAAAAACAATTTTCTGTTTTTCATCGTTCACACGGCCTTCTTTAATTTCATTCAGTGTAGTGCCGTTTAGGTAATGTTGTAGTTTTTCAGCAAGATCTTTTTTTGAATCTGCTACAAATGCAACACGCAAATCATGGTGAGAATTTCTTACCGTAGATGAATAGCAGATGTCAGTGAAAGACTCTTGATTATTTTCATCTAAAAGATATTCAATATAAATAGCGGCATGTTTTTTCAATGCATCTGTGTGGCGCGCAGATAAAGTGAAAACCTGAGTTGCTGCTTTTTGTGTTTTACGTTTTATTTCTTTGTCATAACCTTGTAAAACTACGTGTGCGTTAGAACCACCAAATCCAAATGAGTTTACACCACCAAATCTTCCGTTTTCAGATTTTGGCCATGGCATAGCATCAACCGGAACTTTTAATCTGAATTTTTCAAAAGCAATATTTGGATTCCCTTTTTTGAAATGAATATTTGGCGGCACGGTATTGTGATGAAGTGCAAGAGCTAATTTAGAAATACCGGCAATACCTGAAGCAGGTTCAAGGTGACCAATGTTTGATTTAACAGATCCAATGAGTAAATCTGTTTTTCTGTTCACGCCAATTACGTTACCAATTGAATTGGTTTCAATAGGGTCACCAACAAAGGTTCCTGTTCCGTGAGCTTCAACAAATTGTACATCTGTTGGTTCAACGCAAGCATCATCATAGGCAACGCGCAACAAATCTTCTTGCGCTACAGGGTTAGGTACAGAAATACCTTTTGTAGCACCATCTTGATTAACAGAAGTACCTCTGATTACGGCATAAATATTGTCACCGTCAAGCTCAGCATCTTTTAATCTTTTAATGATAACCAAACCTGCACCTTCACTTCTGATATAACCGTTACCGCGCTCATCAAATGAATAGCATGTTCCGTCAGGAGAAAGAAATCCACCTTTACTGAAACCCATTTGCGGTTCAGGCTTTAAAATAGAGTTAACGCCACCGGCAAAAGCCATGTCAGCATCACCATCCCAAATAGCGCGACAAGCAGAGTGCACCGCGTTAAGAGAAGAGGAACAAGCAGTGTCAATTGCATAGCTTGGACCTTTTAAATTATAGCTGTATGAAATTCTGTTTGCAGTAATACAAAGAGCAGAACCAACGTTAGTATGAGAACCGATATTTACACGTTCTTGAGGTGTGTTTTGAAGATCACCATAATCATGCGCAGAGATTCCGACATAGACTGCAGTTTTAGAACCATTCAGATTATTAAGGCTTAAACCGGCATCCTGAACAGCCTCATAAGATACCTCAAGCAACATGCGTTGTTGGGGGTCCATACGAGAAGCTTCAATAGGGGATATACCAAAAAATCCGGCGTCAAATTTGTCCACATCATGGATAAATCCTCCTCGTTTTACACTAATTTTTCCTGCACGTCTCCACTCTGGCGCATAGAGTGATTCCATATCCCAGCGATCAGCCGGTATAGTTTCCAGCGCATCTGTTTTGTTCATCAATAAATCCCAAAATTCTTCAGGGGAATTTGCATTTCCCGGGAAACGGCATCCGATTCCGATGATGGCAAGCGGTTCTCTTTTAAGTTTCTTTTTTGTCATAAATGCGTAATGTGAATAGTCGTTCAATGTCTGTTCCGCCTATTCGGATTAATGGTTACTGTTGAAATTAATGAAGTCAGCCAATTGTAAAAATTTAGCTTTGTTCAGATTTAATTTCACCTGTTAAATCAGCTAACAGGTTCTATGCGCATGCTTCAAAATTTTAGGGGGTAAAAATAAATATTTTTTGAATCAATTCAGAGATGAATACCCTGATGATTCAAACGAAAATGCTACCCACCAAATTCAAATCTAGCTATATTTCATGAATTTACCACAACCTTTCTCTTATTCCTTGTAATTTAAGGACATAGAAATGTGAAAAAGGAGATTTACAGATATTCTCTGAAACTGTTAAGCCAAGTAAAATAATACTCTTAGGTTTGTTGTTTTAAATGAATCTCATGTGAGTTCGCAAATTTGTGCCGGCCTATGCTCATGAAATTTTACAGGGTACTTTACCAATTTATACTGTCACGCAGATATCGCGTAAGCTTTAAGGGTTTGTCATTATTGTCACAACCCGGAGCGAAACTAATTTTTCCAAATCACCAGTCGCATATTGATCCGCAGCTTATTGCTGTTGAGTGTTACAAGTATTCAGACATTGTGCCTGTTGTCAATGAAAAGTATTTTAAAATTCCGGTGGTGAGATTTTTTTTAAAAAAATTTAATGCCGTTGCCGTGAGTGATTTTAAAGGAGGTAATCGGGATCCGCATATTCTGAAAAAAATATTCTCAGGTGTTATTAAAGCGCTGGAAGAAGGCAAGACGGTAATCATATACCCTTCAGGCCAGGTTCAGGAAACTGCTCTTGAGCGTATAAAAAATAAACAAAGTGCCTACACCATTGTCAAGCAATTACCTGATGGAACAAAGGTATTAGGACTGAGAATCACCGGGCTTTGGGGTTCAAGTTTTTCATCAGCATGGACAGGGGCTAAACCTATTTTTTTGAAAAGATTTTTAATTGGAATAGGGTACTTTTTTGCCAATCTGATTTTCTTTTCACCAAAAAGAAATGTGGAGTTTGAATTTACTGATATCACGCAAGATGTCATTAGAGAAGCACAAGGTGATAGGCAGTCATTCAACCAATTTCTGGAGACATTTTTTAATCATAAGGGCGAAGAAAAAGCCTATTTTGTCAGACACTTTTTCTTTTTGCCGGGGAGAAAAAACAAAGTTTAGTTATCCTGAATTCCAAAATTTGATTTGGATTGCGCTCAGTTTTGGTGTCAGTTCACTCTGCCTTTGAGATCAGAAAGGTGTGAAAATTAGTATCACCAGAAATATTCCAACTGATAAACACCTTCACTTGAATTGGAGACCAGAATCAGATTTCCAACCAACAAGGCATCTTTCGCATTTCTGTTTACGAAAGGCCCGTTTTGTTCTAAAGGATAAATATCAAAGTTACCTGTGCCGCCATCATTGAGAAAAACCATACCCGGGTTTCCATCATATCTCGGAGTTTCAATTTCTGCTTCATATTTATTTCCAAAAGCCATGAAGTCAAGATACGGATCATGGTTTAAGTGAAGCGGAATAATTTTATTGATAGGTCCGATTTGCGCAAAATTGCTGAACGGAATGAAATCAAGTTTACCATCATTCCACATGAGAATACCGCTGGCAAACTCAGTGGCAATTTCAGGATCAGTAGTAAAATTAAAAATCTGATCAACAGGCGTAGTTGCAAATGCTTCGTAAGTCTGAAAACGTTGTTTAATTTCCGGAATCTGATCAGATAAACAACCACGTCCTCGCACAGGATGAAGCACACCTCCAAAATATTTTGTCAGCACCAAATCATGTGTTCCGTTTTTATCAAAATCTTCCAACCTTGCTGAAAGAGGAAATTCAGCAGATGGATGAAATTTATTATTCAACCCAACATTACCCAACACATACTCATGTATACCATCACTGTTTATGTCTACCGCAGTGATGCAATTCCACCATCCAAATAATTTTTCACAAGAATTTATTTTCTCGGTCTGAACAAATTTTCCGTTTTGATTTTCAAAACACAAAGGCTTCATCCATTCACCAACAATGATTAAATCATCATCACCATCTGCATCAAAATCTGAAAATGTACCATCCGTGATCATACCGGCAAATTGCAATTCAGGTGCAATTTCTTTTGTTTTATTAGTGAATTTTCCTTTATCATTTAGTAAAATATATGACTCAGGTTTGAGTAAATAAAATCCCGGCACTTGTCTTCCAAGCACAATTAAATCCTGATCACCGTCTTTGTCAATATCATGGGTTACTACTTTTTGTCCGCTTGCATTTATTTCAGGCAATGCGTTGATGTCTCGTGTGAAAATTCCTTTGCCGTTATTGAGATACAAACGATCTTGATAGAAAGGAGAATACGCTTTATATTCATTACCTCCACTCACTACATAGAGGTCTTGATCACCATCACTGTCTGCGTCAAAAAAAACTGAACCGGCATCTTCAAACATTGAATCCTTTGCAAAAGCATCTTGTTGAATTTCATCAAAACCTGATGAAGTTTGCATGTATAATTTACCTGCCTTATCGCGCGTGCCTCCAACATAAAAATCAGACAAGCCATCACCTATAATATCACCTGCGGACATAAAAGGACCCAATTCAGACATTTTATGCGGCAACAAAACTTCTGTTGCAAAATCATCAAATGGTATTTCAGAAAACTTGCTGAATTGTTTGGATGATGAGGGCAAATTGAAAAGTGGTGACGGAGTTTCAATGCGTGACTGTGAGTAATCAACAAGGAGAGTTGAATTTATTTCTAGCGATCCAAGTGTGGTTTGCTCTGTTGCATTCCAAATAATTTCTACACTTCTTATTTCTGTTGCATCACCCAACCCAAAAATTAAAACAGGTTCGCATGATGATGCATAGCCGCGCGATGGATAAAGTTCTTGCATCAGGTTAGATTGATCAGTATGAACAATTACTTTAGCCCCATATGCGAAAGGATTATTGACTGATCCTTTAAGTGAAATTTTCAGATATTTATTTTCATTGAGTTTGTTCTCTAAAATTTGCACCGGTTCATTAATTGCCGTAATCACAAGATCAAGATCACCATCATTGTCTAAATCTGCATAAGCCGCACCGTGTGAATTGCTACCCATGGTAATACCCCATTCGGTTGATACATCTTGAAATGTCAAATCTCCTTTGTTTTTATACGCGTAATTAATTTCATGTGATTGCGGAATTTTTGAAAGCATATCCATACAATTAAACGGATTGGGTTTTGTTGCCATGTAATCTTTCAGTGTTGAGGTAAAATCTTTATTTCTCACTTCACGTAAATAACCGTTGGTTACAAATAAATCTTTCCATCCATCTTGATCAAAATCTGCAACTAATGGAGCCCAGCTCCAATCAGTGCTTGCTATACCTGATAGTTGCGCAATTTCTGAAAAATAACCGGTGCCCAAATTAAGTTGAAGCATATTGTACATGTATTGATGATGATATCCTTTGGCCACATTGTCCCAGAATGTTGCAACATTCATTGCACCCATATTGGTTTTTGATTTGGCGTAATCTTTATTTGACATATCTAACACAAATAAATCAGCTGCCAAGTCATTATTAAAATCTGCAATGTCAATTCCCATGGAGTATTGTGAAGTATGTCTTACTCTATCACGCACCTCATTTTTAAATTTTCCATTCTGTTGATTGATGAACATAAAATCAGGCGTATCATAATCACTGGCAACGTAAATATCAGGCCAGCCATCATTATTCAAATCACCAACTGATGAAGCAAGACAAAAACCAAAACTCAACAGTCCGCTTGCTTTTGTTACTTCCGTGAACTTATCACCATCATTTCGATAGAGGCGGTTTGAATGAAAGAGTTCAGTATAGGGAATCTTGTTATAGATATCCATGATGGATAGATTTTCACGATGATTAGTTACAAAAAGATCCAGATCACCATCCATATCATAATCTAAAAAATCTGCATCCATTGATCGTCCGGGATCATCAATGCCGTATTCTTTTGCTTTTTCAGTAAAGGTATTATCGCGGTTATTGATGTAAAGCAAATTTCTGAAGTTCACTTTTTCTGTTTGACCAAGACCATGTTTACAAACATAAATATCAAGCCAACCATCTGCATTCACATCTGCAAAAGAAACTGCGGTATGCCAACCGGAATGATCTTGTTGGGGGAATGCTTTTTTGGTGATATTTTTAAATTTCATATTGCCCAGGTTGATGTAAAGCTGATCATATCCCAGGTTTGATGTAAAATAAATATCTGCTAAACCATCATTGTTGATATCACCGGTTGCTACCCCTGCACCATTGTATAAATTATCAAAATAAAAATAATTGAGGCTGTCATTCTCAATCACAGAATTTTGAAAATCAACTTTTGTTTTTTTGGGTGAGAGTAATTCAAACAGTGGTTGGTTGGATTGAGCTTGTGAGTTGATGAAGATGATCAAAAGCAGAACTATGGAATTAAATTTTTTCATACGCATGTGGAACATCAGAAATTTTTGTGGAAGCGGAAGAAATTCTCTGTTCAAAAAAATTCCAGTTAATCAAATATAAGAATTTATAATGCCTTTCAGCGTTTACCCCACCAGCAAATTACAACCTCGCAAGTCAGCATCATCAAAACGGCCGGCAATTTCAAATTGATTTCCGTTCACTATACCAAGATCTTGTGTAGCAATAAATGAACATGACCAGATATTAGCCAGATCAATTACGTTGATACCTCCGGTTTTTCCTTGAATTAATTCAAAAGGATCATTGTATTCACGCGTGAGTATTTTCATCCAAGGCGGACAGGTGAAAACTCCATCTCCCTTTGACCAGGCTTGTGACAATAATTCTGTCATACCATACTCAGATCCTATACTTTGAGATTGAAATTTTTCTTTGAGAATTTTATGCAAATCTGATTTGATGAGTTCTTGTCGCCTCCCTTTCATGCCTCCGGTTTCAATGATGAGTATGTTATGCAAATCAGGCTGACATTGTTCAGCCAAATCAAGCAATGCATAAGAAACGCCAAGTAGCATGACCTTGTTTTTTTGTTTTGCTTTTGCCAGTTGGTTTGGTAATGTATTCAGATCATCTAGAAAAAATCCGCCTTCATTCCCGGATGCTGTGATAAGTTGTTCAACCATGTAAAGCAAGGAGGCATTTTTATTTTCATGATATGAGGGCAGCAAAGCAAAAATTGAATAATCTGAAACCGGTCCAAAAAAAAGTTCAAATCCGTTGAGCAATGATTGATTGTACAGTTCAAGATCAGCAACCAGGTGGCGGCTCAGATTGTTTTTAGTTGTACCACTGCTGTAAAAGGTGGTTTCTACTTCAGCCGCGCAAACTACCTCATGCGTTTTAAAAAATGATATGGGTAAAAACGGAATCTGAGAATAATGCTGAATATGATTTACCGATGAATGAATACGCTCAACATATTCTTTATACACCGGATTAGCAGCCAACTGAAACCTGAAAATTTGCAGGGCAACATCATTAAAATCATCATCTGATTTAATGGAAAAAACTTTGTCGTATGGTACCGTTGATTTCAGGTTAATTGTGCTGCTTAATATTTCTTTGTAAATTTAGGGCATAAATCAATTCATTGCGTTTTGTTTTGTCAACGAAAATATATTTTCTTTTTTCTGGTCATCACCGGATTCACTTTGTCATCATGCTTCAAGGGTGAAGAATTTCCGATTGAACCAATTATCAGCGAACCAGAGTTCATTAACATGACAGACAGCGCCGTGATCAGATTTCACTTCACAGATGGAGACGGGGATGTTGGTTTGAGTGATACTGAATTGGATCCGCCTTATGATAGTTCATCTTACTATTATTATAATCTCTATCTTGATTATTATGAAAAAGACGATGCATTGGGTTGGATGAGAGGAACTGATTTGGCCGGTGATTCAATTTCATTTAAATATAGAATGGAGCGCATTGCAGTGAAAGGCAAGCAACGAGGCATGAAAGGCACCATTGCTGTAGCATTGAATGATTTTCAAAATCCATTTTCAGATCAGTCTGATACCATCAAATTTACCATTAAACTCATTGACCGGGCCCTGAACGAAAGCAATGTTTTGGAGACTGAAGAAATTGTGCCTTGATTTTTTGTGGGGGTGGGGTAGTATTGAGTTTAGAAGATTGTTAGCTGCAACCCAATGACAATAGAACAAGCAAAACAGAAAATTTTGACGACTATTAATTCTGACAAAGAATCAGTTGACCGCTATGCTATTGACGACAAAAATATTGTTGACCACGATTTCGCATGGTATATACCTTTTCTGAGTAAGACACCATCTGAAGAAATATATGGCGGTGCTTGGAACGGTTTTTTCGTTGACAAAAAAACGGAAGAAATGTTTCAGCCCGGTTCTGGTTTGCCATTAGAAAGATGGCTTGTTGGCTTCAAAATCGGTCTTCGTTACGACAAATACGACCTACATATTCAAAATATCAAAGACAAAAATACTAGTATTCTATACCTCAAAAAATTGAATTTTCAGTATTATACAGAAGAACGCGAAGGCGGGACTATTTGGAAGATTCCAAAATCATTTTCGAATAAGATGCTTTTGGAAAGACTTCAGAGTTTACCAACAGTTTTCCGGAATCAACGTTTGACATTTAGCATTGATACCTTCGAACAAATAATTCAGTCAGGAGCATTTGAATTTAAATTGGACCCGAATGTTTCATCTGACAATACAGTTGGAGAAAACCTAACTAGAAAAGGCAGCAGCTAACACCGCATGCTATGTAAAGCCTCAAGCCCTGATCTCAGCGCTCACCATGGATTTGGTATGTCAAAATTATAATTTTTATTTTTTATGCTGTTAATTCTTGGAAAATTGTGTTGGCATTTTGTGCCGGAATTTTTCACAACCAAAATTTATAAATCGAAAAATATTTTGACTTGACACATTAAAGGTTGAGCAAACCGGGTTGCAAATTTTGATCGTCGTGTAGGCGCAGGTCGCGACCTGCGCCTACGTTATGGATTTTCATTTGCAACCCTTACGCGTGACATCAATATCCTTTTGCATAATTTGATTTTGAGAAGATTTCCAGCACAATTTTTATTCTCAAACACCAATTCACTTTTATAAAACCTCAAATAATCATCGCTTAAAACTCGTTTAATTGATTAATTTTAGATTGGTGGTTATCTCAAAAGAGGTTTTTGGACAGACTGCCGTTATAAACCATTCCAAAAATATTTCGAATTTCACTTGACTTTATGTAACTTTTAAGTTACCTTTGTGTTTTATAATTAAAAAGGTTCGTCACGTTATAGCATATAAGAATTACTTCGAAGACTTCTTAAAGTCGCATCCGAAGAAAATTCAAGACAAAATCTATAAAGTCATTGAAATTATTGAAACCTTTGAGCGTGTTCCGAACACATACTTAAAAGTATTAACAGGAACGGACGGACTGTATGAAGCAAGAATTAAATTAGGTTCAAATATTTGGCGAGTATTTTGCTTTTTTGACGAAGGAAAACTTGTGATTCTTTTAAACGGCTTTGCAAAAAAGACGGAAAAAACACCTTCGAAGGAAATTGCAAAAGCTGAAAAATTAATGAGTGAATATTACCAAGAAAAAAAACGAAAATGAAAAACACAAAAGTTGGAGCGACATAAAAGACAACGTATACGGAAAAAAGGGTACTGAGAGAAGGGATCAACTTGATCGTGATACCGAAACATTTAAAATCGGACTTCTCTTGCGCGAATCTCGTGAAAAGAGAAATTTAACTCAACAAGATTTAGCCGAACTCGTTGACAAAAAACGAACTTATATTTCACGCGTTGAAAACGACGGAAGCAATATTACTTTGAGAACATTATTTGATATTGTTGAAAAAGGACTTGGTGGTAAAGTCAAAATCGTAATTGACTTGTAAAAAACGGTTTATAACACCACATGCTAAAAGTAATGGCGCTTCGGTTCTCCAATTTTAAGTGTTTCATAGCAGCAGCGCCGCACAAAAATTTTTTAAACACTCCCGATGGCTATCGGGATTATTAAAAAAGTTTTTGTTCCGCTTGGTGGGTACTTTTAAGTTCAGTACTTTTAATCAAGGTTGCGCTACTACTTTTATGCGTAGTCCGTTATGCTTAATTAATAAAAATGACATGAAAAATAAAATTTTCGAGAAAGGAAAATCCTATTCACTTCCACTTCAAGGTTATGTCATTTCAAGTATCAGTACCATGGGACAAAGAATCGAATTATCCGAACAAGGAACTAACTCTGCAGAATTTGTATTGGAAATATTTACGGACTTTCAAATAATCAGATTTAATCAGATCAACCATATCAAGCAGAGTTCAAAGGATTCTCTGATGAAACACTTATGTTCAGACCAATATGTGATAAAACATTCTGAATGCTCAAAGTCAGGTGAGTTGCATCTTATTTTTGAGAATGAAACCGAAATTATTGTACCTGATTCAGAATTTGAAGGTTGGATTATTTCCAAATTTACTACAAAACAAATTTCGAATACGTGGGTTGTAGGCGGAATTGGAACGACAACAATTTTCTCGACAAATTGACGGAATTGAAGTATGCAAGTAATCACTGATTTTTTTGAGTTACAAAACCGCGACTTATAAAAGAGAGAGAAAGTGTTAATAACTGATAAAACTAAACATAACACCACATGCTATGTAAAGCCTCCAGCCCTGATCTCAACGCTCACCTTGGATTTGATACGTCAAATAATTATTATTAATGTTATCCATTCTTGGAAAATCGTGTTGGCATTTTGTGCCGGAATTTTTCACAACCAAAATTTATAAATCGAAAAATATTTTGACTTGACACATTAAAGGCTGAGCAAACCGGGTTGCAAGTTTTGATCGTCATGTAGGCGCAGGTCGCGACCTGCGCCTACGTTATGGATTTTCATTTGCAACCCTCATGCGTAACATCAATATCCTTTTGTATAATTTGATTTTGAGAAGATTTCCAGCACAATTTTTATTCTCAAACACCAATTCACTTTTATAAAACCTCAAATAATCATCGCTTAAAACTCATTTAATTGATTAATTTTAATGAGGCGGTTGGGGTTGAAAGGGGTTTTTGGACGGACTGCCGTTATGCATTATTTCAAAGAGTACACTCCACTGAGTCAAGAAAAGTCAACATGTTCGTGAAAATTGTTTCTATTGTTTCTTTGTTATGGTTTGGCATTAGTTGCTTTTCTCAAAATATCTTTTCAGTAGATAGTCTAAGTGGCAGATACATTCTAATCGATAAATATTCGGAACTTAATGACTCGACACCAGTTGAGTATTTGTTAACTCAATATGAGTTTATTCCGAAGCGCGGTTTAATTCTTCTAGATTGTACTGACTCTACCTTCAGGTATAGCTGTTGTCATGACACACTTTCTGAAGTCGACACATTTTACACTAACAGCCATGTATTTATGGGTGTTTACCACGGATTGATAAATCAATGCGCATATTTTTACAACGAAAAACACGGGTGGGAATTAGAGTATTATACGTTCAATGAATTTGCCACGTCATGCGAACATAAGAGGGATCGTATAAAATTTGAAGGAAAATGGAAATATGGAAAGAAGCATGGCATTTGGAAATATTATCCAATCGACGGAGAGACTACAATTATTGAAAAGTACCGAAGAGGAAAACTTATACGCAAAAAAACACTGCATAACACCGCATGCTATGCAAAGCCTCAAGCTTTCATCTCTGCGCTCACCTTGGATTCGATATGTCAAAATTATAATTTTTATTTTTTATGCTGTTAATTGTAGGAAAATTGTGTTGGCATTTTGTGCCGGAATTTTTCAATAAAGTGACACTTAGTATCCTGTTCTGATATTGTCGCGAAAAATTTATTTCAAATTGAAAGCTCTAAAAAAATATTTTGTTCCGCTTGGTGGGTACTTATGCAAAATAAGCGGAATTAACGGTTGAAAATTTTTGGAATAATCAAAATTAACAACTGGTATAATTTTAATGCCTGTACTTTTAATCAAGGGTTTGTTACTACTTTCATGTGTAGTTTGAAAGCCAATTTAACGCGACAAAAACAAGTGATTTGACCTAAATATTTTGTAAATTTGAAATGGAGTAAAGACTGTAAAATATGTTCAACACGATAGAAATAGACCGAAGCAATCTGACAATAATGGGTGTTAAGTTTTCAGACTTGAAAACATTAGAAGGTACTGCAAACGCTTTGGGGAGTAATATGTTTGAAGGATTTAAACCTACGCCCAAAGGCATTGAAATTATTAGGGACTATGTAACGGGAAAAATATCCCTAGCAGAATTTGTTGCATACGCCAAACAAAAAGCCTATGTCTAATTCCTACAATTACATAGACCCTGATTACACCTACACTGACCCTAAGACAGGTGTTTTAAGGAATTTACAGGATATACCGATTCCGATATTTTGCTCTTTGTTGAGAGCGGTGCGCTAACAAAACGACTTCAAGATCTTTACGAGGATCCAATAAAAATAAAAGGGATTGAAAGCCTCTTTGAAATTCATAGATATTTATTTCAAGACATATATTCTTGGGCAGGAGAAAAAAGAACAGTTGAAATTAGCAAAGACGGCAAACAGTTCTTCCCTACTACCCACTTTGACAACGCTTTCAGGTATATTGACCAATTAATTGCTGGGTTCAAGAAAATTCCGAAAGTCAATAAAAAGCTACTTGCAGAGAAATTGGCGGAAATTTTGGATAACGTCAATTATTTACACCCATTCAGAGAAGGAAATGGACGAGCACAAAGAGAGTTTTTAAGACTGTTGGCTTTAGAAAAAGACTTGAAACTTAATCTCAATCCTCCAAACAACAGAAGTGTTTACGAACAATATATGAAAGGCACAATTGAAAGTGACGTGCAGACTTTGACAGAATTAATTGTTGAACTAATTGGCACGAATGATAAATAGAAAAACAGCTTATATAAAGCGCAACATTTGTACCACTCTTGTATAAAAATCAGTGAAAGAAAATCCTCTCAAAATCCTAAATTGAAAAAGATATTTTGCTTAAATTCATTTATGGTTGAACCAAACGGGTTGCAAATTTTGATCGTCGTGTAGGCGCAGGTCGCGACCTGCGCCTACGTTATGGATTTTCATTTGCAACCCTCACGCGTAACATTAAAACGCTATTGCAACATTTGGGTTTATATTAATTCCACTGCATCAGCATTTTCATTTACCACAAAAAAAAACCGCCATCTTGTGAGATGACGGTTCTTTAAAAATCTGAAAAAAATCTTAGCGATTCACAACAATCTGAACATCTTTAGAACTTCCATCTTCCATGGTAAGTTTTAAGGTGTACATACCTGTTGGCAATGATGTAACGTCAATAGTAAGCATGGCGTTGTTCATGGTAATGTTTTGCGTTGAAACAATTTTACCGGTGATGTCAACCACGGCAACTGAAATGTTTCCTTCACATTGTCCAAGCGGAATGTTCACTACCTGATTTGCAGGATTTGGATAAGCTGTCAAATCATTTTGCGGAAGCTCAACTAGTCCAATGGTATTTACATCTTGAAAATTGATTGTTACAGCAGGTGAAAGATCAGTGCCGTAGCCTGCAGGATACCATTGACCACCATCAATACGCACCATGTTGATTGGTTGTAAATAGGTTTCAAAGTTCCAGTTATAATCTAGGTCAGAATCGTATCCCGGATAAATAGCAGGTGAATAAAGATTCAGGCAGAACAAATAACGCATATTGTCTTCAAGCGGAATATATTCTTCAAATTCTACATATACATTTTCACCTTGCAGGTTGGCTGTATAAATATATTCAGCTGAGGTAATGTCGCTGATGGTAATATTATTTAAGTCTAATGCCACATCATTGATATCTGCGAAAACATCAGTCCACTCATACACGGTGATTTCAACAAATTCACCATCTATGCTGGTTGCTGTTGGATTTTGTGAAGTACCGGCTGAGAAAGTCATCCCTCTTGCAAATAATCTGCTTGCATTTGGATCTTGAAAAGCAAGACACGTTTCAAGTGAAGTAGTAGAACCATTAAACAAGTTTTGTGTGTTTACCGGTTGTAATGTTACATCATTAACCTGACCATACGACCAAAGTGAATCATTGATCATAAAATCAGCTTCACGTTGGTTATCATAGGTTGATTCATCTAATGGAGTCATGTCAACAGTGTAAACCATGTCATAATATCCGTTTGCATACGAAGTTTGAGAGAAAGTTGGAAGTGAAACAAAAACTGAATCACCAGAAAGCAAATCAAATGGAGCTGAAGTTTCATCATACACATTTGAAGCACCCAAATCAATCATACAATTTAAGGTAATGCCTGTTTGATCATTGCTACCATAGTTTCTTACCCAAGTACCAATTTCAATTTCAAACTCGGTGTTATCTTGACAAAGCAATTGTACGTTAGAGAAACTTTCAGCACGCAACAAATCAGCATCAGTAAATCCTAAGTCATCACCATAAAGTCCATTTTTTGAACCGATGAAAACGGTAGTGTTTTCAGCTAAAATTTCAGGACGTAATAAAGCACCGTCAGTATTAGAAATCATGATAACCGGAATGGTTACATTGAGACCTTCAGCACCACCACCCATTGCAACCGGAGCACCGGCGGCATTATTGATAATGATCACCGCAATGGCACCTTGGTTTTGCGCGTTGAGTGCTTTTAAACCAAACTCACAGCTTCCACGGTAACATACTGCTACCTTTCCGGTGAGGTTATTAACTGCAGGGTTGCAGCTCAATGAATCAGCAGAGGTACCATCATCTACAAATTCCATTATACCTGAAACTGCGTTGGCAGGGTTGGTCATATCAGGCACTGCCCAGGAAGTTCCTTCAGCATAAGTGAAGTCATAGTTGCCTTCATTTGGAGATGGAGCCTCCACATAGCAAATAATCTGCGCAGTACTCATAAAGGAGATGAGCATTGCACTTGCAATTAGTAAAACTTTTTTCATGGTTTTTCAGATTTAGTAAATTTTCAAGGACAAATTAACAAAATTCAAGCGAATTAAGAAACATTAACTTCATGAAGCCTTGTTGAATTTTTCACATTTCTATCACTAGAGTTCTTTAAACTCCCTGAACATGCACTCTAGCACGGCACGACATTTTTTTAGAACAAGGTCGGTTTTTTGCTCATCGGCGTATGCGCTTTTAAGCAAATGCTCATTAATCATCTGATACACGGTATATCCTGATGAATCTTTCCACCCATAAGATAAAGTGGATGTGCACAGCGCCCATTCAGGTGAATTTGGATTCATCAAATCTTTACTCCAATGAAAATCTTCACTGTTTAATTTGAGTTGATTTAATAATGTTTTAGCAAGATCTGCTTGTGATCCAATTTTATCAATCACCATTCCCTGACATTCAGGTTTTATTGCGCCTCCCCAGAGAAGTAATGGAATATGAAAATATTTTTCGTCATACGTGTCTGCATTAATGATATTGGTTTTGCCATGATCTGAAATCATAATAACAAGCGTATTTTCATAGTCAGGTAATTTTTTAATCTCTTCAATAAATTTATGCAGATGTTCGTCAGCGTAATGCATGCTGGTTACATAACCATCACCATCATATCCTTCAAATGGATCACAAGGCATGTCATAAGGCGCATGCGTACTTTGAGAGAACATACCATAAAAATACGGTCGTTTGGCTTGTTGAATTTCAGATAAAAAATACGGGAACATGGCTTCATCATGAATGCCTAATTTTCCCTTGGGTTGCAAGTTCAAATCATTTTCATCAACCAAACGATCAAAGCCTACATCAGATAAATATCCACCAATATTTCCATACGAAAGAGAACCGCCAAAAGTATAAAACGTTCTATATCCTTCAGCTTCTAAAACCTGGTTAAGGCTGGGTAATTTTCTGCATTTAGCAGATTCAGTTGAAATGGAAATTCCAGCAAGTGTAGGATAACCACTCATAATAGCCGCGTGCCCAACTTCTGATGTTCCGCCGGTTGCATAGATCTGGGAAAACAAAACACCTTCAGTACATAATTGATTAAAGTGTGGCGTAATTCCTTTTTCACCTCCCAAGGGTTCTATCATTTGTGCTGACCAACCTTCAAACGTAATGAGTATGATGTTTGGGCGATCTGTTGTGAAAATATAGTTGACTGAATCAGCCGGTGCGGTTGCATACACTTCATCACGTAATTTTTCTGCTTCATCAACCGGTAAATTATCGTAGTATTCTTCCAAATCAACTTTCAGATACGCGTATGACATGTGTATAAAATTCCATACCGGATTTACTGAAATATCATTCACTAATCTTGATTGAGAATAGTACGCATCTGTAGCGCTGACCGGAATTTCCTGCACGCCCCCGCGCACACCCAAACCAATGAGTGAAGTGCCAATGAAAAAATAAATCAAACCGGTTCCAATCTTTTTTGTAATGCTCAAATCAATTACGCCCAGATAATTTTTGCGGAATAATTTCACGTAAATAAACCAAGCAAAAACCAATTCAAGTACAAAATACAAAATGAACCAGTAGGTGTATGAGCCTGATGAGGTGCGGAAAATTTCAGAAGGTGTAGTAAAATGAATCCAAATTTTGGAAGACAATTTGGTTTGCCATTCGTAATAACTCACAATTTCACTGGCTGCAATTAATGATGAAATTACGATGAGAGTCCACATCAAAATAAATATCACCCGGTTAATGATGCGAATTCCTTTCTCAGTTTTAGGAAAAAAAGCAAACAACGAAATCAAAAACGGAAGACCAATCAAGTAGCTGATACCTGAAGCATCAAGTCTCAAGGCATGCCAGGGCAAAATAAACAAATCAGCGTAATGACCTTCCAACTCACCATAAAAATGAAATACAAATAAGATACGCTGAAAAGTAAAAATCAACAACCAAATAATGAAGAGTCTTAAAGGAAATAATAGTTGTTGTTTCATTTGAAAGAGTCTGATCTTGGCAATGGTTATCTAGATATTTAGATTTCGTTACGTTATTGTTCGTCCGGCAAAAATACACATAGTTTGGTCACCACGTGATTTCAGTCACCATGAATTCACGCCTAGCGCCGTAACTTTGTAAAAAATTGAGATTATGAGCAAGTTTAGAGACCTCATACAATCACAAAAATTGGTTTTGGCAGATTTTTCTGCATCATGGTGTGGACCATGTCAAACCATGGCGCCTATTTTAAAAGATGTTTCATCACGTGTTGGTTCAAGAGCCAGAATTGTGAAAATTGATGTAGACAATAATCAGGCACTGGCAGCAAAATTAAATGTACGTTCAGTGCCCACATTGATTTTGTATAAAAATGGTGAACCTATTTGGAGACAATCGGGCGTGTTGCCGGCTGATCAGTTGGTGAAGTTGATTGAGGGGTATGATGGGTGAGGGATTTAGTAACAATTTTGGTGTTAGACGTTGATATTGTATTTGCGGGTTGTAAATTAAAATTCCTACTATGGTATCGTTTATGACCGCCGTCTAGATAAATACCAATCCTTGCAAGCTTTGCGGCCAGATATTGTTTTATTAATTGACCACTGATTTAATTGCTTTAAATGTCATGCAATAAAACAATGATATCATATATTGAATTTAGCCTGCACAAACTCATTCGATCACCAACTTCATTGTTTCATTTCCAGATTCAGTTTTGATGTATACAAAGTATATGCCTGCCGATAATTCGTTCACTGAGATGTGTGTTGATATTGATTGTATCAATTCGGTCTTAATTAAAACCCCATTAATAGTGTAAAGTTCAAGCACGGGTGAGTCTGATAATATAAAAGCATCAACCAGTAAGATAAATTCATCATCTGTTGGATTAGGATAAAGCTGCACACTCATTTTTTTATCATCTTCCTTAACTGTTTCAGCCGGAACAGTTTCTCCTTTGTGCTCAGTTGATTGATTCATTTGATTTTTTAGAAAGAAATCTGAACCGCACGCTTGTGAGGGATCAATGTAGGCATGAAAGTTTGAACCCGGTTCTACAGAAGTACCAGTACTCAGCACCACTGCGTGTCCGGCACTGAAGTCAACACTCGTGCCATTTTCTATCAACACATCTGAAGACAGCAGGGTGTTGTTAACATGATAATCTAGTATGTAATCATTCTCAACAAATGAATAGTTATTATCAATAGATGTATTTGTACTAAGGGTTTTATTTTCTACAAAAAGATTGGGGCAATTTCCTTCAATATTGAATAGGGTGATTTGTCCTTCAAAATTTCGGAACACAAGTAATTGTTCGTTGAATGAGTTAATACCAAAATTTCCGGCTATCAGTGTACTGATTTGCTGCTGTGGGTGAAAATATTCAGTATATATTTTTTCTATCCCCGTTGTTTTTACTTTGAATATCATCATCTGACCATCAGTAGTTCTATGTGCCACCAACTCATCTTGTGCATCACCGTCAAAATCACCGGCTGTAAAACCAGACCAGTTATTACCTGAACCTAAGCCTGAATATGAATGAATAGGAACAAATGTTGTACTGTTTTGATCAAAACTATAAATAGTAATTCCGCTTGTTTCATCTAACACTGCTACTTGTGGTCTTGAATCAGTAAGATCAAACTGACCTGCTGCAATACCTCTGATTTGATTAAAACCGGTAGAAAATATTGCAGGAGATAATTGTATCATTCCGCTGTAATAGCCAATAAAATATAAATCTCCACCGGTAGATATGGCAAGCGCCTCATCTCCCGGAAGTGTGCTAATGAAATCATATCCCGTTATACCTTGCCATAAGAATGATGATGCAACTGATTGTTCAGAAAAAGTGCTTGCATTGACCTTTAAAAAATATACTGACCCATCACTTTCAAGTGCAAATAATTCATCACCATTGTGATCAGCAGGTGCCATTGATTGATCAAAATTTCCACCTGCAATTCCTTTCCATTGCACAGTGCCATGCGGCGCACTTGATCCCTGAACCCAGCAATTGCCGGATGCATTTGGATTTTCACAAATTGACGGTGTGTACAAATAAAAAATACCGTTGCCGGTTACACTTTCATCAACGGTAATGAAATCAAGTTTCTGATCATTATTAAAATCACCGCAGGCTAAATTGAAAACAGAACTGGCAGGACTACTACCACGACGTACGGCAACGGGATTAAATTTAAAGTTTTCATTGTTGATAGATTGTGATTGGTGAAACGTGCTTTGCAGAATTGATAAATCTGCCATGGTTGCTAAATGAGCCTCGCCGGCAATGTATGAGCCATAGATAGAACCCTCACAACTATAATCAGACATCATTTGAAAAATGTACGGGTTGTAATCAGCCAGAAAAGCATAGCGAGAGATGCCGCCGGTATTGCAAATTGCACCAGTGAGATTTGAACCTGCCGTAGTTTGGTAAAAATCTAGAGGCTGCTTATAAACACTGAATACAATTGTATTGGCAAATTTTTGCATGTCAACAAGATCAAACAATGGGGCACCTGTGCTGTTATGAGTGATTCCGTTTTTGTAACAGATATCTGCAAACTGCATGGTTAAATAGGCGTGTCCAACATCCTCAATGCATTCAGTCGAACCTGCTGTCCAACTATAAAACCAAGAGTAATACGGGTAATCAATACCATTCACAACTTTTACATTTTCTTCAATCCAAAAATCAACCAATTCTGCAATTGCAACTGTTCTATCATAGTAGAATTGTTCACCTGTAATCAGGTACATCAAGGCTATGGTTCTGCCAAATGACGTATTGCCATTTAAATACTCTACGTGATAATGCTCTTTGTCAATATTTTCATCATATTCCCATCCCCAATTATCAATGAGGTTATCGGCATCTTCATGATATGCAATTGTTTCAGAAATTCTGCACCTCAACCAAAAGGCATAATCACTATAAGTTTGTAAATTGGTTGACGGACACCCGGTTGAAGCAGGCACCGTTTGCGCCTCAAGGGGTAATGGCTCATTTTGCAATGCCATAAATGCAGGGTCACTTTGCATGTACCAAACAAATAATGCCATGGGGTAGGTGATTTCTCCGGATTGGACGGGGGCAGGGGAAACTAAAATACAATCACATGGATCATCGATATAAGACCACGCCTTATTTGTTATTTCAATTTCAGATAAACTTTCTATCGGTTTTGTGCAGAACTGATAGTCCTCGAAACACCATGCGTCTTCAGCAATTGGCATCACCACAGGAAAAAAGTTTATCAACAGGTTTTGAATTGACAGAATATTATCATCTCTCCTTTCCTGCACCCGTTTTGTATGAATTATAAACTGATCCAAATATTTTTTATCGTGCGTTGCCAAATACATATTCATATAACCTATCAAAAAAACAGACTCATCATTGTGAATTTTGCTTGCTACATTGCTATAATAGGATGCACCTTGACCATTGCCGCCGCTACTACTGAAATCTCTTTTATCAAAACCGGTACGGAAGGTTTGGGAATGAGCTATTGATATCTTCAGAATCAGGATAAAGTAAATTATATTTTTAGTAAATTTCATACTTTGTTTTGTTAGAAATATTTTCGTTGATACTATAAAAATAAACCGTTAAAATCTAAATGCCAAACCCATTGAAAATTTTATATACGTCAGAAACTCCCGTTCTTCAAGTATATGTCCTGCCGTACTCATTTCATATCGTTTAAATGGTGTAAGTTGTTTAATTGCTTGTGCGCATATTTTTAACTCAAGATGATCTGAAAGCACATGTGAATACAATATTCCGGTATTAAACAGAATATCTCTTTCGACATCGGTGAAAAAACTCTTTTCCGAATATTGTCCGGAATCATTTTGATAGGTTGTGTGGTTTTCCAATAAGTATAGAAATGACAGTCCAACAAAGGGAGCAATTTGCATTCTGTATTTATTTTCTAATATATTAATCACATATAAGAGCGGAATACTCAAGAAGGAATATGTAGATGTTTTTAAAGAGAGAGTTGTGTCAGTTTGACCCAATATTGGATTCCCTGAATTTATAGCCTTTGCTTCAAGACGATCAAATGAAATTCCACTGTGTATATTAATAAAACGTGAGTGTCCATAGGTTACCAAAATAGTTGCGCCGTATTGAAGCTGAGGTTTCGCAATCCGGTAATAATTAGTACTCGTATAAAAATCTGGAAACAAATAATTGATATTAAACATTAGGCCCAGATTCCAGATTCGATTTTTTTCTGCTATTCTTGTATCATTATCACAGATGGTGTCATCAATATTTAATAAAGGTTCAAAATATCCATTATCGAACAAACTAATTGGTGTTCTCACAGTTGAATCATAATAAGTTGGAAAAGCAGCATTCAAAGTTCCATAAAATCCCAGTTGAATATGTTTTGGTTTCGCTTTTTCCGGCAGTAAATATTTTTTTTTACAAACTGAATTACTCGCATGGTTTGGTTCATTCTTCCAATAAAGGATACTGTATGAATGATCTACAGGATAGACCGAAAATTCTTCATGACCCTTGAGAATTGTTTCATGAAAATCAAAAAATTGGGTTGGAAATCCAATTAACTCATTTGACGATAGAGTCAAAATATTATCATCTCTCCTTTCTTGCACCCGTTTTGTATGAATTATAAACTGATCCAAATATTTTTTATCATGCGTTGCAAAAAACATGTTCATGTACCCAATCAAAAAAACAGATTCATCATTATGAAGCTTACTTGATACATTGCTGTAATAGGATGCACCTTGACCATTGCCGCCGCTTGAACTAAAATCGCGGTTGTCAAAACCATTTCGAAATGTCTGGCTAATTGCTTGGTTAATTAGTAGAACTAATAAAATAGCGATTTTACTTTTCATGTTTTTGAGATTTTAACAAATAATTGATGCCAAATACAAGACTAGAATAGCGGAAATAACTCTTGTTGACAATAACGTTTCCACTCTGTCCGAGGTATTCCCATTTAAGTGGAGTTAGTGCCAAACGATAATCAATTCCAAATTGGATTCGGATTCGTTGATGGAATTGATATTCTATGCCCATCTGTGCTGATATAAAACTAGTAAAGTCTCCATTGTTATAAAATTCACTTTCACTATAAAATAATTCGTCTTCTGAAGTCTGTTTATTACAAGTTAAAACTGAACCAATAATTTTTAGACCCAAAAATGGTCGCCAATTACTATTTGGCATAAAATGATAATTAAGAATAATTGGTATGCTAATAAACTTATATTGATTTTGAATTGTGCGATTTAATACAACAGAGTTATAGCTCAGCGAAATTTCAGAATAACTTTTTAATGCTTCAATTGAAATTCCCACCCCAAGAGACATATTGCTACTAAATAACGCGCTAAATTCGAAACCAAATTGAGTTGAGAAATTTTTAAAATTTATAAATTTATCGCCAATATATGTGGCACCACCAAATGGAGATAACGCAAGATTTGTGATTTTACCCCCGGAGTTATACACTCCCTTATCTTCACTATTTCCACTCCAAGGATTTGGTGCTTGATAAATATTTATATATCCCTTCAGATACGGAGTATCAATATTGTGAACATCGCTTTTAACAATAGCATAGAATGAACGCTCTTGACCATTTCTGCTGCTAGAGTAAAAATCAAGATTGTCAAAACCAACTTCAAATGTTTGCCCTGATAAATCAATACCCGGCAAAAAAAATAGTGTGCCGAGCAATAAATTTTTATGGAAGAATTTTTTAGATTGTGACATAATTTTAATCTCTTAGAAAATAGTATGAATAAATTATTTTCTGGTAATACCAATATGGTTTAATTTTCAATTTTTTGTAAATATTCCATGCGCCGCAATTCCAATAATGAGATGCGTTGAATATAGTGTTTGACCGCGAAATGATAATTTGGTCAATGATCTTGTATGTGCAAATTCAACGAATCCTGAAAGTCGGTTATTTAAATTTAAATTATATCCGGTCAAAAACGAATAATTAATTTCTGATTCGATGCCCTTTGGATATTGAGGACTCAAAACAGAGGAACTAGTAGAACGTTCATAGCCGTTTACTAAAAAATTACGATGGACTAATCCCAAGGAAAATGAGGAACCAAAATATATGCTATTTCTTTGGTTGTTAAGTGGGATAAAAAGTAAAAGATCTATTGGAAAACCAAACTGAAGGAAGTTAAATTGATATATTCCGGAACGATATTGGACATCTCCATTATCAGTTCCCACATTAATCGAGTCCTGATAATTCGATTTATACGAAACTCTTGAAATTCGAAATCCTATTCTGAGTGAAAAATGATTATTAAAATTTATACGCATAGCTTCCGCAGCGCAAAAATTAAATTTTGCAAATTCATTTTGGTTATATTGTTCCTCCAATGAGTTATTTTGAAAATGTAAATTTCTGAAGGTGTAATTAGGTCCGGCATAAAAATCCAGTTGTAGTCTGTTCTTTTTTGGTAATGGAAGTGTATCTTCAGCTTTAGACAACAGGCTAATCAGCAAGAGGCAAACGGTTAATGCCGTGGATATATGTACTCTTGTTGTGTTCATACTTCAGGTAATAGAATTTTATATATACACTATTTCTGATGCTTCAAAGAAGCATTCTCCTTTTCCAGTTCAGTAATTCTGGTTTCCATCTTCGCCATATTTTTTTCCATTTCAATGAGGTACAAAGTCATCTCCTCAATTTTCTGCATTTGAATTTTTTGCATTTCGCCTAAATTAAGCCCGTCTTGATCAATTTGTTCAGCACTTGGCACACCGGGTAGGTGATGATTCACTTTAATAAATTGGGCAACGTCTCCCAATTTTGGCAAATGGTAATCATCATCAAAAACGTGATCAGCCCAGGTATCCTGATCAACTCTAATTTCTCGTGCACGCAACAAACCATCATCTTCTAATTGTAAAATTTTATTGCCATCATTGGCATGTACCACAATTGCATGACCCTTTCCATTATTTATCAGTAACGAAGGTTGTGTACCCGTATTTGTAATTTTAACCTCACCATAACCAGAGACGGTAAATCTTATTTCTTCAGGTGAAACACCCAGTTTTACACCAAGGTTCATTAAAGTTGCGGCATTAGACAAACCAATCACATTAAAATACGCATTGGTAGATCCAAAAGTACTCCCTGCTAAAAAAGATTTAGAATAAGTTGTACCCACTGTATGCAGTGCAAACTGCGGATCATCTGTTCTAATACCCACATTTACATCAGGGCAGGCAGTAAATAATTTTTGAGCAACCGCCCACCATTTTGCAATACCACCATTTGCAGTACAATAATCCGTAGTAATGCCTTGCGGGTTTGCAAAAGCATTCAGCATACCGTCAATATCTCCGCGTATGATATTTCCGTTGGGCATTATCAATAGAATTTCTGTTTCTGATGTGATCGTAGTTGCAGTTCCAAGTCCCTCCATTTTTACACTACCTAACAATCGTGTTGTTCCGTCAACCTTCAATAAACTGTCAATGCGTACATCACTCTTGGCTTTCAAATCACCTTTAACAATAACATCTTGTTTAAACCTTGCCTCTTGATCAACTACTAATTTTTCTTTTGCATACAACCGTTGTTGAACAACTAATGAGTCACTGATGACCGTAGGATTTTGTGCATTGAGGTAATGTGTATTTGCAAGCACAACACAAAAGGCAATTAGCGCACGCATAACGCCCTTTTTAGAAATAAGGGGGGGGGGTAAACATAAAATTTGATTTTTTATTGGATTAAACTGTGCTAATGTATTAAAATTTAAATAAACTGCAACATGATTTGTATCATGTAGTTAGGTGTAGAGTGATTAATGAATAGTGAGGTATGATTTTCGTTGACTTAGTATAGCATTGGATCAATTGGATATTAAATTGAAAATGAAAAATGTGATCTAACATAGTGCGCCTGTTGTAGCGTTATATCATCATGTAATTTTAATTGAAGGGAATTTTGGCGCATTTGTTTTTTTACCGTAATAAAAAATTAAATAATCTTTCGGTTATCTATTTTGAAGATATAAATAGATAAAACACTTTTTTGCCCACCTAAATAATTACCCTTACCTTAGTCTCTCACGTACAATCAGGTTGAGCAAACGCACCCGTTACATATTAAAAACAATGACTTTTTTAAGAGTTTGGAATTTTTTTCAACTCAGATTGTCTTATTATCTCTCTCGTGTGGTGCGCAAGCCAATTCATTGGGGATTGCCTATGGCTATTTCAATAGAACCAACCACGGCGTGTAATTTGCGTTGTCCACAGTGCCCAAGCGGACTGAGACAATTTACTCGCCCAACCGGAAATCTCAAACCGGATGAAAATAAAATCATCTTACAAAAATTTGGAAAACGCCTGCAGCACATCAATTATTATTTTCAAGGTGAACCATTCATCAATTCACATATTACGGAATTATTCAATGAAGCTCGGCGCAGAAATATTTATACCATTACCTCTACCAATGCTCATTTCATTTCTCCGCAAACGGCTGAACAAATTGTAGATTCAGGTTTGAATGAAATAATTATTTCTATTGATGGAACCACGCAGCAAACCTATGAGAATTATAGGGTAGAGGGAAAGTTGGAAAAAGTTTTGGAGGGAATAAACAATCTGGTTAAAGCAAAAAGAATGAAACAAGCAGCACTGCCCTTGATTACGTTTCAGTTTTTGGTCACCCGACAAAATGAACATCAGTTGAATGAGATAAAAAAGATGGCTGATGATTTGGGCGCTGATCGTCTCACCTTAAAAACTGTGCAGGTGTATGATGTTGAAAATGCCGCAAACCTGATTCCGAAAAATGAAAAATTTGCCCGTTACCGAATCAATAAAGATGGAAAACCAGAGTTGAAAAATATATTCCGAAACTCCTGCTGGAGAAGTTGGAGCAGTTGTGTTGTTACCTGGGATGCAAAAGTAGTTCCCTGTTGTTTTGATAAAGATGCAAAATACCAGTTTGGAAATTTGCTTGAACAAAATTTACAAGATGCTTGGAAGAATAAAATAGCTAAAGATTTTCAACAAAAAATTTTAACAGACAGAAAACAAATTGATATTTGCCGTAACTGTTCTGAAGGAAGTAAAATATGGATCTAACAAGTTAATGTATGAAAGGCTTTTACCATCAGGTGCTGCTCAACCGTGTCTCTTGGTTATCCTTTGATATTTATTGAACCCTTCGTATCTTTAGTTGTATTTTACCTTGATTCTAAAACCAGATCTATGAAATTACTATCAACCTTTACCTTGATTTTATGCCTGTCAATTTCTTTTGCGCAGGACATCAACACCATAAAAATCAGCAGTACGATAAAACGTGTCACTGTTTTTATTACCGGTGGAGAAGAACACCGCACGGCAACGGTACCGGTTAAAAAGGGAAGAAATAAATTGGTGTTTACTGATATCTCAACCGTGGCTGATACTAAAAGTGTTCAATTCAATGCTGATAAAGAATTTACCTTAGTTTCTGTAAGTTCTGAAATTGATTATTTAAGTTTTGTTGAGAATAATCCACGTATTCAAGAATTGCAAGATTCATTAAAAATTCTGCGTGACAAAGTAGTTGATCTGCAAAATGAAATGGATGCATACATGCAAGAAAAACAACTGCTGCAACAAAATACGGATATTAAAGGTGAGCAACATAATTTGTCAGTTGATGAATTGAAAGCTATGGCAACTTATTATCGCACGCGCATCATGGAACTGAATAAAATTATAACAGACTACAATAATAAAATCAATGAAGCAAATGCGCAACTATGGCGTTACCAAAATCAGTTAACTGAATTGAATTATCGTGAAACCATACGCAGCAATCAGATAATTATTTTAGTTGATGCGCCTGAAGCCGGCACCATGAATATTGATTTAAAATATGTGGTGTCCAATTGCGGATGGCAGGCCAATTATGATTTGTCTGCTGAAAATGTTTCAGGTAAAATTGGCTTGCAATACAAAGCAAAAGTTTTTAATAATACCGGGAATGATTGGAATGATGTAAATCTTGTTTTATCTACATCTGACCCTAACATTTCTGCCTCTGCTCCAACACTCACACCATGGTATCTCAATTATTCTTCTATGGGAAATTATGAAGCAGATTATGAAAAGAAAGAACAATATGTAGTACCGCAAAACAGAATGTACACACAATATTATTCTAACAGCAATGAAGTACCTCAAATTTCAAACAGCTTGGATGGATTAACTTTGGGTGATAATAACTGGGCATATAATTCAGGCATTGGAGTGCAACCGGGTAATAGCTCTGTAAGCTTTACTACAATTGAGGTGGCGCAACTCAGCAAAGAATTTGTGATTGAAAGAAAATACAGTATTCCAAGTGATTCAAAACCGTATTTGGTAGATATTACACAATATAATTTAGATGCCACATTCTCTCACAAAGCAGTTCCAAAATTAGATAAAGATGCATTTCTGCTTGCCAATATTGTTGGTTGGGAAAAACTTGATTTGGTTCCGGGCCCGGCTAACGTATATTTTGCAGATACCTACGTGGGGCAATCATACATTAACACGGCACACGTTGAAGACACACTGCGACTTTCATTTGGACGTGATGCTAAAATTGAAATCACGCGCAAATTGATGGAGGAATTCAGTGATAAAAAAGTAATAGGTGCCAACCGAAAAGATTCGTACACCTATGAAATCAAAGTAAAAAACAACCGTGAATCAAAAGTGCAGTTGAATTTATTTGATCAGGTTCCCATTTCACAAGACAGTGACATTGAAGTAACCGTTGATGAAATTTCGGGCGGAGATCATAATCTCACTACCGGAAGGTTGTTGTGGATTGTAAATTTAGAGCCCGGCCAAACTTCAACCTTCAAGTTGGCATTTACCATCAAATACCCTAAAGACCGCGTGATTACAGTGAAAAAGTACCGCACCGTATCAAGCCCTAGTTTTTAAAGGGTGATTTATATCAGTTTTTTAGACATCAAAGTTCATTTCTGTTCATCGGCTGTAAACCGACCTTTGTCGTTGAATTTTAGGGTGAGAATTGAAAACTTTGCTGGTACCGACTGATTTCTCGGCTAGTGCGAATAATGCGCTGAGGTATGCGTGTGAACTTGCACAACAAACCGACAGCACCATCATTTTACTGCATTGTTATCAGATACCTGCCGGGCAAGGCAACGTGCTTATTGATTTTAAAGACATTCTTGAAAAAGATTCTCAAACCGGTTTAAAAAAAACAGTTGAAAATTTTCAAGACGAAGATTTTGCAGCCGGACTAAAATTTCACACCGAAAGTTATTATGGTTTTTTACCTGAAGGCATTGAGGTGATCTCAAAAAAGTATGCTGCTGATTTGATTGTGATGGGTACTACCGGAGCGTCAACCTTAGCCAAAAAATGGTTTGGCAGCAATACCGCACATTTGTTGAAGAATACCCATCTTCCTGTTTTGGTTGTGCCCACCGCAGCCAAATGGCAAACATGGAATCAGGTGATTGTTGCCACTGATTACGTGCCTTCAAAAAGCGGAAATATCATTCGGCAATTGAAAAAATTAGACGGAAGTTTTAATTTGCGCTTTGATGTTTTGCACGTTATTCAACAAGAAAATGAACCGGCTGATTTCAACAAATTTGAATCAGCATTTATTGCAGCTGTTGGCAGTACTGATATCACTTTTCATTATCAACCCGCTGCTGATGTTACGCAAGGAATTCTCAACTACGTAGAAGATCATAATTGCGATTTGCTTGTTATGTTGCGCCGTAAACATGGTTTTATGGAACAACTTTTTCAGGCAAGTGCAACTCGCAAAATGGCGCTGCATGCTAAAAATCCGGTGCTGCTTTTGCAGGATTGATTTTTTGGAGTGGGAAACAGTTTCATAATTTATTTTTGGGTGAAAACAGACTAAAAGTAATTGATGCAATTATGTTTTCTTAACTAATTTCGGGGCATATGCATTGAACTTTTCCACTCTCACACTCCCACTCACTCTGATTCATCTCACTCACTCTGATTCATCTCACTCTGATTTTAATTTCCACTCTCACACTCTCACTCACTCTGATTCATCTCACACTCCCACTCCCTTTGATTCATCTCACTCCCCCAACTTAGCTTCAATTTGTTTGCGCACGGCAAGAATACCTCTTTCCAAACCTGAAAAAAATTTGGAGCGTTCTTTCGCGTTTACGATACTGATAGGGCTAGAATTGGCGAACAAATTCTGCAACATGTATTCAGCTTCTTTGGTATAATACGGATCAGCGGTGAGCAAATAATTCATGATGTTTTGTGTGTTGTAAACTGCTCTTCCATCTTTCCACTTAATCAAATAGGTGTTGTGAGAAATGTAGGTTTCATTGTAATACACATGATACTCATTCCCTGAAGTCACCGGTTCATTACCACGGGTAAATTTTCTGCCTAGTTCAGCTTGCAACTGCATGTGTTGAACCAATTGCAATAAATTGTCAAGCAACTCTAAACTATATTCCGGTTCTTCAAACAAGTCTGCATCAAAATAATATTGAATTTGCCTTAAGGTTCCGTGTAGGGTTTCGTTGCTGTACACTTCATGCGTGGTGATAGAATTATAAAGGCTGTGCGCTTCTAATCCAACCTGAAGAGATTGCTTATCAATTTTAACCCGCTTGAATTTTTCATTTGCATAGGCGGGCATTTTCAGATATGTTTTTGCCCAAAAGAAAAATTTGAATCGCGTGATGTGTGGTAAATTGAAAATTTGAAACAGTGGAGTATCATTCACGCTCAAATAAAGTTCAGGGTTTTCAAGATTTTTGACTTGTCTTAATCCATCTCGCAAACCGGTGAGGTATGCCAGATAATTAAAGTCAGTTTTAGATAAAGTATTGTAAGTAAAAACAACCTGACCTTTGCGATAAGTACCATAATCATCAAATGAAATATCATACTTTTCACACAGGGTTTTAGTTTCATAAATAGTGAGCGGAACTTCACCTCGCATGCGCCGGTATACTGCGTCTTGACTTAGGTTGAGCGTGTCTTGCAACACGTTGGCCAGTTTCTCTCCTTTGTTCAGTTTTTCTTTCACTGCATTGAGGAGACGCTGTTGAATATCCGGTTGTTTTTCCATAATAAATGGTTTACATATACTGGTGACCGTTGAGGTAATTTTTCACGTAATCATCCACTCCGTCTTCTAACGAATGAAAAGGCGTTTGGTAGCCATTGCGCAAAAGTTTAGACATGTCAGCCTCTGTGAAATACTGGTATTTATCACGTATGTCAGCAGGGGTGTCTATATATTCAATATGTGCAGTTTTTCCTAAAGCATTGAATGTTGCAAGCGCAAGATCTTCAAAGGTTCTTGCTTTGCCTGTTCCTAAATTGTATAAGCCTGATTCAGGTTGATGAGTCATCATGAAGATGCAAACGTTGACTACATCTTTTACATAAATAAAATCACGCAGCTGACCTCCATCTTTATATTCAGGTTTATGTGATTTGAATAATTTCATTCCGCCTTTATCACAGATTTGATTAAAAGCGTGAAAAATTACTGAAGCCATGCGCCCTTTATGATATTCATTGGGTCCATACACGTTAAAAAATTTGAGACCTGCCCAAAAAGGCGGAACCAGATTTGCCTCTTTTTTTGCTACCTGATTAATCGCCCATTTATCAAAATCATTTTTAGAATCACCGTAAGGATTGAGGGGTTTAAGTAACTTCACTACTTCGTGCGAATCAGTATAACCATGCTCACCCAAACCGTACGTTGCGGCGCTGCTTGCATAAACAAGCGGTATGTTGTACGTGGCGCAAAATTCCCAAACAGCAATGGAGTAGTGATAGTTCAATTCATCAAAAATTGCCTTGTTGAATTCGGTGGTATCTGTACGTGCACCTAGGTGAAAAACAAATTTTATTTCTGAAGCGTGTTGTTTTGCCCAAGCAATAAAAACTGATCTCTCAATGCGTTGTTGAATTTTTTTACCCGACAAATTTTCATTTTTATCAGCGCGTGAAAAATCGTCCACTGCAATAATATTATGATGTCCTGCTCTGTTCAAAGCGCTGATCAGACAAGATGGAATAAAGCCCGCTGCTCCGGTAACTACAATCATGGTGTTCAAATTAATTTCAGACAGTTTGACAGCCTTGTTAGCGTGGCAAGCCAATTGCTGCGTCAGAACAAAAATAGAATTATATTTTAACTAATTTTGATCAAACAAAACTAAATCTATGAGCTACAGTAATTATGATGTGATTGATGATGGCCGCGGATCAGTGGCGCTGTCACGTTCTTTTTTTGCCAATGTCTACAAATACATGTTCTTTGCCCTTGCCATTTCAGGCGGCTTAGCCTATTATGCTTCAACTTCGTACACCTTTTTATCCATGATGTTCAATGAGTCCGGTTTAAGTGGTTTCGGATATGTGATCATCTTTTCTCCAATTTTGGTTGTGATTGCTATTCAATCTATGGTCAACCGGTTGTCGTTTAGTGTGATTTTATTTCTCTATCTGGTGTATTCAGTTTTAATTGGTCTGAGTTTAAGTTTTATCTTTCTTTTGTACACTTCTTCTTCCATTGCACTGACATTTTTTGTAACAGCCGGCGCATTTGGTTCTATGGCCTTGCTCGGTTATTTCACCAAAACTGATCTCAGTAAACTGGGCTCATTACTTTACATGATTTTTATTGGAATGTTCATTGCAAGTATTGTCAACGTTTTTATGGGAAGTGATACTATGGACTATGTAATTTCTTTTCTTGGTCTCTTTGTATTTACCGGTTTAACTGCTTGGGAGATGCAAAAATTGAAAGCCATTTCTGGCAATACCTCACTTGCGGGTGATGAGAGAAAAAAAATGGAACTCATCGGAGGATTGCAGTTGTATGTGCTTTTCATCAATTTGTTTTTATCTATTCTTCGTTTTGTTGGAGATAGAAATTAATACCATGATTTTCGGGATGCATAAATTTTGATCTGCAAGAGAAAAAATTGCAAGCATAAAAAAAACCGCAGTATTCAACCTGCGGTTTTTTTATTCATTTTTTTTCAAATTCAGAAATTGAATAATCTCAAATTGATCAAAACGTTCATTGTTTGCACTCCGTTTGGTTTAATAATTATTCTATACCTCAATTTAGAATCATTGAATGGTCGCAAAATTTTATTCAAGAATGGCGGTGTTCAGAGCAAGGGTAAACCGCCTAAAAAAATCAGGTGTTGAATTTGTAGGTTGTAATCTTAATAAATCAGGAAAAGATAAGCTCACCCAATCACGAATTTCAGTACATTTACCTCATGGGTAAAACACTGGCTAAACCGCTGAAAATTTATAATGCTTCTGCCGGAAGTGGAAAAACCTATACCTTGGTGCAAGAGTATCTCAGAATTATTTTGCAGGATTTATATCCGGGAAAATTCAAATCTATTTTGGCCATGACCTTTACCAATAAGGCGGCCAATGAAATGAAAACAAGAATTATTCAGGCGCTTGAAAAATTGGCAAAACCTGCACCGTTAAAGTCTGCTGATGACACCAAATTTTTACTTGATACGGCAAAAGAACAAAATATCTCACCGGAATTATTAGAAGAAAGAGCAGCAGTTATTCTGAATGAAATTCTTCATCATTACGGTGCATTTTCCATAATGACCTTAGATAAATTTACCCACAAAATCATACGAACCTTTGCTCGTGATTTGAATTTGTCTATGGATTTTGATGTAGAATTGGATGTAGAATCACTGAGAAGAAATATCACCGATTTATTAATTGATCAAGTTGGCAGAGACGGTGATTTGACTGAGCTCATGTTGCGCTACGCCAATTCAAATCTCATGCAAGATAAATCGTGGGACTTCTCAGGTCAGGTATTTGAGTTTAGTGATTTACTATTTAAAGAGTCGGCGCTCAAAGCTATTTCATTGTTGAGTAAATTAAGTCCTTCTGATTTTTTAAATCTGCAAGCTGATCTAAAAAAAGAAATTGCCATCTTGCAAAATACCATGGAAGGCAGTGCTATTGAAGCGTGTGAACTCATCAGGTCGAAAGGGTTAACGCTACAAGATTTTAAAGGAAAATCAACCAATAGCGTTTACGCATATTTCATCAAAGTGAAAGCCGGTAATTATGTTTTGCCTTCAGATACTTTGACAAAATATGTTGCTGCCAATGAATGGGCAGAGCCAAAATCGTATGCTAAAAATGAAATAATTAATCTTGCGCCGTTACTCAAAAAATATCTTGATCAAGTGTGTGACGGAATAGAAAAAGCAAAAGAAAAATTTACTCTTTCGCAAGAAATTCTTAAGAACATCAACAACCTTTCACTGCTTAATCATTTGATGAAACTGGCTGATGAAATTAAAGCAGAACAAAATATTTTACTCATTTCAGATTTCTACAAAAAAATTGCCGAGGTAATCATGGATGAAAAAGTTCCGTTTCTCTATGAACGAATGGGTGTGCGCTATGAACATTTTTTGTTGGATGAATTTCAGGACACATCCAGATTGCAATGGATCAATATGGTGCCACTGATTCATAATTCACTTGCCGCAGGGAATACTAATTTAATTGTAGGTGATGGTAAGCAAGCAATTTACCGTTGGCGCAATGGTGAGGTTGAGCAATTTACCAATTTACCAAAGAAAATATTTAATCCTGAAAACATCGCTTCGTTACATGATGCTGAAGAATTATTCCAGAGCTCAGGTGAAATAAAAAATTTGGATAAAAACTTTCGTTCAGCGCCTGAAATTGTGAATTTTAATAATGCACTTTTTGATTTACTGGCAAAAAATCTTTCACCTGGTTTGATATCTATTTATGAAAGTGTGAAGCAAATTCCGGTTAAAAGACATCCGGGCTTTGTTGAGGTATTTTTAAAAGATAAGTTGACAACCGATGCACAATTTGAATACATTCATCAAATAATCGGTCGCTGTTTGAATGCCGGCTGGCGATGGAAAGATATTTGTGTGTTGGTGCGCAGGAATAATCAGGGCGCTGATGTGGCGGCGTTTTTGACCAATCTCGGTATGAAAGTAATTTCTCCTGATAGTTTATTTATTTCAAAAGATCAGCAGGTAAAATTCATTTTCAATCTCATGTGCTCAGCGGCAATGCCCTATGACCGAAATTATAAAATTAAGGCACTTGAACATTACGCGGTATTGTTTGCCCAACAGCAACCCGGTATTCTTATTGATCAATACAGATCACAAATAAATTCACAGGAAATTGAATCAATTTTTAAACAAGAAAATTATTCGCTTGAGAAATATACCTCATTTGAAAATTTGTTTGACTATGCGCTTCATTTAGTACACTCTTTTAATTTAGATGAAGAAAAAAATCCTTACATCCAGTTTTTTTTAGAAGAGATTCACGAATTTGAAAAAAGACATAACACGGGTATTCGTGACTTTGCAGAGTGGTTTACTGAAAAAGGTAATTCAAAATCTATTGTAAGTCCTGAAGGGGCTAATGCTATTCAGGTAATGACCATACACCGGGCAAAGGGCTTAGAATTTCCGGTGGTGATTTGTCCGTTTTTTGACTGGTCACCAAAATTAGAAAATCAGGTTTCATGGATTGAAGATGAAAAAAGCACTTTACCTGCATTTTTTCTGAAAATGAATTCCAGCGTAAAAGAAACGAAATACAAAACCGTATATGATTCAGAATCTGCAAAACTTGATTTTGATAATCTGAATTTAATATACGTGGCATTAACCCGGCCTGAATGTGCCTTGTTTATTTCAGGTGATTCATCTAAACCAAGATCTATTGCAAAAGACTGGTTGACCAATGCATTCAAGCAACTTCCTTGGTCATTGACAGAGAGTGATCGTTTATCAATCGGAGAACTTAAAAAAACCGAAGAGCACAAGAAACAAACTGCAAACGCATACACCATTGATGAAAAATATAAAACCTTAGACAAATTAAAATTCAGTTTTAAAAGTGCCGAGAATTGGAGCGTTGAACATCTTGATGAAAAGCGGCGCTTTGGTTCAGAATTACATTTGGTTTTGTCCAAATTGAACAAAGAAGAAGATCAACAAAACATCATCAATTACTTGGCAAAAAAGGGCATGATTTCTTCAGAGAATAAAGCTGCTTTAGAAAATGCCGTGAAGGATTTGTTCAGAGACGAGCGGTTTAGATCATACTTTGTGCCTGAAGCCGTGAATGAAAAAGCCATGGTGAATGAAAAGGGTCAAAAACTAATTCCGGATAAATTGATTTTTTACCCCCATGAATTATTGGTAGTTGATTTTAAAACCGGATTAGAGAAAGACCAATATTTGGGTCAGGTGCGCGATTATATTCAAACTTTACAACGCATGGGTTATTCCAATGTGCGCGGAGAAATCTATTACGTACATGACAAATCAGTCATTGAAGTGAGGTGAATTTCAGTTAGGTCGCAAATTAAACTCTTCTCGTATATGCAGGTCACGACATGCGCAACCAGATTGTCCTTTTCTTGCAACCTCATGACCCAAAATTTACGCCATTACTTGACGAGATCAAATCATACATTAAGTACCCTAACGAAACTCCATAGCCCCAAAAAAATCCCGAAGGGATGACATGATACTACCGCTGAAAGATATTAATCCCGAAGGGATGACATGATACTACCGCTGGGAGAACAAAAATATTTAAATCCCGAAGGGATGATATGATACTACAACTGAAAGAACTGAAAGATATTAATCCCGAAGGGATGACATGATACTACCGCTGAAAGATATTAATCCCGAAGGGATGACATGATACTACCGCTGGGAGAACAAAAATATTTAAATCCCGAAGGGATGATATGATACTACAACTGAAAGAACTGAAAGATATTAATCCCGAAGGGATGACATGATACTACCGCTGGGAGAACAAAAATATTTAAATCCCGAAGGGATGATATGATACTACAGTTGAATGAGCAAAAAGATCTAAATCCCGAAGGGATGACATAATCTCCCGGTTATTTCTTCTTCAATTGACGCCGAAAAAAAAGGTAATTAAACAATCAATAAACTAATTTAATCTTAAAAAAATTACGCCACTCCCGGATTTTTTTTCTGAATCTGCGCAACAAAATTTTTAATTTTTTGTTCGTCATCCTGTTTCACCACCATCAGAATTCCGTTTGATTCAACAACAATATACCCGTTCAATCCTTGAAGCAGTGCCACTTTACCATCAGGTAAGTTTACAATATTGTTGCTGCATTCAAATAAGTATGATTCATTTCCTATCACTGCATTTCCTTCAACATCTTTAGTGAGATGTGTGTATAATGAGCCCCAGGTTCCAAGGTCAGACCAACCCAAATCTGCCAATACCACGTAGACATTTTTTGCATTTTCTAACACGGCAAAATCAATAGAAATATCTTCACACGCTTTGAATGCGTTATTTACAAATTCTTGTTCTGAGTTTGTATTGTAATCATTTCCTTTAGATGTAAAAAGTGCGTTGAGTTTGGGTTTAAATTTTTCAAGCGCCTCAATGATTGTTTTTGCTTTCCAAATAAATATGCCGGAATTCCAATAATAATCGCCACTGCGTAAAAATAATTCAGCTACTTCTCGGTTAGGTTTTTCAGTAAACTGTTTCACTTTTCTCACTTCACCAATGATGATATCGCGTCCGTCTTCAAACTGAATATAGCCATAGCCTGTATCAGGTCGGGTAGGTTTTAGACCAAGAGTTACCAGGCATTGTTCTGTTTCTGATTTTTGCAATGCAGTTTCAATCACTGAGACAAAAGCATCTTCTTTTAAAATAAGATGATCTGATGGTGCGATAACGAGATTAGCATCTTTGTTTAGCGAAAAGATTTTGTGTGCAGCATATGCAATAGCCGGCGCGGTATTTTTTCGCATGGGCTCAGTGAGAATATGTTCGGATGACAAACCCGTTTGTTCTTTTACCAGGGATGCATATTTTTGATTTGTTACAACGTAAATCTGATCAGAGGGAATGAGTTTTTGCAAACGTTCAACTGTCATTTGAATGAGTGTTTTACCGGTGCCAAGTACATCTAGGAATTGTTTTGGACGGTTTTCCCTACTCATAGGCCAGAACCGGCTGCCAACACCGCCTGCCATGATTATTGCGTAATGATTATTCTTCTTCATCTCTTATTAATTCAACTTCAGCTACGCCGTGTACGCGATATTTTTCATTGGTTTCAAGCAAAATGCACTCATACCGCTTGCGCAGCTTTTTTCCTTTAACGAAAATTCTGTCGTTAAGTTTGAATTTTTGCCCAAATTCAATGTGTTCAACAAAAACGGCTGGTCGTTTGTCATAGCGTCTGAGTACTCTGTACAAGGCATCATCACTGCAACTGGAAGCTTTTATATTGCCCAAATAATTGTTCACGGCTAGGGTAATATCAAAGGGTAAAATTTCAGCATCTAACACGGGTTTGAAAAGTATTCTGAATTCATTTTTCCATTCTCCACCGTGTGACTGAACGGTATTTCTGTATTTTTCCCAGCAGGTAAGATGCGCCATTTCATGAATGGTAGTAATTAAAAACGCGTACTTGTTGAGATTCCCGTTTACCGTTATTTGATGTGTTTTACCCATAAACGGATGCCGATAATCTCCGTACTTTGACTTGCGCTCTTGCGTGATGGTGAAATGAACTTGTTTTTCAACCAGAAAACGTGAAATATAAGCCTCTGTTCCAACCGGAACAAAACGCTGAAGCACCTGCGTGAATTGCTGTATTTTTTCAATGGGTTCTATGATACCAAATTACATCGTTTTGTGAAGGAATTTAATTTTTCCCAAAAGAAAAAATCAACAAGGTGACGAGAAATAAAATAATTTTGACTTGTGAATTCAAAAAAATCTTGGATAGAGAATCTTGTAGTAGCACTTCAGAAATCAGGCTGCAAGGTAGAACTGAAGCAGGATCACTGGCAGGTTGGTAAGCTTAGGGTTGTTCTTATTTCATCAGGGCATAAACATGAGGTGATGAAATCTGAAACAATTTATTTACATGAAGATATAGTGCGCAACAGAATGTCACAAGTTGTAAACCGACTCATCTCTCAAGCTGGCATGAACCAACGAAAAATTCACGGCAGGTCAACTAAGGTGTTTAAAATTGATTTGAAATCTGCAAAAGAATTTATTGATGACAATCATGTGATGGGTTTTGGCGGAGGTAAATATTTTTATGGTTTGTATTTGAAAACTGAACTGGTTGCTGTTGCGGCTTTTTCTAAAATCAGATGGATGAAGTATGAAAATCCTCCCTATTGGTCAACTGAACTTGAGCGGTATTGTTGTCTACCACAAACTTCAGTTAATGGTGGATTAAGTAAATTGATTTCATTTTTTGAGCTTCACCATAAATCAGATGATCTCATCACAACCAGTGATCTTGAATGGTCTGACGGAAAGGCATATCAGAAAATTGGGTTTGAAGCAATAGATAAAACTAGCGCTTTATTATTTGCTGTAAATAAAAAATCTTTTCAGCGCAGATTGATCAAGTTGGAGACTGAATTATTGGAAAATGAATATGCGGTGAGCAACCTTGGCAATATCAAATGGCGAAAAAACAACGACTATTCTTCGCCTAAAACGTCTTGAATCAAATCATGCTCATACCCTTTAGAGGCAAGGTATCGCATAAGTTTTATTTTTTTATCTGTTTGGCTTTTGGCCTTCACCAATCGTTCTTTACTTTTCTTTAATTCAGACAGTGTGAACACGTAATCATCTGCATCAATTTCTTTCAACGCTTTTTGAATTGAATAATCTGAGATTTTTTTTCGTTTTAACTCAGCACGTATTTTTATTTTCCCCCATTTTTTTATTCTGAATTTACCACTTACAAAAGCTGATGCAAAGCGTTCTTCATTTAAAAAATTATGCGTGATAAGATGTGAAATCAATGCTTCAATTTCATCAGGTTTCAAGCCCCAAGAGTTTAGTTTTATACGTATTTCTTCGGGTGCCCGTTCCTGATAGGCACAATAGGATTCAATTTTTGTTTTGGCTGTGAGAAAAGAATATGACGCTGCTTGCGGCATTGTCAGAATTCAATAGGTTGGTTGTTCCCGTTTTTAAAATGATATTCCATAAACTGATGTTCACTAACGGCATGAACCGGAATCCATTTTTTAAATTTGAAATACCATTTCCATTGTTTTGATTTTGGAAATCCACCTTTGGTAAAGTATGCTGCCAAGTAAGGATGAACATTAAGAGATAGTTTTTTCTCTTTTCTGTCCAAGATGAGATAGTTCAATTGATTTTCAATTTCATCTGTGAACATGATAGAAGCCTGAATTTTTCCGCTGCCTCCGCAACTAGGACAAACTTCTGAAGTTTCAATATCTGTTACCGGTCTTACACGCTGTCTGGTAATTTCAACAACGCCAAATTTACTTGGTGGAATAATACTGTGTTTTGCGCGGTCAGGCTTCATAAACTCTTTCAGTTTTTCATGAAGTAGTTTATTATTTTCCTTGCTGTGCATATCAATGAAATCAACACAGATGATGCCTCCCATATCACGTAAACGCAAAACGCGTGCAAGTTCTTCGGCGGCTTCAAGGTTAACGGCAATAGCATTTTTTTCTTGCGTGTCACCTGCTGAACTGCGGTTTCCGCTATTCACGTCAATTACGTGCATCGCTTCGGTGTGTTCAATAATGAGGTAACCGCCACTTCCTAGTGGAACTTTTTTACCGAATAGAATTTTTATTTGCTTGTTAATTCCGAAGTGCTCAAAAATATCATGCTTACCCTCATACAATTTGAGAATATTTACTTTATCAGGTGAAATAGATGAGATATATTCCTTGATCTCTTCTAGCAGTGAAGGGTCATTGATGGTGATTTTTGAGAAATTCTCATTGAGCAAATCACGCAGCAGAGACGAGGCCCTGTTCAACTCACCCAAAACACGCGCCGGAGATTTAGCTGTTCTCAGGTTGGTGTGCATGGTTTTCCAGCGTGCTAACAGATCGCGCAAATCAGTATCTATTTCAACTATTTTGCGATTTTCAGCTACGGTGCGAATAATTACACCAAAATTTTTGGGGAGAATACTTTTGACAATATCGCGCAGGCGATCTCTCTCAGCACTTTCTTTAATTTTTTGAGAGATTGAAATTTTGTTTGAAAAAGGCACCAGCACAACATAACGTCCGGCCAGTGTAATTTCAGAACTCAATCGTGGTCCTTTAGCTGAGATAGGCTCTTTGGCAACTTGGACTAAAATTTCACGGGTAGAGCTTAGAACATCGGTAATTTTACCGTCTTTATCAATATCACCTTCGGGTTTGAAGTAGAGCAGGTCAGCTACATTCTGTTTTTCATGAAGCGTATCCTGCGTGAATTTGTCCATAGATTTGAACTGCGGACCCAGGTCAAGATAATGCAAAAAAGCATCCTTCTCATAACCTACATTGACAAATGCTGCGTTAAGATTAGGAACAACTTTTCGTACTTTTCCCAAATAAATATCACCTACTGTAAAATCTGTATTCCCCTTCTCCTCATGAAGTTCAATTAACTTGCCTTCACGCATCAGAGCAATCCAAATTCCACCCGGTTTTGAATTAACTACTAATTCGAAATTCACAAGAACAGATTTAAGATAAACTAAGAAAACTTAGCAACAGAAGCCGCTAAGTTTTAACGATTCATTTTTTGCCTACTCAAGGTAAGGCGTAACAGGCTTAAAACTTAATACCAGCTCAGATGCTGACATTATTTTTTCTTTTTATGTCTGTTTTTTCTTAGTCTCTTTTTTCTCTTGTGAGTTGCCATTTTATGTCTTTTTCTTTTCTTTCCGCTTGGCATAGCTAAGTCTTTTAAGTATTAATAATTCAGTTAATATTATATAAAAAACTTCCTGATTTACAGGAAGTTTTATCACATACTCCATTAATTTTGGAGGTCAAAGATAGGAAAACAATTCGTTTTTACAATAGTCTGGTTATTTTACCACTACATTGTCCTTTACTTCTTCAACAAAGGTTTTTGCCGGTTTAAAGGCAGGAATGTTGTGAGCAGGGATAATAATAGATTCATTGCGTGAAATATTTCTTCCTGTTTTTTCAGCACGTTCTTTAATAATGAACGAACCAAAACCTCTTAAATAAACGTTGTCACCGTTGATCAACGATTTTTTAACTGAGTTCATAAATGCTTCTACAGTAGCTTGTACAGCAACTTTTTCAATGCCTGTTTGTTCTGAGATTTCAGCAACGATATCTGCTTTTGTCATAATATTGGTGATTTAAATCTGGTTAATTTGGGTGCAAAAATAACTGATATTCATTGAACTATTCCAATAATTTAGACAGAACTTTACATTTTGTATATTAAGAATGGATTTTACAACATCAATACAAAAATGGTTTAGACAAAACCACCGCAGCATGCCTTGGAGAGAGACCAATGATCCGTATTTGATTTGGTTATCTGAGGTGATATTGCAGCAAACACGGGTTGAGCAAGGTATGCCGTACTATCTGCGTTTTGCACATAAATTTCCCAATGTTCAGGCACTTGCAAGGGCTAAAGAAGATGAAGTACTGAACTTGTGGCAAGGCCTGGGATATTATAGCAGGGCTCGCAACTTGCATGCGGCTGCAAAAGAAATTGTATCACGTTTTCACGGAACATTTCCAACTGGTTATGCAGACATAAGATCGCTCAAGGGAGTAGGTGATTACACCGCTGCGGCTATTGCATCATTTGCCTTCAATCTCCCTCACGCAGTGGTTGACGGAAATGTTTTCAGAGTCATCAGCAGATTATACAAAATTGATTTACCGCAAGACAGCGCCGCAGGAAAAAACTTAGTCAGTCAAATTGCTCATGAGCTGTTGAGCCCAAAAAGTCCGGGTTTACACAATCAGGCTATGATGGAGTTGGGATCATTGGTTTGTACGCCTTCAAAACCAAAATGTGAGTCTTGTCCGGTTGCTCATTTTTGTTTGGCATTTGAAGATAAATCACTGCTGAATTATCCGGTGAAAAAAAAGAAAATAAAAATCAGAGAGCGCTATTTTAATTACCTAGTTATAACAGATGAAAAAAATGTCTTGATCAAAAAAAGATCTGCGGGTGATGTTTGGGAAGGTTTGTATGATTTCAAATTAATAGAAACCCCTCAGGCATTGACTTCATTATCTGCAAAAGATTTACCATCTGATGTACTTAAGATCACGCATGACGGTAGCTTTATGCACATTCTTTCACATCAGAAAATTTTGGCTGACTTCTGGCTGGTGAATGTGAAAAAAATTCAAGCGCAGAAAAATGAACGTAAAATTGCCCTCAACGACCTTGAAGATTATCCCATGCCGCAATTGTTGATAAGATATCTGAAAAAGGCAAAGCTGGCTTCGGGTTGAAATCTTTATATTTGTTAGAGGCGGTTGAGTTTTGTTGTTTCTCCCTGCAATCAATAAATTCTAATAAATGCATTATGGCCGGTACTGTAAACAAAGTTATTCTGGTAGGTAATCTCGGTAAAGATCCTGAGATAAAATATCTGGAGAGTGGTGTACCTGTTGCAAAATTTTCTATTGCAACATCTGAAATTTACACAGATAAAAATTCGGGTGAAAAAAGAGAAATCACCGATTGGCACAACGTGGTGATGTGGCGCGGCTTGGCAAAAATTGCAGAACAATATCTGAAAAAGGGCATGAAAGTTTATATTGAAGGAAAGTTAAAAACCCGATCATGGTCGGATGAAAATCAGCAAATGAAATATGCCACTGAGGTTATTGCAGATGAAATGGTGATGTTAAGCAAAAATGAGGCAGCTGGTGATCAACAGGTGAAACCTTATCCGCCAACAACTGAAAATATTGAATTGCCGCCAATGAATCTTGGTGAAGATCCTGCTGATGATCTTCCATTCTGAACCATTAGTAATAATGCCTGAGCCTGGTTTTCATATCATCTTACTTCAAAATACTCAGCCGGATTTCAGTGCAACGCCGGTAATAATTTCGCTTGTTTTTATTGCCATTGCATTGATTGGTTCAGCACTGGTATCTGCCAGTGAAGTTTCATTTTTTTCTATCAATCCTGAGTTGAAAGATGAACTTGAAAAAAACAATAGCAAGTCAGCAAGGCTCGCAATTTCTCTTGCTGAAAAACCAAAAGAATTGCTGGCAACCATTGTCATAGCAAATAATTTTTTCAATGTTACTTTTATTCTCCTTGCTGCTTATCTGAGTTCTATTTTATTCCCCGCTGATTTGAATGCTGACATTACACGTTTCATTTTAGATGTGGCAATTTTCACAGTGATCATTTTGATATTTGGTGAAGTTGTACCAAAATATTATGCAACACGTTATGGAAAAAAGGTGCTGCTCATGATGGCAATTCCGCTCTACTATTTCAGTCATCTGCCTCCGTTCAGCTGGGTAAAACTTGTGCTGGTGAAAGGTTCTAATCTTGTTGGTAAATTCAGTAAAGTTGATGAAAGTGATCTTACGGCAACTGAATTGTCACATGCTTTGGAGTTGACCATGGAAGAAGGTGGCACCCTGCAAGATGAACAAATTTTAAAAGGGATTGTAAGTTTTGGAAAAAAAACGGTGAGACAAATAATGCGTCAGCCGGGTGAAATTGCTGCTGTCTCTGCACGCTATGATTTTGGTAATGTACTGGCTTGTATTCGTGAATGCGGTTTTTCAAGAATACCGGTTTATCAAAAATCAATTGAAAAAATCGACGGGGTAATTTTTGTAAAAGATTTGTTGCCACATATTGATAAAGGGGTTGATTTTAAATGGCAAAAATTAATCAGACCGGTATACTACATTCCTGAAACAAAAAAGATTGATGACCTCTTGCGCAGTTTCCAAAACCGAAAAGTACATCTAGCTATCGCACTCAATGCCCAACATAAAACTGCCGGTTTAGTGACGCTTGAAGATGTGCTTGAAGAAATTGTGGGTGATATCTCAGATGAATTTGATGAAGATGAAATTACCTATTCTCGTTTGGATGATGATACCTTTGTTTTTGAAGCAACAATGCCTCTGCAAGATTTTTTCAAAGTAGTGAAACGCTCAGATAACGAATTTGATCACATTAAAACCAAAGCACAAACTTTGGGTGATTTTGTTATGTTTCATCATAATGAAACTAATCCAAGTGGTCAGGTTAGTATTCCTGGTCTTATTTTTACCATAGAATCATTTGAAGATAAAAAACCAAAACGAATCAAAGCAAAAAGAATTTAATAATACCTTAATATGAAATTCCAATACTACGCAATAGCTCTTTTTACCTTTGGATGTCTGGCTTGTGGAGCTGATATGCCTGAGTATTATCCAAAACCTGATGGATATTTGAGGCTTGATTTTCCTGAAAGAACTTATACAAAATATGAACCAGCGTGCCCTTATGCGTTTGAAATTCCTGATTACTTTAATGTGATTGATAAAGATTCATTTTGTAATATGAAAGATATTTTGATGCCACGTTTTAATGCCCAATTGAATCTTACGTATATTCCGGTTGACACCAATTTATTATTGCTGATTGAAAAATCAAGACAACTTGTCTATGAACATAGTCAATTCGCTGATGGGATTGATGAGTCAGTGATTACTGATGCTTCAAAGGGAACCTATGGTGTCAGATATCAGATTACGGGTGATGCCGCTTCACCATATCAATTTTATCTCACAGATAGTACAGATCATTTTTTACGCGGCGCATTGTACTTTAATGTTAAACCAAATTATGACAGCGTGAAAGCATCGTTAGATTATATTCAAGAAGATCTGGATCACATGCTTGAAACTGTCATTTGGAAAAAAGACTCATTGAAATGAATTTTTCAAAACCTATCAACATGATTGCTGCCGGTAGCGTTATTTTAACTCTACTGGTTTTTATTGGCGTGATTTCATTACAACAAGTTGCCGAAAATTCATTTCCATTGGTTTCTCTTATTGCTATTCCTCTCACTGCCGGTGTAGCATCGTTTGTTATTTTTTGGATGATGGTTGAGCGATACATCAATAAAAAAATCAAATTGATATATCGCATCATCAGCAATAGAAAAATCACAGATGATCAGGTGAGAGAATTTAAAATCACGGAAGACGTGTTCAGTAAATTAACTAAAGATACAGCAGAGTGGGCAGTGCAACAATCAAAACAAATTTCAGAGTTGGAAGAGCAAGCAGCTTTCAGAAAAGAATTTTTGGGAAACTTGGCGCATGAATTGAAAACTCCGGTCTTTAGTATTCAAGGTTATATCCTCACCTTGCTTGAAGGCGGTTTGGAAGATGAAAAAGTAAACCGTGATTTTTTAGAAAGAGCACTGAATGGTGTTGAGCGCATTGCGCATTTGTTAGAAGATCTAGACGAGATAAGCCGATATGAATTTAATCGGCATGAAATAAAACTAAAAAAATTTGACATGGTAGCCCTTGCCAAAGCTACATTTAAAGAGCTTGACCAAAAGGCAAAAGAAAAGGGAATCAATTTGACCTTCAATAAAAATTATGATCCGGTTTATGTTTTTGCTGATGAAGGAAAAATAAGACAAGCGCTCACTAATTTGGTGGTGAATTCAATAGCTTACGGATCAGAGAAAGGAACTACTACGGTGCGCTTTCATCAATTAGATATAACATCTGATAAAACAGGTAAACAAAAAATATTGGTTGAAGTTGCAGACAATGGTTTGGGAATTGAGGAAAAACATTTGCCTCGTTTATTTGAGCGTTTCTATCGGGTTGATAAAAGTCGTGCACGCCATGCGGGCGGCTCAGGTTTGGGCTTGGCAATTGTAAAACATATCATTGAGGCGCACGGTGAAACTATTAAAGTGCGAAGTACTGAAGGGGTAGGCTCTACTTTTTCATTCACGCTTGCCGGGGGCTAGAATTTCTTCCTTGATTCCATAAAAAAAAAAGGAGCCCATCAGACTCCTTTTCTAAATTATTTTAATTTTTCTTATTCAATAACCAAGGCATTCCAGCGGTTGGCATCAACAAGTTTTACTAAATCAAATCCGTCTTTTTTTAAGGTAGAAAGATCTGCATCTGACAATAGGTTTGGATTACCTGCTAAAACGCTGACTGAGGTATTTCCGTTTTCTGTTTTTTGTTCTATCTCAACATTCACACCTAATGTATCAGTAAGCACCATTTTTTTAATTTGAATATCATTTTGCGTGGTTACAGTAGTGTCAGCAGGCGTTGTAATTTCTTCTTCATGATGACCTCCACTTAATAGCGGGGCAATAACTAAACCAACCAAACAAGTTAGTTTAATCAAAATATTCATAGATGGACCAGATGTGTCTTTGAAAGGATCACCAACAGTATCACCTGTTACAGCTGCTTTGTGTGGTTCAGATTTTTTGTAGAAAGTTTCACCGTTAATTACAACACCTTTCTCAAAAGATTTTTTTGCATTGTCCCATGCTCCACCGGCGTTGTTTTGGAACAAAGCCCAAAGTACACCACTAACACATACTCCTGCCATATAAGCTCCAAGCGCTTCAGGTCCCATTACAAAACCAATGATGATTGGAGAGATAATAGTGATTGCACCCGGCAACATCATTTCACGAATGGCAGCACGCGTAGAAATTTCTACACATTTTCCGTAGTCAGGTTTTCCGGTTCCTTCTAAAATTCCAGGAATTTCTCTAAACTGACGACGTACTTCATTCACCATTTGCATAGCCGCCTTACCAACAGAACTCATTGCAAGGGCTGAAAAAACAACCGGCACCATACCGCCAACAAAAAGCGCTGCAAGCACATCTGCTTTAAAAATATTGATACCGTCAATTCCGGTGAATGTCACATAAGCGGCAAACAAAGCAAGTGCTGTGAGTGCGGCAGATGCAATAGCAAATCCTTTTCCAATAGCAGCGGTAGTATTACCCACTGAATCTAAAATATCTGTTTTAGCGCGCACTTCTTTAGGCAATTCACTCATTTCAGCAACACCACCTGCGTTGTCAGCAATAGGGCCAAATGCATCAATTGCAAGTTGCATAGCGGTAGTTGCCATCATAGCAGAAGCAGCAATTGCAACACCATAAAATCCGGCTAAAGAATAAGAACCCCAAATTGCACCGGCAAATAAAAGAACGGGCATTGCAGTACTCATCATACCTAATGATAATCCGGCAATAATGTTGGTTGCAGCTCCGGTTCCTGATTTTTCAATAACACCTCTTACAGGACGTTTGCCCATGCCGGTATAAAATTCAGTAATGAAAGAAATTAAACCGCCAACTGTAAGACCAATAATAACAGCACCAAAAACCATCATGGAAGTAACTTCTTTCATGCCTTCACCAAAGAAACTCATGGTCATTTTTTCTGGCAACATGGCTGTAATAATAAAGTAAGAAGCAATAAGTGTAAGTATGATGGATGTCCAGTTACCTAAATTGAGTGCGCCTTGAACTTTGCTTTCATTAGCACCTTCTTCTTTTACTTTCACTAACCATGTTCCAACAATAGAGAAGACAATTCCTAATGCTGCAATGACCAATGGAAGTAAGATGGGTCCAATATTTCCAAAAGCATCTGTAACACTTCCGCCCATGTCTTTAATCACATAATTTCCAAGTACCATAGCTGCCAGAACAGTAGCTACGTAAGATCCAAATAAATCAGCACCCATACCGGCAACATCACCTACGTTATCACCTACGTTGTCGGCAATGGTAGCGGGGTTGCGCGGGTCATCTTCAGGGATACCGGCTTCCACTTTACCAACCAAGTCAGCTCCAACATCAGCCGCTTTTGTATAAATACCTCCACCCACGCGCGCAAAAAGAGCAATAGATTCAGCACCTAATGAAAAGCCTGCAAGCGCTTCCAATACCATGGTCATATCTCCAGTGTTGGTCCATTGACCGTTCATGAACATGTGGTAAATCAAAATAAACAACATGCTCAATCCAAGCACAGCTAAGCCCGCAACGCCAAGTCCCATTACGGTTCCGCCGGTGAATGAAACTTTTAAAGCTTTGGCTAATGAAGTTTTTGCTGCTTCAGCTGTTCTTACATTGGCTTTGGTTGCAACACGCATTCCAATGAATCCGGCAAGGGCGCTGAAAAAGGCTCCTATCACAAAGGCAACCACAATGAACCAATGTGAATGCTCTGCTTTAATTCCGGGTACAGTTGAAATGATGCCGAGCAATATACCTGCTAACACCACAAAAATTGCCAATACGCGATATTCTGCTTTCAAAAAAGCCATTGCACCATCTGCAATTGCACTTGCTATGCCGCGCATTTTTTCACTCCCTGCATTTTGTTTGGTTACCCATTTAGAAAGAATAAACATGTAAATCAGCGCAATTACGCCGAATGCAGGAATGATGTAAATTAATTTTTCCATAGTTCTGTTGAAGTTTGGTTGTCTTACCTTTCTTTTGAAAAGGTCGGCAAAAGTATATCATTTGTACTAATTGTGCAAATTCAGATATTCAATCGGTTCAAGTTCACTGATATCTATGGCGTGATATTGCTTTACATGGCGTGAATTGTGAAGAGTTCAACAAGTTTTTATTAATAAAAATCAACCCTTTTGTAATTAAATCGTCTTGTACTATATAAATTTATACGCTGATCTCGAATTGATGGGGCAACACAATTGCGGGACAAGAATTAAAAAACTACAAGCATGAAAAAAATTTTCAATTTGTTTTTACTGGGTGCAGCCACATTCGTTTTACAGAATTTGAATGCACAAACTGTGATTTGGAGTGAGGACTTTGATCCAACTCCCGGCGGATGGACTTATGCTGCAATTGGACCAAATGGAGCCGATCCTAATTTTTTTGAAATGGATGATGATGAATCCGGTGTTGCGCCTCCGGGTTGTGGTGTTGCCGGTACCGGAAATCAAACATTACACATCACATCGGTATTTTTTCCTGGTGGTGGTGCAGCCTATGATGCCGGCGGTCTATGCGGAATTTTAACTTGCCCTCAAACAGCAACACGTGCGCAATCTCCTAATATTTCTACGGTTGGATATACCAATCTTACCCTCTCATTTGATTATATAATGGGTGGAGATGCCTCTGATTTTGGTGGTTTATGGTATAATGACGGAATGGGGTGGGTAGCTCTTACCAATCCTTTGCCTCAAACTCCAGGTGGTTGTTTGCCACAAGGTCAGTGGACTAATTACTCTATTGCATTACCGGTATCATGTGAGAATATTGCCAATTTACAAATTGGATTCAGCTGGATAAATAATGATGATGGAGTTGGAACTGACCCGTCTATTGCAATCAATGACATTGAAATTACTACGCCAACATCTACACCTCCTGTTGCATCTTTCACTACCACGTCAACTACAATTTGTGTTGGTGATTGCATTGACTTTACTAATACAAGTACCGGTGGCCCTTTCACAACTACTGACTGGACTTTTACAGGTGCTACGCCGGCGACATCTGCCGTAAATAACCCAACCAATATTTGTTATAATACAGCCGGAACTTATGATGTTTCTTTGTTTGTTGAAGATGCTAACGGAAATGATATTGAAACAACAGTAGGCTACATAACTGTTGTAAACACACCAAACGCCGGTGCAGATGGAAGTTCTAATATTTGTAACAACGCCACGCTTGATTTAAATACCTTATTGAGCGGTGCTGATGCAGGTGGAATCTGGGCAGAAACTTCAGGCACACCAAGCGGACAATTTACAGCAGGTACCGGTGTGCTTGACGGAAATGGATTGGGTGTAGGAAATGTCTACACGTTTACGTATACCGTTTCTGCAAGCTGTGGTTCTGATGTTTCAACCTTCACCATTACGGTGATTGATTGCAGTGCGGGTACTCCACCAACAGCTGATTTTTCTGCTTCGCAAACTACAATTTGTGCAGGTGACTGCATCACCTTTATTGATTTGAGTACACCGGGTGATATTACCAACTGGGCATGGGATTGGGGTGGAGGTGCCACACCAAACAATTTTGTTGGTCAACATCCATCTGCAATTTGCTTTGATACGCCGGGTACTTTTACCGTTACGCTGGCAGTAATTAATCCATTTGGCAATGATACTGAAACTATGACTATCACGGTGAATGCCTTGCCAACGGTAACTGCAAATGCATCTCCATCTACTACAATTTGCGCTGGTGATCCGGTTACGTTAACCGGTGGTGGAGCATCAACCTATACATGGACAGGTGGAGTAACTAACGGTACACCATTCACTCCTGCTGCCACTGCCACATATACTGTTACGGGTACAGATGCCAATATGTGCGAAAATACGGCCAACATTACTATCACTGTTACTACCTGCGTGCCAATGGTTGCAGGGTTTAGTTATAACGACAATATTTGCGCAGGTGATTGTATCACTTTTACAGATACTACAACCGGTAGCCCTATTTCATGGAATTGGGATTTTGGCGGCGGTGGAAATCCTGCTACATCTACTGACCAAAATCCGGTGGTATGTTTTGATGCACCCGGCACGTATAATATCCAATTAACAACTACTGATGCAGGAGGAAATAATTCATCTACCACAAACAGTATTTCTGTTTTTGCTTTACCAACAGTTACAGCAGAATTAGATACTACCATTGATATTGGAGGAGCAGTAGAATTAATTGCTGCCGGAAGTGGTAGCGGTTCATATATGTGGACTCCTGATGATGGTGATATTGATTGTGATACTTGCTCGTCAACTTATGCATATCCATTAATTGATACTGAGTTCTTTGTTGTATTCACAGACATCAATGGATGCACTGCACAAGATACGGTATCAGTTGTCGTAAATTTTATTGAAGGAATTGGAATACCACAAGCATTCTCACCAAATGGCGACGATCAAAATGATGTATTATTTGTGCTTGGTTATGGGATTAAGCAAATGAACTTTACCATCTATAATCGCTATGGACAGAAAGTTTTTGAAACGACTGATCAAACCATTGGTTGGGATGGAACATTTAAAGGCAAAGATGAAAATCCCGGCGTGTTTGTGTGGGTGCTTGAGTACACTTTTATCACCGGACAAGGTGGAGTGATGAATGGTAATACTACATTAATCAGATAAAAAAATCAGCAAGATGAAAAAGATACAGGCAATTTTTGTAATCACGTTGGGAATTACGTCAGGCGCTTTTGCCCAACAAGATAAGCACTTCTCTATGTTTGCTGAATCACCGGTTTATATGAATCCGGCGGCGGCTGGTTTTTCTCCGGGAAATATGCAATTGTTTACCAATTTCAGAATGCAGTGGCTCACTGTTTCTGATACGCCATTCAGAACAATTAGTGGAAGTGCTGATTGGAGAATGATGGATCATGGCAGCTTCATGGGTATGGGTATTAATTTTTATAATGATTTGTCAGGTGACACAAAATATCAAACCAATGAAGTAACTCTGCCAATTAACTATGCTATTGAATTGTCAAGAGATAATCACTTGTCTCTTGGTATTCAACCAGCGTGGTATCAGCGAACCATGTTAAATCAAAATGTAACCTGGGATAATCAATGGACTGGTACATCTTTTAATACAAGCATCAACAGCGGTGAAACAATTTTAAATCAAAATTTGTCACTCAATAAATTTGATATTTCAGCCGGAATTTACTGGTATGCACACTTGAATAAAAATGTGCGTTTGTCTTTTGGTTTGGCAGGACATCACTTGTCAAAACAAAAAATTAATTTCATGGCTGAAGACAATAAATTATACCGCAAACTGACCTTGCACGGTCAGGCAGTATTTAAAAATCCAAATTCACAATTGTCTATCATTCCTGCATTTTATGGATTTATTCAAGGGCCAAATAAAGAGTTGGTCATTGGGTCAAACTTCAGATACCTCATTCGTGGTTCATCACGTGTGACAGGATATTTTGAAGAGATTGCATTGTCATGGGGCGCATACTACAGATTAGGTGACGCAATTCTTGCAAATATTATTTTTGATTTTGCCGGATTAAGTGTTGGTGCAGCATATGATTTAAATATATCATCACTCACCAGAGCATCAGGTGGAGTTGGCGGATTTGAGGTATTTTTAAGATATCGCATCCAATTTGGAACCGGAGGTTTAGGTAATCCAAGTATCCATTAATATTTTTGTGTTATTATAAAATGGAAGAACCGGCGCTTGCCGGTTTTTTTTTACTCTTTCATGTCCGTATCTTTGTACTATGTCAGTTAAAATTCGTGATATTGAATTGGGAGAATTTCCTCTGTTGCTTGCTCCAATGGAAGATGTGAGTGATCCTCCATTCAGAGCTTTGTGTAAAAAACACGGCGCAGATTTAATGTACACTGAATTTATTTCAAGTGAAGGGTTGATTCGTGATGCGGTGAAGTCAAAACAGAAATTGGATATTTTTGAATATGAACGACCAATTGGAATTCAAATTTTTGGTAGTGATATAGAATCAATGAAACGCACAACAGAAATTGTTGCGCAGACAAATCCTGATATCATTGATATTAATTATGGGTGTCCGGTAAAAAAAGTTGCATGCAAAGGAGCAGGTGCCGGCATACTGCAGGATATTCCAAAAATGGTAAGTATGACTGCTGAAATAGTGAAGTCAACTTCTATACCGGTTACAGTTAAAACAAGATTGGGTTGGGATGATAAATCAAAACATATTGTTGAGGTTGCTGAGCGTTTGCAGGATGTAGGTATAGCTGCAATTTCAATTCACGGCCGCACAAGACAACAAATGTATAAAGGTGAGGCTGATTGGACGCTGATTGGAGAAGTGAAAAAAAATTCTCGCATGGTGATTCCTGTTTTTGGAAACGGAGATATTTCATCACCTGAAAAAGCACTGGAGTATAAAAATAAATACGGCGTTGATGGTATCATGATTGGTCGTGCTGCAATTGGTTACCCTTGGATATTTAATGAAATAAAACATTACTTCAAGCACGGTGAATATCTTCCACAACCATCCGTAATTGATCGTGTTGAAGCTGCACGTGAACATTTGAAATTGTCCGTTGAGTGGAAAGGAAAAGGATTAGGCATTGTAGAAATGCGCAGACATTATTCAAATTATTTTAAAGGGCTACCTAACTTTAAAGATATGAGAACGGTGTTGGTTACGTCTAATAATTTGGAGGAGATTTATGAAACGCTGGATCGCATTACAATAGAATTTGCTGATTCAATTTTAGGTGAATAAATTTCTACTTCAACTCCGCAAAAAGTAAAACAGCCATTCCCAAGCCCATCATAAAAACTGCAATGGCAACAGCCAGAACAATGAATTTTTTATTTGCAGGTATGTTGATTTGATTTTCAGGTGATGGTTTTTGTTGTATGCTTTTTATTGGCGGATTGGATGAAACTTTTGGTGCGGTATTAATTCCGGCAAATTCAAGAATGGATTTCAAATCATCCACTGAAGTAATTTCCTGCCACGGCCCCTGATCAACACTTACCAGCGTGGTTGAACTTATCCGCTGATATTTTAAATCATCAAGCATAAACGGACCCGTAACTTTTTCTCCATTTTTGAGATAGTATTTTTTCATGTGGATTTTATTAAATTGAAATGATAAGCAAGTGTATAAAAAAACAGCCGAATTTGAATTCGGCTGTTCTTTATTTTGAATTTCTATTCAATAATTAAATGACCGGATTGTAATAAAGTTCCATCTGAATGAACAATGGTGTATGTATACGTACCACCCGCAAGCGTTGATATGTTTATTTCTGAAGTTTTGTTGATGCTGTATATTCCAACTGTTCTTCCGCTTACATCAAATAAGTAAAACTGCACAAGCTGTTCTGAAGGATAACTAATGGTAATTTGTTTGTCAGCCGGATTTGGGTAGATATTAAATAGTAATTCATGTTCATCAAATCCAACAGATGATCCAACCGTAACATCTGAAATCAAGATGATGCAACCGTTATTATCTGTCACTACTACATTGTAAATTCCGCCAACAAGTCCTGTGATATCTTCAGTTGAAGCAGTGTATCCTGATGGACCTGTCCAAGCAAAAGAATAAGGCGCAACTCCCCCTGTAACGGTGAGATTAATTGCACCGTCAGCACCAATTAGTTCATCGGTAACTGCAGTTCCGCCACCCAAGGCAGCTGGTTCATTAATTGTGATGTCAACGGTTTGGTTACACAAATCTCCATCATCAACCGTTACCGAATACGTTCCTGCACAAAGTGAATTAAATGTGTTTGAAGTTTGCGCACCCGTCCCTATATCATACGTAAAAATTCCTGAACCTCCGGTAGGATTTATTACTACTGATCCATCACAATCACCGTTGCAAGTTGCGTTCACGGTTGTCTCATTTAATATCATATCGCATGATGGCACATCAAGTCCGGTTAGAGTAAATTGGCATCCGTTATTATCCGTAATTGTTACATTATATAAACCGGGAGCCAAGGCGCTTATGTCTTCAGAAGAAGATGTAAATCCTGATGGCCCTGTCCAAGCAAATGAATAGGGTGCGCTTCCGCCTGAAGGAGTGAGATCAATACTTCCATCATTCCCTGACGGAGATGGAGAGATGACAACAGACCCATCCACAGCTGAAGGATCAGTTACGGTGAAATCAAGAACTTGTGTACAAGCTCCGCCATCGGTTACGGTAACAGAATAAGTGCCTTCACACAAACCGGTAAATGTGTTTGAACCTTGTGGTCCACTTCCAATATCGTATTGATAAATACCTGTTCCGCCGGTTGCAGTTACGGTGATAATACCATTGCAATCATCTGCGCAATCAGGGTCAGTTGAAATTCCTGATGATGTCATATCACATGTGGTTGGACAATTGGTAAGTACGTATTGAACACTGTTATTAGCATTCAATCTTCCACCGGTTACAGTTTCAGTAGTTAAATTAGAAACAGGATCAACTCCATTGAGTAGAGCATCTCTCACAAAATCTGCAGCTGCTTGCGGATCAGACAATGCCAAATCTGCAAGTCCACTACAAGGTACTGAATATAAAAGGGCAATTACCCCTGCGGTAACAGGTGATGCAAATGAGGTTCCCGATACAGTTGAAATTCCAGTGCTACCGGTGGTAACTACATTTTCTCCCGGAGCTCCTAAATCAATGGTTGTTTGTCCGTATCCTGAGAACGTGCGGACATCATTGTTGTTAGTTGCTGTTACAGAAATCATGTACGGACTTGAACAAGCAGTTGGCATGTCACCTTGTGTGTCTATATTGATATTCAGATTTGCTGTTGCGCCACAATTTAATATTCCGGCTTGTCCAAGGGTATTATAGAAATCACACCACAAAGGGTAATCCGTTGGATCACCATAGTCAATTCCCCATGATGCATTTGTAGCAACAACAAAAGCGCCATCAGTTCCTCCACTTGCATTGTAATCTTGCCGCAAGGTTAAAGGATATGTATAAGCAGCAATCACATTTGCTTCAGTGAGTGAGCCCATATCAACCTGCATTATTTTTACTGTCCAGTTTGCACCGGCAACGTTTGTGTTGTTATTTCCAACTGCGCCAATCATTCCACTTACTTGTGTGCCGTGTGTACCGGTACCAATGTTGTCTGTGTTGTTTCCTGAATTCCATCCATCATAATCATCAACGTACCCGTTGCCATCATCATCAATACTGTTGTTAGGGATTTCAGCTGTATTCACCCAATGGTTTGCCACAAGATCAGCATGCGCCCAGTTGGCTCCTGATCCTTCAATCACGCATACCACAATTTCATCTCCGTTGGATGTGGTGCCACCTGTGGTAACATCCCATGCCAAATCAGAATCAATGTCTTTATCATTGGTATTTACATGATGCCATTGAGAACCAAAAGAAGGATCGTTTGGCACAGTAACTCTCTCCTGAATATAATGATTGTTTTGTGCAATCAGAATATGTTTGTTGGTGTACAAAGAAGTCAACATTTGGTCATGACTGATCGCGTTCTCATCAAATGAAAGTAGCCAGATATTGACTGGCTTTGAAATTTCTCTGGAAACACGCAAGCCGGTATAAACATCGGCAATAAATTGATGTGATTCAATAACCTCGACAATATTTGAGGGATCATCAATTTGAATTAGAACTTCTCCGGGAACATACGTTGCCTCTTGGAAATTTTCTTGCGCCATACAAGGAAGTAAAGAAAAAAGAAGCGAAGTGAAAATTAGCTTTTTCATTGAATAACAGTTTTTTGAGGTTTTAAATCTACAAAAAAAAAACGGATAGCTGATGTTCAACCTAGGCTAAAGAGCTAGTTACCGTGTATTATTTAACAACGAACTTGTGTTCTGAAATATTTCCGGTTTCTGAAATCAATTTCAAAACATAAATACCTGACACCAGATTAGACACGTCAATAAGATTTTCCAATTTTCCTTCCAAAATGATTCGTCCACTGAGATCAACTATTTGATAGTGATTAAAAGAAGATTCGGCAAGAACATATAATTGATTGCTTGTTGGATTTGGAAATATTTTTGTTGAGGTAACGTTGGCCAATTCCTGATTTGAAACCCAGGTGTTGTTAGTTGGTAAAATAATTCTGCTTTGATTTGCGTCATCGTGGTGAATGCTTATGGTGGCTGTTACGGGTGTTGCTGTGGTGTACATTTCAAGTCCATCCTGCAGGTTCACATTCCATCTGATAGAACTATTTCCACCAACATAAATTTTTAAACGATGTCCTGCCAACCAAGTATAATTTGTAAAAGGCAATTCAACATCTACTTCATAAATTTCACCGGGTATCATGAGTTCTTCATCTGTAACAGAATACCCATTTCTGAAACGCACTCGCTGAATTCCATCGGTAATAAGCATGTTGGTTCCATCGGGATATAGATCTACCAATCGAACTACCAAATCACAATCTGCAGAAGTAGAACTGATGAATAATTTAATGGTAATTTTTCCGGTAATTGAAAGATCATTCAACAATGAGTCGGTTTGAAAGGTAATGATATCATCTCGTCCGTCAAGATATGTTTGATCATAGGGGCCTTGTTCCAGATCAGGATGAAGTGTAGCGCCACCAATTGTTGGTGAAGGATCAGTGGGATCAGAAATAAATTCAGTGAAACCATTTCCGTTTTCATTGGTAAGGCGTGCAGAAGAATTTAAATACAACACTTCATGATTGGTTATTGCAATATCATCATCAGCAGAATAGTGCCATTGGTTTTTGCCTAATTCATAATAGGTAATTTTTGGATGATCTAACCAGCCGTTCAAAGAATCAAGCATGTAAAATTTTAAAAATCTCCATGCAAGAGAATCATTATCAAATTCAGCATCAGGATACGATAATTCTCCTTGTGTACCGCTGCCAACGTAAGCAATGCCTGAGCCTCCATGAACCCATGGTCCAATTAGCAACCATTGCTGATCTTGTACACTTGAGGCTGCAAGGCTTCGGCTGTCTTTGTAAAATTGCATTACTTCATCAATATTGTGATCATACCAACCTCCAATTTGCAGGGTAGGAATTTCAATATCATCAGGGTAATAAGTTTGTGATTCTGCATACTGCCAGGTTGTATTATAATAGACATTGGCCATTACAATAGTTGAGAGACCATAACCTAAGGCGTCCAATTGTTCAAGGCGTGCTTCTTCAAGTGCGCCGCCATAAAAATACCCCGTATATGCAAATTGCGGACTTGCCACAACAGGAATTGCACACGTATGATTTGGGTGATGCTTAGCGATTAACTGATACTGAATATTTCCTAAAGCGGATGGTCCCCATGTTGCAATACGATCATTGTGCCATGGCTGATCAACAATCCACTCACAAATATCAAAAGCATCTTGCCCACGATCTGGGCTGCTCACTGTTGCAGCTGCTGATCCATAAAATCCTCTCCAGTCTACAATTACCCAAATGAACGGTTGATCATCTACATTTTGTCCAATGCCCATGGGTAAGCTCCATTCAAATAAATCTTTATTGTATGGTGTCTGCACTAATACCACTTCACATGATGTGCAACCTGAGGGAATGTAAACATCGGCCTCTAAAAATTTTCCATCACTCATGGGTATCATGATATCATCTTCAGTTGGAGTTAGCTGTGAAAATGAAGTCATGCTAAACAATAAACTTGCTATCCAAATTCCTGATTTTTTCATCGTGCTCATTCCGGGTTAATATAGTACAAAGGTAGAAATTATGTCCTTCATTGCCTTTATCTACACGTATCCATGCCTCTTTTGGTTTGGTCTCACTTTATTTAAATTGTATCCTGAGAACATATTTTTTTAATTACGACATATCGCTTTTTGATGTAATTTGAATTTCTTCAATCCGTTTTTTGTAAAAAAATATTTTCATAAATAACAGAAAATCAAACAACAAACTGAATAGTCTATAAAATCTATCAAAATAATAGACTAAAAGTTTGGAAGTATGAAAAGTATGTATTTATCTTTGACCCGTTCTTAGAAAAAAGATATTTTCAAACTTAACTTTTTAAGACAAGCATAGGCAGATTGAATTAATAAGACTGAATTGTAAAGAATGAGTCTGTCGAAAAACAAAAACATGCTGAATAACTCAGCGATAAAAAAAAGAAAAAATGGTCAATAAGAAAAATAATATGTGTTGTATGTATTGTATGTGGAATGATACCACACCTGACCACTATTTTTTATATTGAATAATCACTTACTTAATATACAAAGCCCGGTCAGTTTAACTACCGGGCTTTTTTAATTTAAATTTTTATGCAAAGTTTCAGAACAGAATTAGAAAATCCGGTAGTTGAAAAAGATATCATTGAATTAGAAAGAAAAATTTACCAATTCAAAAATGGCACGCTTCCAGAAGAGTCATTCAGAAGTTTACGTTTAGCGCGCGGAATTTACGGGCAGCGTCAGCAAGGCGTTCAGATGGTGCGTATCAAATTTCCGCTGGGTATTGTTTCTTCAGCACAACTGCGCCGAGTTGCTGATATTTCTGATGAGTATTCAAATGGTAATTTACATTTAACCACTCGTCAGGACATTCAATTACATCACGTGAGTTTAGACAGAACACCTGAGTTGTGGTCAGATCTGGAAAAAGATAATATCACTATTCGTGAAGCATGTGGAAATACGGTCAGAAATATTACTGCATCGCCTTTAGCCGGTGCTGATCAAGATGAACCTTTTGATATTACCCCATTTGGTTTTGCACTCTTTGATTTTTTTCTGAGAAATCCAATTGGACAAGAATTAGGTAGAAAATTTAAAATCGCTTTATCATCATCTGCAAAAGATACTGCACGTGTTTATCTGCATGATTTGGGATTGATTCCGGTTGTTAAGAATAGTGAAGTGGGATTCAGAGTTGTTATAGCCGGTGGTTTGGGTGCACAGCCGGCTTTGGCCGAAGTAGTCTCTGAATTTCTACCCGCAAATCAACTCCTCAAATTTGGTGAAGCTTTATTGAGAGTATTTGACAAATTTGGTGAACGCAACAAACGTCACAAAGCTCGTTTAAAATATCTTCTCAAAGAAGAAGGATTAGATTTTGTAAAACAACAAATTGAACATCATTTGCAATTTACGCAAGCACCGGAACTGAATTTGGATGTACAATTTTATAAGGCAGACGTAATAAATTCTAAGCCTGTTACTGATGCAACCAGTCATTATTCAAAATGGATCAATACCAATGTTTTTGCACAAAAACAAAAAGATTATTTTGCCGTGTTGATCAAAATAAGAAATGGTAATCTCTCTTCAATTCAAGCAAAAAAATTGGCCGATACAATGGAGTACTTCAGCAGTGAGCCCGCCAGAATTACTATTGATCAGAATATTTTACTGAGATCAGTTTCAGTTGATTTGCTCCATGAATTATTTACTGAACTCAGCACGTATGGATTTGCTGATTACGGCGCCGGAAAAATTGCTGATATCACCTCATGCCCCGGAACAAGCACTTGTAATTTAGGGATCACTTCAACCTACAACGTGGCAAACGTAATTGAAAAATTACTTTACTCAGAATTTAATGAATTCATTTTTGAAGAAGAATTGGAAATAAAAATCAGCGGCTGCATGAATTCTTGCGGACAACACGCCGTGGCAGATATTGGTTTTCATGGAAGCAGCTTTAACGCCAACGGAAATGTGATTCCCGCTTTGCAGTTAGTTTTGGGCGGAGCTAATCTTGGAAATGGTCATGCTGCTTTTGCCGAAAAAATTATTAAAATTCCAACAAAAAGAGTTGAGCAAGTTGTAAGAATTCTATTGCGTGATTTTAAAAATGAAAAGGAGAACAACGAGAAATTTTACGCCTATTATCACAGAAAAGGAAAAAATTATTTTTACGAATTATTAAAGTCTGTTGCTGATGTGAAAGCTATAAGTGATGACGAATTGCGCGATTGGGGCAGCGATGAAAAATATAAAACAGAAATTGGAGTAGGTGAGTGTGCCGGTGTAAAAATTGATCTCACTAAAACATTATTATTTGAGGCAGAAGAAAAATTGGTTGAGGCAGAATATTTTTTCCTGCAGTCAAAATTTGCTGATGCAGCATACACTATTTATTCATCCTTGATTCAAACGGCAAAAGCCTATTTGTTGACTAAAGGAATAGAAACAAATTCCAAAGCGCAAATAGAACAAGCGTTTGAGCCCGAGTATGCAAATGTTGCACAAAACATTGCTGCAAAAACATTTGGTGAGTTGATAGAGCAAAGTCATGATGCAGGTAAATCAGCAAGTGCTTTGACAATTTATTTAGCCTCAGCAAAACAACTTATTGAAAACATTCAAAAACATATTTGAGATGAAAGAAGATATACAACCAAAATTAGTATTGATTGGCGCCGGTCCAGGAGCGGCGGATCTGTTAACTCTGCGCGCTGTGAACAAACTCAAATCTGCTGTGGTGATTTTGTATGATGCATTGGTTGATACGGCGGTGCTTGATTACGCACCAAAATCGGCAATTAAAATATATGTTGGAAAACGCGGTGGTAAACCTTCTTTCAGCCAAGAAAAAATTAATCAATTGATTGTTTCTTATGCATTGACGTATGGTGAAGTGATTAGATTAAAAGGGGGTGATCCTTTCATTTTTGGCAGAGGAATGGAAGAAATTATCTTCGCTCGCAAGCATGGAATTGATACAGAAGTTGTGCCGGGTATTTCAAGCGCAACAGGTTTAACGGCACTTAGTCAGGTTCCGCTCACACACCGCGGAAGTTCAAATGGTTTTTGGGTATTAACGGCTACAAAAAAGGAAAATCAATTTAATCGTGATTTACTGCTTGCGGCTAAATCTGATTCTACCTTGGTAATTTTAATGGGAGTTGAAAAACTGCAAAAAATTGTCAACGCATTTTTATCTGTTGAAAAAGAAAATACCCCTGTGCTGATCATACAAAACGGTTCTTTGGAAAATGAAAAAATTGTGCTTGCTGATATAAGTTCTATTGTTCATCGGGCGCATGAAGAAAAGGTGGAATCTCCCGCAATTATTGTGATAGGGGAAGTTGTTTCCGCATATCGCGAGTTACAAAATCAACATGCTGCACTTTCATACCTGAATTGATATGAATGAATTATTTCCCATTTTCTTGAAGGCAAATCAACTGCGTTTTTTAGTGATAGGCGGTGGAAAAGTGGCACTTGAAAAATTGCAGTTCATCCACAAATCATCACCGCACGCCGGAATTGATTTAGTGGCTCCAACTATTTTACAAGATGTTTTTTCTTTGTTGAAATTATTTCCGGATTCAAAATGCTATCAGAGAACTTTTGATATTGAAGATTTAATTGGAAAACAGCTTGTCATTGCAGCCACCGGAAATAAAGCGCTTAACCTCTATCTGAGAGATCTTGCAAACAAGTATAAATTTTTACTCAACGTGGCAGATCAACCTGACTTATGTGATTTTTATTTGGGCGGAATTGTAACTAAAGGAGATCTAAAAATTGGCATTTCAACCAACGGAAAATCTCCCATACTTGCAAAACGATTGCGCGAGACATTTGAAACTATTCTACCACCAAGCATTGAAGAAACTATTGAATCAACCCACGCGTTGAGAAAAAAACTCCATGGCAGTTTTGATGATAAACTCAAAGTGTTGAATGAGCTAAGTAAGGGGTTGGTGGGGTGAATTGCAAATTATGACCTGTTGAGGATTCAGATTTTTTATTTTCAGAAATTTGAAGCGAGAATCTAACTCTGCAATATGATCGCTCACAAAAAAATATTTTTTTACGCAAGACTTTTTGGCCTAAAACGCAAACGAATCAACAATCAAATTGAAATTGCAAAATTTACCCCCCCCCTTTTCCTTTGGAGAGGGGGGGCGAGGATATTAATTCATTCTCTTCTGCAATTCTTTATTGAGTGATTCAAGAAAATCTTCAGTATACACGTAGTGCGAATCATTCAGATTTTTTCCATGAACGCACACGGCTAAGTCTTTTGTCATTACTCCGCTTTCAACAACATCAACGCACACTTTTTCAAGAGTTGTACAGAATTTTTCAAGCTCTGCATTCTTGTCTAATTTTGCACGGTGAGCAAGCCCACGAGTCCAGGCAAAAATAGATGCAATTGGATTGGTAGATGTTTTTTTGCCTGCCATGTGATCACGATAGTGACGTGTAACGGTGCCGTGTGCAGCTTCTGCTTCCATAATCTCACCATCCGGTGTTACAAGTACTGAAGTCATCAAACCTAATGAACCAAATCCTTGTGCAACAGAATCTGACTGAACATCGCCGTCATAATTTTTACATGCCCATACAAATGAACCGTTCCATTTCAAAGCAGAAGCAACCATGTCATCAATCAAACGATGTTCGTATACAATACCTGCTTCTTTGAATTTATCTTTGAATTGACTGTCATAAATTTCTTGAAAAATATCTTTGAATCGTCCATCGTATTTTTTAAGAATGGTATTTTTTGTTGAAAGATAAAGTGGCCATTTTTTTGCCAATGCAATATTAAAACATGATAAAGCAAAACCTTTAATTGATTCGTCAATATTGTACATACCCATTGCAACACCCGGACCCTTGAAAGAGTATACTTCATGCTCAATTACTTTTCCGTCTTCACCTTCAAATTTCATGGTGAGTTTTCCTTTACCCGGTACAACAAAATCAGTTGCTTTATATTGATCACCAAATGCGTGACGACCAACAATAATTGGTGATGTCCAATTGGTAACCAAACGAGGTACATTTTTGCAAACAATGGGCTCACGAAAAACGGTTCCGTCTAAAATATTGCGGATAGTTCCGTTAGGTGATTTCCACATTTGTTTCAGGTTGAATTCTTTCACACGCGCTTCATCAGGTGTAATGGTTGCGCATTTAATTCCAACTTTATATTTTTTAATGGCTTCAGCAGCATCAACCGTAATTTTATCTTCTGTTTTATCTCTGCTCTCAATTCCTAAATCATAATATTTAATGTCAACATCAAGATACGGAAGAATCAGTTTGTCTTTGATAAATTTCCAGATGATGCGGGTCATCTCATCCCCGTCTAATTCAACAACCGGATTTGCTACTTTTATTTTTGCCATGATTGGTAAGGTTTAATGGTTTTTTTAATGAGAGCAAATGTAAGTATTTAGAAACAATCAGCAAATGATCTATCTTGTGAATGAATGGTCTAGTATTCACCCTTGAGCCAAGTAAGGCATTTAACTGTCTTTCAAATAAATGGTTGCTGTTTGGTTAGTTGAAAACAAAATCAGGCAATGAACCGGTTACTTTGTATCTGAGACTTAGTTCACTTGCAAGTTCGGTTTTAAAATTTCGCATCAAATCACTCTTAAGCTCTGTTAACATACTTCCATTGTCTTCTCCACTTACATCTGTTGAATAAGAAACTTCATCAGAATTGGCAGCATCAAACATGAACTGATTTTCAATTTGATTATTTGATGTATTAAATACATAAACCATAGCTACTATTTCACCCGGTTCATACATTATTCCTTCAGATCTTGGATAGAAATTGTACAGTGTTTTAATGTAAATTACATATTCTGAAGCTATCATTTTTTTAATCTTGTCTGAGACTAGTTTGTAGCGATCCAAATCGTATTCATTAGTTAAGTTTTGATTGTGAAGTTCTTCAAATTCTTCCATGTCTTTTTGCTGAGCAGATGTGTAATACACAACATCTGATGCCATTGCAAGACGTATGCTAAACAAGGCATCAACAAATGCTAATGCCTTTCTGAACTCATCATAAGCGGTGGTGTCGAATATTTGTGAAACATGAATAACCGTATTGGTTTTATGCTGTCCAATATCACTTAAAATTAAGTGTAAACTATCATGGCTTACAAATTCCGGTTCGTCTTCATAAAAAACCTGATAACCCACTTTACTTGTGGTATCTTCGCAGTAGTTGAGATTTGCATTATAGCTATCCAGAGCAGACCGATAATTATTTTCAAAATGATCATGCAAATTTTTAAATTCTGTTGTCGGATCAACCTCCATAGTTTCTGGTGAACTTGACCCGCATGCAACGGCAAAAAGGCTTGTACAAAGCAAGATATTGTTGAATAGTTTCATGAGTAACAAATTTTATTTCTTTTGTCAAATAAGATGTTGGTTTTAATCAAAAGAAAGATATTAAAATTCAATTGAATGTCAAAGTATTGGTATGTAAAAAAAATAAGCGAACCCAGAGATTCGCTTATTTCATGATTATGTTGTTGGTTAGGGGGTCAGAATAGTCCGTTGATTTCAGCGTCAATGGAGGTAATTATTTTTCCTAAGTCATCAGGATTATCATTAAAATTATTGGTGTCTACATCAATGACAATTAATTTGCCTTTGTCATAAGTAGAAATCCAGGCATCATATCTTTCATTGAGGCGTTTCAGGTAGTCAAGGCGAATGCTTTCTTCATATTCACGTCCACGTTTTTGAATTTGATTAACCAGTGTAGGAACAGATGCCTTCAAGTAAATGAGTAAATCTGGGGCAGAAATAAATGACTCAAGCAAATTGAACAGAGAGAAATAGTTTTCAAAATCACGGGTTGTCATTAATCCCATGGAGTGCAGGTTAGGAGCAAAGATGAACGCATCTTCATAGATTGTTCTGTCTTGAATTACATTTCGTTTGTATGATTTAATTTCCTGTATTTGGGTGAAACGGCTATTCAGGTAATAAATCTGCAAGTTGAATGACCAGCGTTGCATGTCTTCATAAAAATCATTGAGATAAGGATTTTGTTCAACATCTTCATAGTGGGTATCCCACCCGTAATGTTTTGAGAGTAATTTGGTGAGCGTGGTTTTTCCTGATCCTATATTACCGGCAACAGCTATATGCATACCTTGATTAATTTGTGAGGCATCTAAAGTAGAAATAATATTGCTGGTCTATTGGTTTATGTCACTAACTTTTTTTTCAACAATTCACCTGACACCCCTAATCACAAAACAATTACTAATTTTAATCCTCCATCACCTTCCGCTTCGTCGGTCAGGAAGGTTTGGTTTTATTCCTCATAGCTTGCGACAGAATAGAGTGTCTAGAGCTTGCGCCGGGTTGAGTACTTTTTATTACAAGCTTAAATTGCTGGGTTATGACGAAATTTGACTGGATAGCTATTGGTTTATCCGCCCTTTCATTGTTGATGTTGTTCTACATAGTTTATATTTCATTAAGATTTAATTCTTTGAAGAAATTACATTTTGCCTCTAGTTCCGGAAAGGAGTTTCTTCCCGCAAGCAGCAGAACAAATGCTATACGAATGATGATTATGATTGCCTTCTTTGTTCCGACAGCAATTTTTTTTAATGTACTGGTGATGAATCAACCTGAAAAAAAGTTTTTGGTTATTGCAGTAGATATTTTCATTCTTAGTTTCTTGCTTGCTTTTTTCATGTTATTTTCATTGCGCGGAAAATTGTATAAAATTACTGCAGATGAAGTCAGATGTCTGGTGCGTGACAAGTATCTTTCAATTCAGAAAAAGGAAATCAGAACAGTAAAAATTTTACCTTGTGCTGAAGCTGAGCAATTGATTTTTGAAAACAGATATGGAGGAGAAGAAGGTCGTATTGTGATTGGTCCAAAAAAAGATCATTCGTCACCGTTGACTTGGTATCTCAGTATTCCTACAATTGAAAAAAGTATCACACGCAATGGAGATAGATTAAAGCTTAAGTCCATTAAATTAGGTGCAGATGTTGTTTTGATAGAAACTCATCAAGATCAGAAATATTTGATTAGTCCGGCAGATAAAGAAGGGTTTTGCAAAGGGTTATCACAGGTGGGGATAAATATATAGTTCAATGCCACACCATATTGTAGCGTTGGGTTGTAAGTTGAATACAATTTTATTCATCGATTAAAGCATTTTTTTGTGTCGAAATAGTGTGTCTGAATATGGGATGTTCGTGACAGGAGATTTTTATTGAAATTCAAAAAATGATTTACACAGGTACTTTGGAATAGTTCAAACTTTTTTCACATCTTTTCCTCCCCCTTAATCCCCCTCCAGAGGGGAAAGCCACATCGCAAGGGTTATGAAAAAGTGCGAACTAACGTCACTTCCTCTCTCCCTCGGAGAGAGGAAAGAGGAGTGAGGAAAAAAAACGCAAAGGTTTTCGGAATATTCCAACTCACATCACCAAATATCCTCCCCCTTAATCCCCCTCCAGAGGGGGAAAGCCGTATCGCAAGAGTTTTGAAAAAGTGCAAACTAACGTCACTTCCTCTCTCCCTCGGAGAGAGGAAAGAGGAGTGAGGAAAAAAAACGCAAAGGTTTTCGGAATATTCCAACTCACATCACCAAATATCCTCCCCCTTAATCCCCCTCCAGAGGGGGAAAGCCGCATCGCAAGGGTATAGCAAAAGTGTGAACTAACGCTACTTCCTCTCTCCCTCGGATAGAGGAAAGAGGAGTGAGGAAAAAAACCCGAAGTCTCTCAACCCCGGGTTTCTCAATAAACAGATTTATTTATCGCTTAATTCTTTTTCACAACAGCAATTACTTTGGTATTCTCACCTGAAACAATTTGTACGTAGTACGTTCCATCTGCAAATGAGGCAAGGTCAATCTGCGTCATGTTATCGTCAGTTAATTGGTAAGTGAAAATAATTCTGCCTGTAATGTCACGAACAGAAATGAATGTTTCTCCGGAAACAAATTGTCCAAAATCAAGGGTGAAAATTCCTGTAGACGGGTTTGGATAAATCATCAGATTATTAAATCCGTTTTCTGAAATTCCTACTTCTGAATCTACAATGATTCCTGAAATCACAATTGAGCAATTGTTGTCATCAGTGATAGTTACGCTGTAGGTTCCGGCGGCAAGTCCTGAAATATCCTGAGTGCTTGCAGTGAATCCACCCGGACCGGTCCATGCATAATCTAATGTTCCGGTTCCGCCGGCAGCGGTGAGATTAATGGCACCATCATTGCCAAGTGATTCATCTGTCACAACGGTGCTACCGGTAATTTCTGATGGTCCATTTAAGGTTACTGAAATTACTTGGCTGCATCCATCTCCATCAAGCACGCTAATATTATAAGTGCCCTGACACAAGCTACTGAATATATTACTTCCTTGAGGTCCTGATCCAATATCATATGAATAAGGTAAAGTTCCTCCTGAAGCATTCACGGTAATTGTTCCATCGCAATCATCAAAACAAATTTCTTCAGTAGTGGTATTGTTAACTGAACCGGCACATGGTGAAGCAATGCAGAAATTGGTAGTTTCTGTTGCCCCGTAATCAGGTGTTGACATGGCTGCTAAAACTGTGGCTGAAGAATTGGTAAGTTCATAGTTTCCGTCAATTGCGCAACCTGAACCTGTACCATCAAAACCATCACCCCAATCATCATAAACTACCAAATCATAACATCCTACAGCTAGGCAGAAAGTTTCTGTTACAGTAGTCTCATCACCGTATGATCCCGGATCACCTGTATTTGCAATTTGTCCTCCACCAGGTATGACAGAAAGATTTCCACCTTCTTGAATTACGTTACTTGAGCCGTCAAGAATTTGCCAAGCGAATTCATAACCCCAGCAATCGGTATCAATGGTAAGCGTTACGGCTTCACCTCCAATAGTTGCATTGTAAGATGAAGAAGCATCATCATTTGCAGGATTAGTATCTACGACAGCGTTAGGGTTAGAGGTGTATGCATTAAATGTGTGTGCTCCGGCGGTTGTTGTCATCGTAGGTAAGGTTACATTGGTGGTTGCTCCGGGTGCAAGTGTCCCTGTCCAACTGTATGTATTGTTTGTTCCGCCATCAATGTCATAATTGATAGTTACCTGAGTCAAATTATTTGCTCCATAATTTCTCAATGTAACAACCGGATCAAATGTATCAGTACAAAAATTTCCTGATGGAGTAGATATTCCATTAATTCCGGCATCATCATTTGTTGGAGGCGAAACAGGATCCCAACCGTCGTTAGTGGTAGGAGAACCGCAACCTCCCGGTGCAAGCCAAGTATCAATGTTTGGCCATGATACGCCAAAGCGACCATAATAATCAGGTTGGTTGTTGTCATTAGTGCCTGAACATGCAGCGCTACCTCCGTAAAGTTGACCAATGATGCGATGATTTTGATCAAACAAAGGTGATCCTGATGAACCCGGTTCAGTTACTCCTTGATCCCAGTTTGCAATTTGCCAGCACGCAGCACCACCCCATGAAGTTTGAGAAAGCGCATTGTCTTCACGACATATTTTTTTCACATCGCCTGATGGGTGGTGAATACCTGTACCTTGTGAAACCGGTCCATCTGTATTATCCCAACCGGCATAATAACAATTCCAGTTTTGTGCATCTGTTAATGTCATATTGGTAATTTGCAATAGCGCAACATCTGAGGCAGGACTTGCGTATAATTCAGTTGCCCCATTTGCAGTTTGATCATACGGCGCACCGGGATCAGTACTTGTGCCTGCAGTTTGACAAATAGCCACCGGACTATCCCAATTGAAACGGAATGCCCAAGTTGAAAGATTGGCTCCGTCAACGCAATGGTTTGCAGTCAAAAAATAAGGTGTTCCGTCATCACATGTATTGTTGATTAAAGCTCCTGTACAAATTCCGTTACCGCTAACCACAATCATAGCAACGGAGCGAATTTCATTTTCCCATCCATCTCCAAGAGGACAATTCACATCAACATTACAATTGCCGGAATCTTCCAAATCTTTTAACAGAGACTCTTGCACTTTACTTAGGCTTCTGTAACCATGAACCACATTAGCAATGGTGAGCGTACCTTGTCCTGCAACTGCAGCGGGTTCAAAATATTCAACAATGATATGGTCTCCATGCACTAACTCAGTTCCCAACATGTTTTCACTGTTATTATTTCTGCTGGTGTAAGCGCCTACGCGATTTGTTTTATTGACATCATACAAATAAATATAAGCACCTTCAGGTATCTGTAAATTTTCAAAAATCAGATTGACCGTGAGAGCCCCATTACAAATCAATTCAATTTGCCATAGACGGTTTCCGTTGTTTAGGTTTGTCCATGTACCTGAATTTTCTAATGAAAAATTGGTATTGTATTTATAACCAAATCTCCAGGGACCTGCTTTAGTGAGGTCGTTAATTGAATCTTCATATGCAACCGCAGCGGCATCAAAGCCGGGCATAGCGTGCGAATCAACATTTTTTGGCTGAACAAATTTCGGATGCCAGCCCATGGGTCCGCCCAGATCTGTTGTCTGCGAAATTGCTCCCGCACCAAACAACAAAGCCAGGGTAATGGTGTACAGTTTTTTCATCATAGATTATTTTTGAGGGTATGAAGATAGGGTTTTTTGGATGCGTTGACAAGCAAGGTCTGTGGGTATTATTGAATTTCTACCGTTTATTGCCCAATTAGCAGGAAAACCTTTAATGAATAGTGGTGAAAGTATAAACTATTTCACCTCTCATGGTCATAATTTGATGTAAATTGTTATTCCTGGTTTTGATAAAATTATTCCCCAAAAATTCTATTTCATCATAACCCGTTGTATTAATTTTTTCAAGTTCATTATAGACAAACCATTTGTATTCACTAATGCCACCAATATCTGAAACCTCCTCTTTGGCAAAATAATATGCGTTGATTACATTAGGTACGAAAAGAATTGATTTTAAATCTTTAAAGGATTTTGAAGTTACCTCATCTTTGTTCATGTAATAAAAATTCCCCTGCATGTTTTGAACAGCAATGGAACCATCTGGATAAATTAAGAAATCATTGAATTTACCTAAATAGGTTTTACGGGAAAATGATTCATGATAAAGATTAATTTCTGGCTTATCGAGATAAATTGTATTGTTAGTTGATAAGATGGAGAATACTTGAATATTGTCAATAGTAAGATTGAACCCCGTGTTAAGAGAATTGAAATATTCTCTCACCGTTATTGTTTTGAAACCCTTGCTAAAATTGATATCTCCAGAAGAATAAACTGCGGTATATTCTTTTAATGTTGTGGCGAAAATCGCGGTATCAAACAGAATAAATAATGGATCTATTACCGAAAGCGAACCATCATACTGCACAATTGGCCGTGAATGTGCTGGCGTTTGTGAGGTTGAGTTAGGTGAAAGTACAGATAGCATAGGGTCTGATAAATCACCACTGCCTCCGCTAAAATTAAAGAGCGTTTCGTACGAATGAAAGGGCATTGAACCAATATAAAACGTACTCTTATCTTCTTTTTTTCCAATATCAATATGGTGGTTGATGAGATTATCAAATTGCGGTTCCACTGCATAACCCTTATCCCGTTTTTTTTTGCTGCCGATTTTACCACTTAATTGATCTCTGAAGGTGATGCATGGTGTTGTTATAACATATAATGGTGATCTGTTTCTATGTCGGTCTATATGAAGTATACCCTCTTGTTGATAGACCGAACTGTCTTTTCTCATACCGTTTTCGACTGTCAGAAAAACAATAGTATTACCTAAATAATATTTTACTCCAGTACCTGTGCAAAATACAGCGGTGCAATTTGTTGGTGTAATCAACCCGCGCTCATTTACAAGAGCTGAAATTTTTTTTGATGTATTCACCAGCTCAATATAATCACCGTTTGTTATATACACTTCATTCCAGATTTCAGGGGATATTAAGACGCCATTTGAATTGTAAAATCCATATTTATTTCCTTTCAAAGTAATAATGCCTGTTTCCAAAGGTGAAATTTCATCATATATCAGATCTAAAATAATTGTCCCGTGTTGATTACATAATGCTTTTTTCTCTCCTAGATGGAGTCTGAAGTAATTTGGATAAGGATATTCAATAAAAGTATATTCAGGTTTTATTTTCCAATTCCCGTTTAAATCAATTACCCCAAACAGAGAATCTTTCATCACAATAAATCCGTTTTCATCAGCTGACTCTATGTATTCGAATTGCTCAGTAACAACTATGGTTCCTTTATTTGTGCAAATGCCAATTTTATTATTTTTTTTATAGGCAAAGTACTTCGTAATATTATCTGATTCACTTTTGTTAAGTGGAAAAACATCATCACCCGTATAGTCTACTATTTTTTCCAATGATGCATTGATGAGATAACCCTTTCCATTTTGATAAATTTTGTAGCCATTCCTTACAACTTGAAGAACAGAATCAGTGTGTGGAAATGGCACCCCTGTTGTATAAAAATACTTTGTTTCGTTGGCAGAATTTTTCAATGATATGATTTGATTATTGAAGAAAGAAATGGATCTGTATTCAGGGCGAATATTTTTTCCTGAAAGAGAAATAAATCCGAATAATGATCCCTTTCTGGTGAGAATTACTCCATTGAGGTAAAAAGCATCATCAAAGATTAATGAGTCATAGATTTGAAATGTTTCAGTTGTCACGGCAGTTCTCATGTAATCATCAAAGAGAAACAGTTGTTCTTTAGCCGAGTCGTATGGGTTAACCGGAATTATTTCAACCTCTTTTTCACCTGATAGATGAAATAATTTTTGATAACCTCTGGAGTAAATGTCTACACCTTTCAAGTTAAAACAAAACAGAAATTTTTTGTGCGGAATAATAGTGTCATATTCAGATGGGATGAGTGGTAATAACTTCTCATCGGCCATACCCCACTTATTATTATGGTTGAGTGTCATGTAATGAGTAGTACCTGTTGGATCATGCAATACTTGTTTAAATGTGACATACCCTGACCATAATTTTCCAGTGGGAGTAATGGTTGCGTAATAACCTAATGAATCAAAAAGAATAGTTGTTTTTGACTGGCTTGAAACATTCGTTGCAAAACAAATCAGTAGTATGAAAATGGTCAACTTTTCCAACATAAAAATACGTTTAATTGAGCAGAGATATTAATGGGAAAGTTGATTAAAATGAAGCCATGTGTTTTTGTACTTGATCCGGAGATTTTATAGCTTCAGAAATTTCTTTTACCTCCATATTCATTATGACATTTGATGATCCTGTTTGCAGTGCCTTCTGGTAAGCACCTTCAAGTTCGTTTGGTTTTATTAGTCCTATTTTGTTTCCCGGAAGTATTGCGAGAAATCCATTTCTAATTTCCGGATCAAATCTAAAATTATTAACTTGAGTACTGAAATATTTAATTGCAACAGTGCCATTATTTGTAATATGAAAAAAGGATTTAATTCCTGCTTCACATATTAAAATTAAATTCACGGTAACTAATGCCGCATATTCTAAAATTCTATCACAATTGTAAACACCCATTCCGCTGATTTCAAACAGCCGCCACAAATCGGCTTCTTGTTTGGCTGCTATCGCATTTTCCATCGCATCATTGAGTTCTTTGATTTTTTTTCGGAATTCCATTTTTACCCGTTGGTATGATTTCCCTGACCACACCGGTGTTACATTAAATACCCTTTCATTCTCACTAATTGTATGATGATTAAATATTGCGAGTTCGTATTGATTGCATGAATCTGAGGGAAGCAAGGTGAAATGGTTGAAGCCGGATAAATATCTGCTCAGTTGTTTTTTATCTTCATCTGAACCATTGCAAATCCACATGGCATCACTGAATATTTGATATTCGGGATACTCGAGCGGATCAAATTGGAGATCAAAAATGTCCATTCCTTGTTTGTACTCAACCGGGTCTTCATCACAAATTGATTCTTCAACCTTTTCCACGGTTGTTTCCGTTTTCTTGTCTTCATTCGGTACTACAATGCTTTGCCCAATGTACTCCCAATTACCACTTTTTTCATTCATTTTATAGTTGTTGAATTTGCCCTTTTTAAATGAGGCCAGATTTACAGAAATCTTTTTATGGTCTTTCAATTTTAATTCGCTTCCATTGCTATATGCCCTTATTTCAAACATGCCCGCTGTTTCAAAATCTGCATCAAGGGTGTCTCCTTCATTGTACTTCATGTTGATGCCGCTTAAAATGATATCGGTTGCAGTATGAAATTCGCGATACTTTATTTCAATTGGTTCACTCACTTCATTCCCGTTCATGTGTTCAAAGGCATTTTCAGGTATGCTTATTTTGCTCCCTGTTGAAAAATCAATGACCATCGCTTTGTTGGAATTATATGCGTAGGTTTTGAAAGGCACGTCTACGTTCTCAAAAGGAGGATCAAATACCGGAACTACCCAAGCATCTGTAATATTGCTGTCAACAAGTTGAGTTGTATCTGAGTTGTTTGATTTTTTATTGGTTTCGTCTGCTGCAGGACTGCTGCAACTCTTGAGTATAAAAACAAATCCGGCAATAAATAACAGGTGAATTTTCAACGTACGCATAAAAATAAGTTTTGGCTGATACAAGGTGAACGTTTTTTTTTGATCTTATGTCTGATTTAGGCGATATAAATAATTCAATACACTACTGTCCGATAAAAACTAAAAGTACGTAAAAACCCTTTCAAAACCCTCATGGTTGCGTATGAAAAGCCTTGTATTTCAAAAGTAAGCCCCCTCTTTTCAGGCTGAACTAAATTCGAATTGAAGTTGTGGATCTATTTCAACTAGCCAATCTTTTCTGGATTTTCTAGAAATTTGATCAGATGAATGTAATTGAAGAGATGCAGTCTGCAAAAGTTGGCCAGATTAGAGAAAGCCCATTTTCGTTTAATTTTTTGTGGATAACGGTCAACAGCAGATTCACTATTAGCGTACACCAAATCTGAATTTTGATTGCATTCTCATTGTCGCCTAAAAAATATTTTAGCGGAAAGTTTTGTTTGAGCTGTTTGAAAAGTAATTCAATTTGCCATCGTTTTTTGTAAATGAGTGCGATGTGTCCTGCGTTCATCCCTTGTATGTTGGTTATAAATTCAAAGCATCTTTTGTGTTCGTCATCCCAGTAAGCAATTCTTCTGAGTTCAGTAGTTTTGAGATATTTTCCGTTGTCTTTGACTTCAACTTTTATAATTTCATCTTTCAATACACCTGCGTCAATATAGCTGGGAATATCATTTTCTACAACCAATTCATAGGTTGCATTTGATTTTAGTCTGGTGACAAAATAGATGTTGTTTTGTGTGAATTCATCAAAGGTTTTATAATCATTATATCCTTTATCAAACACAGCTATTTTGCCTTTTTCCAGCTTAAGTTTTTTAAGGAATTTTTTATCGTGTGTTGTCGCTGATGAAAACCAAATCAGTTTTGGAACCTGTTCCTGAAGATTAATTTGAGTGTGTACTTTTATGCCTCCTTTTCTTTTGCCATTGGAGGATTTTCTGCCAACACAGCTCAATAAATCACGAAACAATGAAATAGTTGTTGAATCAATAATTTCCACTCTTTGTTCCCATACATATTGTTTTCGGCTGTCCGAGATAACCCCTGAGTACTCTTTGTACAATAAATAATAAATCTCTTGAAAAACCTCATGACTCCTTCGAGCATTTGCATCACTCAAGGTGCTTTTGTGCGGAATGTTTTTAACTGAAAATGATTTGTCTTTCCTTTGAGCCCAAGCATAGCACCGGCAACCTCTCGCAACGATGAACAATTGGCGAAAGTTGAAAACAACATGCTGATTAAGTGATCAGATGTGTCAAATCGTTTGGTATAATAATCAGAGTTACGGTTCTTAACCACTCTGCTTACAAGAGTTGGGTCAATTAAAGAAATCAGCTGTCCGAAAACCGACTGTCCAAAAAAGTAGTTACTTTTATTCATGTGTATTTAGTTCGTCAAAACCAAATTACACTAAAGCGGGAAATCTGTTATGGAAATCCCGCTTTTAAATTTTTTTTATCGGACAGTAGTGAATTCAATAACAAAAATTAATAAAAATCGCTCAATAATCCAAATATTGGGGTTTGTTACCCAATATCCAGATGCAGACAGGGGCCAGCCGAATCAATAGGAATTCTGGTTTTGTTAAAAAAAAGCCCCATTCAATTTAATAAAACCCAGAGGCAATGAGTACATTCGTTGGGTAAAAAAGAGGCCTGTGGGAGCAAAGAAAAATTCAGATCAATCAGCTGAAACTCCGCTGATGAAACAATATAATCAAATTAAATCACGCTATCCGGATGCATTGTTGCTTTTTAGGGTTGGTGATTTCTATGAAACATTTGGTGAAGATGCAGTGAGAACGGCTAATATTCTGAATATAGTGCTCACTAAACGTGGCAAAGATTCAGCGTCTGAAACACATTTGGCCGGTTTCCCTTATCACGCGCTTGATAATTATCTGCCAAAACTTGTACGCGCCGGTATGCGGGTGGCAATTTGCGATCAGCTTGAAGATCCAAAAATGACAAAAACTATTGTCAAACGCGGCGTTACAGAATTAGTAACACCCGGTGTATCTTACAATGAAAAAGTATTAGACGGTAGAGAAAATAATTTTTTAGCAGCCATACATTTTGATGTTAACCGCACAGGGGTTGCTTTTCTTGATGTATCTACCGGTGAGTTCATGGTGGCTGAAGGTAATTTTGAATACGTGGATAAACTGATTCAAGGTTTTGCACCAAAAGAAATTTTGTTCCAAAAAAGCAAACAGAAAATCTACGCTGAACAGATTTCAGCAACTACCTACAACTATAAATTAGATGATTGGATTTTTACTCCTGACTTCGCGCTTGAGATGATTGAAAAGCAATTTGAAGTGAAATCACTCAAAGGTTTTGGTGTAGATAATTTGAAGCTGGCCGTCATTGCCGCAAGTGCTATTTTACATTACCTCGGTGATACGCAACATGACAAGTTAGGACACATCAAAAATATTGCACGCATTGAAGAAGATAAATATGTTTGGTTAGATCGCTTCACTATTCGTAATCTGGAATTGCTTTCATCACAAAATGAAAATGCAACAACACTTATTCAGATTCTTGACCAAACTATTACTCCGCCCGGAGCACGTATGCTCAGGAGGTGGATGATTTTACCACTCAAAGAAATTGCCCCCATCCGTGAACGGCATGATATGGTGCAAGAGTTTATCAGCAATACAGTATTCAAAGAAATTATTACCGAGCAATTAAAAGAGATTGGTGACCTTGAACGCATCGTGTCAAAAGTTGCAACAACGCGCATCAATCCCAAAGAAATTTTACAACTTGCCAGAGCTTTACGTGCTATGGCTCCTATAAAAATGGCTTGCGCTAAATCATCCCATGAGTCATTTAGATTATTGGCTGATCAATTGAATTTGTGTGATGTTCTCCGCGGACGAATTGAACGTGAAATTCATTTCGATGCCGCCATTGCTGTTGGTCGCGGACAGGTGATTGCTGACGGTATAAATTCTGAACTGGATGAACTTAGGTTGATGCAGTCTTCAGGAAAAGAATATCTTGAAAATATTAAACAACGTGAGATTGCCGCAACCGGTATATCAAGTATAAAAATTGCATTTAATAACGTGTTTGGTTATTATATTGAAGTAACCAATACGCATAAAGATAAAGTACCAACCAATTGGATCAGAAAACAAACTCTGGTAAATGCTGAGCGATACATTACAGAAGAACTGAAAGAATACGAAACAAAAATTCTGGGTGCCGAAGAAAAAATTCATGCGCTGGAAACACAGTTGCTCAATGAATTGGTTGGCGCCATGACAGAATATATTTTGCCCGTTCAGCACAATGCAACGCTACTTGCAAAATTGGATTGCCTGCACGCTTTTGCAGATGTTGCGGTGATCAACCAATATACCCGCCCTGAAGTGAATGAAGGGTTTGAATTGGATATCCGTGACGGACGTCACCCGGTGATTGAAAAACAATTGCCTCCCGGTGAAAATTATATTGCCAATGACTTGTATCTGGACAATGCAAGCCAACAAATTATCATGATTACCGGCCCAAACATGAGTGGTAAATCTGCTTTGCTCAGACAAACAGCAATCATAGTGCTGATGGCTCAAATGGGTTCGTTTGTTCCTGCTCGTTCAGCCAAAATTGGATTGGTTGATAAGGTGTTTACACGGGTTGGCGCCTCTGATAATATTTCATCTGGCGAATCAACTTTTATGGTTGAGATGAATGAAACGGCAAGTATTCTCAATAATCTTTCTGAAAGATCACTCATTATTCTGGATGAAATTGGACGAGGCACAAGTACCTATGATGGTATCTCTATTGCATGGGCAATTACAGAATATTTGCATCAGAATAAATCAGCGCGGCCTAAAACTTTGTTCGCTACCCATTACCATGAACTCAATGAAATGTGTACCACGTTTGATCGCATTAAAAATTACAACGTGGCAGTGAAAGAAGTTGGCAACAAAGTGATTTTTCTTCGCAAACTAATGCCCGGTGGAAGCAATCATAGTTTTGGTATTCATGTTGCACGCATGGCCGGTATGCCTAAAGATGTTATTCAGCGCGCTGATGAAGTGCTGGTGCAATTGGAAAAAAATCATAGCAGCGATCTCAGAAAAGAAGCCAAAGCAATTGCCGCTGACGCAAAAATGCAACTCAGCTTTTTTCAATTAGATGATCCTGTTCTGATGCAAATCAAAGAAGAAATTGAAAACATTGATATCAATACGCTCACTCCGGTTGAAGCACTCATGAAACTCAATGAGATTAAAAAATATGTTGGGGTGAAGTGAAAAGTGTTTATAAACCAAATTATTTTGGGGGATTCATCACTCGTTTTTGATTATTGAGAAAAGATTTCGTAGATTAACTGAATGAAATCAATATCAACCTCTTTATTGTTGTCAGTTTGTTTGTTGACTTGTTCAATCAGCAAGGCACAATACAAAAACTCATTAGACTTTGATGGCATCAATGACTATGTCAATCTCAACGTGCTTCAAAATGATTTTTATGCAAACCAAACTCACTTTACGATTGAGTTTTGGATGAAAGCGTTGAAGGATGATCAAACGTCTTCAATTAGAACGGTGATGTTTGCAATCAATGAACCGGCTGGAGAAAACAGACTATTAATTATCATGGGCGGACCATCAGCGCAAGACGGAAAATTGATGATTTATCCGGATGGTTCATGGGGTACCGGCGCTATTTATACTAGTTCACAAGTTATTGGAGACAATGTTTGTCATCACATTGCATATACTTACGATGATGGATTTTGCTCTGTTTATATTGATGGCATTTTGGTGAACACACATTCAGCGGTTTGTTCCATATCCGCAACTGATCGATATAGCCTTGGTCAAGAGTATGATAATTTAGCAACATCACAATTTTACAATGGTGAATTAGATGATGTACGAATTTGGGCTACTGTGAGAACCGCTGCTGAAATTGCTGATAATATGGATGAAGAATTGTCTGGCACTGAATCGGGATTGATTGCGTATTACGATTTTAATCAAGGAAATCCGCTCAATCCAAATCCGGGGCTTGATACCTTGGTTGATTTAACGAATGGATCACATACCGGTTCACTCTATAATTTTGCCTTAAATAATGCCAGCTCAAATTGGGTGAGAGGCTTGTGCGTTGATCCTTTTGTTGGGGTGTATGATATGGATATTACTGGAGACAAAAGCGAAATTTTTGTCTACCCAAATCCAACGGATAATTTTGTTTATATAGTAATTCCTCCTTTAGATATAAATAATACATGTTGCGTAGAAATATATTCACTAGAGGGAAAATTGTTGATTTCAAAATCTTTGGAAGACATATTTTTTGACAGTGTAAAAATTGATATCAGTGAAATTCCTAATGGGCAATACATAGTCATTTATCGTTCTGAAGCTAAAGTGTACTGTGAAAAATTAGTCATTGCAAAACAGTAGTTTCATGTTCGTAAAAGTAAAATGATGCGTAAATGAAATCAACCAAAACCTGCCCCAAATGTCAAAGCACTGAAATATTCACCAATATGGGAATTACAAAACGTGGTGAACGCAGTGTAATACCGGTTACCGGATGGTCACGCATTCACGTGGATGTTTTTGTGTGCACTCAGTGTGGATACTTTGAAGAATATTTGGACATGAAAGATAAAAGCGGAATTGAAAAATTGAAAGTGCAGTGGAATAAAACTTGATCGCGAATTTTCCAGTGCATAGCTGCTGAGGTATTAACAATTTCTTCATGACTCCGTTCGTCTGATCTTTTCTACTTTATATTCTTATTTCCTATCTTCGTTGGGTGAAGTCACTGAAATTTTTATTGTTATTTCTGATCTCGTGTCTGTATAATGTAAATACTGATGCTCAATCTTTTTTCAAATCAGATTCTGCTTTTAATAAAAATCGTACCATTGGTGTAAGCATTACTGATGGCGTTTTGTGGGCAGGTTCAATTTCTGCTTTGCAATTTGTGTGGTATGATGATTTTGCTAAAACTGATTTTCACACTTTTAATGACTGGAACGAATGGCAACAAATGGACAAAGCAGGTCATCTACTAACATCATGGAATTTTTCACGAGCCGCAGGCGATTTATTCGAATGGTCAGGCATCAATCACAAACAGGCCTCGTTACTTGGTGCGGCTTATAGTATTGGCTATATGTCAACCTTTGAATTGCTTGATGCTTTTAATGCAGATTGGGGGTTTTCATGGAGTGATGTGGCGTTTAACTCAGGAGGAAGTCTGCTTTATTTTGGGCAAGAATTTTTCTTCAACCAACAATACGTCAAGTTGAAATTTTCATGTCATCTGACTGATCTTTCTGTTTTGCGTCCGCAAGTACTGGGTGATTCTTTTTTATCACGGGTATTCAAAGATTATAACGGGCAAACTTATTGGATGAGTTTTAATCCTATCAATTTATTTAAGCAGCAAAAAGATGTTTTACCATGGCTCAATTTATCTTTTGGTTACGGAATTAACAATCAATTATATGGTGATGGTAGTGTTTTTATTACCGGCGATCCGGGCGCCACAACTACCTTTGTTCCCTATCGTCAATATTACTTGTCGTTAGATATTGACTTTGAAAAAATTCCTGTTTCAAAACCCTGGCTCAAATTTGTTTTTAGATCACTGAATGTTTTTAAAGTGCCATTTCCGGCGCTGGAATTTTCAACGCATGGGGTGAAAGTTAGAGCGCTTTACTTCTGATTTTTCAATATCAAACGGATAACAAAACTAGATTGAAGCGAAAAAAAAAAAAGGAGACCAAAGCCTCCTCTATTCTGCATTATTTTTTGGCGTATGCTATAAACGCACTTGCTAATTTTACTGCTCAGCTATTTCAATTCCAAATTGTTCATGCATGTAGTGATCATAAAAATCTGCTTTCTTGAATAATTCATCCAAAATCACTTTACCGGTTTCTTCATTCAAATCATCATCATAAATAATACTGCCAAGAATAATATTCTGCCGGTCAACACTGAATGCAAGGGAATCCATGGTGTAGTTTTCACGCAACATGTATTCGTATAATTTTCCAATATTATCTTTTGGAATTGAACCAAGTGTTGCATCACAATAAAGAAACCGATTATTAGTATTGTATGAAATTTTAACTAGTGCACTGCCGCTTTCAATGTCCCATGCAATTTTGCCTACTCTTGACAGCTCAACGTTTTTTCCAATAGTAGTAAGAATGCGTTCTACTGTGGCTGAAACACCTTCAGGTTGATAAGGTGTGGCTTCAAATTCTTTCACGTCAAATTGATTTCCACAGTGCGGGCAATAACCATCTTGCAAACTGGTTTTTGTAATCAAATTGGTACATGACGGACATTTTGATGCACGTTCATTATTGGCTTTATCTGAATATTCACGCAAAATTCCGTTTAATGTAACAGAAGGTAAAGCAAAACCAAGACTTTCACCATCGCGAAAAATGAAGGTGTTTACACCAACCACTTCTCCGGCTTCATTGATTAGCGGTCCTCCGCTGTTTCCCGGATTGATGGCAGCATCTACCTGAATGTAATCTACATTATTAAACTTGCGTTCAGCTTTTGATACAATGCCTTGGGTGGCTGTAAAGCGCAATCCAAGCGGGTGTCCAATGGCAATAATTTTTTCACCGGCCTCAACGGCTCTGTCTGAAATGCTCACGTTGGCTGATTTTTCATAACCATCCGGTATGCGCAAAAATGCTATATCATTCAAGGGGTCTGTATAAATAACATCTGCCATGGTTTTGGCAAAATTTTCTCCGCGAATGATCACTTTCTCATTCCCAAAAATCACGTGTCGGTTGGTGACAATGAGATTTTTTTCTTTGACAATAAATCCACTTCCTGATCCCCCGGGTGTGTTGATTTGTACAATGATGTCTTTATAATTACTGATAATATCTTTCATATTTTTCTCTACTAAATAAGTGTTATTTTTTTTAATTTTTATTGAGATTTATGCGATCAATTTCCAGAATCATGGAATCAATAAAATTGGCAGCGCTTGTAAAATTGAGCTTGTTCACGTCAATAAATACATGCGGATATTCAGCTTTAGCACGACTAGTCATGCGGTTAATTTCTGCTTTGATATTAGTTGCATTTAACGCCTTATTAGCATCAACTAATTTTGGTGAGGCACCAAAACTTTCATAGTACTCAGGATTGAGCACATGCATACAAAGGTTCAGCATATCTGTTACCGGATACACCATGCCGTAGTTAAAAAATGCGTAACTGATCATGTAGCTGTAAATAGCATCAACAATTTGCGGATAGTTATTGTCACGATACCAGTTTACTTTGTTACGTTCATCAAACATCATATCCATCACCGTTTTGTGCGCTGTTGGATTTGCAATGGCAAACGTACATTTTACATCATACAAACCTGCCATGATTTTTTCTTTTGGCCATGCCGCTACTTTATCAAATTCTGCCATGATATTGCGATTTTTTTCAACCGTGCTGAGGTTGTCTTTGGCAAAAAACATCTGTTGAATTTTCTCCAGTGAATCTGTCAAGTTTCCTTGCGGACAAATGAGATAATCTATTTTATAAGAAAGATTCAATAAAATAAACGCTATACCACCTGACATATAATTAGGGTCATGTTTGGCAATTTCAGCTTTGGTATCATTGATCATTTGAACAAGGGCATTGTATTTAATTTCTTTTTCTTGTTCAGTGAGTGAAATGATGTTGTCTGTATCTATACTTTTAAGTGAGGTAAATTCTGCCGTGAGTAAATCATCTTGCTGATCAGCTTTTTTACTCATTTCTTTTAATGCTGCATATAATTTGTAAGGACCGGCATCAATGGCGTGTGAACTGAATTTCATGACAATGGTATTGTCTTTCAGCGCAAACTTAGAATACAATAGGGTATAATTAATTGCCATCAGTTTGCGCATAACCGGAATGCTGGGTGCGTCCATTTGAACAATTGGACACTCAGCCCTGAATTCAGTTGCGGTAGCTCTGCCGCGCACAACTTTTGAACCTTGGATGATTTCAAAATCAATGGTACCTGTTCCTCTTGTCAGCTTCACATTGTCCAAATGTTCATCGCGGATGTATTCAAGCAAAGCATCAAAGGATTCTAGATAGGCTTTTTCTTTAAATTTATTATAAGCTGTATTCCACGCATCCAGCTGGCGTTTGTTTTTATTGCAGTCAGTGTATCGTCCAAATTTTACTTCTTTCACATTTGACGCACTTGCTGTACTGTTTTTTGATGGCACGGTACTTGCCTCTTCTTTTGATGTACCAAACAGATTTTTTAAAAATGACATAGCAGTTTGAATTTAACAGCCCCAAATTAGTAATTTGTTCGACAAATCAATACATTATGCCGACAAATTAATGTCTTTTTTATGCTAAAACGATTTCACGCCTGTTGAATAGAATGCCGTACCTTTCAATTGCTTATATTTGTTCAATGCGTATTCTTAGTCTGATAATAAGCCTCATTCTACTGTCTGCTTCAGCAGCTGCGCAACAATTTCATTTGAAAAAATATGGCCTTGAAGAAGGGTTGCCTCGTGTTGGGGTTTACGATATTTTGCAGGATGATCATGGATTTTTGTGGATAGGTACTGAAGGTGGAGGTGTGTGTACGTTTGATGGGTATAAATTTCACTCATACACGCGACGCAATGGTTTAACGTCTGATAATGTTCGCTTAATTTTTCAGGCAAGTGATAAAACAATATGGGTTGCAACGGATGAGGGAGTGTGCTATTTTAACGGCACTGATTTCATCAAAGTTTCGCTGTCTGATTCGTTGGATGAAGACAGAATCAGATCAATTCATGAAGATGACAACGGAAAAATTTGGGTAGGTTCTGATCATGGTATCAGTTTCATTCACGCTGACAAAAAACTGGCTGATACAAGTTTCAGTTTTCAGCAAAATTTTTCTGATAGTACCGTGAGGTGTCTTACTTGGTATCAAAATAAAATGTGGGTTGGCACTGACTCAGGCCTTTATTGGTATGACAAACAAAATGGCTTGTCTCTTTTTCCAATGCAAAACAATTTATGTTCTTGGTCAATATTGAAAGTTTTCCCTGATTCAAAAGGAAATATTTGGATTGGAACTGATCAAGGGGTGAATAAAATTTCAGATTCTATCATCACGGTTTTCACAACAAAAGATGGGTTAATAAATAACCGTGTGCGCTCTATTGCAGAAGATCAATATGGAAATATTTGGTTCGGTACTTCAAGAGGCATTTCTGTATATGATTACGGTGAAATGATTAATCTCACTATGGCTAACGGGTTAACAAATGATCGGGTGCGCTGCCTGACAACTGACTCGTTTGGTAACATGTGGGTGGGTACTTTTTTTGGTGGAATCATGCGTTACAATCCTAAAGATTTTATTGGATTTACCACAACAGAAGGTTTAGCAAGTAATCAAATTCAGGCATTATGTGAAGATGAATACGGTGACGTGCTGGTTGGTACCAATGCCGGTTTGACATATCTTGAAGTGATAGATAATAAATTGTATAATTACTCTACTCTTACATTGGGTGATAATTATTTGGGCAATTCTATTCGTGCGGTATATTATGATGAAAACGGATATGTATGGTTAGGAAATGCCAGAGGAATTACCATTATAAAAAATGATTATAAAAAAGAACTTGTTTTTGTAAATAGTGAGGACGGTTCAACAAATGTTACGGTTACTGCAATAAAAAAATACCACGGAAAATATTACGTGGGAACTAACTCCGGCTTATTTCAGGTGAATGTTGATGAGCAATACCAGTTTTTTGAAATCATTAATTTATCAGAGAATAATCAAATGGGAGGAAAAGAGGTTTCATCCATTGCTAAAGATTATAATGACCGTATTTGGTTTGGATTTTCTGATGGCACAATCAGTGTATTGGATCAGGCAAAATTAATTACCCCGGCTGTGCCTGAAAATCTTGAAAACGTACTCACCATTGCTATTGATTCAACGGGAAATTTATGGTTTGGTACGAATGGAAATGGGTTGTTCACCGGCACCTATGATGCCTCCAAACGAAAACTCAATCTAAAAAATTACAGCACCTTGGAGCAATTGTCTTCAAATTATATTTATTCTATCCTTGTTACTGATGACAAAATTTGGCTTGGCCATGAACACGGAATTGATATTCTTTTAAAATCAGCCGACTCTGTTTCAACCATCATTCATTGTGGTAAAGAAATTGGTTTTGCAGGCTTACAAAATAATACCGGTGCCGCTTTGTTAGACAGCAAAGGCAATATTTGGTTTGGCACCATGAATGGACTGTACCGCTTGAATACCAAAGAGCTTAGCTCATTTACTGATGGCACACCTTCTATTGTTTATCTCACGGGATTGATGGTGAATGAACAATTTGTTGATTGGAAAAATTCTGAGTGGTGTGACACTACTTGGGGTATGTATGATTTGCCGGTTAATCTTAATTTGCCGTACAACAAAAATAATTTGAGTTTTGAATTTTTAGGGATCAATTTCATTGCGCCTGAGAAAATAAAATTCAGTTGGAAATTAGAAGGCTTTGATGATGACTGGTCTGCACCTTCATCTTTTTTACAAGCTCAATATACCAATCTGCCGGCCGGAATTTACACCTTCAAAGTACGTGCTTCAAATGAATTGGGTGTCATTCAAGATACCTATGAATCTATCACTTTTATTATTGAAAAACCATTTTGGGAAACTTGGGGCTTCAGAATTGCCGCTGGCGTTTTTATCACGTTGTTGGTACTGATGTTCTTGCGTTGGAGAACCAAACAGCTCAGAGAAAATCAAAGAAAACTGGAAGCTATTATTGCAGAGCGTACGCAAGAAATTACCAGTCAAAAAGAAATGCTGGAAGAAAAAAATAAAGAGGTTACTGATTCTATTTTTTATTCAAGAAGAATTCAACGATCTATTTTACCTGCAAAAGAAAAAGTAGCTAAGCTCATTGAAAAGTATTTCATCTTCTTCCGTCCAAAAGATATTGTATCAGGAGATTTTTACTGGGCAGACAGATCATTGGATAAATCAAAAACATTTTTTGCTGTAGCTGATTGCACCGGACACGGTGTACCGGGCGCCATGGTTTCACTTATTGGAGTGCGTGCGCTCACCAGTGCTTTGCGTGAATCAGGCATTACTGTTGCCTCTGAAATACTTGACAATGTAAATGAATCTGTAATTGAAACTTTTACTGATCATTCTACAAATACCATCATTAAAGACGGAATGGATATTGCCTTGTGTTCATTGGATTATTCCAACAATAGCAGTATTCATTTTCAATATGCCGGTGCACATAATTCAGTTTGGATTGTCAGAACTGAACTTGATGAAAATATTTTAATTGATGGTGAAGTGTATGAACCCAATCTTGTTTACGCGGGTTACAAACTTTTTGAAATAAAAGCCGACAAACAACCAATTGGATATTTTGATGGAAGAAAAGCTTTCTCAAATCATACCGGCGTATTGAAAAATGGAGATCGCATTTATTTATATAGTGATGGTTTTGCTGATCAGTTCGGTGGAGAAAAAGGTAAAAAATTCAAGTATAAAACATTGAAAGAACTCATTCTCTCAGCGCAGGAGCATACTGTTGAAGAACAATACACCATCATCAGAAATGCCTTCTACGACTGGAAGAGAGAGTTTGAACAAATTGATGATGTCTGCCTGATGGGCGTTGAAGTATAATCTTAAATAGACTGAATTAATTGGATGAAAGCTTGAAGTTTTTCGCGTTTCTCATGCAGATAATTTTCAGTATCTTTTTTTAAAGCAAAAATATTTTTTAAGCGAGTATCTTGCATGTTGTCTTCTGCTTCTATCAATGTTGGATTAAACCTGAAGTAGGTAATTTTACCGCCTTGTTCCAGTTCTTCACATTGTTTATGCGTTGATCGCACCATGGATTCTATTTCATCCAACTCGCGTAATATTCCGGTTCCTAAACTGAGCAAGATAATGTGTTCATGTTGTTTTAATGATTTGTCAATTGCCAACATAGATGGATTTTTTGCGCGAATAAATCCATCCACATAATCATGTTGTCTGATGCGCACCGGTTTAAATATCCGAGGAACCGCACAGGTTGCTTTCAAAGCGGTTGCCAAATTGGTATTGTTTTCTTTACTGAAAATTTCAACTTCAAATTCCGGCAGCCTGCAAGTGACAACATGTAAATTTTGAATGCGGTCAAATTGATGATTTCCAAAATTCTGGTTGAGTATTTTATTCAGCGCACGTGCCGGCTCAGAAGTGCCAAACGGGTTGATGGCAGATGATGACCTGAACTCATAAATATCCAATACATTTTGAATGGCTTCATGAAAATCATCTTGAGGTTGAATGAGTAAGCCGGCTGCAATGACAGCACCTGTTGAAGTGCCGTACCATGCATGCACTTTTTCTGATAAGTTAAAGTTTATTTTTTCCTGAATTGCTCGTAAAATCACTAATGGAATAATACCGCGAATGCCACCGGCATCAATGGATATGATCAGTTTTTTTTGCAATCAGCGCACCTTTAATACTTGTCCAATGTGAATGATGTCTGTTGATTTGATTCCGTTCAGCTGACATAATTTTGTTACCGTGGTGCCATATTGTAAGGCAATTTTTGAGAGCGTATCTCCACTTTTTACTTTGTGCGTTTTAGCTGATGAACTGCTGCTGCCACTTGAATTGGTTGTGTTTGTATTTCCGCTTCCTACCTTAGCTGTACCATCATCTAACCGAGCAGTTGAACGATATCCGCCGTCAACAAAAATTCCTTTATGCACTAATAAATTATCATTTACTGCGCCATATTTAAAATTAAAAACTAGTTCAGGATCAATAGGCACATCATAAAACCGAATTTCAAAATGAAGGTGTGCTCCATAACTATGCCCTGTATTACCACCCAATGCAATGGGATCGCCTGCCTTTACCTCTTGATTTAATCCAACCAGTAATTTTGAACAATGCGCATAGTAAGTTTCCAGTCCGTTATAGTGACGCAAAATGATCAGGTTACCAAAACCATTTTCATGAAAAGTAGCAAAACGAACTTTGCCATCAAAGGCAGCACGTATGGTATCACCTTCTTCTAAATCTAAATCTACACCATTGTGATTTCTGCCATGTCGGTATCCAAATCCTGATGTCATCCGCCCATCAAAAGGGATGCAATAATCCATGTGAGCTGAGTCAAGTATGCACATCCAAATAGTGTCACTCATACTGCCAACCTCATTATTATTGCACGTAATGGTGACATTGGTTTTCCAGAATTGCTGATAATTGTAGTTAGTATCATTTTGAATAAAGTTATACAAGCCTTCATTCATGATTCCGTCAAAATATAAATCTTCAAGATACTGCCAAGTACGATCAGGATAAAGCAGAATGGTACCATGGTCAGTATAAAAGGTGTCAATGGGTTCGTAGATTTTTTGTGCGTTGGTGTTTATCCATGTCGCCAAACTAATCAGAAAAATAAACCATTTTTTCATCTGAACATTTTTGTAGAGCTTCTTGATTCAATACTCAGCTGGTGCAAATTTTGAATCAATCACTCTGTTTGATTTTGGCCACTGAATTTATTGAGTTAGAATCTGGTGTTATCCTAAATTCAAGCCATCGTTAAATTCAATTGCCTAATAATAATTTTTTAAGACTGCCTAAGTTAGTTGATTTCTCATGAACGATCAGTCTTTCTGCTATTTAATTGGGTGTTAAAAAATGTTATATTCCTCTGAATCAGCTGAAAAATGGGGCAAATTGAACATAGAATGGGCAACATAATGAAAAATGCTGTACCTTTGCACCAAAATTTCCGTAACAGTACGGGTTCACTTCAGTCTTGATAATAATTCAATGTCGCGCAAATTTGGAGAATTTAGTTAGCGAATTAGAATCAGGAGAAGCGGGATAAACTAACTAAATTAAATTAAATGACATTTCAGGAACTGGGTCTGAAGAAAGAGCTTCTTTCAGCCGTAACAAAAATTGGTTTCGTAAATCCGACACCAATTCAAGAACAAGCAATACCTTATTTATTAGAACAACAGGGAGACCTAGTTGGACTTGCATCAACCGGCACCGGCAAAACGGCTGCATTTGGTTTACCTATGCTCAATCAAATTGATTTGGATGAGAAGCATACGCAAGGTTTGGTACTTTGTCCAACCCGTGAATTATGTATTCAGATTACGAATGATCTGGTCAATTTTGCTGAAAACCTTGATGGGGTAAATATTGTACCGGTTTATGGTGGTACTGACATTGTAAAACAAATTAGACAAGTTGATCGCGGTGCACATATCATTGTTGCCACACCCGGCAGATTGATAGATTTGATTGAGCGTAAAAAAGTGAAATTACAGGGCATTAATGTCGTTGTGCTGGATGAAGCAGATGAAATGCTCAACATGGGTTTCAAAGAAGATATTGATCAGATATTAAAACAAACTCCTCCGGGAAAATCGGTTTGGTTATTTTCAGCTACCATGCCAAAAGAAGTTGCTGCTATTGCCCGCAACTACATGGATAAACCTTTTGAAATTACAGTGGGTGGTAAAAATGAAGGGAATAAAAATATTGAGCATGATTATTATGTAGTGCGTGATCGTGATCGTTATGAAGCACTGAAAAGAATCATTGATTTTAATCCTGACATCTATGGTTTGATTTTCTGCCGTACAAAAATTGAAACAGCAAAAGTGGCTGATAAATTAATGGCTGAAGGATATAATGCAGAACCATTGCACGGTGACCTTTCTCAGGCGCAACGTGATAGGGTGATGGATAAATTCAGACAACGCACCTTGCAAATTTTAGTGGCAACTGATGTGGCTGCGCGTGGAATTGATGTTACGGATATCACCCATGTCATTCATTATAATTTACCTGAAGACACTGAAAACTATACGCACCGCAGCGGACGTACTGCACGTGCCGGTAAAAAAGGAACTTCCATTGCCATTGTCAGCACCAAAGAACAATTTAAAATCAAATCTATTGAACGCATCATCAAGTCTTCGTTTAATTTGAAACAAGTTCCTACACCTGATGAAATATGTGAAGTTCGCCTCATGCACTTGGTAACCCAAATGACAGAAATACCGGTTGACAGCAAAAGAATGAGTAAGTTTTTACCTGCCGTAATGGAGAAACTTGGTGAATTGTCAAAAGAAGAACTTATTCAACGTTTTATTTCAGCTGAGTTTAATACCCTGCTTAATTATTATGGTGAATCTGCTTCTGACTTAAATGCTGATACACGCTCTGATAGAGGTGATCGTAAGCAACGTGATGACTTCCGTGATCCAAACGGATTCAATAAAGGTCGTCGTGGTGATTCACGTCGTGATGATTCAAATTTTCAGCGCTTTTTTGTCAACCTCGGCAAAAAAGATGGATTAAATCAAGGCGCTTTGCTGAGATTGGTTTGTGATAATACAGGTGTAACCAAATCAAGCATCGGTAAAATTGATATCATGGCAAGTTTTTCATTTTTTGATGCAGATAAAGGTGAAGCTGATATGATTCTTAAAAAAATGAAAGGGGCAGATTTTGAAGGCAGATCAATGAATGTTGAACAAACCAGCAAAGGAGATAGAGCGTTTAAGCAATCATCAAACAAAGGAAGTGGTTCGTTTGAAAAGAAAAATTACGGAGAAAAAAAGTACGGAGATAAAAAAAGTGGCCGCCGTGAATACGGTGGTGGCGATTTCAAATCTGAGAAAAAAGAATTCGGCAGAAGAAAAAAAGACGGTGATGATGCGGGAAAATCATTTCGTTCAGACAGCCGTCCCCGTTCAAGAAGAAAATAACCTAATAATTACAGCATAAAAAAATGGACATCAGAAACATTGCGATTATTGCACACGTTGACCACGGAAAAACTACCCTGGTTGACCGCATGATTGAAGCAGGAAAAAACCCGATTAAAAGTTCAGGAGAACTCATTATGGATAGTAACGATCTGGAGCGCGAGCGCGGAATTACTATCGTAGCTAAAAACGTGTCAGTGTATTATAATGAGACAAAAATTAACATCATTGACACGCCCGGCCACAGTGATTTTGGTGGTGAAGTTGAACGCGTGCTCAACATGGCTGACGGAGTTTGTTTATTGGTTGACGCCTTTGAAGGGCCTATGCCGCAGACTCGTTTTGTATTGCAAAAAGCACTTCAACTTGGGTTAAAACCATTGGTTGTAATCAACAAAGTAGATAAAGAAAATTGTACTCCTGAAGAAGTGCATGAGAAAGTATTTGAACTCATGTTTGAATTGGATGCAACTGAAGATCAACTTAATTTTGAAACAGTATACGGTTCAGCAAAAAATGGCTGGATGAGCAAAGACTGGAGAAAACCAACTGACTCTATTACTCCGATACTGGACGCAATTATTGAATATTTTCCACCAAAAAAATTCAGTGAAGGAACAACACAGTTACTTATCACATCATTAGATTATTCTTCTTTTGTGGGACGTATTGCAATTGGTCGTTTGACAAGGGGAGTGATGAAGCCTAATATGCCGGTTACTCTTGCAAAAAGAGATGGTGGCAAAGTGAAATCACGGGTAAAAGAAGTTTTTGTTTTTGATGGTCTTGAAAAAAGAAAAGTAGAAGACGTTCAGGTAGGTGATATTTGTGCGGTTACTGGGGTAGACGGGTTTGAAATTGGTGATACCATTTGTGATTTTGAAAATCCTGAACCAATGGCAACCATTTCTATTGATGAGCCTACCATGAGTATGCTCTTTACCATTAACGATTCTCCGTTTTTTGGTCGTGAAGGAAAATTTGTTACCTCACGTCACATACATGATCGGTTGATGAAAGAACTGGAAAAAAATCTGGCCTTAAAAGTTCAGACAACAGGTTCTGCTGATAAATGGAATGTATTTGGACGCGGCGTTATGCACTTGAGTGTATTGCTTGAAACTATGCGCCGTGAAGGGTATGAACTGCAAGTTGGACAACCGCAGGTGATTTTTAAAGAAATCAATGGAGAACGTTGTGAGCCGGTTGAAGATTTAACTATTGACGTGCCTGAAGAATATTCAGGGACTGCAATTGATGCTGTGACGCGCCGCAGAGGTGAAATGGTGAGCATGGAACCAAAAGGCGGACGCATGATATGTAAATTTATTATTCCTTCTCGCGGTTTGATTGGTCTGCGTTCTTTTATGCTCACACAAACTGCGGGTGAAGCTGTGATGGCGCATCGCTTTAAAGAGTATCAACCGTATAAAGGAGATATCGCAGGTCGTATTAACGGCTCTCTGATTTCTATTGAACAAGGTCAAAGTATTCCATATTCTTTACATAATTTGCAAGACCGCGGAAAATTTTTCGTTGATCCAAACGTTGATATCTATGAAGGGCAGGTTATTGGTGAAAATTCCAAATCAGGTGATCTGGTTGTGAACATTACTAAAACAAAAAAGCTGACTAATATCCGCGCAAGTGGTACTGATGAAAAAATGAAAATTGCTCCGGCTAAGTCTTTTTCTCTTGAAGAAGCACTGGAGTATATTCAAGAAGATGAGTATGTAGAGCTCACACCACAAAATATCAGACTGAGAAAAATTCTTCTCAAAGAAACTGATCGCAAAAGGGCTGGTAGATAGTTTTGTTCATAAGCGTGTTGAAAATATATACACTCACTGAACCGCTCTCAGAGGTATAATTCTAAATTTGTTACAGACAAAAAGGATTATTCTATGTTTGATGACGACGACGAAGAAGAACTTTTTGACGCTCATTTCCATGCTGAACTTGAGCGCTATGAAAAAATGATCAAAAACCAGGAATCGTATTACTTTGATGCGGAAGTACTGGAGCAGATCATTGATCATTTTATCATGAAAAATCAGGTCAAAAATGCCCTGAATGCAATTGACTTTGCAAAAGATCAACATCCCAAAAATTTGGTGTATGATTTGAGAAAAGCACAACTCTTTAGTACCAATGGAAAGCTAAAAGAAAGTCTGCTCATTCTTCAGGCGCTTGAAAAAGCTGATCCCATGAATCCTGAAATCTATATCACCAAAGCATCCGTTTTTTCTCAATTGCGAGATCATCATAAAGCAATCAAATACTACGAAAAAGCAATTGAAGTAGCGCAAGATTTTGAAGATGAAGATTTGGATGATATCCGCTTTGACTTGGCGCTGGAATATGAAAATACCAATGATTTTCAGAGCGCCATAAAAGTGCTTGCCCGCATTTTAACCAACATGCCTGACAATGAAGCTGCAATTTATGAGATAGCGTATTGTTATGAACGTATTGGAAATTTTGACAAATGCATTGAGTTTTACACTAAGTATATTGATAATAATCCATACTCATTTACTGCCTGGTATAATTTGGGGAATATTTATTTCCTGAAAAACAATATTGAAAAAGCACTTTGGGCTTATGATTACGCTATTGTAATCAATGAAGAATTTTCATCAGCTCATTTTAATATGGGAAATACCTATATGCAGGCAGCTGATTATGAAAATGCAGTTGCATCGTATCGTAAATGTATGGAAATAGATGGTGAAGAGCCGCTCACGCTAAGTTATTTGGCTGAGGCTTTTGAACGCATGGAAAGATACGATGAGGCCATGTTTTATTATGAGCGCGCAAAAGAACTAAATCCTGATTTGGCTGAACCTTGGTTAGGTATTGGCATTATTCGTGAGGTACAGGGTGACTTGAATAGCGCTATTGTGTACGTGCAGCGTGCGGTTGAATTGCAACCTGAAAATCCTAATTATCGCTTAGTTTATGCTGAATGTCTGTATAAAGTGGGTAGAGTGGATGAAGCTGAAGTGCAATTAGAAGAAGCGGTTGAGCTTGACCCCGGCTACAGTGACGCTATTGTGCTGCTGGCAGCTATTTATGAAGAGTATTCTGTAGAAAAAGCAATTGATCTCATTGAAAATCAACCTGCGTTGGAAACACTGGAAAATAAAGTAAGATTGAGCTTGGTTGCTCTATTATACAAAGCCGGAAGACACACAGACGCTTTGGTTTTATTTGAATCTGAAATGAAAGCCGATAAAACTGCAGCCAAAACATTACTTTTGTACTTACCAGAAGCAGAAAAACTGCCTGAGTTTGTTCAAATAATTGAGTCCTATAATGACTAGAAATTTTACCTTACCGTATATCCCTGAAAGAAATGCCAGACCACGCAAAGCGGGCGTTACCATGATGATGGACAAAGGGATGAGCTTGAGAGAAACAGAAGCTTTCCTAGAGGGAAATGCAGAATATACAGATCTTGCGAAATTTGGTTTTGGTACAGCCATGATTACGCCAAATCTGAAAGAAAAAATTAAACTTTATCAAAGTGCCGGCATCAGACCATACTTCGGCGGCACGCTGTTTGAAATTTTTCTGGCAAGAAATAAATTTAATGAGTATCGCAAATTGCTTGATAAATTTGATATTGACTTGTGTGAGGTTTCAGATGGATCTATCATCATTCCGCATGATAAAAAATTAGAATATATCAGCAAATTGGCTAAGGATAGAACGGTTCTTTCTGAGGTTGGCTCAAAAGATGCAGGCATTATTATTTCACCCGCCAAATGGATTAAAATGATGAGCACTGAATTGCAGGCGGGCTCATGGAAAGTAATTGCTGAAGGTCGTGAAAGTGGAAACGTGGGTGTGTTTAGACCAAACGGTACTGCGCATACTTATCTTATCAACAAAATTGTTGCTCGTATTGACCCTGCTGATATTTTGTGGGAAGCTCCTAAAAAAACGCAACAAGTATGGTTTATTCGTTTGTTTGGTGCAAACGTAAATCTTGGAAATATTGCCCCTAATGAAGTGATAGCGCTTGAAACATTGCGCCTCGGTTTGCGCGGTGATACGTTTTTTGAATTCTTGCCTGATGAAATTGGTGCTGAACTGAAACAAAATCAATCTGACGAAACAGAAGAGTAAATTTCGGTTTCTATTCTCATTGCAAGAATCAACCTTATGGTAGAACTTTTCACGCACATCATTCATCTTGATTTTAAATGGCTTTTTGATAATTATCACACTGCGGTTTATGTCATCTTGTTCTTGGTTATTTTTATTGAAACCGGACTTGTGATAATGCCTATCTTACCCGGCGATTCTCTTTTGTTTACAGCCGGACTTTTTGCCAACCAAATAAATGAAACTACCGGAGAACCTTATTTAGATGTTTTCTTACTGCTAATTCTTTTATTTACCGCAGCGGTGTTAGGTGACAATTCTAATTATTGGGTAGGACGAATTTTGGGCTTGAAAGCAGTGAATATTAAAATCAAAAACAGACGCATTGTAAAGCAACAATATTTGGATAAAACAGAAAGTTTTTTTGAGAAATATGGTACCAAAACCATTATCATGGCTCGGTTTGTTCCAATTGTTCGCACGTTTGCACCCTTTGTTGCCGGAATAGCCAAAATGAAATATCGCAGATTTTTGCTCTTTGATATTTTAGGCGGCGCAGTGTGGATTGGATCAATGATTATTGCCGGATACTTCTTAGGTCAATTTGAATGGATCAGGAAAAACATTGAACTCGTTGCCTTGGCAATCATCTTTATTTCTGTGCTGCCAATTATCATTCAGTTGATAAAAAGCCGTCTGAAAAAGAAAAAACAATAATGCTTTTTTAAGCTCAGAATTTAGCCTCAGCCAACCCTGTCACTTTTTTTTTCGTAACTTTCGCAGTGAATTAGTTTGGATGACAGCCTTCTTTAAATTACATATCATCATTGCAACTTCATTGATTTGCCTGTGCATGAGCGCATCAGCTCAGTCAAATTTATTTGTGCAGTTTAGAATAGTAACACCCCTTGATCAGCAAATGGCAGCAGAAGTAGATAAAAAAATGGCGGGCAAAGATGGCGTTTTGGAATCACGAACTGATTTTGTTACCGGTACCTACTTTTGTCTTTTAAATCCGGAATCAACCTTTACAAAAGAAAATTTTGTTGCATGGTTTACCAAAATGGGACTTGAAATTGCTTGTTATACCAAAGGCATTCAAGGTACTGATGCAACCATCTCACCACATGTATTGAAAACTTGTACTGATGAAAAAACAGAATAACGTGATGAAAAAAATGCAGTCTATATTTTATATTTTTACAACAATCATTGCAACTGTTTCAGTGAATAGTGCTTTGGCACAGGATCCGCATTGTGTTTATATGGCAAGTGATGTGTATCCCGGCTCATACGGTGCTGCTCCCAATAATTATATTCAGTATGATGGCGCAATCTATTTTGCATCAACCGGAGATGTGAATGGAATGGAGCTATGGAAATATGAAGGCGGTGTATCTTCATTAGTCGCTGATATTAACCCTGGCGTTCCGGGGTCAATGCCAAATTATCTTACTGTAATAGGCCCTTATCTTTATTTCTCTGCCAATAATGGTGTAAACGGAACCGAGTTATTTCGTTATGACGGAACAACAGTTACCATGATTTCCGATATCAATCCCGGTGTGCTTGGGTCATTTCCTAATATGTTTACTGTGGTTGGTTCTGATCTTTATTTCGTTGCCAACAATGGTTCACTCGGTTTTGAACCTTATGTCTATGACGGAAGCACGGTGAGTCTTATCGCAGATATTAACCCGGGAATGAATGGATCAACGCCTGGTGAAATTGTTGAAATGAACGGTGATATTTATTATACCGCGTATACGGATGCAAACGGAGAAGAATTATGGATGTATGATGGAAGCACGATGACATTGTTTGATATTTATCCCGGTGTAACCGGATCTGATATTGGAGAGCTTACGGTGATTCCGGGTCAGGTTGTGTTCAGAGCTACAGATGGAACCTTAGGTTATGAGTTAATGACCTGTGACGGAAGTAATGTGACTAATCTGAATGTAAATCCATCCAGTGATTTTACTCCTTGGGAACTTACACCGCTTGGCAATGAAGTTTATTTCAGAGGTTTTATATCTACAACAGGATATGAATTATGGAAATATGATGGAACTTCTGCAAGCCTTGTGATGGATATTAGACCGGGTACATCTAATTCAACACCAAACAACCTGACAGCGGTTGGATCTGTTCTCTATTTTGCAGCGCATGATGGTACGCATGGAAATGAATTGTGGATGCATGATGGGGTTACAACTGCACTTGCAGCAGATATTAAAACAGGTTCAGCTGGTTCAATGCCGGCACCTTCTTATGATCCTTTTGGAATTGTGGGTGATTGGGTTTTTGTTGTTGCTGAAAATGGTACAACCGGTTATGAAGTGTGGGGATATGATGGAACTAGCGCCATGCTTGGAAAAGATATCGCACCCGGTGCTACTGCATCTACTCCGGTAGGCTTTAAAGGAATTGGTAATATTTTATATTTTACTGCAGACAATACAACCAACGGAAGTGAAATGTGGGCATGGGATATCACTGGTGATTTAACTGATACCATTGCGGTAACAACGTGTGATGCGTATACCTCACCGGCTGGAAATGTTTATACCGCACCCGGCACATACTCACTGGATGAAATATTACCAAGTGTTCAATGCCCCGGCTGTGATAGCTTAATTCATATTGATCTAATCATTACTGATCAACCCGGATCTACACAAAATATTGTTGCTTGTAATGAATACACCTCTCCCGGTGGCAACTACTTTGGGACTGTTGGAACATATAATTTCACTGAAATAGTTCCAAGTATTTCTTGTCCATCGCTTGATAGCATCATCACCTATAATCTAACTATTGTTGAAACTATTAATCCGGCAATTGTTGTTTTTAGTGGTGTGTTAGTGGCTCAACAAGCAGGCGCAACATATCAGTGGTTAGATTGTGATAATGGATACGCACCAATACCCGGAGCAACTGATCAGGATTTTTTACCAACCGTTGACGGGACGTACGCTTGCGAAGTTACGCTTGGTTGCACTGATACCAGCAATTGCTATTTCGTTGAAAGTACTTTTGGAATTGGCTTCAGTGAAAATTTACCTGCTGATGTTGTCATTTATCCTAATCCCGCACAAAGTGAAATCAATATTGATCTGAAAAATAATCAGTGTTCAAAAATTGTTCTGTTGAATACGCTCGGTGATACGGTACAAATGGTGATACCAACAACGCAGCAAGTGAATATGAACGTAAGTGAACTCTCAGCCGGAATTTATTTTATCTCGTTAGAAACTCAAACCGGAAACTTCATTTATAGAATTGCAATTCGATAGGTGAAGAATATTCTATTTCCTTTTTTAGCTTGTTAATTTTGTCACTTCCATTCGAATTCTTGTTTATTTATTTAATCAGAGATTGAATTTTCTGTCCTCGTTTTTTTTCTAAAAAAATTCTCCTGTAGATAAGAGACTATTGAAAATACTGTATTCATGGCAATTTAACGTTGAATTCATTATGAGTGCATAATGCGTAATGGTCAGTGTTAGATCTATGACATTATCATTCATTCCTGTTATTTGGAAAAATGGAGGCAACCTTTTAAACTTGTTGGCGTTTCAGAACTAAAGAGATTTAATACCATTAGCCAATATAATTTAGTCTAAAAAGAGCATAATAAATATTTGAAGGAACAAATTTTCTTTACTGTTTTTGTTGTAATTATTCTCCTCACAACCTTGGCTAAGTGTTTGCCCAATTGATCGATGGTATTAAAGATTTGCAAACGAACTCTTGTTTGAGTTGCCTACCAAATTTTCTCGGGGGGTTTAGTTCTGGACTATAAGGCGGCAGAAAAATTAAAATGATATTCTCGGGTATGATTAGTTTCTTTGCCTTATGGAAGGCTCCGTTGTCAAGCACGATTAGTTTAAGTTCTTTTGGATTCTGCTTTGATAATTCTTGAATAAAATATTGAAAGCAATCTGTATTACAATAAGGCAGTTCCAACAAAAAGCTATCTCCATTTATTGGTGAGAATGCTCCATATAGGTATGTGTTTTCGAATTTGTGTTGATAAGTACAAACGGGTTTTACCCCTTTGCTGTTAGAACCCGCCCTGTTCTTGTGAGTAGTCCAAATCGACTCTCATCCTGGCAATAAATATTAATGCTTTTATAGCATCCCAATAGTGGTTTTACTTTGTCTTTACAGATTCGTTTGAAGTTTTTTAAAAGTAGCAACCGCTTCTTTATCCTTTTAATATGACTCTTGCGGGTACTTTTAACGATGCGCCAAAGTGCCTTTTAACATAATGACGCAAGCTGTTGTAATTAACTCCTTTAATAAAATTATTTTCCACCCACGCATGTAATTGTTTGTAGCTTGAAAATGCGGCATCCTCTGAACAAAGCTTCAATTTAATTTTCTTATGCACAGACTTACTTATTATGGAGGGCTTAAATCCAATTCTACCATCCTTTAATAATTCGGATATACCGCCCTTTTGATATTTAGTCCGCCATGTCTGAATACTGTTGTGATTTACACCTATCAGTTCCGCTAATTCATTCTTGCCTAATGCTCGATCAGAACGCTTGATCTCAATAAGCATTTTTATTTTCGGACCGTGGTGGTCTGCAGATTTTTTAAGAGACTTCTTAAGTCCTTAAGCGATTCTTTCACCGTAATAGAGAGTGCATTTGCCATACCTCAAATATATAGCATATATACATTAGTCTAATATAGTTCAAGAAAAGATATTGACAATTTACTTGTTAATATCAGACTATTCTATAATAGCTAATGGTATAACTCAATTAAAAACTGCTAAACAAATTCATCTGTGTTAAAACTTAAATCACATAACTAAAAAGAAAAACATTTCTCAGGCAGAAGCAACTTTTACCTGAAGATAACCGTTAGTTAAAACGATGTTTGATTTGAGACATTAATTGCAGAAGAAAAAAAAACTTAAAAGAAATGAAAACAAATTGGCTGAACAGAAATTTACTCGTGATTGCACTTCTTGCCGGAGGCGCAATTCAAGGTTTTTCTCAGACTACGGTGAGTTTCCCTTTTACGGGTGCTCCAACTTCGTGGACAGTTCCAAACTGTGTAACCAGCATCACCATTACGGTGGCAGGTGCGCAAGGCGGTAACGCGCTAGATGGCGCAAGTTATACCGGATCAGCGGGAACCCCAGTATTGGGTGGTGAAGGTGCGGTTGTAACTGCAACTATTCCGGTTACGCCTGGTGATGTTATTGATATCAACGTAGGCGGACAAGGAACAATTGGTGGCCCAGGCTACAATGGTGGTGGAACAGGTAACTTTTCAACGGATGGAAATTTAGTAAATGGTTCTGCCGGTGGTGGTGGATCAACCAATGTGAATTTAAATGGTAGCCCAATTATCATTGCTGCAGGCGGTGGTGGTGCCGGCGGAGGATCTTATTCTTTTGGTGCTGAAACCAATATTGGTGGTGACGGTGGTTGTGCAACAGGTCAGGCTCCTTCTCCAGGTTCACCTTGGATTGGAACCGGTGGTGGTGGTGGAACACAATTTGCTCCGGGTGCCGGTGGTGCTCCATGGGCTGGTGTTCCTACAGGTGGTTTTGCCGGTGTAGGCGGAACAGGTGGTCAAGGTGGAATTTGGCAAACTGCTCCTGGTGGCGGTGGCGGTGGCGGCTACTTTGGCGGTGGCGGTGGCGGTAATGATGGTTGCTGTACCGGCGCTAATGGTGGCGCAGGTGGCGGTGGCGGATCAAGTCTTGTACCTGGTGGTGCCGGATGTACGCAAGGTGCTAATACCGGAAACGGATATGTAACTATAACTTATACCGGCGGCGGATCAACTGCTTCTCTTTCTCCGGCTGCAATTTGTGAAGGCTCAACTACAACTTTATCTTTGGTTGGTTCTGTAAGTCCCTTTAACTGGGAAAGTTCTTCTGATGGTGGTGTAACTTGGACTACCATGCCGGGTGCAACAACAACTCCTTATGTTACCGGTGCACTTTCTCAAGACATGTGTTACAGAGCTTTTGAACCAGGCGGTGGATGTTCTGGTACATCATATTCTAACGTTATTTGTGTTACTGTAAATCCAATGCCTACACCTAACGCCGGTTTGGATGATACTATTTGTTTTCCTACCGGTTATGTTCTGCAAGGAACTTCAGCTGGTGGTACAACTGCATGGACTCAATATACAGGTGCTGGTGCAACTGCATTTGCTCCTAGTGCAGCGGTATTGAATGCCACAGCTACTCCAACTGCTGCGGGTGCGTATCAATATATTTTATCTGAATCTGACCCAAGCGGTATTTGTCCGGCAGGTAAAGATACTGTAGCAATTTTCTTTGCAGATGAAAATCATACAACATCTTTCACTGACCCAACATGTAACGGATACGCTGATGGATCAATCACCATTACATCTACCGGAAATATCGGTGCAATTAATTATAGTTATGACGGCGGAGCTTCTTACGTTGCATCTAATACATCTGGCTTGACAATGCCTGCCGGAACTTATACCGTTATCTCAGAAGATTATTTCGGATGTTCACATCAAAGTGTTGTGACTTTAACTGATCCTCCATTGGTGATTGTTTCTGTTTCTAACGATACTACGGTTTGTGAAAATGGTACAGCAACTGTTTCTGCAAGTGCTACCGGTGGAACAACTTATTCATATCATTGGTCAATGACTGCTGACCTCGGAGCAGTTCAAACAGTGAGCCCTACCGTTGCTGAAAATATTACCGTGTTTGCTGAAAATGAAGTGGGCTGCGTATCTGCTCCTTTGGATATTGACATTACACTGCATGCTCCAATCACAGCAACAATTACGGTGAATGATAGTATTTGTCCGGGTTATGATTCTCAGCATACTGTTGTGCCTGCCGGTGGATACATGGGATACAACTATGCATGGACAGCAAATGGATCAGCCATCATGGCGGTGAATCCTGTGCTTGATATTAACCCAACTTCAAATACAAATTATTGTGTAACGGTTACTGATGCCTGTGAAAGTACTCCACGTGTTGTGTGCACGGCTACTATTATGCGTGAAGTTCCAAATCCAATTTTTACTTCTGATACTACGCAAGGTTGTTCACCAACTATTATTGAATTCCAAGATTTGACAACTTTGATGGCTCCTGCCTATGTTGATTCAGTTACTTGGATCATTGAAGGAATTATGTACCATGATCTGGTACCATTCAGTCATACGTTTGTAAATGTGGGTTCTTATGATATTTGGTTTGAGGTTTATACCAACTACGGTTGTCATAATTCTATTACTGTGGATGATTATATTACAGTACATCCTAACCCTGAAGCAATGTTCTATGCTAACCCAAATCCAACAACCATCTTCAATACAGAAGTAGATTTCAATAATTTGTCAACTCCTGGCGCTAATACCTATTACTGGTCTTTCACCGGTGGAAATCCAACTAGTTCAATGGATGAAAGTCCAACCGTTGTTTACCCGGAAGGTATAGCCAATGAATATCCGGTTCAGCTGATTGTGGTGAATGAATTTAACTGCCCAGATACCGTTGTAGGAATTGTAGACGTACAAAGTGATATCCTCATTTTTGCTCCAAACGCTTTCACACCAGATGGTGATGAATTCAATGAGACATGGAGAATTTATATTGATGGTATTGATATCTATGATTTCCACCTGACAGTATTTAATCGCTGGGGTGAAATTGTTTGGGAATCATACAACCCTGAAGGACAGTGGGACGGAACATACGGTTCTACAAAGGCAAAAACAGGCACCTATGTGTGGGTGATTGAAGCAAAAGATAAATTCTCTGATAAAAAAGTTGAATGGCGCGGACACGTTACCGTTCTGAAATAACTTAGTTTGATTTTTAAAGAAGCCCGGGTAACTACCTGGGTTTTTTTATTTTATTCAATTTAGCATTTCTTGTAAATTCATTTCTGTTTGAACTTTTTACTTTGCTTACTTTTACATCGGTAGGATATTCAATCTTATCTGTTATACAAGTTTTTGATCTATGCAGTTTGAAAAAAATGTTTTAATTACGGGCGGCGCAGGATTTATTGGTTCACATGTGGTGCGCCTATTTGTAAATAAATATCCGCAGTATAAAATTTTCAATCTTGATAAATTAACCTATGCCGGCAATCTTGACAACCTGCGTGATGTTGAGAAAAAATCAAACTATGAATTTATCAAAGCAGACATTCAAGACAAAGACAAATTAGTTCAAATTTTTGAGCAAAGAAAAATCACACACGTAGTTCATCTTGCTGCAGAATCTCATGTTGACAGATCAATCAGCGGCCCCGTAGAATTTATCATGACCAATATTGTTGGTACCGTAAATTTGCTTGAGGCAGCAAGAAGTTTTTGGAAAGATGGTGACCATATTTTTTATCATGTTTCAACCGATGAAGTATATGGTTCGCTTGGTGCTGAAGGATTTTTCACGGAAGAAACCGCGTATGATCCACGCAGCCCCTACTCAGCATCCAAGGCAAGTTCAGACCACCTGGTGAGAGCGTATTTTCACACCTACAAATTGCCGATTAAAATTTCAAATTGCTCTAATAATTATGGGGGTCATCATTTTCCTGAAAAATTGATTCCGTTGATGATTAATAATATTCAGCACAATAAACCATTACCGGTTTATGGTAAAGGAGAAAATGTGCGTGATTGGTTGTGGGTTGAAGATCACGCGCGGGCAATTGATTTGATTTTTCATCACGGTAAAGTAGGGGAATCATACAACGTAGGCGGACATAATGAATGGAAAAACATTGATTTGGTAAAATTTTTATGTCGCCTCATGGATCGGAAATTGAATCGCGCCGAAGGCACTTCGGAAAAATTGATCACGTATGTAACAGATCGCGCAGGGCATGATTTGCGTTATGCTATTGATGCTTCCAAAATTGAAAAAGAATTAGGATGGAAACCAACCATTCAATTTGAAGAAGGATTAGAAAAAACAGTTGACTGGTATTTAGAAAATCAAGCTTGGATTCAGAATGTCACTTCAGGCGCCTATCAAAAATATTATCAGCAACATTATGAGAATCGTTGAGAAAAAAATTCCATTTCTCTAAGTTTGTGCTGGTAGTTTGTTAGGAATCGTATACCATTTAATTAGTCACCAAGGTATCTGTTTCATTCAAGTGATTGTACATTTCTTTGTGAAGATACTCAGGTAAAAAAACATCTTGTGTACTGCGCGCACCTAAAACAAGTACAATTAAAATGCTGGGGCGTTGGTATGATTTACGATAATCAGGTATGGGTTTAACGGCTATCCCCATCGTTCTAAAATCATTTGAAAAAATTATCCTGCGCAGCTCACCTGATGAAATTTTATCTGAGAAATTAACAAGTAATTGTTGTTCTGAAATCGGGTACACTGGTTCAGGTTCCAAATTTTTTGATTCTGATTTTTTTGGAATTTTCCCTTTGTAACAGTTGATGGGACTGCTGCCAACAAAATTATCGTAGTAATATGCATCACCCAATTCTAAATCCAGAATATCTAATTTGAAGGCAAAAATTTCACATGCCTTGTATTTTGAATGATCACGTTGCAGAATGTATTTAACTGAGCGTCGTTCTTTTCTGCAACGGTCTGTATTTATTTTTCTGCTGTCGGACATGCCGGCTAGAAGTGTCTGCGCTATTTGCGAGTAAAGCGTATCCGTGATAAAAATATTTCTCTTTTTCTTTGTTCTTAAGGCGTTGGTTGCATCAAAAAGTATTGAATTGAAATGTTCATATTCAAATTGATTCAGCCGAATAGGTGAACTGCTTGCCGTTTCAGTTTCAGCTTGCGGAATTGATGGCTGCACCTGATGAACACGCTTATAAAATCGCTTGCTGTAATCAGATTGGCAAGACAGAAAAATAAATAATATGACAAGGCTGATACTACTCCGCATGGATAAGAAAGTTGGCAAAACTTGATTTATTCATGTTTTCAATATTCAATAATTCAATTTCACAGATACCATTGTCACGTCGGTTAATCCAACTGTGATAGATGCCAACCAATACCGATGAAAGCATAACCGCAATAGTTGTTTTTGATCCTTTGTCAAAAAACGCTTCAGACCCCGGCGGAAAATTTATGACTGAATTTTTGTCGTGATCTATGATGATAATTTCTTTTGAATCGGCTTGCATCAAATCTCCGGCAGATTTGGTAATAAATTCACGACGAAGGTTTGTAGGACTCAACATACGCGATCGAATATCGCAATTCCATACTCCAAAGCCATCTATTTGAAAAGCTCTGACAACACTGCCTTCTCCGGCGTATGAGTTGAGGTAATCGGCTTCTGTTGCTCTCAATTCTTGTCTTGCTTTTTCTTCTTCAATAGCTCGTTTTTTTAACTCGTTTGCTCGTCTGGTAATTTCTGATTTCAACCGGTTTCTGTTTTTGGCCCGCAAGCGGCGTGATAGTTTCCAGTGACGAAGAAATCTCTTATAAAACAATTTTGATTCGTTCATTTTTTGACTCGATGTCAATTCTTTTGGATACGTGTTTACAGGCAGTGATATAACGGTGTCTTTAAATAAAAAACTCATTAAAAACCGGTCATTTTCATGGTCGGGAATTAATTCAATATTGGCCAGATAATTTGGACCGGCACGACGATAAATCTTTGTTTTAGGAATACGCAAGCGTTCATATTTGTCTTCACAAAATTCATTCAAACTATCTAAGAAGTTGAAATAATATTTTGCACTGTCACCTTCAAATATCAATTTTTGCGAACCAAAAAAGTTACCTACGTAATCAGGTTCAAATACGCGCATATAATCTTCATTGTTATCGTTGGATTTATGTTTTGAAGATGAAAATTTTCTGAAAGTAATACTGAAACTCTCGTAATTATGATCCCATTTTACCACCGGAATAAACCGGTCAGTTTGAAACTGTATCTGCGAAAAAACAAACTCTTTAAAATCAATGGCAAGAATGGAATCAAGTTTTTCCTGATCATATTTGAACGGCTGCACCACTTCATTTTCACCTTTTAATTGCCACACTCCGTTTTCATCTAATTGATACAAACTCATGCCCGGATTTGCGCTCATGCTGTTCATGTTTACTTCAATGGGTTGCTCAGGATTTATAAAAAGAGGGTTCCCCTGATTGTCTGTTGCCTCAATACTGAACATGCCTCCGGATGAGAATAGCATCGTTTCTCCATCTTCTGTTGCAGTCATGGTAATACCTGAGAAAAATATTTCAGCTGGATTTGAATAGGTTTGATACTCCATCTGCACTTCACCGGTATAATAATTTCCATTTTGATCAACTAGTGCATTGGCAGGTATTTTCAAATCCATAATTCCCAAATCAACTTCTATGTCTTTGCCGGCTACAAAGGTTGTTTGCTGCGGTGCTTCAACAAATTGTTCAAACGGTGGACTAATGCCAACATTTGGTGTAATGGGTTCTCTGCTCAACAGTTCAATATCAGGTCGTGATTCAGCAAAAGCATCTACCTCATTACGCGGCAAGGGATTATTTCTTAAATCAATAAATTTTACAGATTTATTTTTTGCAAGCGGAGCCAAACTGAATGTGCCGCAATTCACCAGCGTGATGCTATCTGTTTTCAAATCTAAAAATGGAACCAGCTGGTCTGCCGGAATATTATGAAATTCAATTTGCCCGGGATTAGAATATGTATTCAATAAATCTACTAATACGTCTGGCTTTTCAAAAATACAGGCGTCAAATACAAGATGCTGAATGGGTGTAGAATTTATTGCTCTTGGAAATTCACGAATAGTAGAATTTTTTACTGTGAGTTTATGTGTGTTCAACAGGCTGAAATCTTTTGGAAAATAATCCACATGACTTATTGTAAGTTCATCCAGTTTATCAAAGAAACTCAAGGTGAATAATACGGCAGAAGTTTTAACTGCAGTATTACCATCCAAATATATTTTTTTTAATGACCACCAGTATCCTGTCACCCATCCCATTTCATGCAGTTCATTTTGTGAAATATCAATGGTTTTCAAATTTGAAAGTTCCATCATGGAGTAGGGGAGATTGGTGAGCCGGTTGTTTGAAAGCAAACAGGTGGTCAGATTTTTTTGTTTCCCTAAATTTTCAGGCAAATTCAATAAACCACATGATGATAAATCAAGATGAGAAAGATTGAATGTTGCTGTTTCAAAAACTTCGTTCAAATCACTTGCGCTTAATCCCTGATTTGAGGATAAGTCTAAATACTTTAAATTTTTTAATTGAGCTAAACCTGCGGGCAATTTCATGATTCCGTTGTTAGATAAGTTTAGCACCTGCAAATTGCTGCACAATAAAATTTCTGACGGAAACACTGTGAGTCCTTGGTAGCTTAAATCTATTTCAGTAATGCTGCCTTCTTTGCCTTGAATGTCTTTTAAATCAGTTACCCGCGTTGCAAATGAGAAAGAATGAAAGCAAACGAGCAGAATAATGGTTTTACATATTTTCATGGCGAAAAAAATTTCGTGAATAATTCAGTTTCATTTTTAATCAGTCTCAGGTATCATGATGTCATGAAAGGTGAAGCTGTAGTTATTAATGTCAGATAAAAGAATTAGTAACTATAATCAAACGGCTTATAACGTACTTTCTTCTCTTGGTTAACGAATATTTAACATATTTTACTTTGAATCACCTCTCTGCCAATGGCGCTTTATGCTTACTTCGGATGGATTTGTTGCTTCACTCACCAAAGTTCAAGAGCTTTTTTTGTAACTTGCACTAAATGATAGAGATCAATCTGAAAATTTGTAAGCGATACCATAACCGAATCAAATTCTTGATATTATGAATAAACTGTTATTCTTTTTTGTACTGACTGCATTTTCTCAATTGTCTTATTCGCAAGATAACGACGGTGATGGAATACCTAATAGTTTTGAAATTTCAAATGGTCTTGATCCAAATGATTGTGACACGGATGATGACGGATTAAATGACTATGAGGATTATTTTGATTATAACTGTAATCCTCTTGAATCTGATACTGATGGAGATGGCATACAGGATGGAACTGAACTTGGATTTACTGCAGGATGTTCTGATACAGATTTAGGAATTTTCATACAGGATGCTGACCCAGTTTATGTAACTGACCCCAATAATACAGATTCTGATTCTGATGGATTACCCGATGGTGATGAAGATGTCAACCACAATGGCTCTGATGATGCAGGCACTGAAACTAATGCCTCAATGATGGATTCAGACGCTGATGGACTAATTGATGGGCAAGAAGTTTTTAATTACCTCACTGATCCGCTTGATTTGGATACAGACGATGGTGGGGCATCCGATGGCGCTGAAGTCAATACTTATGGCACAGATCCACTCAATAGCGCAGACGATATTTTTGCCTTGGATTCAGATGGAGATTTTTTAACTGACGGATTTGAAATTGGAATAGGAACAAATCCTGCAGATGATGATACAGATGATGATGGACTAACTGACGGAAATGAGGTAAATAGTTATGGAACTAATCCTTTACTTTTTGATACTGATGGAGGTGGTGCAGGTGATGGTATGGAAATTCTTGCCTCTACAAATCCACTTGATAATGCTGATGATGCGGGTGCTGGTGATGCTGATGGCGATGGACTCCCTCTTAATCTTGAAAATAGTTTAGGGCTATCTGATACTGATTGTGATTTTGATGATGATGGTCTTTCTGACGGAACAGAATATCTAAATGAAGGCACTAATCCTTTTCTTTTTAGCACAGATGCTGATGGAATTTCTGATGGTGTAGAACTTGGACTTTCTGCTCCTGAATGCTCAGGGACTGATCTTGGATTTTTTATTGCTGATGCGGATCCTGCAACAATTACTAATCCATTTTTAATGGATAGCGATTACGATTGGCTTGATGATAATCTTGAAGATGTCAATGCCAATGGCGCCGCTGATGGATCTGAGACAGACGCCGCAGATTGGGATTCGGATGATGATGATTTAGGAGATGGTGAAGAATTGTCATCAAGCGGAACAGATCCAAATGACGCTGATACGGATGATGGCGGAGCGCCTGATGGGTTAGAATATCAAAATGGTTACAACCCAAATGATCCGACGGATGATGATAATGATCTCGATTTTCTCAGCAATCTTGATGAAATTGCCGCCGGCACTGACCCCAATGATCCAGACACCGATGATGATTGGTTGGATGATTATGACGAAGTAAGTAACTATGGAACAAATCCACTTGACAGCGATACAGATGATGGTGGAGATATTGACGGACATGAAATTGATCAAGGCTCTGATCCTCTTGATCCGGCTGATGATGATAATGATGCAGATGGTTTATCAAATTTAGATGAAGTAACCTATGGAACTAATCCGGCAGATAGTGACTCAGACGATGATTATCTAACCGATGGTCAAGAAGTAAATATTTATTCTACTGACCCATTGGATTCTGATTCAGATGACGGTGGTGTTAGTGATGGTGATGAAGTGAATGCAAGTACAAACCCAAATGATGGTTCTGACGATGCTCTTGCCGGAGATGATGATAGTGATGGATTGAGCAATGCGCAAGAAATTATTTATGGTTCTGATCCAATGGATACAGATTCAGATGATGATGGTTTAACAGATGGAGCGGAGGTGAATATTTACGGTACAAATCCGATGGATACCGATTCGGATGACGATTTGTTGGATGACGGTTTAGAAGTTGCTATGTATGACACTAACCCTGCAGTTTATGATACAGATTCAGGTGGTATTGGAGATGGCCAGGAAGTTTTGTTTGATAGTACCAATCCTAATGATGGATCCGATGATAACGTTGTGCCGGATTATGATTTGGACAATGATGGATTAACTGATGCTGAAGAAAATTTGATTGGAACAAATCCTAATGATACAGACTCTGATGATGATGGTCTTTCAGATTTTGATGAATATATCATTTACCAATCTGATCCGTTGAATCCTGATTCAGACTATGACGGATTATTAGATGGATATGAAATATCTATTGGAACAAATCCAAATAATAATGATACTGATGGTGACGGATTAGGTGATTTCACAGAAGTAAATACAACGGATACTGATCCTGCTGACGCTGATACAGATGACGATGGGTTAACTGACTTTTTTGAACTCAATGTTTCAATGACAGATCCGCTGCTTGCTGATTCTGACGGCGGTGGAACTAATGATGGTCAAGAGCTTGTGAATGGAACTGATCCTAATGACAATTCAGATGATTTTCTCGGCGTAGTCACATTTAGTGGACCTGAAATAAAAGTGTATCCAAATCCTGCTGAAAATTTCCTGATGGTATCATGTCATGAAGAGATAGAAATAATGAGAATAATTTCGTCTGATGGTAAAACATTAGCAAGTTATTTAGTGAGTGACTTCAGCAAACAAATTGAGATAAGCCAGTTGCAACCGGGCACTTATTTTATTGTTGTTTATACTGCTGAACATCAATTCAACATGACTTTTATTAAAAAATAGGATAATGATTTGGGTTTGCTTGTGCTGAAAGTTAAAAAGTGCAAGCAAACTTTCTTTTCATTTACAAGTTGTGATTTAGAGTAAAGTAAAACTAATTAATCTCGTTCATTCCAACTTGACCAAATCAGTACAACAAGAGAAAATAAATTCAACATTAATTCTCTTCACTTTTCTCTCTCTTCAAGCGCCAGCACAAGAAATGAGGCCAGCCAGTGACTGCCCATGTAATCACTGCCCAGAACATATCCGGATGATGCCATAACATGAGCATCTGCCAGTTGAAATAAATTTTCATGTAAGTCAGGCAATTTTCTGGCAATAGCGTAGAGGCACCAGGCGCGGGCAAAATTTAATCCATCTAAATGAACTAATTTTCCATCCGTGCGATCAAGTACAATGCCGGGTACTAAATTGAATTTCTTTTTTGTAATTGCGGGCAAGAATTTTTTAATCCAACGTTCATATTCCTCTTCGGTTAAAATTTTAGACATCAATTCTGCCGTTTGCAAACATGGAGATAAAAAATCTGATCCTCCGGGTTCATATTCAATGGGGCAATTGCAATCTTGCTCAAATAGCCTGAGTGCATGTTCTTTTAAAAAATCTTGAAAACATTTGTCATGTTGTGCAACGGCGTAGTCATAGGCAAGGGATAATCCAAACGCAGTATTGGTATGCTCTCCATTGCGCACCGGATACACTAGTTTGGGTAAATAATTTTTGTACGAATTAACAATAAAATCACACAGTGGTTTTACTTGTGATGACCAGTTTTTATGATGAACTGAATCTGCCTTCACCAATTCTGTTTGTAATTTTAAAAGCCAAGCCCATCCATAGGTTCGCTCAAATGATTTTTCAAGTTTGGGTTCAAAGTAACGCAGTTCAGCCTGCATATTTTCATGGGTAAATTGCTTATCAAACAAATGAATGATTTCAGTGGTCCAGTCGGCATCCGAAAATTTATTGAGCATGCAGGCAAGCAGCCAATGTCCGTGTACTGAGGAATGCCAGTCAAAACATCCGTAAAAAACCGGATGCAACTCCCTTGGTGAATGAAGGTAGCTGGAGTCTGTGAGCACCTGATTCAATTTGTTCGGATATTCTTGTTGAATGCATTCCAATGGCAATGCTGCAATTTGCTTGTATGCTTTTTCAGAAACATTCAATAATGAATCAGCTTGCTCACCATAAACGATAAACGAACTTAAAAGAGAAAGAAAAAATAATTTATACATGCAAATTTGTAACTTTGGTTCAAGCGATTAATTTACAAAAAGGAAAGCACGTGGGTATATTTCAGAAAATATTTGGAGGACAAAAGGCATTAGAGCCAATTGATTTTTCTTTGGTAAAGACAGATATCCACAGTCACTTGATTCCGGGTATTGATGATGGATCAAAATCAATGGATGATACACTCGCTCTTTTGAAAAAGTTTGAAGAAATGGGGTACACCAAAGTGATTACAACTCCCCATGTGATGTCTGACTTTTATAAAAACACGCCTGAAATCATCACCCAAGGATTGACAAACGTGCATGAAGCCATGAAGCAAGCCGGGCTAAAAATTGAATTGGTTGCATCAGCAGAATATTATCTTGATTTTCATTTTGATGATTTGATTAAGCAGCATCGCTTGATTCCGTTTTCAGGTAAACATATTCTGTTTGAATTGTCATTTAATGAAGAGCCTCCGCGTGTTAAAGAAGCTATTTTTAATTTGGTAACTGACGGTTATAAACCAATTCTGGCTCATGTTGAGCGATATCCATTTTATCTTAATCAATGGGAAAAAATTGATGATTACCGCAACCGGGGTGTATTGCTTCAACTAAATATTAATTCGCTCTCAGGTCACTATGGTCCGCAAGTAAAAAAGATGGCTGAACAATTAATTGACCGTGATTGGATTGATGTAATTGGTTCTGATTGCCACCATTTTGGTCATTTGCAAATGATGGAATCTTTGCGCACTAACCCGCATCTTCACAAAGTAATAGCCAAAGAAAATCTGCTGAATAAATTCTTGTGAATTATTTTTTCTCACGCTAGTGTTTTTAAAAAACCCGCTTCATCACATCCTCCTTATACATTTGCCCAACCGGAATTTGCTTATCGCCAATAAGTAGGTTACTCCCCTCTAATGCTGTTACCAGATTTTTATTGACGATAAATGATTTGTGACAACGCACAAAAATATCAGCCGGTAAATTTGTTTCAAGATATTTTAAGGCCATCAATGCAGTAATGCGTCCGTTGGATGTATAGAAGGAAACGTACTCACGCATGCCTTCAATATATCGGATATCATGATAAAGTACTTTGTATAATTTGTGATCCGCTTTTATAGTCAGATAATTTTGCTTGAGATCAGCTTGCTGTACACTAACTGATTTTAGTTCAAGATATGTTTTGGCTTTTTGAATAGCTTTTTCAAATTTTTCAAACTGAATTGGCTTTAATAAATAGTCAATAGCATCTAGTTCAAACCCTTCTAAGGCATAATCACGATAGGCAGTTGTGAAAATTACCAAGGGTCCGTTTTCAATTGATTTCACCAAATCAGTACCGGTTAGTTCCGGCATTTGAATATCTGTAATCAACAAATCAGCAGGTTGATTTTGCAGATATTCTAATACTTCTTTTCCATTTTTAAAAGACCCCACCAATTCAGCACCCTGAATTTTCTCTAAATAAGATTCAATGAGCTGTCTTGCTAATTGTTCATCATCTGCAATGATACATTTCATCACAATAGCGTCCTAAACGAATTTTATTTAGTTTAAAGTTATTGAATTTGCCGGGTTTCGATATAGAAAATGGTTAAATTCAAAACAGAACCCCCTGATAAATTTCTTTGTCCGGAGGTTTGCTTTCTTCAAATGGTTTATTGATCCACTGCTGAAGATCAATTTTCACGAATAAATTGAGTCGCAGAAAAGCGACAAGGTTTGAGAGATGCCATTTAAATTTGGCCATTGCTTTCATTGCTTTTAAAATCAGAATTGTTATTAATGCCGTCCATATTTGAATCATTACGGCATTATGACTTGTTCCAATGAACGATTTAATGTGAAGGAGTTGTTTTATTTCTCTGAAAAAAATTTCGATTTGCCACCGGCTTTTATAGAGTTCCCCGATGGTATTGGCAGTCCAGGTTAATTGATTGGTGATGATTTCAATTACCTGCTCATTTACCTCATCCCAAACAGATACTCTCCGTAACGGTTTGGGATATTTCTTTTTCGAAAGGACACCCGTTAGTTCAATGAGTTCATCTTTGAGTATATGCTGATGTCGATTATCTAGTAGAGGATTTTCTTTTTTTGGTTTTGTATTGGATGTTTTCTTTGTGCCTGATGACAAAATATACTCCGCTGCTGTCCCAAATGTTTAACAATGAAAAATCGTTGTAATATCGGTCTGCTACAATCACACTTCCTTTGAGTAAAGGAATATCATATGCGCCTTTATTGTCGGCTGTTTTTCCATCGGTGATATTTACATAAGCCGGCAAATTGCCATCATAATCAAGCATTGTATGCATTTTCACAGCTCCCTTTGCCGTCTTGTATCTTGCCCAATCAAATAATGAGAGGCACAAACTTATGGTACTTGAGTCTACTAAAAATATTTTGGATTTGATTTTAAATTTAACCTGTTTAAATCCCACCTGCTGTCCTAAACTTCCCAGCAAATGATAATAGTATGTTCTAAATAGCTCCCAATCCCTGTGTTTATTTTGGTAGCTTATGGTTGATTTAGAAGGAGCTCTTTCTATGCCCATATGATTTAAGTTACCGGTTGCTGATCGTAAACCGTTGCTAATATCCCGTATTGATTGACTTTTTGCAAATTGACAAAAGAGCATTGAAATCAGATGTGTCCAGCTATTGTAACCCTTTTGATGCTTGTCTGTTTGTTTTTCCTTTACAATCTTATTGAATTTTAATCTATCCAGTTTGGAGATTATTTGAGAAAACAAGGTTAATTTTACCATAGGAGAAGGTGTTGGTTTTTTGTTGTGGCCCTCAAAGATAATTTGAGTTACAGAAACTATCCTTCTCTTACTTTTTTTAATTGATCGTTTAGGACGCTATTGATTTCATCATATAAAATTTTTTAATCCCAGTTCTGGGGCTTTATTGTTACTATGTTGCAACCATGTGGCAACCATGAGGCAACCATGAGGTAATCATGAGGCAATAATGTGGCAATCATGAGGCAATCATGAGGCAATAATGTGGCAACGCGATTAATCGCGTTACCACATTATTGCCACTACACCTTCACCACAAAGTGACCATAGTAATATTGTTGTTGCCAAAGTAAAATATTCTGCTCTCACTTGGTCAATAACCCCTAAGTCCTAACCACCAATTCAATCCCATAACTTTCTTCACTATCCGTAATGCTCAACTGATGTTTATCTGGGTAAAGGAGTGCCAACCTTTTTTTTACATTTTCCAGACCAACGCCTCCCGTTTTATCATTGCGCATTTTTTGATCCGGTTTTGAATTATTACAGATCAAGTGAATTTGTCCGTTGGCTGCTTTTAACTGAATAGTAATCCAGCCTTTTTCTTTGTCATCGTGATTGCTGTGTTTAAAGCAATTTTCAATGAACGGAATTAAAAGAAGCGGTGCAATTTTATAATGTCCGTTTTGATTTTCAATTTCAATGCGAATGTTTGATTGGTCTTCATCTTTCAGTGCTTGCAACATGATGAAACTTTCTATCGTTTTTATTTCATCTTTCAAATCAACTTCATTTTGGTTGCTGTCATAAGTAACAAAGCGCAATATGTCTGACAAATGCATGATGGCAGCAGGTGCTTTGTCTGATTTTGCTTGTGCCAGGGCATAGATATTATTCATGCTATTAAATAAAAAATGGGGATTTATTTGTGCCTTCAATGCTTTCGTTTCTGCCTCCAGCATTTTGTTTTTTAATTCAAGACTCTCTTCACGCTGTTTGCGAACTTGCATTGAACGATTCACCAATGAGCTGACGATAATAGGCATCACTGACATAAAAAAGCGTGCAACATAAGATGTGTACAAAGGTCGTTCAAGATGTTTGAAATTGTGAAAAGGTATTTTTATATCAAGATAGAGATCAGCGCTTGCGCCTAAAAAAGTAGCAATACCAATTACAACAAGTATGACGATAAAATAGTTAACCCTTGAATTGCTGTCAAGAAAACGCGGAATAAAATAATACAGGTTGAGGTAAAACAAAATCATTTCAGGAATAGTAATGGCAAGCACCCTGATAACTGATGGTCCCAGATCAATGAAATTGGAGATAATCCATATCCATATCAAGGTATAGGCAAGCCAACCAAGCAGGGTATATTTAAGCAAATTACTCATGGATTACCAAAGTGTGAATATTGTGATTTTGTTTTGCCCGGTAAAGATAAGGTCTGACCGGCGGCTTTTTATATTTTTTCTATGTACAGCCTTATTTTTTAAACGAAATATGCATCTATATCTGAACAAAACAATCCCGTTACAGTTATATGTTCAATGACAAAACAAGGCGTTTCGTTGAAAATTAAATACAAACTGAAAATTAATAACCAACTTTGCTGTAACAAATGAACGGATTCAACCGTCACTACCCAAACAACTCACTATTCAAACTAAATTAAAGTATAATGCGTTATTTGAATAGTTGATTTGTGTTTCAACAGAATAATTAAATGAAAAAAATGGCTTTACTCAGATCAATTGTACTAGTTACAATTTTATTTTTCACTCAGGCGCTCACTGCGCAAGAAAAATTTACTATCAGTGGTACCTTAAAAGATGGTGCAACCGGTGAAGATATTATTGGTGCACGCGTGGCGGTATTGGAATTACCCGGTACAGGTGCTATCACCAATACGTATGGATTTTATTCTCTCACCTTGCCGGCAGGAAATTATACGCTGCAGTATAAATCAATCGGGTTTACTACTACTGAAGTGAAGGTGGTGCTTGATAAAAATATCACCCAAGATTTAGAACTGGCACCTGATAGTAAAGTGCTGGATGTAGTTGAAGTATCAACCGTAAAAGAAGATGAAAATGTTACTTCAGGTGAAATGAGTGTACAAAAATTGGATATCAACGAGATTGAATCAATTCCTGTAATTTTTGGTGAAAAAGATGTTTTTAAAACCATGCAATTATTACCCGGTGTAAAATCAGCCGGAGAAGGTAATTCAGGATTCTACGTGCGCGGTGGTGGTGCTGATCAAAATTTGGTGTTGCTTGATGGAGCACCGGTTTACAACGCTTCTCACTTGCTGGGTTTTTTCTCTGTTTTTAATTCTGATGCTTTGAAAGATGTAAAATTATATAAAGGTGGTGCCCCTGCTGAATTTGGTGGTCGTCTATCTTCTGTTATGGATATTAAAATGAAAGAGGGTAACTCAAAACAATTTTCTATGAGCGGTGGTATTGGGTTAATTTCTTCTCGCCTTACTATTGAGTCTCCAATTGTGAAAGATAAAGGTTCGTTTATTATCTCTGGTCGCAGAACTTATGCTGATGTTTTTCTGAAATTATCAGATAATGAATCACTCAACAAATCTATTCTCTATTTCTATGATTTGAATGCTAAGGCAAATTATAGAATTGGGCCTAATGATCGTATTTTTTTATCAGGTTATTTTGGTCGTGATAATTTTGGATTCAGTGATCAGTTTGGTTTTGACTGGGGTAATGCAACCGGAACCTTACGTTGGAATCACATCTATTCAGATAAATTGTTTGGTAATACTTCATTCGTTTTTTCTAATTACAACTACAAAATAAAATTTGGTGGAGGTAATGAAACTTTTGAAATTGGTTCTGAAATTCAAGACATGAATTTAAAACAAGATTTTGACTGGTACATCAATTCAAATAATACATTCAAATTTGGTGTAAACATTATTCATCACACCTTTAAGCCTGGTGAAATTGAAACCGGATCAGGAATCAATTTTGAGCTGAATGATATTCAGAAAAGATACTCTTTGGAAAATTCACTCTATGTGCAGAATGAGCAAAAAATTAAAAAAAGATGGGTTCTGAATTATGGTTTGCGTTATGATAATTTTGCTCAATTAGGGCCCGGTGATTTTTACACCTATGATGAAGATGGCAATGTAACGGATACAACAAATTATAGTGATTGGGAGGTGGTTAAATGGTACAATGGATTATCACCTCGTTTAGGTGCAACTTTTATCATCAATGAACTCAGTTCAATCAAAGCAAATTACGGGCGCACATACCAGTTCCTTCACCTGATCTCAAATACAACAGCATCTTCTCCAACTGATATTTGGTTGCCTTCAAGCAATAATATCAAACCTGAAATTGCTGATCAATTTGCCATTGGATATTTCCGCAATTTTTTCAATAATGCTGTTGAGGGTTCAATTGAATTTTATTATAAAGACATGCAAAACACCATTGATTACCGTGATGGGGCAGAGGTAACTTTAAATCCAACGGTTGAAGGTGAGTTGTTGTATGGTCGTGGGCGTGCTTACGGTATGGAATTTTTATTGCGCAAAAAATCAGGTAAGTTTACTGGTTGGGTTGCATATACCTTGGCAAAAACTGAACGATTATTTGATGAGATCAATAACAATACGTGGTATCCTGCAAGACAAGATCGTAGACATGATATTTCACTAGTTGGAATTTACACATTGAATGACCGCTTAACTTTTTCTGCAACTTGGGTTTTTTATACCGGTAATGCTGTTACTTTTCCAAGTGGTAAATATGAAATTGACGGACAAATTGTAAATTATTATACTGAGAGAAATGGTTACCGCATGCCAAATTATCATCGCTTGGATGTTGGTATCACGCTGAATAATAAAAACTACAAAATTGTGAAAGATCCAACTACAGGAGAAGAAAAACAAGTTCCAAAACGCTGGGAAAGTAGCTGGAATCTTTCTGTTTATAACGCTTACGCGCGTGAAAATGCGTACTCTATTTCTTTTCAAGAAAATGAAGAAACCGGTCAGACAGAAGCCGTGCAACTTGCATTATTCAAAGTGATTCCTTCCATTACCTATAATTTCAAATTCTGATTTTTTATGTTTCGTTATTCTATAGCAGCAGCAATTTTTGGTCTGATCGGTTTTTCTTCTTGTGAAAAAGTGATTGATATTCCGCTCAATGAAGCTGAACAACGCGTGGTAGTTGAAGCTTTGTTGATGGATCAACCCGGAAATAATTATGTGATTCTCTCAAAAACCGGATCGGTATATCAAGAGAGTGATTTTGAAAAACTTTCAGGCGCAACGGTAACCATTACTGATGAAGCCGGTACTGTTTATACACTCGCAGAAATGCCCGGTATGCCGGGTTATTACAATAATGCAACGCTTGAAGTATTTGTAGATAATGACTATGATTTAAGTGTCACGTATAATGGCGAAGTTTTTACATCATCAGTGCCAACTTTTTATAAACCTGAGCTTGATTCACTGAATTATCTTGAACAATCTGGTAGTTTTGGTCCGCAAACTGATACAACGTATTTAGTTTTTTTCAGCTTTAGTGACAACGCAAATCAAGATAATTTTTATAGGATAAATGTGTATGTAAATGGCATCAAAGATCCAAATTACTACATCACCAATGATGATTTATTTAACGGTGAAACGTATACTCAACCGGCTTTTGCAACCGCTGTAGAAAAGGGAGATACCGTGGTAATTGAGTTACTATCGGTTGATGAAAGTAATTATGATTATTTTTTCAGTCTTTCAAGTAATGGTAGTGATGATCCTTTTTCTCCAACACCATCTAACCCGGTTTCAAATATTGAGGGAGGAGCTATTGGTTATTTTGGGGCATACACTTCTGATACTATGTCTGTAATCATTCCGCAATAAATGAAATTGAATCAGCTGAAATATTATAGTATTGTATTGATCACGCTGAGCTTATTTTCATGTGAAAAAGTAATTGATCTTGAACTGAATGAGGCCTCGCCCGAAATTGTTGTCGAAGCTGTTTTAAAAGATAGTCCCGGGAATAATTATATCATGTTATCCTACACTTCTGCCGTATATACTGATCAAACTTTTGACAAAATTTCAAATGCTGATGTAAGAGTTACTGATAAAGACGGAAATGAATTTGTCTTTGCTGAAGATGCTTACATACCTGGTTATTATCATCACAATGATTTTGTTGTGTTGCCTGATAATGATTATTCATTATGGATTGATGTGAACGGAACTATAATCACATCTCAATGTCATTCATTTTCAAAACCTGAAATTGATTCTATCGTTTATTCTTTATCACCATTTTCGGCAGTTACTGACAGTGCTTATATGATTGAATATTATTCAACTGACAACGCAACAGAAGTGAATCATTATCGTGTGCGTATATTTATTAATGGAACCGAGCAACGTGAGTTTTATTACATCGGCAATGATGATTTCATCAATGGGCAAAATTACAATGCACCTTTTTTTGGTGCTGATGCATTCAAAGGTGATACAATTTTTATTGAGCTTATCACGCTTGACAAAGCAAATTATACTTACTTCTATACCTTGTCAAGTAATGAGTCAAATTCTACTGCACCGGCTAACCCTACAAGTAATTTGGAAGGAAATGCCATCGGTTATTTTGGCACTTACACAACGGATACCATGTCGGTTGTGATTGAGTAATCAATTTGTCCTGCGTCTGATTCTTTCCGCATCGCTAATTTCAAAGTTTGAGCAAATTGTCTGGAATAATCGAACAACATCATGCTGTTTGACAGATGTTTTTCCGTATCTTAGATTCATGCTGAAAACCACCCAGGATACAAAAAATATTGTGGATGAAATTATTTATCCGCACTCAACGATAAGGCTGCGTGATGACGGTATTCTTGAACTACACACCAATGACACGCACGTTTATGAAATCAAAGATGTCATTGAAAATGTAGACGCATTTGGAAAACTAACAGGAAACAAAAAGGCGCCAGTCATTATTTTCGGAGGTTCGTTTACTTCACTCAAAGCTGAAACCAGAGCGTTTATGGCCAGTGAAGAATCGCTGAAATATTCTGCAGCTGAAGCTTTTGTTCTTCGCTCGTTGGCACAAAAAATATTGATTAATTTTTATATCAAATTTGATAAACCCCTGGTGCCCACCAAAGTTTTTCGTGATAAAGCAAAAGCAATTGAATGGCTTAGGCAGTTCAAATAGTGACAGCTTGAATTTTCCACCATGCAACTCGTGCTGATTTAGTAATATCTTCTTAAACCTCCCTTATTCTTTAGTAAATAGCGGTCTGGTAATTTTGCAATCTATTACCATGACAGAAATTATTCTATCCATCATTGCCGGACTCGTTCTCTTTTTATTCGCCGTTAATAATCTTTCTACGGCATTAAAAAATGCGCTGGGTGATAATGCAAAAAAGTGGATATCACGTTTTACCGGTAATACATTCAGTAGTTTGATTGTAGGAATAGTTGTCACTACACTGCTTGATTCATCGTCGGCTGTAATCATCATTACCATTGTATTTGTGAATTCGGGTTTTTTAACACTCAAACAATCATTGGGAATTGTGTTGGGTGCTAATATTGGAACCACGGTAAGCAGCCAAATTATTGCAATGGATATTGGAAAATATTCTCCCGTTTTTTTGTTGATTGGTTTTGTGTTGCTCATGATTTCAAAATCAGATAAAATTACCCATGCCGGTCGTGTAATACTTTATTTTGGTGTCTTATTTTTTGGTTTGTTCACCATGGAAAATGCTGTTGAACCCCTGAAAGATGAAGCATTTTTTACTGAGATGCTCAAAAAAATTGAGAACCCGGTAACCGGCGCAATGATTGGCGCAATTGTTACATTGGTTATTCAGTCTTCATCAGCCACCGTGGGTATGGCTATTATTCTTACTAAAAAAGGCCTACTAACCGTTGGTGGAGGTATTGCAATTATGCTTGGAGCCGAACTTGGGACGTGCAGTGATACGCTGATTGCAACTATTAAAGGCAGCCGTGATGCAATCAGAACAGGAATGTTTCATTTGATATTCAATTTTGTTTGTATTCTTATTGGTTTGATTTTTTATTTTCCCTTTCTCAATTTAGTAAAATATATCAGTGCAACCGCCAGCGTTGAACGTACAGTTGCAAACGCGCACATGCTATTTAATTTTCTAGGTGTATTATTATTTATCTGGACCATTCCCTTCGCCGTAAAATTGCTCCACAAATTAGTGCCGGATAAAAAAATCAAGAAGTTGCAGGCTATATAGTGTAATAATTTTTTTGTGTCCGTCTAGCTCATTCTTAAGTGAGAAAAGAAAATGAGCACGTTTGATATTATTGAATTTAATCACCTTCAATCACCAATCTTTCACCAACGTTGTAGGCAGCAATTTGCGTCCCTTCAGTCCTTAAAGTCCTTCTAACAAACCGGCAAGAAATTTTTTCACCTCTACCCCCCAATCCCAATAATACAAACATCATCCAACTGCTCTAAATTACCACGCCAATTTTCAAATGTTTTTTCAAGAATTTCTTTTTGTTCTGTAAATGACTTGGACTGCATACCGGCAAGAAGTTCTTTCAAGCGTGACGCCTTGAATTTTTTACCGCCTTCTTTTCCGCCGGGTAAATTTTCACCGCCAAATTGATCGGCGTAGCCATCGGTCAATAAATAAAGCGAATCATTTTTCTGCAGTGAAATTTTGTGTGAGTGGAAAGGGTCATTGTGATATGATTTTCCTATTGGATGTTTATCAGGTTTTACTTCTTGTAATTCTCCGTTGGTATAAATCCAAAGCGCATTATGCGCACCTGCCCATACTATTTCATGGGTATTAATATTTTTTGAGATAAATGAAATATCCATTCCATCTTTTACATCTTGTCCACTTTTTTCAAATGTTTGCACTACTAATTCTCGTGTTTTATTCAAGATATCTGCCGGATCAGTTAATCCAAATTCTTTAATAGATCTGGTTAAGGCGTTAGAGCAAACTATACTTACCATGGCACCTGGCACACCGTGTCCCGTGCAATCTGCTGCTGCATAAAAAATGTGTGTATCTGTCTTTTCAAAAAAATAAAAATCACCCGCAACGATGTCTTTTGGTTTGTACAATAAAAAACTCCGCGGAAAAAATTTTACAATCTCATCTTGTGGTGCTAGAATGGCATGTTGTAAGCGTTGTGCATAAGTAATTGAATCAACAATTTCTTTTTGTTTTAATTCTAATTCAAGTTTATGATATTCTATCTCATGCTTCTGCTTTTTAATTACCTGAAAGCGATTGAATATAAAGATTAACAAAATCAGTACTAAAAGCAGACCAATACTTACTATTATCAAAATCATTTGTTGTTTTGATTTTTGAGCATCTGCGACTGCTTTGTCTCTGTTTTTGGCGGCAAGTAATTCTGCTTCCTTTGCTTCAAATTCATGCCTTGATTCTAATCTTCCTATTTCTCTTGACTTGCTATCGTTGTAAATTGAATCTTGTGTCAGATTATAAATTTCAAACCAATATAATGATGAGTCAAACTGTTTTGTGTTTTGGTAATTAACGTATAGCCCTTGTGATGATGTCATCTCTTTTTGCAATACGCCATTGAATTTTGCCAGTTCATAAGCTTTGAAATAGGCATGTATTGCCGCCTGGTGTTTTTTCTGCAGGGTATATGTAGTTGCTAATCCAATATAGCAGTCAGATAATTCGTAAGATTTATTGTTAGTGGCGTAATAACTGATGGCAAAGTTGAAATAGTGAATAGCTGAGTCTAATAGAAAATCTGATTCAAAATCAACAAGGAATTCTGATGAAAAATTAAAATAGTAGATCACGGAATCTTTTGGCATAAAAGCTACATCATTAAAGAGTTGGGCAGTGCAATTCATGGCATCAGCTACTAACTCTTCATCATGGAGCAGCAAACCAATTTGTTTTTCTTTCTGGTAATAATGATAAGCTTGTTTATAATCTTTAATATTATAATAGACATTTCCAATATTATTCCATGCATTAGCTGCATCTGCAGAATCACCTCTCGCAATATAAAGATTGGCACTATTGAAAAGATTTTCTAGTGCTTCGTTATGCATCATGAGTCTTTTGTAGTTGATTCCAATACGGTTGTATGCCGATGCCATACGATATTTATCTCCGGTTTTTTGGCCAAGTTCAAGTTCTCTCATGGAGTAACTTAATGAGGTAGGGTAGTCACCGGAATTGTAATAATACATACCCGTGTGCCCTAATATGGCGCCTTGTTTTTTGTATAATTTATCTTGAGATGCAATTTGAAATGCTTTCACAAAATACGCTGGAGAAAGCCCGAAACTATCTGTGTGCTCAATCATCAATCCTAAATATCGGTATGCATCAACCAGCTGTTTACGGGCAAATGAAACGTATTCTTTTTTGCTGATTAATGTGTTAGACAAAAGCAACATGCTTTGCGCAGTAGAAATTCCTTGATCATAATTTCCATCACGATAATTTGCGCGCATTTGCTCATTCAACGTGGTCAACTTCAACGTATCTTCAGTTGATGATGAATTGTTTATTGAGGATGCGCCAAAGGATGAGGATCCGCAGATCCAAAGAAGTAATAGGATAGAAAATGCTTGGGTTTGCACGGGGCAAATGTAATAAAAATGAGCGTCTTCGTTGATCTTTGTTCAGACACGTTTATACATTGCTACGCGACTAATGAAGATTGTTTTGTGGAAGAAGTAAATTACGTTTCCCAACCTGATTGCAGGTCACTCAGATTTCATTTTATGAAAACTTAAGCCTCATTCACTGGTCCACCAAAATTCATTGGAATAACGTGTCCTACTGGTCCATGTTCTTTTATCGTGCCATGAGTTGATTCGTATTTGGAAATATTGTCCATCATCGCTTTCATCAATTTTTTAGCATTCTCAGGCGCCATCACAACGCGTGATCTTACTTTACCTTTTGGTACTCCCGGCATCAATTGTATGAAGTCAACGATAAATTCTGTTGGTGAATGAGTAATTACAGACAGGTTGGAATAAATTCCTCCTGAAATATCTTCAGACAATTCTATGTTTAGCTGGTTTGGTTGTTTTTCGTCTTTTGCGCTCATAACAGATTGTATTTTATACTAGATAAAAAAGGCGTACCATTCAGTACGCCTTTATTTTTTTGCTTTGCTTTTTTAGTGAGTGGCCAACATTTCTTCGTATTCTTCTTGGCTGCCCACCAATATTTGTTGGAATTGTCTAAACCCTGTTCCTGCAGGAATCAAGTGTCCTACAATTACATTCTCTTTCAATCCTAACAGTGAATCTTCTTTTCCATTCAGCGCTGCTTCGTTCAGTACTTTAGTAGTTTCCTGGAACGATGCCGCAGAGATAAATGAACGAGTTTGCAATGACGCTTTGGTGATACCCTGTAACAATGGAATTGATGTAGCAGGTACAGCATCGCGTGCTTCAACTAGTTTTTTGTCTTTGCGTTTGAGAACTGAATTTTCATCACGCAGTTTACGTGCGGTGATGATTTGTCCTGCTTTCAATGATTCTGACTCACCTGGGTCTATCACTACTTTTTTACCATATAGTGCATCATTCTCTTCAAAGAAATCTGCTTTGTGTACTGATTGTCCTTCAAGGAATTTTGTGTCACCTGCCTCTTCAATCTCTACCTTCAACATCATCTGACGTACGATAACTTCAAAATGTTTATCGTTGATTTTCACACCTTGCAAACGGTATACCTCTTGTATTTCATTCACAAGATATTCTTGCACCGCGGTTGGTCCTTTGATGTTTAGAATATCTCTTGGAGTGATAGATCCGTCTGACAACGGTTGACCCGCTTTTACAAAATCATTCTCTTGTACAAGAATATGTTTTGAAAGTGGAACAAGATAACGGCGCTCTTCACCGGTTTTTGAAATCACCACAATCTCACGGTTACCACGTTTGATTTTTCCGTATGAAACAATTCCGTCAATCTCTGCAACTACTGCCGGGTTTGACGGATTACGTGCTTCAAATAGCTCCGTTACACGTGGAAGACCTCCTGTGATATCCCCTGATTTTCCTGATACTCGTGGAATTTTTACAAGAATAGTTCCCGCTTCAATTTTATCTCCCTGATTAACCACAATGTGTGCATTCACCGGAAGGTTGTATGATCTCAACACTTCTTTTGATTTACCATCAATGATTGATACAGTTGGTATGGTTTTCTTGTTTTTATTTTCAGTGATTACTTTCTCTGTAAATCCGGTTTGCTCATCTATTTCTTCACGGAAAGTTTCTCCTTCTGTGATGTTTTCAAATAGAACAACTCCTTTGGCATCTGAAAGAATTACTGCGTTGTAAGGATCCCATTTACAAATCACGTCTCCTTTTTTAACACTAGAATTATTATCAGCAACCAAAATTGATCCGTAAGGAATGTTTGCAGTCATTAATATAATTCCGGTGCGTGAGTCAGTGATTTTTGCTTCAGCTGAACGACCAATTACAACTTGAACATCTTTTCCGTCTTTATCTTTTGTAGGAATAGTTTTTAACTCTTCAATTTCAAGTTTTCCTTCAAATTTTGCTTTGATATCAGCCTCTTCAGCAATGTTTGCAGCAGTACCTCCCACGTGGAACGTACGAAGTGTAAGTTGTGTACCTGGTTCACCAATTGACTGTGCAGCAATAACTCCTACAGCATCTCCCATTACAGCCATTTGGCTAGTTGATAGGTTGCGACCGTAACATTTTGCACAAACACCACGCTTCATTTCACAGGTAAGCACTGAACGTACTTCAACACTTTCTATTTCTACTGCTTCAATTTGTTTTGCTGCAGTTTCTGTTACTTCTTCTCCTGCAGCAATGATCAACTCATCAGTACCCGGTTTATAAACATCATGTACTGTTACGCGACCCAAAATACGGTCGTACAATGATTCAACAATGTCATCACTTTTCTTAAGTGCAGATACAACAACGCCACGAAGTGTTCCACAGTCTGCTGTATTAATTACAACATCCTGAGCAACGTCAACCAAACGACGTGTAAGGTAACCGGCATCAGCCGTTTTCAACGCTGTATCGGCAAGACCTTTACGAGCACCGTGTGTAGAAATAAAGTACTCAAGTACTGACAACCCTTCTTTAAAATTAGATAAGATCGGGTTTTCAATAATATCTTGAGAAGATGCACCTGATTTTTGTGGTTTCGCCATCAATCCACGCATTCCTGAAAGCTGACGAATTTGTTCTTTAGATCCACGTGCACCAGAATCCATCATCATATAAATTGAGTTGAATCCTTGCTGATCTTTAATCAAACGCTCCATCAATTTTGATGTCAAACGGGTATTGGTATGTGTCCAAATATCAATGATCTGATTATAACGCTCGTTGTTGGTAATGAGACCCATGTTGTAGTTCATCATTACTTCTTCAACTTCTTTATTCGCTGTTGCAATCATTTCATCTTTCTCAGCTGGAATAATAACATCATCCAAATTGAATGACAAACCTCCGCGGAATGCCATGGTAAATCCAAGATTTTTAATATCATCAAGGAATTGTGCCGCACGAGCTGTTCCGCACACCGCAAGTACTTTAGAGATGATATCACGAAGTGCTTTTTTAGTCAACACATCATTGATGAATCCGCACTGTACAGGTACAAGTTCATTGAATAAAATTCTTCCGGTAGTTGTTTCAATTAATTTAGTAACAACGTTTCCGGCTTCATCTAAATCTTTTGTGCGCACTTTGATAGAGGCATGTAAATCAAGCTTACCTTCATTACGTGCAATGATAACTTCTTCCGGAGAATAGAATGTCATTCCCTCTCCTTTTACTTTCACGGTATCTGTACTTTTTTTCAGTTTGGTGATATAGTATAATCCAAGCACCATGTCTTGTGAAGGTACCGTGATGGGCGCACCATTAGCTGAGTTACGGATGTTGTGCGAAGCAAGCATCAGAATTTGAGCTTCAAGTATTGCAGCATTTCCAAGCGGAACGTGTACCGCCATCTGGTCACCGTCAAAGTCGGCGTTAAACGCTGTACACACTAATGGGTGCAAACGAATCGCTTTTCCTTCAATCAGTTTTGGCTGGAATGCCTGAATACCCAAGCGGTGCAATGTAGGGGCACGGTTTAGTAATACAGGGTGTCCTTTCAATACGTTTTCAAGAATATCCCAAACGATTGGCTCTTTTTTGTCAACTATTTTCTTTGCAGATTTTACAGTTTTAACAACTCCTCTTTCAATTAGTTTGCGAATAATAAACGGCTTGAATAATTCAGCTGCCATATCTTTTGGCAAACCGCACTCATGCAATTTTAAGTTTGGTCCAACAACAATTACTGAACGTGCAGAATAGTCAACACGTTTTCCAAGCAAGTTTTGACGGAAACGTCCTTGCTTTCCTTTCAAAGAATCAGAAAGTGATTTCAACGGACGATTTGATTCAGTTTTTACCGCACTTGATTTGCGTGAGTTATCAAACAATGAATCCACTGATTCCTGAAGCATCCTTTTCTCATTTCTAAGAATTACTTCTGGTGCTTTAATTTCCAACAGACGTTTCAAACGGTTGTTGCGGATGATTACTCTGCGGTACAAATCATTCAAATCTGACGTAGCAAAACGACCTCCGTCCAACGGAACCAATGGACGTAATTCAGGTGGTATAACCGGAATAACTTTCATCACCATCCACTCAGGTCTGTTCTCAACTCGTCCAAATGATTCACGAAGTGATTCAACAACCTGAAGACGCTTTAATGATTCTTTTTTACGTTGCTGTGAAGATTCAGTGTTAGCGCGGTGACGCAAATCAAATGATAACGTGTCCAGGTCAAGACGCTGTAACAAATCATGAAGAGCTTCTGCTCCCATTTTTGCAATAAATTTATTCGGATCAGTGTCTTCCAAATATTGATTTTCTTTCGGAAGCTCATCTAAAATATCCAGATATTCTTCTTCTGTTAAAAAATCCATGTATTCCAAAGGCTCACCGTCATTGCGATTAGCGATACCTTTTTGAATTACGACATAACGCTCGTAATAAATAATCTGATCAAGTTTTTTTGTTGGAAGACCTAACAAATATCCAATTTTATTTGGAAGAGAACGGAAGTACCAAATGTGCGCAACCGGAACAACAAGTGAAATATGTCCCATGCGCTCACGACGCACTTTTTTCTCTGTCACTTCAACACCGCAACGGTCACAAACAATTCCTTTATAACGAATACGTTTATATTTTCCGCAGTGGCATTCGTAATCTTTTACCGGACCGAAAATACGTTCACAAAACAAACCATCGCGTTCAGGTTTGTAGGTACGGTAATTAATTGTTTCGGGCTTCAACACTTCACCATGTGATTTCTCTAAAATCATTTCAGGTGAAGCCAGGCTGATGGTAATTTTTGAAAAACTACTCTTTGGTTTTACATCTTTTCTGAACGCCATAGTCTATTTATAATTTTTTAATAGATCCAATAATTATTATTCCATTGTGATATTCAATCCCAAACCGGCAAGCTCATTCAACAATACATTGAATGATTCTGGTATACCTGGTTCATGGAATACTTCACCTTTGACAATTGACTCGTAAGCTTTTGCTCTACCAATCACGTCATCAGATTTAATTGTAAGAATTTCACGCAGGATATTTGCTGCACCGTATGCTTCAAGTGCCCAAACCTCCATCTCACCAAAACGCTGACCACCAAATTGTGCTTTACCACCAAGAGGTTGTTGAGTGATGAGTGAGTATGGTCCAATTGAACGTGCGTGCATTTTGTCATCTACCATGTGACCAAGTTTCAACATATAGATCACCCCAACTGTTGCTGCCTGGTCAAATTTTTCACCGGTGAGACCATCAGTAAGATGTGTTTTACCAAATTTTGGTATTCCGGCTTTTTCGGTGTATTCGGTTATAGTCTCCAGCGATGCTCCGTCAAAAATTGGTGTAGCAAATTTAACCCCAAGCTCCATACCTGCCCAACCTAATACAGTTTCGTAAATCTGTCCAAGGTTCATACGTGAAGGTACCCCAAGTGGATTAAGTACGATATCTACCGGTGTTCCATCTGGTAAGAAAGGCATGTCTTCTTCACGAACGATGTTCGCAACAATTCCTTTATTCCCGTGACGTCCGGCCATTTTATCTCCAACTTTCAGTTTGCGTTTTTTAGCAACGTATACTTTGGCCATTTTTACAATTCCCGCAGGTAATTCATCACCAACTGATATTTGGAATTTTTTGCGTTTATAAACTCCAAGTAAATCATTTGCTTTGATATTGAAGTTATGCAGTAAGCGTTGAATGAGTTTATTCGTTGCTGTATCAGCTGTCCACTCATAAGGATTGACAATTGAAAAATCAACGGTTTGTAAACTCTTAGCGGTAAATTTAACCCCTTTCTTTAGAATCTCTTCTTTGTAATTGTTGAAGACACCGTTTGATTTTTGCTCACCCAAAATGTTGAGTAATTTATCAATCAAAACTGATTTCAATTCACCGGCTTCTTTTTCGTAGTCGGCATCTAATTGTGCCAATACCGGTTTATCTTTTGCCTTTGTTTTACGATCTTTAATTGCGCGTGAAAATAATTTTTTATCAATTACCACACCGCGTAATGATGGACCGGCTTTCAACGATGCATCTTTTACGTCTCCTGCTTTATCACCAAAGATTGCACGTAAAAGTTTTTCTTCCGGTGATGGATCTGTTTCGCCTTTTGGTGTGATTTTTCCGATCAGGATATCTCCTTCTTTGATATCAGCACCAATTCTGATAATTCCGTTTTCGTCAAGATCTTTGGTAGCATCTTCAGAAACATTTGGAATATCAGCAGTCAACTCTTCCAAACCACGTTTTGTATCACGAACTTCTAACGCATACTCATCAATGTGAATTGAGGTGAAGATATCGTTGCGAACTACTTTTTCAGAAATTACAATCGCATCCTCAAAGTTGTATCCTTGCCAAGGCATGAAAGCAACTTTTAAGTTTTGACCCAAAGCAAGTTCTCCGTTTTCTGTTGCAAATCCTTCACACAATACTTGTCCTTTTTCAACCTTTGTTCCTTTGAAAACAATTGGACGCAAATTGATGGTAGTACTTTGATTTGTCTTTTGGAATTTAGTTAACTCGTACGTTTTAAGATCACCATCAAAACTAACTAATTTGTCATCTTTAGACATGTTGTAACGAATTTTAATTTCGTTCGCATCAACATACTCAACAACACCATCTCCTTCGGCATTAATAAGTACACGAGAATCTTTTGCAACTAATTTCTCAATTCCTGTTCCTACTACCGGTGCACTTGGTTTAAGCAAAGGCACAGCTTGACGTTGCATGTTTGATCCCATGAGCGCACGGTTGGCGTCATCATGCTCTAGGAAAGGAATTGAAGATGCAGCGATAGATGCAATTTGGTTAGTACCCACATCCATCAGATTTACCGCTTTTGGTTCAACAACCGGGAAATCACCTTCTAAACGTGACTTAACACGTTCAGATGTAATTTTACCTTTACCGTCAACTGAAATGTTTGCCTGAGCAATAATTTTTCCCTCTTCTTCCTCAGCACTGAGGTACATTGGTTTGTCTAATTGTGCTGTTCCGTTTTCAACTTGATAATATGGTGTCTCAATGAAACCAAGCTTATTCACTTTGGCATAAACGCAAAGAGATGAAATCAAACCAATATTTGGACCCTCTGGTGTTTCAATAGTACACAACCGTCCGTAGTGCGTGTAGTGAACGTCACGTACCTCAAATCCGGCACGCTCACGTGAAAGACCTCCAGGCCCGAGTGCTGATAAACGACGTTTGTGCGTTACTTCAGACAGCGGATTGGTTTGATCCATAAACTGAGACAACTGATTTGTTCCAAAGAACGAGTTGATCACTGAAGATAATGTTTTTGCATTGATTAGATCGATAGGGGTGAACACCTCATTATCTCTCACGTTCATGCGCTCACGGATGGTACGTGCCATACGGGCAAGTCCAACACCAAATTGCGTGTGTAACTGCTCACCAACGGTACGAACACGACGATTTGACAAGTGATCAATATCGTCAATCTCCGCTTTTGCATTAATCAATTCAATAAGATATTTTACAATCAGAATGATGTCATCTTTGGTGAGCACTTTCTGATCCATGTCTGTTTTAAGACCTAATTTGGTGTTGATACGGAAACGTCCAACTTCACCAAGGTCATATCGCGTATCCGAGAAAAAGAGTTTTTCAAAAACGCTGCGAGCAGTTTCAAAATCTGGTGGCTCAGCATTTCTCAATTGACGATAGATATGCTCTACCGCTTCTTTTTCAGAGTTTGATGTGTCTTTTTGTAGGGTATTATAGATGATCGCATAATCAGCTGTGTTGACATTTTCTTTGTGAAGAATTATTGTTTTCACGCCTGAATCAGCAATCAGATCAAGATGATCTTTTTCAAGAATGGTTTCACGATCAAGTAAAACTTCGTTACGTTCAATTGAAACAACCTCACCGGTATCTTCATCAACGAAATCTTCAATCCACGTTTTTAGCACACGGGCTGCAAGTTTGCGCCCAAGCACTTTTTTCATAGCTGCTTTGTTTACTTTGAATTCATCCGCTAAATCAAAGATTTCAAGAATATCCTTATCAGTTTCATAACCGATTGCACGGAACAAAGTAGTTACAGGTAATTTCTTTTTACGGTCAATGTAAGCGTACATGACATTGTTGATGTCAGTAGCAAACTCTATCCATGATCCTTTGAAAGGGATGATACGGGCAGAGTACAATTTTGTACCGTTAGCGTGTCTGCTTTGACCAAAAAACACGCCTGGAGAACGATGTAATTGAGATACTATTACGCGCTCAGCTCCGTTGATCACAAATGATCCTTTAGGAGTCATGTATGGAATAGTTCCCAAATAAACGTCCTGCACGATGGTCTCAAAATCTTCATGCTCAGGGTCGGTACAATACAATTTCAGTTTTGCCTTGAGTGGAACACTATAGGTAAGTCCTCGATCAATACACTCGGTTATGGTATATCTTGGTGGGTCAATGAAGTAATCAAGGAACTCCAATACAAACTGGTTACGTGTGTCAGTGATTGGAAAATTTTCGCTGAAAACTTTGAAGAGGCCTTCGTTACTCCTGTTTTCCGGCGTAGTTTCAAGCTGGAAAAACTGTCTGAAAGATTCGAGCTGAATGTCTAAGAAATCTGGATATTCTAATCCTGTTGAACGGCTGCCCAGATTAATTCTTTCGGTGATATTTTTTTGTGTTGCCAAGGCTAAAAAATTTAGTTAAACAAATTCATTCAAAAACAAGGTCCATTTTTAAACAGATGTAGGCACATACCCATTGGGTAGTGCCTAATCTGTGTAAATACAAGCCTTTATTAGTTAACTTCAACTACTGCACCTGCCTCTTCAAGAGATTTTTTCAGGCCAGCAGCTTCGTCTTTAGAAACTCCTTGTTTAAGAGGAGAAGGAGCTTTGTCAACGAGTTCTTTTGCTTCTTTCAGTCCAAGACCAGTTAGATCTTTAACCAATTTCACGATAGCAAGTTTGTTAGCACCTGCATCTTTCAGAACAACATCAAATTCTGTTTTTTCAGCAGCAGCTTCTGCGCCTCCACCACCAGCAACAACTACTGCAGCAGCTGCAGGTTCAATGCCGTACTCGTCTTTCAATATTTGAGCCAATTCGTTAACTTCTTTTACTGTCAGGTTAACCAATTTTTCTGCGAATTCTTTTAATTCAGCCATTTTATTTTGTTTTATTAATGTTAATACTTCACTCTTTTTTACAAGAGTATTTTAATTTTCTGCTGGCCATTTGCGGTCTTCACGAGTAAGACCAGAAATAACTTTTTGAGCAGGTGATTTAAGAGCAAGAATAATATCGGCAACAAGCTCATTTTTGCTTTTCAACGCAGCAAGCATATCCACATTTTTATCACCTACATAGGTGTTTTCTTGGATATATGCCCCTTTCAAAACCGGCTTATCACTTTTTCTTCTAAACTCTTGTATCAATTTGGCAGGTACGTTACCTACTTCTGAAAACATTACCGCTGTAGGCCCATGTAACGCTTCAAACAGATCAGCATAATTTCTGTCTGCAAAACGTTGCATTGCTTTTTTAAGGAGCGTATTTTTTACTACCCGCAACTCTACTTTACTATGGAAGCATTTTCTGCGCAAGTTGTTGATAGATTCTACGTCCAGTCCGGCTGTATCAGTCAGATAAAACACGCCTGATTCAGACAACTTTGCCGCCAAATCATCAATGTACTTTGATTTTTCTTCTTTTGTCATTTTATAGCGTATTTATTATTGAGCAAAACTTCTGGCATCAATTGAAATGCCCGGACTCATGGTTGAACTCATGTAGATACTTTTTATGTAAGTACCTTTTGCAGATGAAGGCTTCATCCGAACAATTGTCTGAAGCAATTCATTCGCGTTTTCTTCAATCTTTTTGGGATCGAAAGAAACTTTAGCTACTGCAGAATGTACGATACCATTTTTATCAACACGGAAATCAATTTTACCAGCTTTGGTTTCAGTTACAGCTTTACCGACATCCATTGTTACGGTTCCGGTTTTCGGGTTAGGCATCAATCCGCGAGGACCGAGTATTTTACCTAAAGCACCTACTTTACCCATTACTGAAGGCATGGTGATAATCACGTCGATATCTGTCCAGCCTGCTTTGATTTTGTTGATGTAATCATCTAACCCAACGTGGTCAGCTCCGGCTGCTTTAGCCTCAGTTTCTTTGTCGGGTGTACACAATACAAGTACCCTTACATTTTTACCAGTACCGTGTGGAAGTGCAACACTACCACGTACCATTTGATTGGCTTTTCTTGGGTCAACGCCGAGGCGCACCGCAATGTCAACCGATGCATCAAATTTTGTTGTTGAAATTTCCTTAACCAGGCTTGAAGCTTCAGCTAAGGAATAAGCTTTTGCCCGATCAATTTTCGCGAGCACAACTTTTCTCTTTTTACTTACTCTTGCCATGATTAATTTGATTTTGGAAATTCACCTGTTACTGTAAGACCCATACTGCGAGCTGTGCCGGCTACCATTCTCATGGCAGACTCCACTTTAAAACAATTCATGTCCTGAATTTTGTCTTCAGCAATTGTTTTAATTTGATCCCATGATACCTTACCAACTTTGTTACGGTTTGGTTCTGCTGAACCTGATTTCAATTTAGTAGCTTCAAGAAGTTGTACGGCTACCGGTGGTGTTTTTACAACAAATTCAAACGATTTGTCTGCATAAACTGTAATAACTACCGGAAGAACTTTCCCTGGTTTATCTTGGGTTCTAGCATTAAATTGCTTACAGAACTCCATGATGTTTACCCCTTTGGAACCGAGAGCCGGACCAACTGGAGGGGAAGGATTAGCCGCTCCACCTTTAATTTGAAGCTTAATTAATCCAACGATTTGTTTTGCCATTTTTGTTTGTTTTTTGTAGTTCAATCGTGCGTTAATCGGTGAGGGAAGCATTCAGTGCTCACCGTAGCACTCCTACACGTTAATAAAACTCTTAATTGCTTTTGTCAACCTGCATGTAGCTTAGTTCTAATGGTGTTTTACGACCAAAGATTTTTACCATTACCTGCAGTTTTTTCTTTTCTTCATTTATTTCTTCAATAACCCCGTTAAACCCGTTGAATGGACCATCAATCACCTTTACTGTCTCACCAATAACATAAGGAATATTTAGTTCTTCCTCATGTTCACTTAATTCATCCACCTTACCAAGTATACGATTCACTTCTGAAACGCGCATTGGCATGGGCTCACCGCCTTTTGTTCCGCTCATAAAACCAATTACGTTTGGAACATTGTTAATCATGTGTTGTACTTCTCCATCAAGCACCGCTTCAAGAAGCACATATCCTGGTAAATAAGAACGTTCTTTCGAAATTTTCTTACCGTTTTTTATCTGATACACTTTTTCAGTTGGGATCAATACTTGTCCAACCAAATGTTCAAGTTTGTGCCGTTTAATCTCCATTTCAATGGAGTCGCGTACTTTTTTTTCTTTTCCGCCGACAGCACGAACCACATACCAGAGCTTTTTCTCATCTCCGGTGGGTTTGTTTTTATTTGTTTTTTCTTCTGCCATTGGATTAGCCTTGAACGATACTGTAATAAAGCCCTAAAAATCCTCGCCAGAAACTATCAATTGAATTAATTCCAAAGATAAAATCCATTGCAAAAATGATAAGAGCAAAAATGATTGAAGCCACCAGAACTACAATCGAACTGCTTTGAAGTTGACTCCATGTTGGCCAGGTCACTTTGTGAACCAACTCGCCGAATGACTCTTCAATGTATTGAATAATATTAGCCATTTCTAATTTCTTTTATAAGCCCCGGTTTACTTTTGCACTGAGTTGAAGTAAGACCTGTAAATTAATTGATCCGGAACAAGCCGGATTTATTCTTTTTTTCCTTTTCACTTCAGGGATTGATGATTATTCCTGATTTTTCTATTTCACATTTATTATGAGCGGTTGACGTTTTTTTGTCTTTCAAAATTCAAAATCAATTCGCCCTTTTACTTATGCACGGGCGGAGAGATTCGAACTCCCATCAACGGTTTTGGAGACCGCTATTCTACCCTTGAACTACGCCCGTAAAAGAGAGAGGCTATTCACCTCTCTCGTCTACTTTGTTCATTTAATTATTTCAAAATTTCAGTTACCTGACCAGCACCAACTGTTCTACCACCCTCACGGATAGCGAAACGAAGACCCTGGCCGATAGCTACCGGAACGATCAATTTTACAGTAATTGTAACGTTGTCACCAGGCATAACCATTTCACGACCATCTCCAAGAATAATTTCACCAGTTACGTCAGTTGTTCTAACGTAAAACTGAGGACGATATTTATTATGGAATGGAGTGTGACGTCCACCTTCTTCTTTTTTCAGGATATAAACCTCAGCTTTGAATTCTGTGTGAGGAGTAATTGAACCTGGTTTTGCGATAACCATACCACGACGGATATCAGTTTTCTCAATACCTCTTAACAACAAACCTACGTTGTCACCAGCTTCACCTCTGTCAAGGATTTTGCGGAACATCTCAACACCAGTTACAACTGATTTCAGTTTTTCTTCACCCATTCCGATGATGTCAACCTCTTCACCAGAGTTGATTACACCTGTTTCAATTTTACCAGTAGCAACAGTACCACGACCAGTAATAGAGAACACGTCTTCAACCGGCATCAAGAATGCTTTATCAACTTCACGAACAGGAAGTTCGATCCAGCTGTCAACTGCATCCATCAACGCTTTTACGGTAGCAACCCATTTTTCTTCACCGTTCAATGCTCCTAGAGCAGAACCTTGAATAACAGGAGTTTTTTCACCGTCATATGAATAGAAAGATAATAAATCTCTGATTTCAATTTCAACAAGCTCTAACAATTCAGGATCATCAACCATATCCACTTTATTCATGAATACAACCATACGAGGAACGCCAACCTGACGACCTAAAAGGATGTGTTCACGAGTCTGAGGCATTGGACCATCAGTAGCAGCAACCACAAGGATTGCACCATCCATCTGAGCAGCACCTGTTACCATGTTTTTAACGTAATCCGCGTGACCCGGGCAATCTACATGCGCGTAGTGACGTGATTGAGTAGCATACTCAACATGTGACGTGTTAATAGTGATACCTCTTTCTTTCTCTTCAGGAGCGTTATCAATAGAAGAGAAATCGCGCAGCTCAGCCAGACCTTCTTTTGCAAGAACGGTTGTGATAGCGGCAGTTAGAGTTGTTTTACCGTGGTCAACGTGACCAATTGTTCCAATGTTTACGTGCGGTTTGGAACGGTTATAGGTTTCCTTAGCCATAATCTACGATTGTTTACTTTTTATTATTAATACAAAATTTACAAAATACAAAAACACACCCCTTAACAAGTGTGATAATCATTTGAGCCAACGATGGGAATTGAACCCACGACCTCTTCCTTACCAAGGAAACGCTCTACCCCTGAGCTACGTCGGCACAATGCTCTTTTAATTTTTATTGAGCGGGAAACGAGACTCGAACTCGCGACCCTCAGCTTGGAAGGCTGATGCTCTACCAACTGAGCTATTCCCGCCTGTTAATAAAGTAAAGTGGGGAGAGCAGGATTCGAACCTACGAAGACTAAGTCAGCTGAGTTACAGTCAGCCCCAGTTGGCCACTTTGGTATCTCCCCAAGTACTTTATTATACTTGAGCCGGCAGAGGGACTCGAACCTCCGACCTGCTGATTACAAATCAGCTGCTCTACCAACTGAGCTATGCCGGCCTACATGATTAAAAGAACACGTTAAAACCCCTATTTTTTTGAAAACGGGAGTGCAAATATATGAAACTTATTGACAGTGTCAACAAGTTTTTGAAAATTTTTAGGGATTATAGGGATTATTGTCCTAACATTTTGGCCTTCAGATTTTCATCTGCCGGATCATCACAGAGCCAAATTCCAAAAAGAGCTTGTTTGAAGTCAAGACCGGTGATAGTGAGCACAACAGTGTTGTTTTTACTCAATGAAGTTCCTTTTCCAGGCATATAAATGAGGTCAAAAATATCGCCAACGCCTATTTCTTGTTTGAATCCGGCGTTGATCAACTCATCTATTTTTGATTGAATTGGTGCGGTATTGTCATTGGTTGATTTTTCAAATCCGGTGCGGATAGCTTCTTCCATATTTTCTTTGGTGACAAAGCTTGAGATTACTCTCATTTTTATGCCCATTGGTTCATCAGCTTTGATGATTTTATCAGCGTCAGAAGATTTTTCACGCAGATACAAAACACCAATGTATAAGTCCAAGGTCATTTTTTCACGGATGCCACCTCCGTTTATCTTTAAATATTCATCACCTGCCTTCATTACATTTGGCATGACGATACCTCCAATTTTTGTTTGACCAAAGCTCATAGCAGAGATCAACATGACGATTGCGACGAGATAAAATCTTTTCATAAGCATTCTTTTTTTTGGGTTCAAATGGATCAGACTAGGAACAAATAAAAAACCCACGACTGATGCGTGGGTTCAAATATATAAAATAAAACATTTGTTTACTGATGCTTACCTTTGTGTTTATCAACTTGGCGACGCAACGCTTCACAAGCTAAATCGGTTGCTTCTTCAAAACTTTTACATTGTTTTTTTGCAAATAATTCTTTGCCCGGAATCATCAGTTTGATTTCAGCTACTTTGTTTTCAGAATCATCTGATTTATCAAGTTTCAGGATGACTTCACCTGAAATTATTTTATCAAAATATGTTCCTAATTTGGTTACTCTTCCGTTGACGAAATCGATCAATTTTTTGTCTGCATCAAAGTGCAGGGAGTGAACTTGTAAATCCATAGTTTTAAATTTTAATCTGCTCCTCCTCGGGGATGAGCTTTGTTATAAATCTTCTTTATTTGAGCAAACGAATTGTGTGTGTATATCTGTGTTGCAGATAAATCAGCATGACCCAGCAGCTTTTTTATTGACTCAAGTGAAGCACCATTATTTAACATGTGCGTAGCAAAAGTGTGCCTTAGTACATGCGGACTTTTTTTACTCAAATCCGTTGCCTTACCAAGGTAGTAATTAACTTTTCTATAAACAAATTTTGGACTAAGTTTTTTGCCTGATTTATCACAGAACAAATAATCACCGTTGGAATTGAGCAGATCTTTTTGTTGTCTAAACTCTTCAATCAATTTTGTGAGGGCAGAAGAAATGGGAATAATCCGCTCTTTATTTCTTTTTCCAAGCACTTTTATTTGTGACTTGCTGATGTCTGATTCTTTGAGATTAATTAATTCACTTAGACGAATACCGGTTTGATAGAATGTTTCAAGAATTAGTTTCACAAGACACGTGGCATATTCATCATCTTCATCAGATACCGTATTTACGTTCCAAACTTGTGATTCAGGGACAAAATTGGGAAGAGATTTTTTCTGTTTGAGACTTTTTACTTTCGTCGCCGGATTAACTGCGCAATTATCTGTTTGTCTTAGAAATTTGAAAAAAGTTTTAACGCTAGATAGTTTGCGATTCACGCTGGTGTTTTCAAGTCCTTGTTCAACCAATTCTACCAGATAAGATCTCAAGTGACGGTGTTTCAAATCTTTTATTTCGTCATCAGAAGAAATGGCAAGAATTTCAAGAAAATTTTCAATATCTTTTTTATATGCAATAACAGTATGTTCACTGTATCGCTTTTCATGGATGAGATAATGAATAAAATCTTCAGGTAATTGCATAAAAAAAAGGGGCACAAGCCTGTACCCCTTCAATACGTATGAAGTTAAAAATTGTTGTGCTTAATTTCCTTCTTGGCTGTTCATTTTCTGCTTATAAATAGCTTTCAAACGACCTTGACGAAGTTCAACAGAAGGTTTGGTGAAAGACTGACGCTCTCTGAGTTCACGGAGAACTCCGGTTTTTTCATATTTCTTTTTATACTTTTTAAGCGCTCTTTCAATGTTTTCGCCTTCTTTAATTGGAATAATAAGCATATAATTTTCTTTTGTTCGTTCAATTTTGGACCGCAAAGATAGGATAAAAATTGAAATTAGTTCATTATTTTAAAATTTCCCTTGAAATTACCAGTTTTTGTATTTCAGAAGTGCCTTCGCCAATGGTGCAAAGTTTAGAATCACGGAAGAATTTCTCAACCGGAAAATCTTTGGTATAGCCATAACCACCGAAGATTTGAACAGCTTCGGTAGAGACAGCAACAGCCACTTCAGATGCGTAATATTTAGCCATTGCAGACTCTTTAGTCATTTTTTCACCGCGTTCTTTCAAGTCAGCGGCACTAAGTAATAGTAATTCAGCAGCCTGAATTTTAGTAGCCATATCGGCCAGTTTAAAGGCTATGCCCTGAAACTGCGAGATAGGTTTTCCAAACTGTTCACGTTCTTTTGAATATTTGACAGCAGCATTGAAAGCACCCTTAGCAATACCCAGAGCAAGCGATCCGATGGAAATTCTTCCTCCATCCAATACTTTCATAGATTGAATAAATCCATAACCTTCTTTGCCAATGAGTTGATCTTTATGCACTCTGCAATTCGTGAAAATTAGTTCAGCGGTTTCTGACGCACGCATGCCCAGTTTATTTTCTTTTTTACCTGAATTAAAACCAGGCGTTCCTTTCTCAATAATGAAAGCTGACATGCCATGTGAATCACCCTTTTCACCGGTGCGCGCAATTACAACGGCAACATCACCAGTAATAGCATGCGTGATAAAATTCTTTGAT